>NZ_JAMZGF010000066.1 GCF_024158915.1 Chryseobacterium sp. S0630 | reverse complement strand
ACAGACCTTTGGCTGATTGCTCTCAATGAAAGAGGAGAAGATCTGTGGCAGAAGTCCTACAATTTCAAAAACAGAGACATTCTGATGGGAATGAATGTGGTAAGCGGGAGGCTGGAAGATGGAAGTGAAAAGTCTAAAGGAATTCTGTTAGGAGGTTACACCCAGGCTGAAGGAAGAATAGAAACAGATGATGAAACCTTCTGGATGCTGTATTTGGATCAAAACGGAAATGAGCAGTGGAGAAAACATGTCAAAGGAGAATCCAGGCAAAAAGAAGAAAGACTTTCAGATTTAAAACTCAATCGAGATGGTTCAATTATTCTTGCAGGAACCAGTGCAGAAGAGCTTGGAAAAGAAAACTGGAAGATTGTAAAACTGGGAGATAAACAGGTAGACCAACTAATAGAAAAGTACGACATCAAGATCTATCCAAATCCTGTCTCAGATTATGCTTATATAGAAATAGGATTCAACGACTTCAAAGAAGCAGATATTCTGTTGTATGACATGAGTGGAAGACAACTTCAAAGTATAAAAACAAAGAACAGAGTGACTAAGATCAATACCCAGGCTTTGGTGCAGGGCGCTTATCTGGTGACGATAAAAACTGATAACAATAAAACGGCGAATGCTAAACTAATTAAAAAATAACGCAAATGAAAAAATATCATAGTATTTGCCTCCTGCTGCTTTGTAGTTGGCTCTATTCACAAAATCAAACAAATGTTAACTTTCCCACTTCGCCCGAAGTAGCAATGTTCAAAAGATATGGAGATATTCCAGTCGGTACATATACAGGAGTAGCACAAACGAATGTTCCTATCTATACAATTCATGAAGCAGGATTTGAACTGCCTATTAATTTGAACTATAATGCTTCCGGTATTAAACTGGATGATCAGGCTACATGGGTGGGATTAGGCTGGAATCTGATGCCTGAAGGCGTAATATATCAAGATGTCAAAGGAAAGGCGGATCAGAATGATGTAAGCTATGCTACTCCAAACGAATATATTCCATTTTATAATAGACTCGAATTATATCCGGGAGGCACAGGAAGATTTAAAGTGGTAAAACAAAAAGGATTTGTTGATTATGATTGGTGTACTATCGGTAACCAGCAAAACCCCGGATGTTTCCCCCCATCATCTCCAAGCGGATCTGATGGAAATACAGTTGTCAATGATATAGTGTATGGAAAAAATGCTGAGGTTGACATTTTCAGATTTAATTTCTTTGGGCATAGCGGAAGCTTTTTCATTAATCTTCAGACCCGTGAGATTATTCAGTTGGAGAAAAGTGAAAATATAAAATTTGAAGTCTTTTATGATCAGATCATAGCTACTGATGATAATGGGATAAAATATTATTTTGGGCAAAAAGAAATATTTTCCAGCTACAATGGAACATCTTTATCAGAAGAATTTTCCAGTAGAAGCTATAAAATTAGTAAAATTGTATTTCCAAATACGAAGCAGATCTCTTTTGAGTATCAGGATGCAAATTATAATTTTTATTCTTTTTCCCAGCAGAGAAATATCAGAACTTCTGCTTATAGTTTAGGACCTACTGATATGTGTTATGGAAAAATAAATTATCAGTTTGCGCCAGCACAGGCCACATTAAATAATAGTAATGTGAAAATTTTGAAAAAAATTAAAACAGATGATCTGGAAATCATTTTTAATCTTGGTGACAGACAGGATATTAATCTATATAGTTGGAACAATCTTAAAAGACTTGAATCTATTGATTTTATAAATGTAAGAAATAACAAAAAATTTAAATCTTTAGATTTTATTTATACCTATTTTCCTTACCAGGAGGATTTTCCATCTGCTATTACTGAATTGCAAAACTTTACCCAGATGAAAGATGCATTTGGTAAAAGATTAAAGCTGGATAAAGTTTCTTTTTTTACTTATGATAATATCGGTAACAAGATCAATAGCAATGAAGAATTTAAATTTGACTATGACCTTTCCGCTACTTTACCTTCAAAAGTTTCTTTTGCTAAAGATTTCTGGGGATATTACAACGGACACTATAATAATAATTTATTACCTGATTTAAGCTTTTATCTCACTCCTGCTATGGGAGTACCCGTGTCTTACGAAGGAAATAATAGATATTCCAATAAAGATTTTGTCAATTCATATATGCTTAGAAGGGTTGAATATCCTACTAAGGGCTATACTGATTATGAGTACGAACTTAATTCTTTTAACAACCAGTTTATTCCCAGTCATGACCAGATATTCAACCTATCCGAAACAATCCATCTAAATAATAATGGTATCGGAGGATATAGCCCTTTAAACAATATATATGATTTTCCATACGACAAAGGAGGTTCTTTGAACTTTCATGCTGAATTTTCAGGCGGATTTGATGGTGGTTCTACTGGTCCACAGTCTAAAAGATATAACTATTATCAGATGACTAATGCTAATGCTAGTATTAAACTGTTAAAAATTAAAAAGAATGCAGGTGGCGGGGAAACTGTATTGGAAGTTATTAAAGAATGGAAGTTTGGGGAACTTACTAATAATACTGATTTCAGCCAGACATATAACTTCCAAATTAACGGGGTATTTGAACTTGTCAGTTCTACTGATCCTACAATTCAAAATAGAGTGGTATTAAATATTGACAACAGCATGTATCAAGCTGTGGATATTTACCATTCCGCAGGAATAAACACATCTTTTACCATCGTAAAAAAGCCTAATATAGGTAGTAACTTTACTTCTTATGGACATGGTCCGAGAATAAAGTCTTTAAAAAATTATTCCAGCCAAGGAATTTTATCTGAGTGGAAAAAATATGAATATGAAAGTGGCGTTCTTCAAAATAGAATAAGTCCTTTAAGGCAAAAGGATTACTATTGTTTTAACTGCGGACAGGCAACCAACTGTTCCACCTCTTATTCCTATAACAGTTTTTGGTCGATTACCGATCAGATTTCTTCTGGTGAGTATGATGCGGTAGGATATGGTAAAGTTACAGAGAGTACAGTGAATATTAATAATCCCCTTCAAATAAAAGGGAAAACAGAATATTATTATAATAATTTAGAAAATATTGTAGCAGACTATTTCCCTGTAATTAAAAATCAGCATAATGGACTTTTACAACAAAAAGTGATCAAAAATGCTGATAATAACCTTATTGAATCTGTTACATATAAATACAAGAATCTACTACCATTTAATCAATTTTATAGTGTTAGAGCTGAAAAGAAATTTTTATTGAGTGGAAAAGATCCTTTGATCGCCTCAACTGGAGAGTATGACGGTATTGCAAAATATCATTTTTATACTACTCCTATGATGTCAGAATCTCATAAGATTGATTCTGCAATTACGAAGCGATATTTTACTAATAAAATTATTGAGACCACAGAACACTTTACTTATAATAACCTTGGATCAATCCAAAAGTACAAATTAATAAATCCTGACGAAACTACTATCACAAATTACAAGTATTCAGAAGGAGGTAATAATCCCTATTTATTTAGTAAAGGAATTACTGGAATTCCATTGGAAACTGAAGTAAAAAAAAAATAGCAACACTATTTCCAAAGTAAAAATACAATATCCATTATCTCAATCCGATGCAGACTTAAAAACGTCAAGCCTACCTCTACCATATGAAGTGCTTAACAAAAATCTGTACTCTGATGATATGGAAAAAAAGGTTACTTACGATAAATATGATCCTAAAGGAAACTTGCAACAATTCACCACTAAAAATGGAGTTTCGATAGTAATTATCTGGGGGTATAATCTAACCCAGCCTATTGCTAAAATAGAAGGAGCGAAATTAACAGATATTCCGCAGTCGTTAATTGATTCGATTGTTAATGCATCCAATACAGATGCTTCTGCAGCAGCTAATAATGATGAAACTTCACTTTTATCTGTATTGAATACATTCAGAAATAGTTTGCCAAACTATCAGATAACTACATACACCTACGATCCACTCATTGGAGTTAGAAGTATCACACCTCCTACAGGTATCAGGGAAGTATATCTTTATGATTCGGCTAACAGGCTTAAAGAAATCAGAGAAAAAAGCTCTACAGGTAACCTCTTAAAAGAATTCAAATATAACTATAAACAATAAAAAAACTTAAATGATGAAAAAAATACTATTCATTGCAGGAATTTTAGCAGCTCAATTATCCTTTGCACAACAAGGAGCATTTTCAGAAGTAACCATTCAAAACCCTTCTCCTATTTTATATTTAAAAAGAAGTACCAATGATGGAGGATTTATCCGTGGGATTCAAACCCAATATCTTAATGGTACTAATGGTTGGTTTTTTGGTGATTTGCATGGCAGCCAGTGGATTGTATCCAAAGGAGATTATACCAACCCCAAACTTGTTATTAATGACAGTAACGGAAATGTTGGAATAGGAGTTGCAAGTCCCAATGGTAAATTGCATGTAGCTCAGGATAATGTTAATGACCAAAATTTAGTTTTAGGAAAGTTTTCATCTTTCGGACCAACCGGGGGCAGTGCTATAGTTCGTTTAGTGTATAATAGTACTACTGCTAATCTGGAAGTAAATTCTACATACTCGGGCAATAACTTCAGATATGGAACTTACGGTGACTTTAATATTGAAAATGAGATTACAACCCCGGATTTTGGAGCGATTAACTTTATTACAAACAAGAAAGTGCAGATGGCTATTAAGCCTAATGGAAATGCCTTACTGCAAGGTAAGCTGGAAGCAAAAGAAATAAAAGTAACGCTAACTCCAACTGCTGACTTCGTATTTGAGGAAAATTATAACCTTCCCAATCTGGAAGAAGTAGCAAAACATATTAAAGAGAAAAAGCACCTTCCAGAAATTGCTTCCGCAAAGATGATGGAAAAAGAAGGCGTAAACGTGGGTGAATTTCAGATTAAATTATTACAGAAAATTGAAGAACTTACCCTCTATGCCATTAAGCAGGAGAGACAATTGAAAGACCAGCAGGAAAAAATACAGAAATTAGAAGGAGAAAACTCAGAGCTGAAAAACGTAGTTTCAGAAATTAAGCAGTTGAAAGAGCAGTTTCTTATAATGAAATCCAATACAACCCGCTAATAATAAAATCAATGTATAAAAAAATATATATAAGCATTGGGTTGCTATGGAGTCTTCATCATTTTGGGCAGATTGTTTTAAACTCACCTCCTGTTCCTAATACTGAAGTGGCAGACCCTCAGAGTATACGGATGCTTCCTGGGTTCAAGTTCAGTTCTGCCAATGGAACTTTTCGGGCTTATATTGGAGGATCATCATCTGGCAATGGAGAAACTTATACTCCCATTACAGTCAATTATTCGTCCAGTCTTCCAACGACGGAAAATTATGTCTATACCAGACAATATTTGGTGGCTACAGCCGTTTCAGACGGATCCCTTCAGCAGATACAAAGTATTCAGTTTTTTGATGGTTTGGGAAGACCGAAGCAGGCTGTTAATATTAAATCAACATCTGGAGGAAAAGACCTGGTGACTCATATCCCTTATGATAATTTTGGAAGACAGGTTGATAGCTGGCTGCCTGTTCCTATGAACTCATTGAGCGGAAATATCCAGACCGGAGTAGAAGGCAGTGCCAATAGTTACTATCAGTCCAATGGCATCAATGATTCTTTTCCTTTTAGCCACAAAACCCTTGAAAATTCTCCACTAGACAGAGTTTTAAATCAGAAAAATCCAGGAACTGACTGGCAGAACAAACCTGTTGTTTTTGGATATGAAACCAACACGACAGGTGAGGTTAAAAAATTTACCACTGTTACCTCATGGGTTGCCGGAGCAACTTCTTCAGATCTTGTATTGTCCGGGACCTATGGAAATGCCCAGCTGTATAAAAATACAGTAACAGATGAGGACAACAATAAAACCATAGAATTTAAAAACGGCAGAGGCCAGACTTTACTGGTAAGAAAAGTGATCAGTGCTTCAGAAAATGCAGATACTTATTACGTTTATAATGAATATGACCAGCTGGCATTTGTTATACCGCCTTTAGCTTCTGCGGGGGCAGCCGTTTCAGCTTCCGCACTGGAACATCTTTGCTATCAGTATAAATATGATGGTAAAAACAGGCTGGTAGAAAAGAAACTTCCGGGGAAAGGTTGGGAGCAAATGGTTTACAATAAAAAAGATCAGATTATTCTATCCAGAGATACAGCCCTCAAAAATGGGATTGCGAATTTTTCGGCTGATCAGTCATGGATGTTTACCAAATATGACCGTTTCGGAAGAGTAGTGTATACCGGGATTACCAGAGATACCAATCCAAGAAATGCGATACAGAATACGATTGATAACCAATCTGCTGACACTTATGAAACCCGTGGAGGAAGCTTTACCCTGAATGGAACCAGTATTGAATATGGAAACCTGTCTTATCCTACAACAGTTGATAAACTCCTGACTGTCAATTATTATGATACGTATCCTCAGGGAGCGCCAGCAGTAAGTGCGGTTCTAGGGCAGGATGTATTACCTCAGACAACACAGAATTCAGAAGTCAGCACTAAAAGCCTTCCAACGGCTTCTTATACTAAAAATATTGAAAATGACGGCTGGACAAAAGTTTACACCTATTATGACAAGAAAGGGAGGTCTATCGCAAGGCATTCTTTGAACCATCTTGGAGGATACACGAAGACAGAAAGCTTCCTGAAATTTTCAGGAGTACCGGAGTATAGCCTTGTTGAACATAAAAGAACAGCTGGTGACACGAAGGTTACTATCAAAGAAACTTATGAATATGATCACCAGGAAAGACTCGTAAGACATTGGAATCAGGTGAACGGAGGTGCTCAGGAATTGTTGGCAGAAAATCTGTATAATGATCTTGGGCAATTGCGGACTAAAAATGTAGGAAATACCACAGGAAGCCCACTACAGAGTGTCAAATATGCTTATAATATCAGAGGCTGGATGACAAAAGTGAATGATCCTTCCAATCTGCAGAATAAACTGTTTGCCTACGAATTGCGTTACAGTAACCCAAACAGTCAGTTTTCAGGTTCAGCAAGATATAATGGCAATATTTCCCAAATGTCATGGATTACCCAAAATGACGTTGTACTGAGAAATTACTCCTATGAATATGATGCCCTTAACCGGCTTAAAGAAGGACGTTTCTGGGATGCCATGAATTTAGAAAGAGGAGAGTACCACGAGCAGCTTACCTATGATCTGAACGGCAATATTAAAAGCCTTTTAAGAAGAGGAAAACAGCTTCCTGGATATACCGCCCCAGAAGTAATGGACAATCTGGAATACCATTATGAAAACGGAGAACAAAGCAATAAGTTATCTTATCTTAGAGAAATCGGTACCGGAAATGCCATCAGTGGATATCCGTTAGCATCAGGAAGTACAGGAAGTAGTATTACTTATGATCTCAATGGAAATATGACCACCCAGTTGGATAAAGGAATTTCCTCCATTCAATATAATTATCTAAATTTACCAGGAAAGATTATCCAAAACTCCAAAGTAACGGATTATATTTACAGAGCAGACGGAGTGAAAGTAAGAAAGGTTTTTGGAACAGAAACAACCGATTATCTGGATGGCTTCCAGTATACTAATTCTGTTTTGAAATTCTTCCCAACAGCAGAAGGATATTTTAATGTTGAAACCGGAAAGTATGTGTATAATTATACTGACCACCTTGGAAATGTTAGATTAAACTATGCTAAAAATGGAGCAGGAACAGAGATCATTGAAGAAAGTAATTATTACCCGTTTGGATTGAAGCATGAGGGGTATAATGTATTGGCAGGAAATCCGGCGTATAAATATAAGTTTGGAGGAAAAGAATTACAGGAAACAGGCTGGAATGATTTTGGAGCAAGGATGTATATGAGTGATCTTGGAAGATGGGGTGTCTTAGATCCAGCTTCTGATTACCTACCAGAATATTCCCCTTATGTCTTTACATTTAATGATCCTATAGGTTTTGTTGACAATGATGGAGAATTCCCTGGACCTGCAGGAGCTATAATAGGAATATTGGCAGATTATGCAGGTCAAGTTGGGTATAATTATTTTTTGGGAGAATCTAATTATAATCTACGCCACGCAATGACTAATAATATAAATGGATGGTCAATGGCTATTTCTGGGGCGACTGGCTTTGCAACTGGTGGAATCGATTCTCTAAAAAATGTTGTAACGAGTGGTTTGAAAATCAATATTTAAAAAATTAATTAATAACGGAATTGATATTTTGGTCAATACTATTGGTAATACTGCTGCGGATTATTTAAATACTGAAGATGGAAAAGAGTACGATTTCTGGAAATCATTGACGGGAGGGTTATTATCAGCTAGTTTAGAAAAAGTTATACCTATAAAATATGTTGATAAGCTTGAACAAAAATTATTCAGAAAAATGAATATTAGTGCGAACAAAGTAGCTAGAATTAAAGATAAATTAACAAACCTTAGAAGAAATAAAACGATTAGAAAATGGACAAACAAACTTCAAGAGGCAGAAAAAGATTTAAATAAATATAATGAAGCTTGGGCAGGTGTTAAAATTGTTAATGATTCTTATAAGAAATTTGGAGCAAACTCTTTAACAAACGAACTTTTTCTTAAAGATGATTCTAAAACTAAAAAAACGGCCACACTAATTATTGGTGAATTAACATCAGAAAAAGGACCAAATGAAAGATAGAATTTACACCAATAATCAAAAATTTATCATCATTTTATTGATCATAGGATTATTCTATGTAATTTATTCTTTTTTGAAATATGATCGAATACTTGAAAATGGAATAATGGTTGAAAGAACTGTAATAAGTCAAAATTGTAGAGCTTATACAAAACTAGAATCAGGAGTTATTATAAGAGACGAAAATAAAGAATATAATGTAAAATTGGATTACGGGAATTGTATTAAATATCCGAAGAATAGTAAAATAAAATTAATCTATGATAAGGATAATGGTGCTTATACTTATCCTGTTAAAAGCCAAAATTATGGGAAAATATATTTTTTGGGAATAGCTTTAATTCTTTCTGTATTTCCTTGGTCTCTTATATTTAGAAGAAAAAGCAGTTAAGTATCTTCCGCTGCCACACGAATCCTTTCGTGTGGGAGTAAGAATAAAGCCACTGTAAGAGCAGTGGCTTTTATATGTGTAACTGGCTAATAATTATATTACCGCCGCTGGCACGAGCGCAATGTTATTAAGTTAAGTGTTTAAAATGTTGGTTTTCAGTTGTTTAACCTTGTTTTGTGCTTGTTTTTTCGTATATTTAACAGTGTGTCAATCAGTTAAAACAAGACGAAAAAATATGAATGATATTATTTCGTTTCTTCAATTGGAAATTTCTCATGACTTTACAAAGGAAAAATTTGTAGTGGATGCTAGGAATTTTAGTAGAAATAGACTGCGGAGTTTTTTTTTATATCTTAGAAAATAAAAAAATGATAAAATACCTGTTCATTCTTTTTCTGTGTGCAATTGTTTTTGTTCAGGGGCAGCAAAACATATCCTCCTGCTGGCGCGAGCGTCTCGCTCGTGTCCAATGGTAAATAATAAAAGCCATTGCAGTGAGAATTGCAATGGCTTTTTATGTCTAAATAAGTTCTAATAATTATATGTCTCCATTCAATATAATTATCTAAATTCACATATAACTCCAAAGTAACCCCGCTGCCGCACGAATCCTTTCGTGTGGTGAAATAAGTTTATAAACAGGTTCAGGTAATTATATTCCTCCATTCAATATAATTATCTGAATTTACCAGGAAAGATTACCCAAAATTCCAAGATAACTGATTATATTTACAGAGCAGACGGAGTGAAAGTAAGAAAGGTTTTTGGAACAGAAACAACCGATTATCTGGATGGTTTTCAGTATACCAATTCGATATTAAAGTTTTTCCCTACAGCAGAAGGATATTTTAATGTTGAAACCGGAAAGTATGTGTATAACTATACGGATCATCTTGGAAATACCAGATTAAGCTATGCTAAAAATGGAGCAGGATTAGAGATCATTGAAGAGAGTAACTATTACCCGTTTGGATTGAAGCATGAAGGGTATAATGTATTGACGGGAAATCCAGCATATAAGTATAAGTACAACGGAAAAGAGCTGCAGGAGACTGGCATGTATGATTATGGGGCGAGGATGTATATGAGTGATATTGGACGGTGGTGTGTGATAGATCCGATGGCGGAGAAATTCTTTGATTTCACTGGTTACAATTATGTCTTAAATAATCCAATAAAATTTGTTGATAAAGATGGGATGGACGTTTATTTATTAAATGAAGAAGGTAAATTTATTCTAGCAAAAAAGCAAAAAGGAGATGATCTAGTTTATGGTTATAACAGTAAAACCGGAAAACTAAATGATAATAATGGAGATAAAAAAGGAGATTATAAAGATGGAATAAGAATAAAAACTAAAGGTTTGGTCGGACAACTACAATATTATAGAGATGGGCGTGAAGGAGATAATTATCCTGCATATCATCAGGCCATAAAGGAATATAGTTCACAGGTTGAAGATGATATGTTCAATTTATTTCAGTATGCTGCAAATAATGCTAAAAATGTTGAATTCTCACTTATAGATTTTGATAAGGGAGATAAGAGATACTTAGCTTTGCAAACATATAATGATTCTGGTTTTTCACCAGGATCTGGACAAATAGGTAAAGATGTAAAGACTAACGCAGAATACCATAATCACCCTTTTAAAACTAAATATGAAGAAAATTATACTGAACTAAATTCTATGGGATCTAGAGGGAAAGGCATATACTATGGACAAGGTGGAGATTATAGAAATACAGTTGATTACAATGTAAATTATCCTAATTATGTATTTTTTCCCAAATCAACAAATCTTTATAATGTCACTAAAACAGGTATTTATTTGATTAAGAAAATTAATAACGAAAGTAAAAATTTCAAGAAATGAGAGTAGTTATTTTATTTTTATTTATTTTATTCTTGAGCTGTAATAAAGAAAAAAAAGAAGATTTTTTTTTTAATGACAACCTTTATCGTGAAGTATTAAATTATCAGAAAAAAAATCCTATCCCCAATAATGATTTATATAAATTATTTATCTACGAAATAAATTTTTCAAAGAAAAAAGATACATTACTTACTATAACAGTTAGTCCAACAGGAATTATTTCGAAAAACAGTTTTGGTATTTATAAGAATAAAATTCTTAAACCGTCTTATATAATCGATAATAAGAATTTTGGTAAAAGGTTTGTAAAGACTTATAAAAAAGAAGGTGTGGAATCTTATATTTTGAATGAAATTCCACCACATATTGACAAAATTTATCCTGTTTATAAATATAAAATAAAGAGAGATAAATTAATTCTTTTAGATTCTTTAAGATAAGCAATTATTATGCTCCGTTAGCGTCAGGAAGCACCGGAAGTACTATTACTTATGATGTCAATGGAAACATGACCACCCAATTGGATAAAGGAATTTCCTCCATCCAATATAATTATCTGAATTTACCAGGAAAGGTTACCCCCGCTGCCGCACGAATCCTTTCGTGTGGTGAAATAAGTTTATAAACAGGTTCAGGTAATTATATTCCTCCATTCAATATAATTATCTGAATTTACCAGGAAAGATTACCCAAAATTCCAAGATAACTGATTATATTTACAGAGCAGACGGAGTGAAAGTAAGAAAGGTTTTTGGAACAGAAACAACCGATTATCTGGATGGTTTTCAGTATACCAATTCGATATTAAAGTTTTTCCCTACAGCAGAAGGATATTTTAATGTTGAAACCGGAAAGTATGTGTATAACTATACTGACCATCTGGGAAATACAAGATTAAGCTATGCTAAGAATGGGGTAGGATTAGAGATCATTGAAGAAAGTAATTATTATCCTTTTGGATTGAAGCATGAGGGGTATAATGTATTGACGGGAAATCCTGCGTATAGGTATAAGTACAACGGTAAAGAACTTCAGGAGACGGGTATGTATGCAATGGACTTCCGTCATTATATGCCGGACATTGGTAGATTTACAGGAATGGACAGACTTTCTGAAATATTACCAACGCTTACACCATACCGATTTGGTTTTGATAGTCCAGTGAACTTTGCCGATCCTACAGGTTTATTTGAAACCAGAAAAGAAGCAAGAGAATATAGAAGAGAGCATGGGATTACTGGTTCTATAAAAAGAAATGAAGATGGCTCATATTCTATTAATGATAAGAAAAACGGTGTTAGTTATACCATGGGATCTGAAGGATCTGGAGAAACTTTCGCAAATGATGGTGTGCAGGAATCTGTATTAATTACGGGAAAAGCAAAACCACAAACAACGGAAACGGCAAACTGGTACGGTCCTGGTGGACAAGCGAACTGGGCTTTTGGCACAGGTGCTACCATAGCAGGCTTTAAAGGAATCCTAAATTCTGAGCAAATGTATGCTACAGGTCTGAGAAGAGGATTGGCTGGAAATTATCAGCTAAGTGGTAGAAATCTTAGTTTGTTTGGAAAAATGCCAGCAACAAAAGCTACAATCCCTATTTCTAAAATAGGAAGATGGGGAGGAATACTAAGTAAAGCGTCTTTTGGAGCAGGCGTTGTAATGGACGGAGTTGGTGTTTGGAATTACACACAGAATCCAAATTCTCCAAATGCCGTTCATCCGGCAAAAGCAGGATTAAATACAACAATGGGAGCTATTGGGGTCTGGGGAGGCCCTCCGGGAGCAGTCATTTCTACAGTTTATTTTGGTATAGATGCCTTCTATCCGGGAGGATGGGTAGGAGCGGCGGCAGATCAGGAAAGATTATATCAGGAAAACAAAGCAATAGATCCCAACTGGCAGGCGTTTCCTGGTGCAATGAAACAATAATAAGATATACATATGAAAAAGATAAAACAAGCTTATTATTATTTCTTCTATAAAATTTATCGTTCTATAGAATATACTTCAGAGTTATCAGGAGGAAACTTTCTCACCTCTTTTAAAGCGGGTTTTGTTATGATTGTTTTAGAGATATGGACCCTAATGTCATTGGGAGCATATTATGCTATTTATACAAAAATGGCTGTAGAGCTTTCTATTTCAATGCCTATTATATATATACCTTTATTAATTATTATTGGGTTTAATTATTTTACATTGGATTATAAAGATACTTGGAAGGAATATAATGCTGAATTTGACAAGCTGCCTAAGAATAAGAATAGACTTGGGGGCTGGATAGTTTTTGGAATAGTATTATTAATAGTCAGTAATTTGGTTTATTCGTTTTATCTGATGAGCCAGATAGATTGGAGCCAGTATAGATAGAAGAAGCCTCGCACTATGCGAGGCTTCTTCTATCTATAAGCTAATCTATTTTTAGCATGCTGTATAAGCCCTGCTGCGCAAAGTCTCCCGACTTTGAGCAGATAAATAAAGAACCCTCGCAAAATTGCGAGGGTTTTGTGTTTTATAGCGCTGCTACATTTTTATTAAAGAAGTCTTTAAATTTTTGTTTGGTAATCCCCCCCGCTGCCGCACGAATCCTTTCGTGTGGTGAAATAAGTTTATAAACAGGTTCTGGTAATTATATTCTTCCATCCAATATAATTATCTGAATTTACCAGGAAAGATTACCCAAAATTCCAAGATAACTGATTATATTTACAGAGCAGACGGAGTGAAAGTAAGAAAAGTATTCGGAACAGAAACAACCGATTACCTGGATGGTTTTCAGTATACCAATTCGATATTAAAGTTTTTCCCAACAGCAGAAGGATATTTTAATGTTGAAACTGGAAAGTATGTGTATAATTATACGGATCATCTTGGAAATGTTAGATTAAGTTATGCTAAAAATGGAGCAGGAACAGAGATCATTGAAGAAAGTAATTATTATCCATTTGGACTGAAGCATGAGGGGTATAATGGATTAACAGGAAATTTAGCATATAAATATAAGTACAATGGAAAGGAGCTGCAGGAAAGTGGAATGTATGATTATGGGGCGAGATTTTATATGCCGGATATTGGACGATGGGGTGTTGTGGATCCAAAAGCAGAATTATTAGAAAGTTCATCCCCTTATGTTTATGCTCTTAATAGTCCTATTCTTTATATAGATAAAGATGGTGAACTTCCAATATTAATTAATGGTAGAGTTTCAGAAGGAGATGTAGATAGAGCAAGTCCAAGTTATTGGACTCAAGCTATAATCAATACAATAAAAGGTTCTGGAATTCCTAATCCTGGAGGTCAATTTCATTTTGTAGATGGAGATAGATATGCTCAACAAGATTTTTCTGGAAACTGGAGTATACAAAAGGGGAATTATTTTTTAGGAAACACACCTGAAAACAGAATTCAAGCAGGTAGAATGGCTATGAATGATGGAGAATTTCAAAATATTTTATCAAAGCTAGCAAAAGATCCAAAGACAGGAAAAATAATAGAGAAAATACAAATTTATACTCACAGTAGAGGAGCAGCTTTCGGACAAGGCTATACAGAGCGTTTGGTTCAAATGATAAAAGAAAATGCTGATTTATTTGCAGATCCTAACAATGTTGTTGAGTTTTCATATAATATGGCTCCCCATCAATCTGGAAGATTAAAGGCTGTTGATGGAGTTGATACTTATACACAAGATCATAATCACGATGGGTTATCTGGAAATGATATGAAAAGTGCGAAAGGTGCTTTCAGTTCTAATGAAAGGGTTAAAGGTTTTTTTGGAGCACATGATATATCTTCATTTCAAAAAGATTTAAAAGCATTTACATCAGCGGTTTTACAAGGAGGCACAAATCAACAAATTATTAATAATTTTGTACAAGAAATGAAGAAAAAGTACAACATAACTGTAACTGTTAGTCAATAATTAATATGAAATCACTATTAAAATTTTATCTTTTAAATATATTGTTATTATTGATCTTTATAATTATTTGGTATTTTTCCTGTTTTTTATTAGGATATGCAAGTAATAGCCAAAAGCACCAGTTTAAAATTTGGATGCTTTATTTTATAACTATTCTATTGCATTTTATTTTATCTGGAATAATAATGAAAAGAAATTTTCAAGATTTAAGTATTTTTCATTTAATAGTAAATGTTTTACTATATGTACTTGCTACAATATATCTCTATAATAACACTTAAGAACCCCGCTGCCGCACGAATCCTTTCGTGTGGTGAAATAAGTTTATAAACAGGTTCAGGTAATTATATTCCTCCATCCAATATAATTATCTGAATTTACCAGGAAAAGTTACCCAAAATTCCAAGATAACTGATTATATTTACAGAGCAGACGGAGTGAAAGTAAGAAAGGTTTTCGGAACAGAAACAACCGACTATCTGGATGGCTTCCAGTATACTAATTCAGTATTAAAGTTTTTCCCTACAGCAGAAGGATATTTTAATGTTGAAACCGGAAAGTATGTGTATAACTATACTGACCATCTGGGAAATACAAGATTAAGCTATGCTAAGAATGGGGTAGGATTAGAGATCATTGAAGAAAGTAATTATTATCCTTTTGGATTGAAGCATGAGGGGTATAATGGATTGGTAGGAAATCCTTTGTATAGATACAAGTACCAAGGACAAGAGTTACAGGAGACTGGTTGGTATAGCTTTAAGTGGAGAAATTACATGCCTGATGTAGGAAGGTTCTTTAATATTGATCCTTTGGCAGAAACATATCCAACTTGGGGACCTTATGTTTTTAGTGGCAATAGAGTAATTGACGCAAGAGAACTGGAAGGATTAGAACCTTATGTTTTATTTAATACCAGAGAGAATGCTGCAATAAATTTTGGACATCAATATAATGGGAAATCCATTAAACAATATAGAGAATATGCAGCAATTATTTATTCTGTAAAAAAATCTGACGGAAAAACTTATTATGCATATAACAAACCCGTAAAAGGAGGCAATGCTGGAGCTACTCCAAATCATAAATTGCCTAATGGCACTAGAGCTGCTGGAATTATCCACTCTCACGGAGGTTATGAAGTTAATTATGATAACAACAATTTTTCCGGATCAACAGGAGACAAGGGTTATGCTGAATATTATGACTTAGATATTTTTGTTTCTACTCCAAATGGTTCGCTAAAATATTATGATGTTAGCTCAAATACCGAAAGAACGGTTACTACTAAATTGCCAAGTGATCCTAATGATCCTACTAGACAAAATAAAACCCCACCAGTAGAAAATCCAAATCCTGCAACTGGCGATTATAAACCTAAACCTATTAAAATATTTCCAGAATCAGATCCTTCAACTGACAGACCGAAATCTGTATTAGACGGTGGTTTAAAATCAATAGAAGATAAAAGAAGAGAACAAACACCATTAATAGATAGATCAGGACCTACAAAAATTAATTAATTATGAGACATTACTTTTTAATAATATCCACAATTTTACTATCTTGTTGCAAGAATGGAAAATTAAACCAAAAAGAAGATCAGAGTTCAGACTCAAATGTTGCAATTTCGCTTGCGGGTGAAAAATGGATAGAGATTTATGGTAAATCAGTAAATGAACAAAAACCATTTGTTGCAGAAAAGAAAAATGATAGTCTTTGGATTGTTCAGGGAACCCTACCAAAGAATAGATTGGGAGGTGTTGCTTATGCAGAGGTAAACATTAAAACTAAGAAAGTTATTAAATATACTCACGGAAAATAAGAACATTATAAACCAACCCCCCCCCAGCTGCGCAAAGTCTCCAGACTTTGAGCTTATTAAATAACTTACCCTTTGGTTTTGTTTCCAAGGTAGAATAAATAACAACCCTTGCAAATATGGCAAGGGTTGTTTTATAAACAAGGTTCTATTAATCATATTTCCATCCAATATAATTATCTGAATTTACCAGGAAAGATTACCCAAAATTCCAAGATAACTGATTATATTTACAGAGCAGACGGAGTGAAAGTAAGAAAGGTTTTTGGAACAGAAACAACCGATTATCTGGATGGTTTTCAGTATACCAATTCGATATTAAAGTTTTTCCCTACAGCAGAAGGATATTTTAATGTTGAAACCGGAAAGTATGTGTATAACTATACTGACCATCTGGGAAATACAAGATTAAGCTATGCTAAGAATGGGGTAGGATTAGAGATCATTGAAGAAAGTAATTATTATCCTTTTGGATTGAAGCATGAGGGGTATAATGGATTGGTAGGAAATCCTTTGTATAGATACAAGTACAACGGCAAAGAACTTCAGGAGACAGGAATGTATGATTATGGCTGGCGTCAATATATGCCTGACTTGGGTCGATGGATACAGTCAGGTCCACTGATAAAGGATTTAGATTTTACTTTTGACCCTAATAATATTGATGATGACGATGATGACGAAGTAGCAAGTGCAATTGAAACTACTTTGGGTAATGACGGTGGAATTTTCAATCCTGATAACCTAAGCCCATACTCTTATGGATATAACAACCCCATAAAATTTGATGATCCAGATGGAAGATGTCCAACTTGCATTGTTGGTGCACTTGTTGGAGGATTAACAGATTATGGTATCCAAGTCGCGGCCAACTATATGGATGATAATGTGAAAAATAAATGGACAGATAATATTAGTCTTTCTTCAATTGCATTATCTGCTGCGGAAGGTGCATTAACACAAGGAGGAAGTGCATTAAGAAAAGTAGCTGTTAAAGGAGTGGTTATGGTAGCTAAAAATACAATAGAATATAATACTTCGAAAGGATTTAAAGTCGAAAAAAATGTTGGAAATATTGCTAAAAATACGGCAATCGATGCAGCGACAGGATTTGCGGTAAAAAAAGCAGGAGGAGCGTTTAAGACTTCTAAACTTAACAATGTTGCCAATAAAGCAATTGTCAGTAATTCAAGTGCTAAAAAAGCATTAGAAGCCGTAGGATTAACATCAAGACAAGCTTATAATGTTACCAAAAAGGCGGAAATAAAAAATATTTCAAAACAAGTTAGTAAAGGTATTAATAATGTAACCAATAAAAGTGTAGAAAATACAACTAACGCAGTAACTAAAAATACTGTAGATAAATATAAAGAAAAAACAAATCGATGAGTAGTAAAACAGCAATAAGAATACTTATTATCTTAGTTTTAATTTATTTCTTGAGAACCCTAATTATATATAAACCGATTTTAAGTTTATTTAAAACCGAACAAACAAAAGGAGTTATAATAAATAATAAAAATTTTTTACGAAGAGGATTTTTAACAGGAGCATTTACATATTCTTACAATTTCAAGATAAATGATAAAGTTTATACAAACGACAGTAAAAATGAAAATGTTAAAATAGGTGATACTGTTTTGGTTGAATACAATGAAACTTTCCCTTTTATAAATAGAATAAAAGATAAAAAATAGAATATCTCCTGCTGGCGCGAGCGTCTCGCTCGTGTCCAATGGTAAATAATAAAAGCCATTGCAGTGAGAATTGCAATGGCTTTTTATGTCTAAATAAGTTCTAATAATTATATGTCTCCATTCAATATAATTATCTAAATTCACATATAACTCCAAAGTAACTGATTATATTTACAGAGCAGACGGAGTGAAAGTAAGAAAGGTTTTCGGAACAGAAACAACCGATTATCTGGATGGCTTCCAGTATACCAATTCTATATTAAAGTTTTTCCCAACGGCGGAAGGATATTTTAATATGGAGACCGGAAAGTATGTATATAATTATACTGACCATCTGGGAAATACAAGATTAAACTATGCTAAGAATGGGGTAGGATTAGAGATCATTGAAGAGAGTAATTATTACCCGTTTGGATTGAAGCATGAGGGGTATAATGGATTGGTAGGAAATCCTTTGTATAGATACAAGTACAACGGCAAAGAACTTCAGGAGACAGGAATGTATGATTATGGCTGGCGTCAATATATGCCTGACTTGGGTCGATGGATACAGTCAGGTCCACTGATAAAGGATTTAGATTTTACTTTTGACCCTAATAATATTGATGATGACGATGATGACGAAGTAGCAAGTGCAATTGAAACTACTTTGGGTAATGGCGGTGGAATTTTCAATCCTGATAACCTAAGCCCATACTCTTATGGATATAACAACCCCATAAAATTTGATGACCCAGATGAAAGATGTCCAACTTGTATCGTTGGAGCTGCTACAGAATATGGATTACAGGTTGCAGCAAACTATCTTGATCCTGAAGTTAAAAATAAGTGGACAGACAACATCTCTCTTTCATCAATTGCTTTATCTGCTTTAGAAGGGGGATTAACACAAGGCAGTAGTGCACTTAGAAAAGCAGCTGTAAAGACAACCGTAATGATAGCAAAAAATACGGTGGAAGTAAATACAACGAAAGGAGCTAAAATGGAGACTAATTTTCGGAATGTTGCAAAAAATACTCTTATAGATGCGGCTGCTGGAGGTGTTACTAAGAAAATTGGGGGATTAGCTAAAACGGCAAAATTAGAAAAGATAGATAAATTGGCTACTAAAGTTAATTTAAACAGTAATGCTAAAGCTAAGAATTTTGTAAAAAAGATAACTGGATTTAGTTCTAGAAGATCAAGTAATGTTTCAAAAAAGCTTGATGTAAAGGCGGTTTCAAAGCAGGTAAGTAATGGGGTTAAAAACTTTACCAATAAAACTGTTGAAAATTCTACTAATGCAGTTACTAAAAATAAAGTGGATAAAGTAAAAGATAAGACAAATGACTAAGAAAAGTTTTTTTTTAATTTTAATATTACTAGTTATGATTTTTCTTAATAGAAATGTTATGATATACAGACCTCTAATGAAAATCATTCCTCTAAAACAGACTCAAGGATTGATTATAGATGAAAAAGAGCCCCAAAGAAGGGGCTTTATAACAGGAGCATTTAATTACTATTATGAATTTTCTGTAAAAGATAAGAAATATTCAAATCCTAGTTATGATGATAGTTATAAGATAGGGGATGCAGTTTGGATAGAGTATAATGAAACTTTCCCTTTTATAAATAGAATAAAAGATAAAAAATAGAATATCCCTCGCTCCCGCACGATTATATCGTGTGGGAGATAATAAGAAGGAGGTTGTCTCACTTTTGAGAAAGTCTCTTCTTATCTTCTCCTGCTTGCGCGAGCGTCTCGCTCGTGTCCAAAAATAAAACAAAACCTCTGCAACAGCGGAGGTTTTTTATTTCTTGTGTTAAGAAAAGATATTGATAATCATCAAAAGTTAATAAACAATTGTCTTTGTAAATTATATAAAATGAATAAGTTATATTTTTGTATCCGAAAAATCTGTATATTGGATCTACCAAATTAAAGCGTAATCCGAAAAGCATATAGAGTAGGAGAAAAATCAAAAAATGTTACTATGAAAAACTTAAGAAAACTTTCAAAAAGAGAATTGAAAACGGTTCAGGGAGGTATCCCAATGTGTCTGCCAGGATACTTCTGGTGTTCATTTGTAAAAAAATGTATTCCTGTAGGATCACAATGCGGACTTATTATCGATTAACTAATTAAAAAATAGGAAAAACAGGCTGTCTCAGAAATGGGATAGCTTTTTTTGTATGCTTTCCACAAATCACTTAGGAATCAGGAGCGTAAATAAAATTTCAATGTAATCCGTTAAAAAAT
Source organism: Chryseobacterium sp. S0630 (assembly GCF_024158915.1). Taxonomy (GTDB): domain Bacteria; phylum Bacteroidota; class Bacteroidia; order Flavobacteriales; family Weeksellaceae; genus Chryseobacterium. Next base: position 8,109 of record NZ_JAMZGF010000066.1, on the reverse strand, counting down.
TTTCACTGTCTGAGCATGGGACTTGTCCAGAACCGAAGCAAAACCAAATGATCCATGCGAGTTTGGAAATTTTAGGAGTACATTCAAATTTTTAGCGGATAATTCCCGTCTTGAACTTTTGCATACTTTTGTTTCAAGACAAAAGTATAAGTATAAATTATGAATGAAAATCATCAAATCTGGATTTTCATCTCTCACTGAAAAACCGTATTTTTGTACATCTAAAAAGTAAAAGAACGAATGAATTCCTACAAAAATCCATTGGAAGAGCGCTACTCCAGTGAAGAAATGTTATTTAACTTCTCACACAATAACAAATTCCAGAATTGGAGAAAGCTTTGGATAGCTCTTGCTGAAATCGAAAAAGACCTTGGACTTGAAATTACAGACGAGCAGATCGCTGAGTTAAAAGCTAATGCTGAAAACATCGATTACGTAAAAGCTGCAGAGTACGAAAAAAAATTCCGTCATGATGTAATGGCTCACGTTCACGCCTATGGTGATGTGGCGCCTTCAGCAAAAGGAATTATCCACCTGGGAGCAACTTCAGCTTTTGTAGGAGACAATACAGACTTAATTCAGATCCGTGACGGACTTTTAATCTTAAAGAAAAAGTTGGTGAATGTGATGAAAAATCTTTCGGATTTTGCCATTCAGTATAAAGACCTTCCGACTTTAGGATTCACACACTTCCAGCCGGCTCAGTTGACGACAGTTGGGAAAAGAGCTACACTTTGGTTACAGAGTTTGGTTCTTGACATCGAAGAATTGGATTTCTTCCTTGAAACACTTCGTTTCAGAGGAGTAAAAGGAACTACAGGAACTGCTGCCAGCTTCCTTGAATTGTTCAACGGTGATTATTCTAAAGTAAAACACTTAGATAAAGAACTTTCAAAAAGATTCGGTTTCGAAAAAGTGTTTGGAGTTTCCGGACAGACTTACGATAGAAAAATTGATGCGAAAGTGGTTGCTTTATTAGGAAATATTGCACAATCTGCACATAAATTCACAAACGATTTACGTTTACTTCAAAACCTTAAGGAAATTGAAGAACCATTCGAGAAAAACCAGATCGGTTCTTCGGCAATGGCTTACAAGCGTAACCCAATGAGAAGTGAAAGAATCGGAGCATTGGCAAAATATGTAATGTCTCTGACAACAAGTTCTGCAATGGTAGCTTCTACACAATGGTTTGAAAGAACATTGGATGACTCTGCGAATAAGAGATTAACAATTCCTCAGGCATTTTTAGCTGTTGATGCTATTCTATTAATCTGGAACAACATCATGAACGGAATCGTTGTTTATCCAAACAGAATCAACAAGCACATTATGGAAGAACTTCCTTTCATGGCGACAGAATATATCATCATGGAAGAAGTAAAAGCCGGTGGTGACCGTCAGGAAATCCACGAGGTGATCAGAGTTCACTCTATGGAAGCTTCCAAGAAAGTGAAAGAAGAAGGAAAAGAAAACGATCTTATCGAAAGAATCTTAAACGATGATTCTTTAAAACTAGACAAATCAAAACTGAAAGAAGTTTTAGACCCTAAGAACTTTATTGGTTTCGCGCCGATCCAGACGGAGGAATTCATCAAAAATGAAGTGCAGCCGATTATAGACCAAAACAAAGATTTAATAGGATTGGAAGCTGATCTTAAAGTATAAAACAATATGCAGTCTTTTGGGCTGCATATTTTATTTCCCACTCCAAATTACTATGAAAAAACTACTATTAACCATTCTATTAACACCAATCATTTCTTTTTCTCAGAGTAAAGAGGATTTACATTACTTTAAATCCAAAGATTCTCTGGTGGGAGTAAAAGATAAAGCAGGAAAAATAATTGTTCCTGCACAGTTCAAAATCTTTTCATTTTTAAAAGATGGAGATCCTGTAGAAGGAGAAACTATTCTTTTTGATGGCAGTAAAGAAGGTGAAAAATCAGAGAAAAATGCATGGGGATATGTGTACGACAGAAAAGGTAAATTTCTGTATCAACCATTCCTTTATGACAATGGAGCAGATTATTTCTCTGAAGGACTGAGAAGATTGGTTAAAAATGGTAAAGTAGGATTTGCAGACCGAAACGGAAAGACAATTATTGATGCTGAGCATGATTTTGTATCACCTTTCAATTATGGATACGCTACCTTTTGTGACGGCTGCGATTGGGAAAAGACCAATGATGAGCACAGAGCAATTGTAGGAGGGAAATGGGGTGTGATGAATGTCAAAGGACAAACGGTTCAATCATTGGCAAAACCAACAAAACAGGATGTTGAAATAGACGGGAAATACTACCCGAATCCGTTTCAATACAATGAAAAAGAGAAGAATATCCTTCAGTTCTTTGAAAAACAAAAGGAAAAGCTTTCAGCCCTTTATTATGTAAATTTTTACAATAAACTGTCTGAAAAAGAAAAGAATCTGTTTTTTGAAATTGTAGAAAGACCAAAAGAAAACTTTCCGTATTATCAGGTGAATACCTATAATCACAAGAAAAAAGATTTGGATATGCTTTACCGTTTCAAATTCCTGGTCTCAGAAGATGGTAAAACATTTTATGCCATTGAGGATTTTAATGAAAAGAAAGTTTCTTTTGAAAACTGGCTGAAAGAAGAAATAAAAAATGCAGAAGACTTTCAGAAAGAACATAAGGACAATCCGAATAAATTTATAAAAAAATAAAATAAATTTGGAAATTCCATAGGTCAAATTTAAAGAAAATACGACTTATTCCTTTAAATTTGTACGGAATAATGGTTAGAGAGAAATCTTTCCCAAAATTTTCAATACAGATGAATTTAAAGATGGAAACTTTAAATCCAGAAAAAGTAAAAAAAATAAATCTAATATTAAAAATCTGATATCTAATTTTTAATAATGCTACAGAATCAAAATCATCAACAATTAATGACCGATCTTAAGGAGCTGGTAGACAAGACAAGAAGTCAGGTTGCAGCTCAGGTAAACTCGGCAATGGTGGTTTTGTACTGGGAGATAGGAAAAAGAATAAATGAAGATGTTTTAGATAATAAGAGAGCAGAGTATGGTAAAGAAGTTATTGTACAAATCTCTCAACAACTTACGTTAGAATTTGGAAATTCATTTTCTGAAAAAAATATCCGAAAAATGATGCAGTTTGCGTCTGTTTTCAGTGATTTTAATATTGTCGCATCAGCGATGCGACAATTATCGTGGACTCACTTTCTGCTTCTTATTCCTATTTCTCAAGATACTAAAAGAAACTTTTATCTTGAAGTTTGTAAAATTGAAAATTGGAGTGTTAGAGTCTTGAGAGAAAAAATCAATTCTCTGCTTTTTGAACGAACAGCAATAAGCAAAAAGCCTGAGGAAATAATAGATAAAGAACTGAAAAACTGGTCTGAAAATAATATTTTAAATCCTGACTTAGTTTTTAAGGATCCCTATTTTCTTGATTTTTTAGAATTGAAAGATACCTTTTCTGAAAAAGATTTAGAAGAAGCCATTATTGTGGAACTTCAAAAATTCATTTCTGAGTTGGGAAGTGATTTTGCATTTCTTTCAAGACAAAAAAGAATCACAATAGATAGCAGAGATTACTACCTGGATTTACTTTTCTATCACAGGAAACTAAAATCTTTAGTCGTTATCGAGCTAAAATTGGGTGAATTTGAAGCCAGCCATAAAGGTCAGATGGAGCTCTATCTCTCATATCTGAATAAATATGAAAAAGTAGAGGGTGAAAACCCACCCATCGGTTTAATCCTTTGTTCTGGGAAAAATTCCGAACATATAGAACTCATGAATCTGGAAGGAGATAATATAAAAGTAGCAGAATATTTACTTATCTTACCTTCAGAAAAAGTTTTGCTTGAAAAATTGCATCGTTCAATAGAGATAGCAAGAAATAAATTTGAAAATAAAAAATAAATCTAATATTAAAAATCTGACATCTAATGTCTAATAACAAAAGAATTTTCGTAGAAAAAAGAGGAATTTTCGATGTTGAAAGTCCAAAAATTTTTGATGAAGTAAAAGCGGTTGTCCCGGCAATTCAAAGTGTGAAAGTATACAATGTGTATGATATTTTCAACTTGAATGACGGAGAATTTGAAAAAGTGGTGAACAACACTTTCGTAGACCCTGTTACTGATATTTTACATACAGAAAACCCTGCAAAAGCTACTCACTTCGGAATGGAATTTTTGCCTGGTCAGTATGATCAGAGGGCAGATTCTGCACAACAGTGTATCGCTTTACTGACTGAAAATGAAAAATCAAAAGTAAGAAGTGGAAAATTAATCGAATTTGAAGGAGTTTCTGAAGCGGATTTGGTTAAAATCAAAGACCTTTTGATCAACAAAGTAGAATCTCAGGAAAAAGACTTATCAATTCTGGATATTCCTGCAGATGAAATCCCATCAAAAGTAATCATCCACGAAAACTTCATCAATTTCAATGATGCGGAACTGGAGAACTTCTATAACAACCACGGTTTTGCATTAGGATTAGACGACTTGAAATTCATTCAGGATTACTTCAAAACTGAAGAAAGAAATCCTACGGAAACAGAATTAAAAGTATTAGACACGTATTGGAGCGACCACTGCCGTCACACCACTTTCGAAACACAGTTGTCAGACATTCAGTTTGAAGGTCAGTTCAAACACACATTGGAAACTATTTTCAATGATTATATCGAAAAAAGAAAATTCTTAGGCCGTGAGCTGAAGCCAATTTCATTAATGGATCTGGCAACAGTATGTGGTAAATATTTCCATAAAACAGGAAACCTGGATAATCTTGTTATCTCAGACGAGATCAATGCATGTACGATCCAGATTGAAGCAGAATACGACGGTAAAAAAGAACCTTGGTATTTATTATTCAAAAACGAAACGCATAATCACCCAACAGAAATTGAACCTTTCGGAGGTGCTTCTACTTGTTTGGGAGGTGCTATCAGAGATCCATTATCCGGAAGATCTTTTGTTTTCCAGGCGATGAGATTAACAGGTGCTGCAGACGTTTTAGAATCTGTTGACAAAACATTACCAGGGAAATTACCTCAGAAAACCATTACAAAACAGGCTGCCAACGGATATTCGTCTTATGGTAACCAAATTGGTCTTGCCACTACAATGGTTTCTGAAATCTATGACGAAGGGTACAAAGCCAAGAGAATGGAAGTAGGTTTCGTTACCGGAGCTGTTCCCGTAGATTGGGTAAGACGTGAGAAGCCTGAAAATGGTGACTCTATCATTATTTTAGGAGGAGCAACAGGTCGTGACGGAGTAGGAGGAGCAAGCGGAAGTTCAAAAGAACAGGACGAAACTTCTATACACACGATGAGTTCTGAAGTTCAGAAAGGAAATGCTGTAGAAGAGCGTAAAATCCAGAGATTATTCAGAAATCCTGAAGTTACAAAGCTGATTAAAAAATCAAACGACTTCGGAGCAGGAGGTGTTTCTGTAGCGATTGGTGAAATTGCAGACTCTTTAGAAGTAAACCTTGATGTATTACCTTTAAAATATGAAGGATTAAACGGAACGGAGCTGGCTATTTCTGAGTCTCAGGAAAGAATGGCTGTGGTAGTAGATCCTCAGGATAAAGAAAAATTCATCAAATTCTGTGAAGCTGAAAACATTGTTGCAGTAGAAGTAGCAAAAGTGACAGATTCCGGAAGAATGCAGATGTTCTGGAAAGGAGACAAAATTGTAGACCTTTCAAGAGCTTTCTTAGATACCAACGGGTGTTCAAAATCTCAGGAAGTGAAAATCACTCACCTTGAAGAAGTAAAAGAAGAAACAAAAGCTTTCACAGCAGAAAACTTCCTGAACATCTTAAAAGATAAAAACGTAGCTTCCCAAAAAGGACTATTGGAAATGTTCGACTCTTCAGTAGGAGGAACTACCGTAGCAATGCCTTTAGGAGGGAAATACCAGCAGACGCTAATGGAAGGAAGTGTGCAGACACTACCGATCTTAGGAGCAAAAGATATTAAAACCGTTTCTTTGGCAAGCTGGGGATTCGATGCTGAAATTTCAAAACAAAACTCACTGTTAGGATCATCTTATGCTGTAGTAGAGAGTGTAGCGAAAATTGTGGCGATGGGAGGTGATTATAAAAATATCAGACTAAGCTTCCAGGAATACTTTGAAAAATTAGGACAGAACCCTGAAAAATGGGGTAAACCTTTAGCTTCACTTTTAGGAGCTTACGATGCACAGATCAATTTAGGTCTTGCAGCCATCGGAGGAAAAGATTCCATGAGTGGAACGTACCAGGATCTGAATGTTCCCCCAACCTTGATTTCTTTTGCATGTGCTAACGGAGATAAAGAAAATATCATCTCTCCTGAATTGAAAAATGCAGGAAATAAACTATATTTCTTCAATCATATTGCTCAGGAAAGCGGACTTCCAAACTATACTGCTTTAAAAGAAGTTTTTGAATTCATTTTTGAAAACATCAAAACAGGAAAAATTGTTTCTGTGAAAACAGTGAAAGAAGGAGGAATTGCGGTAGCTTTAGCAAAAATGAGCTTTGGAAACAGATTAGGTGCTGAAATCAATGCTGATGAAAACGCTTTATTAGCTAAAAATATCGGTAGCTTGATCATTGAAGCCAAAGAAGAATTAAGCTCAGCTGCTCTTCAGCTGATCGGAGAAGTGAAAGATTCAGGTATTGTAAAAATCAATGGCCTTGAATCAAATATCACAGATCTTGTAGCAGCCAATACCAATACATTCGAGAACCTTTTCCCAACAGTAGAAAAAGAAAAGATTACGGTTGAAATTGATGAAAAGTCAAACTCAATCCATCCAAGAAATATTATCATTAAAAAACACGGAATTGCACAGCCGAAAGTTTTTGCTCCGGTATTCCCGGGAACAAACTGTGAATATGACACACTGAATGCATTCCAGAAAGAAGGCGCTGTAGTAAGCAGCTTGCCTTTAATCAATATCAATCATCAGTTACTGGATGAAAGCATTGATGCATGGGTAGAAGAGATCAGAACTTCTCAGATTCTGGCATTCTCAGGAGGTTTCTCCGCAGGTGATGAGCCGGATGGTTCTGCAAAATTCATCGTGAACGTTCTGAAAAACGAGAAAATGAAAAATGCAGTTCACGAATTGCTAGACAGAGACGGGATGATTATCGGGATCTGTAACGGATTCCAGGCGCTAGTGAAGTCAGGATTGTTACCTTACGGAAGAATCAAAGATCTGGATGAAAACTCTCCAACATTAGCTCACAATGCGATCAGAAGACATATCTCTCAGATGGTAACTGTACAAGTAGTGAATGACGAAAGCCCTTGGTTAAAAGGAATGAAAGGACAAACTTTCACAATTCCGATTTCCCACGGAGAAGGACGTTTCATGGCTTCACAAGAAGAAATCAAGAAATTGTATGAAAACGGACAGATTGCTACCCAATACATAGATTTTGACGGAAACATTGCTCACGGAATGCCTTTCAACCCAAATAACTCATTATTCGGAATCGAAGGAGTTACCAGCCCATGTGGAAAGATCTACGGAAGGATGGGACACCCGGAACGTTTTGCTGAAGGTCTCATGAAGAATATACCAACCGCGAATTATCACAACATATTCAAAAACGGTGTTGAATACTTCAAATAATAATACAAGAAAAATGATCGTCATTCATGGCGGTCATTTTTCGTCTTTAGCAGGTTTCTACGAAGAAGCTTCCAGTGTTCTGATGAAAGATACAGACTGGAAAGTAGGAACATTAGACGGATTTGATGATATTCTTTACGGAGGTTTCGGAATATTCGAAAACAAAGAAGAAATTGAAATAATCTGGAAAGAATCGCAGAAGTCAAAAGAAGACTTAGGTTTTAAGGCTACCTGTGAATTTTATGAAAATAAAATCAGACAGGGAAAACCATTCAATATAGAATTAATTCAGCAGAAATTAGACGAATTAACCGAAGGAAAAGGGCAAACACTTTTTGAAATCCTGATTGAAATTATAGAATCACATACGAATATTACGCTGAGCCAGGAATAATGAGTAATGAGTAATGAGTAATGAGTAATGAGTAATGAGTAATGAGTAATGAGTAATGAGTAATGAGTAATGAG
>NZ_JAMZGF010000065.1 GCF_024158915.1 Chryseobacterium sp. S0630 | reverse complement strand
TATTGTAAATGGGCTTCCTTCGTCTAAGCTCAGGATTAGGGCCCATTTCTATTGATGATTATTGCGAATTAAGAAAAATATTCAATAGGAGCGGGCTTTAGCCCGCTTAAATTTATAACAGCCAATATTGGCTTGAGCCAAAACGTAACATCCGGTTTTGGCAACACATATAGATTTGGGCTAAAGCCGCTGAATGGTTTTTATTATTGTAAATGGGCTTCCTTCGTCTAAGCTCAGGATTAGGGCCCATTTCTATTGATGATTATTGCGAATTAAGAAAATATTCAATAGGAGCGGGCTTTAGCCCGCTTAAATTTATAACAGCCAATATTGGCTTTAGCCAAAACATAACATCCGGTTTTGGCAACAAAAAAAGCTTCCAGTAAAACTGAAAGCTCTTCTATATTGTAGTAGAAAAAATTAATCTGCCATAGCCTCTCCGGACTTTCTGTAAACAAAGTTTCCGTAGATGTGTCTTCTTGCAAAACGGCTTGGTGAATCAGCGTTAACCATTTTGATGTACGTGTTTCTTGGAACTCCCATATACTCATACATATTTCCGTTCAAATGCTGAACCATTAAAATTGATTTCTCCAGATAAAAATCCTGAATATTAGATTTTGTAATGGTTTCAGTATATTCTTCTTTATATTTTTCCTGTGTTTCAGGATTAATACTTACCAAAAAGTGGTATGCCTCAATCACAGATTTACTTTTTTCTTCTGCTTCCTGCTTTCCTGCTTCATCATTAATGAATTTATCAGGATGGGTATCTTTCATCACATTTCTGTAAATCGTCTTTAATTCTCTTAAAGTAACGTTTTTATCAACTCCAAGAAGCGTTCTGTGTTCACCAATTTTTTTCATATCTCTAATCCTTATTTTCGGGGTGCAAAATTAAGAAATTAAATCCATAAAATCATAACTTATTCATTATTAATTTGTTTTAATTTAAATAGCTCTGAGAGTAAAGGGAATAGATATTAAAGTTTCAAATGTCATACTTTTATTCTCCGTGAAAATATTCATACGCATAACCTTCTAAATCTCCATGAGTTGATAATAAATTATCATTTTCATCATAAATTTTAAAAGACTCTTGTATACCACCAATGCTCGCGGAGCCATCTAAACCCAAAAGGATTGTATAAAAAGTGTCAGTAAGAAGACCAGAAACGATCTCTTTTAATTTTTTGGTTTGAATTTCGTCCAAATTTAATTCTTCAATTTTTATTGAAGTCATGCTTTTATATTCCATTTGATAATCGAAACTGGAATCAAGAATATTTTGTTTCTCTAAATAAAAGTTTTTTACAAATTCTTCTGGAGACATTTTATGTAAGTTTGTTAAAGTTGGAATAAAAGTATAAAATTTAATCTTTATGTCAATTATGACCTTATTAATAGTACTGAAGAATATCCTAATTTGGTTTTACAACTAATTAAACGCTGAATACAAATTTTTATTCAGTTTAAAATAAATAAACCCATTCTTAAAATCAATAACGGTATTGAACCTTTTTAAAAACTGATTACCAAAAAATCCAGCCATTTTTTCTGTAGAATCAATTCCTTCTGTAGAACCGGAAAGTGTAATCGGAAGATTATAAAGATATTTCTGAGCGAATTGAACAGTCGGACAAAGAACAACAGGCATTTCATATACAGAACCGTCAGAACCTCTTGCTGTGGCTTTACCTATTGTTTTCATGGTTGTTACCAGAACATTCTTTTTCGCAAAAGGAGAAGCTATCGTAAGAACATCATCCGCTCCGCTGTCGAGCCCAAAGAATCCCGAGTATTCTTTATCATCTACAATGATACTACTTTCCACAGCAGGGTAGTTGTCGATCATATGAAGTTTTACCTTTTCATAGCCTGTTAAATCCACAGACAGGTCATCTTCTTCATAAAACCGGATTTCATTTCTATGATAATTTATTTCAATGAGTTTGCCCTTCATCAGATCTGTTCCGAAAACTCCTTCAAAATGGGCAGATTCATAAGGAATAAGAGTAAATTGTATTTCCTTTTTCTCAATATCTCCAAATTGTACTGTATTATGACTGCTGTAATCTACAGTATTCACTCCATTGGAACCTCTGTTCTCAGACTTTCCATCAATTTTCAACGGGATCTTTTTCTTTGAATGGCTATTAATCACGGAGCCATCGGCACCTGTATCAAACAGGAACTTAATACTGTCGGTTTTGTTCACTTTACAATACACATACACAGAATTGTTTTCCAGAGAAAAAGGAAGGGTAGTAGGTGTTTTTTGAGCAGATACTGTTAGACACAATACCAAGGTCAGGAGAATAACAATTGACTTCATGGAGTAGTTTTAAAGACGAAAATAGAAGTAATGATGGCTTTTACAAAGAAATAACAAGCCATTAACCCACTTTTAACCGTTCCTTAACCGTTCTCTGCAAACTTTACCAATAAAAAACAGCACCCAATCTGGGTGCTGCTATTCTATTTCTTAATGATTCAATCTTTCAATCTTTTTAATAAGTCTACGGCTGATCACAAGTTCTTTTTAACTTGGTGAAAATCTTATCAAAATCCTTATAAGTTGTCTCTTCATTATTACGCTTTTGTCTGAAACTGCTGTTGGCACAGTTGTGAAAACCAAGACCAATCATATCAATTAATGCATAATCTTCTTTTTGTGGGTCGTTCATTTTGGCATCAAATCTTGCCATTACGCCTTTCGGGTCAGCATTATTTTTGCTTTTAAGTTCAGTATACGCTCTCCAGGCTGCAAACATCTTTTCTCTCTCAGGAGAGGATATAGCATCAATCTGTTCTCTGCAGGTATCGTAATATTTACTGTTTCTCAGCGTGGAAGGATCAGAATAGGCTAGGATTTCTTCTTTGTTAAGCTGGTATTCATTTTCAAAAGAATCAATGGTTTCTTCCATTAATTTTTTCCATTGGGGAAGATCAATGACTTTAAGACTGTACAATTCCTTTTTCTTTTCTTCATACTGCTTTTCCAGTTCCTGTAGATAAGTTTCTCTGTTTTTACGGATCTCGTCAAGCTGGGTAATTTTAAAAACAGGTTGAGTGTCAAATACAACACCATTGAACTGATACAAAAGTTTATTTACTCCGTCTATTTCTTCTTTGTTATATTTAGCCGGGTCAAAATACCCTTTATTGTCACAGTTAAAAGTCTGATAGCTGTAAGGGGTCAGATTGTTTGCTTTTGCAGGGTTTTTTTGCCCCCAAATAGTAATGGATAAGGCCAAAGCAAGCCCGATCATCATTTTTTTCATGTACATAACCTGTTGAAAGAATCCGAATTTTTCTGAATTTCTATGCAAAATTAAGGCTTTAAATTCGAAATATAAAGGATTAAATAGATTTTCTCAATGGTTTTTGCAAATTTTATATGAATTTTATACTGAATGGTTTATGTTTTAAAAATTCAAGCTCGTTAAATTCTAAAAAATGAATAGCAATAAACTGATACAGAGCTGTTTTCGTTAATAATAATTGCTTACTTCAATAAGATTATAATCCGGATCACGGAAGTAAACTGATTTGATTTTTCCTACTGCCCCTGTTCTTTCTACAATCCCTTCAATAATTTCTATATTTTTCTGTCTGAGCTCTTCCATTATCTCATGAACATCTGTCTCTGCAATGAAACAAAGATCAGCAGAACCACAGGTGGGAATCTCTGCTTTAGGTTCAAATTCATGTCCTTTCTGATGCAGATTAATCTTTTGATTTCCAAAGATGAGTGCTTTTCTATTCTCTCCAAAAGTAACGACTTCAAATCCCATAATATGAGTGTAAAATTCAATAGTCTTATCAATATCTGCCACCGTTAAAACAAGATGGTCAAGGTTTTTAATTTTCATACATTAATTTTTAGACAATAATGCTGATCAAAATTAAGGCTATTTAGACAATTGTTGTCCTGTAATTGATTGTTTTTTTAGATTTAAAATAATAGATTTACACCCATTAACACGAAGCCATGATATATTATTTTTTTCTTCTTTTTATTATTGCCGTTTTCGGAGGAATCGCTTATCTGATTATGCGTTTTTTCAGTAAATGGACCCGAAATAGTCAATATGAAACATTTTTTAATACCCTGATATTTATTGCATCATTTTTTCTGGTGTCATTTATCAGTCTTTTAATCTTCTTTTCCACCGTTGATTTTTCCAGGTAGTAATGATTCTTTTCTGAGAATTAAATAAGCTATAAAAAGATTGATAAAAAGGGCTGCCCAGACATTCAAACCATAAAAAAGTTCGTAGTCATGAAGAGTTTCATTATAAAACAGATTCTTAATGATTCTGAAAGTTATGGCTGTGGTGGTGACGGCATAGCTTAGAATCATATAAATTCTATGTGTGCTGACATTTCCTTTTTTGATAAAAAGTATGGCGGCAATAGTGAAATAAGCCCAAAGAACATCCTGGATCAGAAATCCTGTGATTCCGATAATGCCACCATTGGAAAAAAGTCCCAGTACAAAGCATGCCGGAACATTGATAATAAGGATATTGTAAACATATATTTTCCCAATCATCTTATGAAGCCCTTTATTTTCAGCCAAAAACCGATTTGAAAATTGTGTCAGACCTGCCAGAAGACAAAGCGTTATGGAAAAGATATGAATGTAGAAAAAAGTCATCCAGTACGGATTATCCGCTACCTGCTGCTTAAAAGCCAGAAATCCTATGTTTTTTTCAAGAGAAGTATACTGAGAAATGGTTTTCAGCATCAGAATACTGAAAAGAAGGACTAAAAATAAAGCACTTACTTTAATGATCTTTATTCCCAAAGACTTCATATGGTATAAATGATTAATCTTCCAGTACGTCTCTGATCTGTTTTTCCAGATCTTCCATGTTTTCAAACTTTCTCAATTCCAGTGACTTTCCTGAAGACCTAAGCTCTTCAATAATATCAAGGATTAATTCTAAAGGTTCAGCTTCGTAGCCAAACAGATTGCTGTCAAAATTAGTTCCTACCAATAACCCGTCACTATTCATTCCCAGACACCAGTTTTCTACAAACTCGTTGAGAGGAATAGGAGAGGGCTCATAATGATTCCACTGGTTTTCTATGCATGATTTTGCTCTGGCAGTATCAGACCAGAAGCAAATGATCTGTACCTCTTCACCGTCTTCGTATTCTGACTCGTTGGAGTAGGAGGTAGCATAGCCATTACCATCTTTTAAAGCATATACTGTTTCTGTCTCAGTAATTTTTTTAATAAAGTCTTTATGACGGTTCTCTACCGTAATATGATCTTGAAGCATTGTAATTAATTATGAATGATAAGTTATGAATGATGAATGGGATGTCTTATGAAATATCACTCCTGTTGATATGAATAATTTCGGGATTTTGACCATCTGAATCTCTTTTAGATCTACCATAAAGTCCTATTTCAAGATCATTTGGGGAATCACTGTCCAGTTCGGAAGGATGTACATAGGTATACATACCATATCCATGCCCGGAAACCAGCCATCCTTCAGTAAGGTTTAAATGAATTACATTGAAATCTCCGGCAGGACCTCCGGCATAAACCGGACCGAATTCTTTCATTAATTGTAATGCTTCCTTTTTTACATCTTCGATAATACTGATGTCATCAAAAATAATATAAGTGCCATTTTCAAAAAGAACCCAATCCTGAAATTTGGGATTAATAGCAAGCTTCACATGTTCAATCATCTGTTAATAGTTTAAATATGAGTTATAAGTTAATATTTTTATTTAAATATAAAGTTTTTAAGCATCAATCATCATTGATATCTTATTTTACAGTATTCCTTTGATTCTCAAATGCTGAAGAAGCATAATGGTTTTTGCATCTTTGATTTCTCCTGTATCAATCATTTTCAGGCTTTCTTCAAACGGTAATTCCAGAACTTCGATATTTTCACCTTCTTCTTCCAATCCGCCTCCGTCATTGATTTTCATTTCATTTGAATACTCAGCAATGAAGAAATAAAGAATTTCCGTTACAGATCCGGGAGACATATAGGCTTCAAATATTTTTTCAACCTTTGAAATTTTATATCCGGTTTCTTCTTCTGTTTCCCTTTTGATACAGTCTTCCGGATTATCATTATCCAGAAGTCCTGCGCAGGCTTCAATGAGCATGCCTGTAGAATTTCCGTTAATATAAGTTGGTAAACGGAATTGTCGGGTAAGAATTACTGTGTTTGAATCTGTATTGTAAAGAAGGATTACTGCGCCGTTTCCACGGTCATAGGCTTCTCTGCTCTGAGTTTCTGTAGTTCCGTCTTTTTTCAAAACAGAGTAGGTGACTTTGTTTAAAGTATACCAGTTGTCTGAAAGGATTTCTGTGTTTAATAAGGTGATATTCGGGTTTTTCATGAGAATATTTTCTGAGTTATAATAAATAGGTGTTGAAATATTTTTTTAATTAATCTTTTCTTGAATTTACTTCTTTAATAAATCTTTTAAAGCGTTCTCCAGATCCGGAAATTTGAAATGGAAACCTGCATCCTGAAGTTTCTGGGAGGAAGCCCTTGAACCTTCCAATATAGCAGTAGCCAGCTCTCCGAATAAGAGTTTCAGGACAAATCCGGGAACATTAGGCATAAATAGTGGTTTCTCAAGCACCTGGGCAATCTTTTTTGTAAGCTCTTTATTGGTAGCATGTTGTGGAGATACAGCATTATAAGCGCCATCTATTGCTGGGTTTTTTAAAGCAAATTCATAGATAGAGCAGATGTCTTCAATATGAACCCACGGCATATACTGTAGGCCACTTCCCAGCGGAGAACCGATATAATACTGAATAGGAGGGATCATTTTCTTTAAAGCTCCGTCTTTTTCAGAAAGCACTACAGCAGTGCGTATTTTGACCACTCTTTCTGCCAGATCCTGTTCCTTAAAGTCGTCAGCAGCCCTTTCCCATAAAACGACCACTTCACTTAGAAAATCGTTGCCTGGTGGATCGGTTTCCGCGTAAATTTTTTCTGAAGTTTCTGTACCGTAGAAATTAATTCCTGAGGCTGAAATAAAGGATTTAAGCTTGATCTTGTTTTTTCTTAAAGTTGTTCGAAGCAATTCTGCGGAATCTACACGGCTGGAAATCAATTCTCTTTTTCTTTCCGGAGTCCAGCGCTTTTCCGAAATATTGGCACCTGCAAGATGAATGATATGAGAAACATTGTCAAAGGCAGTTTCATCGATAGTCTTTTTTTGAACATCCCATTCATATTCATGATCATGCACTTTTTTTCGGGTCAGAAACCGGATTTCGTATTCCTTACCTATTTTTTTTGCCAGTTCTTTGGCAATCATACCGCTGGCGCCGGTGATCAGAACAACTTCTTTCATAGTATTATATTTGTGGTGGATAGATTATGCCTGATTTTTTACAATCAGTACAAAATCATCTTCCAGAAGTTTATAACCGTAATCATAAATGAATTTGTATTCAGAGCCGTTTTTATAAACTTTCAGGTTGGTAAAATAATCGAAATCAAAACCTAAGCCATCCAGTCTGGATTTTGGGACTTTTGTTTTACCATCGGTATTTATTTCCATCAGGATACGGTAATTCTTACGGAGTTTGTTATTAACATTCCGCATCAGATTACTAGAATCCTTATTCTGCTTATTGTTATAGGCGTTCCGACAGGCATCGTTGCAGAATTTTTTATCTGATCTTCCGATGATTTTCTCGCCACATTCCAGACAATTCATGATTTTTATTTTAAGTGATGGTTGTGTCTTTTTTTCAGCAGTTTTTTGAACATACTGTGGGTAGGATAACTTCTGTTAGGTGTAATATTATTAAAAAATAATGCAACAATCAAAAGAATAATGCATCCGGAAAGAACAGGGGAGAGAACATACCAATATCCCAATTCCGGAATTTTCCCTGTAGAACTTACTGCAATCAGAGCTGTAGCTCCGCCTGGTGGATGCAAAGTTTTTGTATACTGCATCAATACTATGGAAAATGCTACTGCCAAAGGTGCCGAAAGCCAGATGATGTCCGGAACAAACTGATACACAGTAACGCCTACCAATGCAGACAGAACATGTCCGCCGATAAGATTTCTCGGTTGTGCCAGAGGACTCTGTATTGCTCCATAAATCAGAACACTTGATGCTCCAAAAGAACCGATCAGAAAGATATTCTCGGTTTCAGTGAGTGAATGAGACTGGATAAATGCAATAATTCCGATCCCAAAAAATGCACCTAAAAATGACCAGAAATGCTCTTTATAGTCAACAAGTGTTTCTTTATAGATCACATATTTTGAAACTCTGAATGTTCTTTTGATAGTCTTCTTCATTTATTCTTCTTTATTTTTTATAATTTGAATTAAATTGTCTACAAATGGACGTGTATACGTTCCGTTTTCATCATAATCGGGATCTAAAATGGTAATCTCTATTCCAAAGCATAAAGGATTTTCGAATAAAGGTTTCAGCATTTCCCCGAGATCATCATAGCTGATTCCATCTTCCATTCTGCTGTCTACGGCAGGCATGATTTCGTCTTTCAGAATATCTACATCAAAATGAATGAAAAATCCATCTAGGCCTTTATCATTCACCATTTTCAAAAAGTCTTCAGCTGTTTTTCTAAAACCATTTTGTCTCAGACGGTATAAATCAAAATAATGAATATTGGAATTAATAATCTGATCAACATATTCTTTATCATCAGTTTCTGCATTTCCACAGCAGAAGATATTTTCTTCAAGCAGATAAGGCTTTAAACCATCAATATCAGTCAGTTTTTGATGTCCGGTACCGGTAATGATGGCGAGATCCATTCCTGCAGCGCCTCCGGTTTCAGAAAGTTCTGGCGGAATAAAGTCTGTGTGTCCGTCAAGATAAAAAAGCCCGAAATTCCCCAAACGTTTAAGAGCGATAGCATTTCCTATGAGAATACTGCAGTCACCTCCAAGAATAATATTGAATGTATTCTTTTCGTAATGATGGAGAATACAGTCTGCCTGTTTTGTAGCATATTTAACAATCTGATCTGCATTTCTGACTTTTGATTCCTCATCAAAGTCCATAGAATATTCAGGAGCTTCCAGTATGAAAATGTGGGCAGGATTAATTCTGCTATGGAAATCAAATTTTCTGAGCCAATCCGGAAGTTTTCGAACACCGGGTTCTGTCTCATGTTCCTTTTTGGTAAGTCCCAAATTGAGAGGAAACTCAAAAATATTGATGCTCCTTTTCATAGATGAATTTTCACAAAGATAAGGAATTATCCGTTTGTAAATGGATAATTGAAAAGCGCTGATCAGTATTACAATATATTTTACAGAAAAGAGAAAGTTTATGGATTTAATGAATTTTTAGAATACTTATGTTTGTGTTTGTTTAATTTTTTATGTTTTTAAAAATATAATATTCATCGGTATTTTAGATTGAATTTTTATTCATAAAGTTATATTGTTGAATATAATTGTCTTGTTTTCATGTAAATAAATGAATTTTTATTTCACTGTATTGTGTTTTTTCGTAATTTTGATAGCAACATTCAAAAAAACAAACCATGAAAAAATCCAATTTATTACTCAGTATTCTGTGTTCCTCATTTATGTTTGGACAGGTAGGGATTAATACCACTTCTCCACAAGGAGTTTTAGATGTTACCTCAGCTAATTCAGCAGTTGTACTCTCCAGAAATGCCAATCCTCCAGCTAATGTAACAACACCCACTGCGGGAATGATCATCTACGATTCCACCAATAAAACCTTAAGGTATTATAACGGAACCCAGTGGAGTACAGTGATCTCTTCAGCAACATTAACAACAGCGAATGAAGGAGTTGTTAAACTGAATAGTGGAGCAGGTGTGAAGCCTTTCTTTGCTTTCAAATCTTCAGGAGGAGTTCCTTTAATGACGTACCAGAATATTGTTTATCAAACACCGATGAATATTGTAACAGATTTTGCGGCTCCTCCTACAACCACATGGCCGGAAAATATTACCAGTCCGGTACCTGGAGATATTTACGATCCGGCAACAGGACGATTTCTGGAAAACCCTATTGCAGGACAGGTTCACATGTGGAGGGTTATTGTAAGTTATGCTAATAAAAATAACGGTTCGGTAGCCTTCGTGACAGTGAATCTTTCAAATCCTGTTCCCCCTTCAACATTCTCCATAGATCAGACAGCCGTGGCTCCCAATGGGGTAACCTCCGGAGATCTTGTTTTTTATCTGGTGAGTGTTGCCGATCCTTTATCTATTGGTAGCGGATATATTATTAAAATAAAATCTGATACTACAATGGATGCTACTATTAATAGTATAACAAGGATCTCTCAAGCCAAAGATTAATCTCATTATTAAAGCTTATTTTCAAACTTGACAAATGTCAGACAAGAACAAACCTGATGAGTTTGTTCTTGTTTTCATGCTCAGTAAATATAACTATTAATCAACCCAATACTTGCTATGGAAAAACAAGCCGTTAAACCTGAGTTTACTTTTAAAATGTATGAAATATTAGGCGGTTTATGGTTAACCGGATGTGTAAAAACAGCTGCTGAACTCAATATTGCAGATTTGCTGGCCTCTGGTCCGAAAACAATTTCCTTCCTTGCTGAAGAAACTCAATCACATGAAACGCAACTGTACCGGGTGATGAGAGCATTGAGTGGTGCCGGAATCTTTGAAGAATCAGAAAACAGAACCTTTGCTTTGAATGATTTTGGAGCTGCTTTGCAAACTGATGTGCCAGGAACTGCAAAAAACTTTGTATTAACCATTATGAATGAGCACTTTCCTGGTTATGGGGATCTGACGTATGCAGTTCAGAAAGGGAAAATACCATTTGAACATATTCATGGGAAAGATCTTTGGGGGTTTTATAAAGAATTTCCTGAAATAGGGGAAAACTTTGGAAAAGGAATGACAGGAATGTCCGGTATGGAGCTAAAAGGTATCATAGAAAACTATGATTTTAAACCTTATAAAAAAATTGTTGATATAGGAGGTGGAAACGGGGTAATGATCCATACCATTCTGAATAATGCTCCGGAAAGCTCCGGGATCATCTTTGATGAAGCCAATGTGATTGAAAAAACAGTTAACATGATTCCCGAAAACCTGAAAGGAAGATGTTCTGTCGCTACAGGAAGTTTTTTTAATGAAGTTCCCCAGGGAGCAGATTTATATACGATGAAATGGATTATGCATGATTGGAGTGATGATGAGTGTATACAAATTCTTAAAAATTGCTATAATGCAATGCCAAAAGGGGCAAAGCTATTAATCATAGATGCCGTTATCCCTGATGATTCTTTAAATAAACCGCATATGGCTAAACTTCTGGATATTGTGATGCTGGCCTGTCTTACCGGAAAAGAAAGAACTTTAAGCGAGTTTAAAATGATCATTGAAAAAGCAGGTCTTCAGTATAAGCAGCTTATTCATATTGGAACAGAAGCAAAAAGCATTGTCGAATGTGAAAAAATATAAGTTTCAAATTTTAGTTGCATGATTAAGTAGGAGGCGCTCAATAATTTTGTTGAGCGCCTTTTTATTTTTTTCCATTCTCAAAATTTAAAATTTATTCTCTAACATAGCTGTAATTAAAATTATGTTTTACAAATATTACATAAAACTATATTTTTTTAATTTAAATATGTTTTTACATGTTTAAAGTATTGTATTTCATTTTTTTTAGCATAAAAAACTAATTCACTATTAGCTTGATTTATTGTGTATTTTTAAGATGCGTTTTTAAATTGAAAACTAATCATTAAAAAAACAAATATTAAAAAAACATTATTAGTAGGTGCGTTATTTATTGCTGGTATAGCTAGCGCATTCCCTTTTAGAACCTCATGCGGTCGCGTTGTAAATGTAACGCAAACTGAAGGATATACTATGGAGCAAGTAACGAGCTTTTTAGAATTTGTCAATTATAATGAATGTGGTATTAGGTCTAAAGGAATAACTTTTTATATTCATTAATTAACTTTAATTCAAAACTTTCAGGCAGAGTATAAATAATGCTTTGCATGTATTATTTAAATTATGAAAATTTACTACAGCCTACTTTTCTTTTTCTTTATAATTATCGTTAAATCTCAAGGAGGGTAATGTTGTATATGAAGCTGATTATAAATTGGTTTATAAAAATCAAACTAAAAATGCTATTATTCAGGAGGCTGCGTTTGCTCTTT
Organism: Chryseobacterium sp. S0630; assembly: GCF_024158915.1. GTDB lineage: Bacteria > Bacteroidota > Bacteroidia > Flavobacteriales > Weeksellaceae > Chryseobacterium. The sequence continues at coordinate 17,235 of NZ_JAMZGF010000065.1, read as the reverse complement.
TAATGAACGAAAAAGAATCTTATTATAAAAATATGAATCAATATGTTGGGGATTCCCTTCGTTTTGAAAAAAAGTTTCATGAAAACAGCCCGATTGAAGAACAAATGAAATACACTTCTGACTTTCCGGAAAATATAGGAATAACAACAGGAAAGATTTATGTAACTTTTAAAACATCTAATGAATACTTTAAATATGAAGAAACAAATACTATCAATTGGCAACTTATAAATGAATTCAAAACAATTGGAAAGTATAAATGTCAAAAAGCTATAAAAAAGAAATATGGCAGAACCTGGATTGCTTGGTTTGCTAAAGACATTCCATTTCCTTTTGGTCCATATAAATTTAATAAGCTGCCCGGATTAATCTTAGAAGTTTATGATGATAAGAATGATTATCATTTTATGATGTATAATTTCAGAAAAAGGAAATATTATTGTAATTCTGCTAATTTACATCCCAATGCTAAACTAGTAAAAAAAGAAAAAATATTTGACTATCGACGAAAAGAATTAACAGATCCTGCACTTTATAATAAATTCATTGAAGATCCTGAAGAACGTCGTTCTCTCCTTAAAAAGGCTGGTGAAAGAGCAAAAAATTACAATCCAATCGAATTAAGTATATATTAAAAAAAACATCTTTAAATAGATGTTTTTTTATTTATTCAGATATGTTGATCTGATAAATAGCTGTTAATCCTGAAGTCACAGGAGGCAGATTGTTATCCTGTAGATAATTTCCGGCTTTAAAATAAACCAATTCGGGCTTCCAGCTGTCTCCAAAATGGAAAGTAGCCGTCTGCTGATTTACTTTTACCAGAACATCAGAATTGTTTTGCTGGATGCTGTAATCAAATATTTGACCCAAAGGAACATTTTTCTGAAGCGTAATTCTTTCTTCTTTATCATTCACTTCTTTTTTGAAACCAGCCTGAATCTCGCCATTATTCCACCAGATTTTTAATGCTTCAGTTCCTTTAGAGTGGCCATGTATCTGCCCAATAATGATTTTTCCGGTACCCGGCTGCTGCAGAACAGCCATTTTTACCTGTAGATGATGACGTTTTTCAAAATGCCATTCTTTGATCTGTCGCAATTCTGTTCTCGGATAATGAGACCCTTGGGTAGCTTTGCCATCAGAAGAGCAAAAGAAATGTATGCTGTTATCCTGAGGAGAGAAATAAAAGTTTTCAGAAGAAAAATCTGCAATATCACTTCCTTTGATAAGGGTAATGGAATTGTTTTTTTCAACGGGTAATTGAAGATTAAATTCTGTCAGATTAAACTTCGACTGAGGAACAGGAGCATAGCTCTGCTGAGCAGATAATGGTTTTGAGAACAAAATAAATAACCCTGTTTTAAATAGAATTTTAAAATGAAATTTCATAACGGATCTATTACAGTTGATTGATTACTGCGAAATTATGCTATTTTGTTGTTACAATTTTTATCGGCTCCGGATATTAATTTTTTTTTAATCACAGTCAAAAGATCATGACTCGATCATATGTATAATAGCAGTGTCAACCCATACATTATATGGATTGACACTTAGCTATCACTATGTTTTATTAACCAGCGTACTTAGAAGCCCATTTTGCTTTATAGTCGGCACGGGCATTAATAAAGTCAATATCAGTTCCCTGAGCAATGGCATCAAGGGGAAAACGTAACGGACGTGAACCCTTCTCCATTTCTATCAATTCTAAAATACCATCTGCAATGGTTTGTGGATTCATATTGAATTCCTGCATTTTACCAAACAGTCCTGCGCCGATAGCATTGAACATTTCACTTGCTACAGGATTATATTCTTCTGCAATTTCGGTACGGTCTGCATTATTGCCTTGTTTCACTCCAGAATTCATTTCAGTAGGATAGACTCCCGGCTGGATGGTTACATTTTCGATGTTGAACTGTTTCAACTCATCCTGTAATGATTCTGTAATGGCCTCTACACTGAACTTGGAAGCAAGATAAGGTCCCATAAAAGGTAAGGAATGGGCGCTTGCTCCGGATGTCAGATTGATTATTAACCCGTTTTTAGCTAGTCGCATTGAAGGTAGAACAGCCTGATAGGTACGGATGATCCCATAAAAATTAACTTCAAAGAATTTTTTTATCTGATCTATTGAGTAGGCTTCTAGCAACCCAAATCCTGCTAAACCGGCATTATTTATCAAGACATCAATTTTTCCATATTTATCCAATGTATTTTTGAAGGCATGCTGAACAGAAGAATCATTGGTAACGTCTATATCTACCACTTCTACATTGGGAAGAGCAGAAAGTTCTTTTGCAGCAGTCTCATTTTTTCCATTGATTTCACGCATTCCGGCAATAACGGTATAGCCTGCTTTTGCAAGAGTAATTGTGGTTAGTTTTCCAAATCCAGTACTTGTTCCTGTGATGAATATTGTCTTTGTCATTGTTGTAAAATTTTAATTTATTTAACAAGACAAAGATGGAAGATTACCCTTTTATTTTTCATTGATAATTGCTTGAAAAAAAAGCAGACAAATGTCAATGAAATTCTCAATAATTATTTTTTTAGATTACTTTTTCTTATTCTGGTAAGGGTTTCAGGGGTTACCCCAATATAAGAGGCAATCATATGCTGCGGAATTCTATTGACCAGCATAGGGTATGTCTGTATAAAGTTCTGATACTTTTCTTCAGCCGAGAAACTGATATTGGCATGAATTCTATTCTGGGAAACCACGAAACTTTTTTGTAAAATTTTATTAACCAGATCATTTAATGCTGGAATTTCCCTGCAGAGCATATTAAAATCTTCCTGTTTTATCAAAATGATTTCTGAATCTTCAATAGCATCTATATTATATTTAGAGGGAGTTCCACCAAGTAAACTTTCACGGTCGCCCGTCCAATAGTTTTCCGGAGAAAAATTCATAATATGTTCTTTACCATTCGTGTCAATAGAGAATGTTTTCAAAAATCCACGGCATACAAAGGCATTATATTTCCATATTTCTCCTTCGTGAAGTATATATTGTCTCTTTTTCAATTTTTTAAGGATACATACAGATTCAATAAGCATTAATTCTTCGTGGGATAAATGTATTTTGTCTGTAAGATAGCTTTTGAAAATCTCGAACATTCATAGTAATTTACTGCAAATATAGGAAAGGGTATTTATTAAATTTAAACCATTATGCATAAATTGATAAGAGCTCCAAAAAAGGAGCTCTTATGTTTTTAAATTTTATTCTTCAACATTTTTTAAGGACATTAAAAGATTGTATGCTCCTTTTGTAACAAGCTTTTTATTTGCAAGATCATTCTGTAAAATTTCTGTAAACCCGTTTTCTGAATTTCCTACTTTAATTTCTTTCATCTCGAAAATATTTTTTCCTTTCATTTCAAAAATATAATTTTTGTTCTCAAATCTTACAACGGCATCATTAGGTAATACTGAACCATTGCTTGTATGTGCTTCTATGTCAGCATTCATATACATGCCGGGAATAAGCTCCTTGTCATAATGATCAAAATGGCAATGTACTTCAATGGTATTATCTGCAGAAATATTCTTGCTGATCAATATAATACTGGCGCTGTATTTCTTATCAGGAGCTGTATTGGTATATGCAATTACTTTCTGCCCCACTAATAGCTGGTCTATATCTTTTTCATAGATGTTCAAAGCTAAATGAATATCGGTAGGATTCACCAGTTCAAAAAGTACTTCAGTAGGGTTGACATACTTCCCAATATTGACATTCACAACGGATACAAAACCATTAATCGGAGAATAAATATTAATCGTTTTAGAAATATTGTTGGGCGTTAAGGTGGAAGGATTGATGCCAATTAATCTAAGCTTTTGCTCCAAAGATTTTACCAATACATTTTGTGTTTGGTAATTTGATTTAGTTTGTTCATACACTTTATCACTGGTAGCTTTACTTACATTCAGCTGTTTCTGTCTGTTATATTCGCTGTTGTTGTATGCATATTGTGCTTTGGCTACAAGATAATCCTGTTGAATCTGGATGTATTGAGGATCTTCAATAACAGCAATCACCTGACCTTTTGAAACCTGCATCCCGGGAAGAAGTCTGGTATATTTCAGATATCCTCCTAAAGGAACACTTACTGAGATTTTATTTTGAGGGGGAACATCAATTTTCCCGTTAACTTTCAGTTTTGATGAAATATTTTGATTTCCAACACTGCCAAGTTCGATCCCTGCATTTTTGTACTGTGCATCAGTGAGGGTAACCCTATTGTTTTCTGTTTTTGCCGTTCCTTCTTCTTTTTGTACTTCTTCCTTCTTTCCTTTGCAAGAACTGAGGAGAAGAGCTGTGCATATAATGAGAATTAATCTGTTCATAATTAATTATTTGATTTTGAATTAAATGTAAATGATGGCTTCAAAGCCAGAAAAGTATCTGCTAACTTTTGAGCAAATGTCCTTTGGTCTTTAGTTTCCATTGGTATTGAATTTAGGATCGAACGAATTAATCTCAATAAGACTATTATTTCTGTTCTTTAATGCTTCTATATATTGATTCTGAATATCAATTGCCTGATTGGTTAAGATTACCCATTGAAGATAATCGATATCTCCTCCTAAAAACTGTTTCTTAGCAGTGGAATTGATCGTTTGTACATGCTTCATCCCTGTATTTTGGTAATACTCAACGGCTTCATTGTATTTCTGAAATTCAATCAGAGCAGACTGATAATTGACCTCAAAATTTTTCAGATTATATTCATATTCAGCGGTAGCAACGGCCTGATTGGCTTCAGAAGCTTTTATCTTGGCCTTCTGACCACCATTAAAAATAGGAATCCCAACACCAACAATAACAGACTGAAAACGCGGTGTGCTGTTGTATTCCTTATTATCAGCTCCCATTCCCTTCATTCCCATAATGTTATAGCCCAAAGAAAGACTTGGAAGAAGTTTGCTCTTTTCAACCTCGGTTTCAGCAATAGAAATATCTTTTCTCTGCTTTAAATATTGGAGATAAGGATGTTCGGTAACGGGAACTCCGTTTAACGAGGTTTGCTGAAGCAAATTATTATCTTCAACATTTACAGTATGAGCTGTTTCAGTATTCAACAATAATTGGAACTGAAGCTGGGAAATTTCTAAATCTCTTTCCAGCTGTTTTAACTGAATAGCAATTTGTCCACGCTGATTTTCTGCAGTGGTTTTTTCTAAAATATTACTTTCCCCAACCTTAAAACGAAGATGAGCCTTATTAAGAAATTCTGCGTATAATGCATCATTTTCCTGAAGCAGGCTTTTCTTCTGCTGAAGATAGACCAGATTATAATATACCTGGGCAACACTCTTACGAAGTTGTGCCTCTTTAACACCAACGTTTAGTACACTGTTTTTCCAAACTTCAGTCAAAAGATTTTTATGAGCTGAATAAACTTTCGGAAAATCTACTGATTGAGAAATCCCGGCTCTTATATCTGTGTAGAAACTGTTGATTTGTCCAACTTCTGCAGTAAGATTGGTTGCTGGAATAAGCGCATTCGATTTGATAAGAATTTTATTATAATCAGCTCTCAATTTTTCGTTTTTCACGGACAAATTGTTTTCAAGCGCAATATCTGTTGCTTCTTTTAAAGATATGATTGATTGTGCTTTTACACTGAAAAGTCCTAGAAATAGACATACAAAAAAGAGTTTTTTACCAGAATTTCTTTTGAATGTAAATTTTCTTTTTTCCACCATTATATAGAGAATTGGTAATACAAAAAGAGTAAGGAACGTCGCCACGATGAGCCCTCCAATAACTACTGTGGCCAAAGGTTTTTGTACTTCAGCGCCCTCTCCGGTACTTAAAGCCATAGGTAAGAAACCTAACGATGCTACAAAAGCAGTCATCAAAACAGGTCTTAAACGGACTTTTGTTCCTTCAAGAACAATGTCACGCAAGTTGGTCATTCCCTCTTTTTTGAGTCGGTTAAATTCCGATATCAGAACGATTCCGTTTAATACTGCAACTCCAAATAATGCAATGAATCCAATTCCTGCAGAGATACTTAAAGGCATTCCTCTTAGAGCAAGCGCAAAAACTCCGCCGATAGCCGAAAGTGGGATTGCTGTGTAGATTAAAAAGGCCTGTTTCATAGAGTTAAAAGCAAAATATAATAGAATAAGAATTAGAGTTAAAGCTACCGGAACGGCAATAAATAATCTTGATTTTGCTTCCTGTAGATTTTCAAAAGCACCACCATATGTCACATAATAGCCAGGAGGAAGTTTCATTTGTGTTTCAACTTTATTCTGTAGTTCCTGAACCATAGTCTGTACATCTCTTCCTCTGACATTGAAACCAACGATAATTCTGCGTTGTGAATTTTCTCTTTGGATTTGATTAGGTCCTTCAATAATATTGACATCTGCAATTGAACTCAAAGGAATCTGCTGCCCATTAGGTGTTGATACCAATAAATTCTAAACATCCTCAAGATTTTGTCTTTTATCTCCCGATAATCTTACTACAAGATCAAAGCGTTTTTCGCCTTCGAAAACAGTTCCGCCAACAGCTCCTGCAAAGGCAGAATTCACGATATTATTTACCGTTTTAATATTCAGACCATATTGAGCAATCGTTGATCTGTTAAATTTAATGACGATCTGAGGCATTCCGGTAACTGCTTCTACATAAACACCGCTGCTTCCTTGAACTGAACCTACAATTTTCCCTAATTGGGCTGCATATTTTGCTAATGTATCCAAATCTTCTCCGAAAATTTTGCAGACAACATCTTGCCTTGCTCCCGAAATAAGTTCGTTAAAACGCATAGCAACGGGATACTGAAAACTGAAAGTTACCCCTGGAACAGCTTCTAATTCCTTTGCCATTTTTTCTTCTAATTCTTCATAAGTATCTGCGGATTTCCATTCTTTTCTGTCTTTAAGAATAATCATCATATCTGTAGCATCAATGGGCATTGGATCGGTTGGAACTTCACTGCTTCCTGTTTTCCCAACTACTTTTTCAACTTCAGGGAATTTCTCCAGTATAATTTTGGAACCTTTTGAAACGGCATCAATAGATGTATTCACATTGCTTCCGGGTAAAACACGGGTTTCCACTGCAAAATCACCTTCCGGTAATGATGGAATAAATACGCCTCCTAATGTTGACAAAATGAAAATAGCGACAACAAACATGGCAACAACTGAAGCCAGAATAACTTTTGGAATTCCAAGAACTTTCTCCAAGAGATCTTTGTAGGACTTTTCCAACCTTGCCATAATCCTGTCAGAGAAATTTTCCTTTACCTGAACTTTTTTACTTAAAAATAAAGCAGTCATCATAGGAACATAGGTTAATGATAACACAAATGCACCTGCCAATGCAAAAGCGACTGTTTGAGCCATTGGAGTAAACATTTTCCCTTCAATTCCTTTTAAAGCAAAAATCGGGAGATAAACAATTAAAATAATGGCTTCACCGAATATGGCTGCATTTCTCATTCTTGCTGAAGTACCCAGCACTTCAGCATCCATCTGTTTTTGAGATAGAATATTGATACCCGAATACACTTTTGAATGTCGTATCCTGTGCATAACGGCTTCCACAATAATGACAGCTCCATCGACAATTAACCCAAAGTCTAAAGCGCCTAAGCTCATAAGGTTTCCGCTGACCCCAAATGTATTCATCAAAATCACTGCAATCAGCATTGATAATGGAATAACAGAAGCTACAATAAGTCCTGCCCGCATACTTCCCAAGAAGAATACCAGTACAAATACTACAATTAATGCACCTTCAATAAGATTTTTAGTAACTGTACTGATGGAATTATCTACCATTTTGGTACGGTCCAGAAATGCATCTATGACAACACCTTCCGGAAGGTTTTTTTGAATTTGATCAATTTTTTCCTTAATATTTTTGATAACTTCGTTGCTGTTGGCCCCTTTCAGCATCATTACAACTGCACCGGAAACCTGCTGTTCTCCATTGTAGGTCATTGCTCCATATCGGGTAGCACTTCCCAATCTTACCTGAGCAATATCACGAATAAGCAAGGGAATACCATTGTCAAGATTTTTAACGACAATATTCTGTATATCTTCCTGAGTTCCCACAAGACCTTCACTCCGAATAAACAAAGCGGTTGGTCCTTTCTCTATATAAGCACCTCCTGTATTCTGGTTATTATTTTCTATGGCAGTAAATACATCACTGATAGAGATATTATTAGCTTTCAATCTTGCCGGATCAACAGCAATTTCATACTGTTTCAAAAGACCTCCGAAACTGCTTACTTCGGCAACGCCTTTAACGCCAATAAGCTGACGGCGTACAATCCAGTCCTGAATCGTACGGAGTTCCATCGCATCATATTTGCCTTCGTATCCTTTCTTAGGACGAACAGTATACTGATAGATCTCTCCCAAGCCTGTAGTAACGGGAGCTAAAGTTGGCGTACCAAATTCTTTGGGTATTTGGTTCTGTACCTGCTGTAGTCTTTCAGAAACCTGTTGTCTTGCCCAGTAGATGTCTGTATTATCATCAAAAACTATTGTTACTACTGATAATCCGAATCTGGAAAAACTTCGAAGTGATTTTAATCCGGGAATATTATTATTGACCTGTTCAATGGGAAATGTAATTAATCGCTCTACATCCGGAGCTCCAAGAGACGGTGCAACAGTAATTATCTGCACCTGATTATCTGTGATATCGGGAACTGCATCTATGGGGAGTTTTTTCACTTCATACACCCCATAACCTATTAAGACTATGATAAAAAGCCCGATAATGAGTTTATTCTTAATAGAAAACTCAATTATTTTATTAAGCATATTTTATTTGTTAAGCATTAAACATCCGTATCGACATAAGCCGAACGTGTAATGGCTCAAAAGAAAACTTCTTCTGAGAATGTAAAATGATTAACAAGAACGTGGAGGTTGCCAAATGCCTTTGAGGTGGGCAGAAGGTATAAAGGAATTTGTATAATATAGAGGTTTCTCTTTAATCTCAGCAATAGTCTTTAAAAAAGAAAACGTACTGATCTGAAAATTGAACACAGCAATATGAGGAGCATGAGCATCTATACTTTTAAAAGGTAGATTCTTATGACTGTGTTTTGCTGAGTTGTAATGAGAGTTGTTATAAGAATAATGTTCTTTCAAAAATCCGATAAAAGAACTGGCTTCATCATCATGTTCTTCCTGATGCAATAAAAAATGTTCTATAAGTTCCGGGAGCTTCAAGAGTTGTTCACCTATGCTACTGGTAGATAGGAATATGATAAGAAAGAATATGGATAAAGCTCTTTTCACTTACACAAAGTTAAGAAAAGAAATAAACTTGATGAATTTTTTATGAAAGTTCATCATTAATTTTTTTTAATAAGAAACTTGAAGAAACTTGTCAATAAGTGATGAACAAAGATTTTAAAGATTCCTAAAATAAATATTATCCGACTACAAACGACTACAAATGGATTTAAATAGTTTATAACCGACTATAAATAGGAACCATTGCAATCTTTGCAACAGAGATTTGAGAAAAACAGTGAACGTCTCTTATCTGAATTATTAATCTTTAAAATATAAAAGTTATGTCACTAAGAAACAAAGTAACATTAATTGGTTACACAGGAAAAGAAGTTGAAATGGTAAACTTCGACAATGGAAACGTAAAAGCAAGTGTATCCTTAGCCACCAGTGATCATTACACGAATGCTAAAGGAGAAAAGGTAGAAGAAACACAATGGCACAATCTGATTGCCTTTGGGAAAACAGCAGAAATTTTTGAAAAGTATGTTACCAAAGGAAAAGAAATAGCTATTGAAGGAAAGCTTACCTACAGATCTTATGATGATAAGGATGGGGTGAAGCGGTATATCACGGAAATTCGTGTAGATGAAATCCTGTTGCTAGGAGGAAAATAATTTAAAAAACACAAATGATGAGAGTGAAAATTTTTAAAATCAGGTTGCCAGAAGAGTTTCTCTATAAAGATCAGAAAATGCTGGATGATTTTCTGGAAGGCAATGAGATCATGAAAGTAGAAACAGCTTTTGTGAGTGAAGAAAAATATTGGTCTGTAATATTGTATTTTGAAGATTTAAAACTGACAAAAAATACAGTAAAAGAGCCTAAGGCAATTAAATATTCTGCAGAAAATGATCTTTTGAATACAGATGAAGAAAAGATTCTGGATGCTTTGAAACTCTGGAGATCAGAAAAGGCCAGGGAGCAGAATCTTCCCACTTATTTCATTGCGAGTAATAAAGAACTGATATCTGTAGCCAAGTATAGACCTGCCAGGAAAGAGGAGTTACTTGAAATCAAAGGGTTCGGAAAGCATAAGATTGAAAATTATGGTGAAGAAATCCTGGAGATTCTTGAAAGCGTATGATTTTTTGGAATAATTGATAATATTAAAGGAAAAGCTGAGGGAAGTCTTTCTTCAGCTTTTTATACTATGTAAAATTCCTTTCAATTCCTTACTTTTGCATTTATCAAAATGACATACAACAAATGAAGCCAAGTTTAGCAAAAGGGACGAGAGATTTTACGGCACAGGAAGTTTCCAGAAGAAAATATATTATCAATATTTTACAGAATAATTTTGAATTATTCGGTTTTCAGCCATTGGAAACTCCAAGTTTTGAAAACCTTTCTACGTTGACAGGAAAATACGGAGAAGAAGGTGATCGCTTGATTTTTAAAATTTTAAATTCAAGTATCAATGAAGCAAAAGAAGAGAAAAAGAATCAGATGCTTCATGACTTTCAAAAAGCATTAGACAAACCATTCAGTGCGGAAAGTCTTACAGATAAAGCCCTTCGTTATGACCTTACTGTACCTTTTGCAAGATTCGTGGCAATGAATCATGGTAAACTGACGTTTCCCTTCAAACGTTCTCAGATCCAACCGGTTTGGAGAGCAGACAGACCTCAGAAAGGAAGATTCAGAGAGTTTTATCAGTGTGATGCTGATGTAGTAGGAAGTGAGAGTTTATTACAGGAAGTGGAGCTGGTTCAGTTGTATCTGAAGTCTTTTGCTGATCTGAAAGTTCCCGTAACCATTCATATGAACAACAGAAAGATTCTTTCCGGATTGGCAGAATATGCAGGAATCACAGATAAACTGATTGATTTCACTGTAGCATTGGATAAACTGGATAAGATTGGGAAAGACGGAGTTGTAAAAGAGTTATTGGAAAGAGAAATTTCTCAGGAATCTATTGATAAACTGGATTTCTTATTCAGCCAGTCAGATGATGCACTGGAAAACCTTCTTCAGTTGAAAGAAAAATTTGCAGGAAATGAAATTGGTCTGAAAGGAGTAGAAGAGCTTGAATTTGTTCTTACCCAATCTCTGAACCTTGGTGTGGATATTCAAAACCTGGTTTTCAATATTACTTTGGCAAGAGGTCTGGACTATTACACCGGAGCTATTTTCGAAGTGAAAGCAGATGAGGTTGCCATGGGTTCCATTGGAGGTGGTGGAAGATATGATAACCTGACTGAAGTTTTTGGAGTGAAAAACATTCCGGGAATTGGAATTTCATTCGGGTTAGACAGAATTTATCTGGTAATGGAAGAATTAAATCTTTTCCCTGAAGAAGCATCAGCCAAAATAGAATATCTGTTTGCCAATTTCGGTGGAGAAGGGATCACAGAAGCTTTAAAATTGATCATGAAGCTAAGAGCAAAAGGTATTTCAGCTGAATTATATCCTGAAAATGCAAAGATCAACAAACAGTTTACCTACGCTGAAAAGAAAGGCATAAAGAATCTTGTTTTCCTGGGTGAAGAAGAAATTAAAAATAATACAGTTACTTTCAAAGACCTTGAGGCTGGAGAACAGAAAACTGTTTCTTTAGAAGAGTTTTTAGGAGAATAATAGTAAATACCTATAAAAAACAAAACAACCACAAAAGTAATTTTGTGGTTGTTTTGTTTGATGGATGCTAAGATTTAAATACTTTTGATCTTTACAATCGGTCCAGAATTTGTAATTTGGAGTCGACGTTATAAGACAGGGTAAAAATGATGCTCTGTATTCATAAAAACTTTTAAACATAAAAACCAGATGAATATTATTTGTGCATTGTGTGGAACACCACTAACAGCTACTGATATGTCCGTGGGTAAAAATAAACTTGCTGATGGCGGTTACTTGTGTGCAGGATGTTTTACTAAAGCCATTAGGATCAATAGAGACCTCATCAATAATCTTGACCAATTCTATTTTGCAGAAATTACAGGAATGATTCTGAAAAGTAAAATTGATGCGAGTCAGAATGCGGGAGGTTCTCAGTCTGCGACTAACAATCACTACCAATATGATGCGCCTACCAGATTAGATGAAATAAAAGATCAGATTGTTGCACTTAATGCAAGACTGAGCGTTTTGGCGAATGAGGAAGTGAATGAATTGGCTAATGTGTTGGATAGAGATGAAAGATTATTGGCTATTGCAGAAGGCATAGACCTTCAGAGTAACAGAGAAGGAATTATATTTTCAACCCAAAAGAGAATTGCTTTTATTGATAAAAAATTTCTGGGTGGTGTTGCAAAAAATGAATTCTTCATTCAGGATATCTCTTCTATCGATCATACTGAAAGTCTTTTGTATTCTGTGTTGAAAATCAATACCTATAGAGGTGCTGCACAGTTTAAACTGCATAATAAAAATGATGGAAGAGCATTTTCCAATGTTCAAAGCAGAAGTACAACTTATACTGAAAATGAATTCAGACAAGATTCTAGTCCATTACAGGCATTTACTCAAACAATTCCGGATCTGGTACAAGAAGATGTATATTCTGCAGCTCAAGAAGATTCAAATACAATTTTTGAACAGCTGGAAAAATTGGGAAAACTGAGAGAAAACGGAATTTTAACAGAGCAAGAGTTTGCAGAGCAAAAGAAAAAATTGCTTGATAAATTATAAAAGAAGAAGAAATGAGCAATAATTGTGCATTGTGTACTACAGAATTAACATCTATGGATACGCTTTTGGGAGCAAATAAGCTTTCAGACGGTAATGTTTTATGCAATAAATGTTTAAATAAAGTAACCGATATCAATGATGAGTTGCTTTACAACCTTAATAAATTCAGCATTAATGATATCAATACCATGCTGAGTGCAGAAAAAACTGAAATAGTTCAGGCTGTCATAACGACAGAATCGAATCTTCCTGCAGCAGTAAATTACGGTTCTCGTCAAATCTCAAAAGAGGTTTACAAACGAAGACACCAGAAAATAAAGAATGAACTGGAAATGCTGAATGCGAACCTTTCCATCTTTACCAAAGGAGAAATCAAAGAACTTCCTTATCTTATCTCTGAAGAAGAACAGATCATCGCAATTACAGATGCACAGTTTGCCAATACCTTAGCTGCCGGAATATTAGTGGCAACTCCTACGAGATTAATTTCTGTATCAAAAGCTATGTTTGGCGATGCAAAAATCAATGATTACCCTAATGAAACCATTAAAGCTGTAAGCTTTGTAACAGATCCGAGATCACCCATTATTAAGCTGCATCTTGATGAAAGAGTGGTAGAGTTTGAATGTTTCATGGATAAAGATGATGCAGAAAAATTCTACGATAAGATAAAAAATACTTATAATAGTCCTCAGGAACAACCTTCAAAACAAATCGGCTCTGCAAACAAAAGTGTTTCAGTTTCATCAGAAGAAGTTTTTAATCAGCTTGAGAAATTAGGAAAGCTGAGAGAGAACGGAATTTTAACCGATGCGGAATTTGCAGAGCAAAAAAAGAAATTATTGGAGCAATTAAAATAAAACTTTTAACACCAAATCATGAAGGATAAAGTATCTTCAAAAATAGTTGAAAACTGGCTGAAAGGATGGTGCCTGTCAAGAGAAACATCTTTTCCTGTGTCCTATAAATCAGGATTTCATGTGACTGTAGGAGATGAAAAACAGAAAGAACGTTTCGTATTTCCTGCGCTTAATGATGATTTTTTCAAGCTTGCTGCTTCCATTGATGAGCCCTGGATTTATCTGAAAGTATCCACTTCTCCTGATGAATTTATCAGTAAAATCCCTGAAAGATGGCAACTGCAGTCACAAGGATATATGATGACCTGTTTTCACCCGATGGAATTTCCGGAAACCAGTCTTGCAGAAGGATATCACCTTGAGTTTTCTGAATATAATACAACCTTTGTGATCAGAATTGTAGCCGAAAATGGTGAACTAGCTTCCATAGGCCGTGTCTCTCTTATAGATGATTGTGCTATTTATGACAGGATCATTACCGAAAAAAATCATCAAAGGAAAGGGCTTGCCCGTTTTTTATTGAAAGAATTGGAGAAGATCGCTTTGTCCAAAGGATGTCCCAATAATCTTTTAGTGGCCACGGATGAAGGAAAACTATTGTATGAAACCTTAGGCTGGAAGCTATACAGTCTGCATACTTCCATTGTGATACCCTCAGAAGATTAATATTATCATTGAATTAAATTTTTATTGTTAATAAACAGTAAATTAGACCTATAAACTAATGCTATGAGTGAAAAATCAAGACTTGACGAAATAAGAGATGAGCTTAAAAATCTCGATATCAGCCCTACCATATTTGCCCGGAAAGAAATTCATGAATTGCCGGATATCCTATCATCAGACGAAAGAATTGTCTATCTCGTAGAAGGCAGAAACAAACTGAACAACCATCATATCATCTTAGTAGCTACAGAGAGAAGGCTGATTTTTGTAGATAAGGAATTCATGTACGGATTGAAAGTAGAAGACTTTTCTTACAGCAAAATAAGCTCCATACAATATGAAAAAGAATTCTTACTGGCTTCTATAGATATTCAGGTTACTGATGATATTGTAGAGATTGATGGAGTAGGAAAGTACCATGCTGAGCTGTTTTGCGAAAAAGTAAGAGATTTTATGTCACGCCGGGAAACACATTTTCAGGGCAAAGTTGAACCTAGTGTTTTAGATCAGTTAGAACAATTGGGAAGATTAAAAGAAGCCGGAGTATTAAGCGAAGAGGAGTTTCTTGAGCAAAAGAAAAAATTGATGGAAAAATTATGATTGGTGTATACTGAATAATAAAAATCACTAACACTTTTTAAACTAAAATCATGGAAAATTACTTAGAAATCAATAAAAAATCATGGAACGCTAAAGTAGAACCTCATCTGAAATCGGATTTCTACTTTGTGGATGAATTTTTAAAAGGAAGAACTTCTCTGAACTCAATAGAACTTGATCTTCTGGGAGATATAACAGGGAAAACTATTCTGCATTTGCAGTGCCATTTCGGTCAGGATTCTATCTCTTTGTCAAGAATGGGAGCTAAAGTTACCGGAATAGACCTTTCTGATAAAGCTATTGAGACTGCCAGAGAGCTTGCACAGAAATGTGGTACAGATACAGAGTTTATCTGTTCAGATGTATATAATTTGCCGAACGTTCTGGATCAGAAATTTGATATTGTGTATACAAGCTACGGTACAATAGGATGGCTTCCCGATCTTGAAAAATGGGCTGGAATTATCAATCATTTTTTAAAACCGGAAGGGAAATTCATGATGGCAGAATTTCACCCTGTTGTCTGGATGTTTGATGATGACTTTACAAAAGTGGCTTACAATTATTTCAATGAGAAACCGATTGTAGAAACCTATGAAGGTACTTATGCGGATCAGTCGGCACCTATTGAAGAGGAATATGTCATGTGGAATCACTCTTTATCAGAAGTTCTCGATAATTTGATAAAAAAAGATTTACAACCGAATACTTTCCGGGAGTTTGACTGGTCGCCGTATCCTTGTTTCAGGCATGTAGAAGAATTTGAAACAGGAAAATGGAGAATTCCACAGTTTGGAAATAAAATACCTCTTGTATATGCGCTTATAGCACAGAAAAAATAAAACCTTAAGGGTTGCATTACAATAAAAAGTCACCGTAGTACTACTACGATGACTTTTTCCTATATATGAATGTTAAAAAAACTGCTCTGTGTTGATTAGCTTAGGGAATCCTCTGCTTTTGTCTTTACTTCGTCTACTTTATTCTGAACCTGGGAAGCAACATCATTGGCTTTGCTTTTAAGATCATTTCCCCATTTGTTAAGATTGTCTTTTGCAGTATTGATTTTATCTTTTACAGCTTGTTGATCTTCAGGGCTTGAATTCTTATATTTCCAATAAGCTAATGCACCTAATCCTAGTAAAGCTAATAATCCTTTTGTCTTGTTTCCCATGATTTCTATTTTTTTATGTATTAATATTAAAATTTGTTGTTATGAATAATGTAAAATACGTGCCAAAAAAATAACTGGACTTATAAAAAAATGTTAAATTTAAGAGAAGACTTCAAAATTTTCACCATCAAAACTGGCGAAAACCATAGTAGGATATGAATCCTGATGATAAATATTTCCCTCTTTATCAATAGCAATAGCGCCTGCAAACCCATCAATGGCTGCAAGTTCATCAAATGTCTTGCTGAAAGCCTGTTCGAGACTCATACCATCTGTAACTCTCGTTACAATTTTTGCAGCAGTAGCATTACTCACAATATCTTCACCTACGCCGGTACAGCTTACTGCACAAAAAGCATTGGCATAATTTCCGGCCACTGTGGCAGAATCCGAAATTCTCCCTGGAATCTCAAAACCTTTCCCTCCAGTAGAGGTGGCAACAGCTAGTTTTCCTTCCTGATCAATGGCTACACAGCCCACAGTTCCCTTACCTCCATTGGCAAGTTTAGCTTCATATTCTTTTCTTCTCTGAGGAATCTCCGTAGAAAAATTCTCAAATCCATTCTCTGTAGCATAGATCTTGGCACCATTTCCTCCTAAAACCCTGTCATCTTCATTGATAAGATCTTTAGCCACAAAAATAGGGTTCTGTACATTTTGAATATTAATTACACCACTTAGTCTCTGAGTATTTCCGTTCATAATGGCAGCACTCATACGGATAACACCATCACTCTGGATCTGAGAACCGATTCCTGCATTGTATAAAGGATCATCCTCCAGTAATGAAACGGCATAGGCAACCGTATCAAATGCAGAATGAGTTGTAAGATACTCAAACGATTTTTGAGCAATTTCTTTTAAAGAGTTCTGTTTTGCTGTTTTTACTTCATGACTTTGGTTGCTTTCAGAGAAAAAACCGCCGTGGATAATTATTTTCATAAAATTATAGATGATGATTGATAAATGATATTCTTTTACGAAGTTAATTTATAAATTCTA
>NZ_JAMZGF010000064.1 GCF_024158915.1 Chryseobacterium sp. S0630 | reverse complement strand
CATCCTAAAAAAATAATATGGGTAGTTTATAAACAAAAACCGCCTCAAGGAAAATGAGACGGCTTCTTTTTTATTTTCTGTTTTATCTTAATCTCCTTTTTAAGGCATAATATCTGTACAGAAGCTTATCATACCTGATCACAAAAAACAGTAATCCTGCTGTCACCATCAATGTTTTTAGACGGATTGTACTGTAACCCAAACCACCAATAATGCATCCTGAAAAAAAGCAGGCAATAATCACCAGTTTAAGAGTGATATTCTTTTTAAGCTGTCTCTTTTCATTTTCCCGTTCTTTAAAGAAAAGTTTGGAAAGTTCTATTCCCAGATCAGTAAATAATCCCGTAAGATGAGTCGTTCTCACCACAGACTGGGATACTCTTGTTACTAATGAATTCTGGGCTCCCATTGCAAAAAGCAAAAGGCCGGCAATGGTATAAGGAGATATTGATAGTTTCAGTGTCTCATCATCTGATATTCCCACAAAACCTAATATCAGAATTTCAGTAATCAAAGGAATAAGATGGGGGCGAAACATGCTACGTCCGGAAGAAAATTCAACCATAAAGCTTGAACAGAATGCTCCTCCCAGAAAACACATAATAAAGACGAGATAAGTAAGAGCTTCACTATAATGACTGAGTAGAATTTCTTCGGAAAAGAAGGCAAAGTGCCCCGTTATATTGGTGGTAAGCACTTTAACGGACATTACTCCTACAATATTCACTATTCCGGCAACAAACGAAAGTGCGGATGCAAGCTTAAGATTGTGAAAATAAGTTCTGTATTTCCCTCTATGCCTGAACATTATAAATCTCTATAGGGGTTGTGTATTTTTCTTTTTTAAGATTTTACTCAAAAAAACAGCTGGATAAAATAAATAAGCAAAAAAAATAAATTAGAAATGTCAGCATAAAGCCGTGAAAAACATGTCCACTTAAATATTTATCCAGTGTTCTTTATAGACTTACTATGTCCCCTAACGTAAAATCCTACTTTTTCCCGTAACAAATGACAGATCGGTATATGAAGTGAAAACACTTTTCAAAAACCTCTCTGAAATGTTCTGTTTCTTATTTCAGCACCAATTTTATTACTTTTGTAAAAGTAATTCGTTCAGAAAAAAAACCTTGTGACATACATGGGTTTAAAATGTGATTTAAGTTAAAAACTGAGTACGGATTCAATAGCCTGTATAGAAAAATTATGATCTCAAAATTTATTTTTAACAATCAATATCTTTTTGATGAACTCCCAGAGTATGATAAAAATCTGCTTACAGGAGCTATGAAAACCAAAAACTACCGTAAAAATGAACCCATATTTACTGACGGAACAAAACCTAATGGCGTTTATTACCTTAATGAGGGTAAAATAAAGAAATACAAAGTTGATAATGATGGAAGGGAGCAGATTATTTACATCTACAGCTCCGGTGAATTTTTCGGGTATTCTGCGATCCTGAGCAACGAATCTTATGGAGATACAACCTCAACACTGGAGAATTCTGCCATTTCCTTTATTTCAAAAGACAGCTTTCTGGAGATTCTAAGCCAGTCATCAGTGCTTTCAAGGCTTCTTCTAAAGTCTTTAAGCCATGAATTCAGTGTGATGGCCAACCTTATTGCTGTTCTATCCCATCGCACCGTAAGAGAAAGAGCTGCTCTCAGCTTGCTGATTCTCCATGATAAATATAAATCAAATGATACCCCTGATGACGAAGTATTTATTACTCTTTCCCGTGTGGATCTTGCCAATATGGTAGGAACTGCCAGAGAAACTTTAGCCCGTATCATCAATGATTTCAAACAGGAAAAACTCATCAGATCCGAAGGAAGGAAGATACAGATCATCAACTTTAAGCGGTTAATTCATATTGCTAATTTTTATTAATAAGCCATTCAGATTAAAATCCCACACTTCTACTGACAGTCTGTTGTCATAAGTACCTATTACCTTTGTTTAAAATTAGTTTAAACAAATAAGTATCCTTATGAAACTTACCTCATTAAGAATGATCAGCAAAGACATTAAAGCAGCCGTAGCATTTTATGAACAGATTGTGGGTATAACTGCCACATGGTATACGGAAGATTTTGCAGAACTTGCTACAGATTCTATCACTATCGCTATCGGAAGTACACGAACAATGCAACTATTTTCGGAAGGTCTGACAGACTTCGCAGGAACAAAATCAACCATCATCGAGTTTTTGGTTAAAAATGTAGATGAAGAATATGAAAGAATCAAAAATATTGCTTCCAAAATTATTCAGGAGCCCACAACGATGCCATGGGGAAACAGATCTCTCCTGTTCTGTGATCCGGATGGCAATATGATTAACTTTTTTACTCCTGTGAGTGAAGAGGCTGTGAAAAAATTCAGTTAGATCTTTTCATCCATCAACACAAAAGAGACTGTCTCAAAATTCAAATAATTGGGTCTATGTCATTCGGAATGAAATGTAGTGAAGAATCTCATGTATTTGGTTATTAATGAAAATCTTCCTTCGTCAGAATGACACCTTTGAAACAGCCTCTTTTTTATAAATATATTGATTTTGTTTTAATTTATTTCCCAAGGAATTCAATGGCTTTTCCAACAAATGTATCATGATATTGATAGAAAGAAGCATGCCCTGAATCCGGGAAAATTACCAGTTCTGCATGGTCTAAATGCTGAGCCATATTTTTCGCATTCTGAACAGATACCGGAAGATCGTTTTCACCATGAACAATCAGTACCGGGTTTTTGATTTTTTGTATTTCCGTAAGCGCTTCAGCATTAGGCTGAGCCCAACTCAATACAGCGGTAAACTGCGAGTTTGAAGTGGCATCACTTAAAGGAAGATCCCTATCTGTAGTTCTAAGCTGAACTCTTGCAAAAGAAGCTTTCCCCTCCGCAATGCTTTGAGCAGATTCTGTAAAACCAAATTTCAGGAAGGAAGCTTCCGGGCTTAATCCCGCTGTTCCTGCAATAATATTGGGAAGATTAGATAATCCTATGGCTCCCTGTGGACCAGTACCTGTCAAAATCACTTTATTGATCAGGGATGGATTGGTCAGTACAATTCTCTGTGCAATAAATCCTCCCATAGAAAATCCCATGATATTCACTTTGGTATAATGTAAAGCTTTAATAAAATCTATAGCATCATCTGCCATCGCCTGAACCGTATTGGGCGTTGTTCCTTTTGAAGAAGCGACACCTTTATTGTCAAAGATAATTACCTTATACTTCTTGGCCAGTCCATCAGTCACTGCAGGATCCCAATCATCCATTGAACCTCCTAATCCCGGAAGAAGAACCAAAGGAACTCCGTCTTCTTTTCCTAAAACACGGTATGCAATGGCATTTCCTTTAACGGTTATGAATTGGGTTTTGGCAGTTTGGTGGCTGTTATTTTGTATCTCCTGCGTCGTGGGAGGCTCATTTTCTTCAGTGCAGGATACAGTCACTACCGTAAAAAGAGTTAAACATAATAAGCTTACGGCTGAGATTTTTCTGATTGTTTTCATTGTTGTTTATTTTTGTATGATTATGGTGCAAACATAAAACACAAAAACTCGCAGAACACTCAAAAGCTTTATCAACAGGACATTTTAGCAGCCCAATTAGACATTTTAAAAGGTGAAAATAAAAAAGTAAAAAATTCAAAAACAATTTTTAAAGTTCCTGAGCCAATCTCAATGCATAAAGGGCTTCCATCGCTTTTTCAGCATCTTTTTCGGCTACAAAAATATGATCGTGAAAATAAGCAGCCACTACATTACAGCTTATATTCTCCTTTTTCAAGGCATTGGCAAAAGCTGCAGTAAGTCCTACCGCTTCCAGAGAAGAGTGAATGTTCAAGGTAATCCAGGAAGAAATATAACTATAGTCTAAAGACCATTCGTCTGCAATATTTTTTTCTAGAACAATAGTAACCGCTTCAGTTTCCCGAAAGAAAAACAGAACTCTTTCAATATCCGGTATTCCACTTAAGGTTTCTACAGTACAAAACACATATTTCCCGGTATTCAATACTGGTTCCATATTCTGAATCAATACTGCTAAGTTTTTTTCTCCTGACATCTTTTTTTGATACAAAACTAAGGCATTGATGACAGCATTTGTTTATCATTTGATAAAAAATACAAAAGGAGGCATACAGCCTCCTTTTGTGTTTGTAATGTAACCTATCACTGAACCTCACTATATTTGTTTGTGTTTTTTTTCTGATCATTTGGCTTTTTTAAGAAGTCCGGTTAAGGTTATTCATACACTTCGTTTAATTTCATCAGTGTTTATTAATTTTTCATCATTTGCGTTTCTATAACTACCATTTATTATTTGTATAGTTATAATCATTTGTTGTTTTTGTGTTTGAAACTTCAGAAGTTAAAAAGCATTTCTCAGTTGCTTTTTCATTACTTAAATTTCACAGTACAAAGGAACAACATTCCCAAATAAAATTCCCTATAAACCCCATCGATACATATCGACCGACTTATAGATATTTATCGATGAAATATAATATTCTGACTCTTTGATGTGATGATTACCATGAAACACTATAGTTTATGATGGGTTTTGACAAGGTCAACAAGCTCAACCATATTTTCGATCTTTAGTTTTTCAAAGATATTTTTTTTGATTGTGCTTACTGTATTTTGTTTGATATTCAGACTGTTTGAAATTTCCAGGTTTCCATATCCATCAGCATAAAGTTCCGCAATCTCCATTTCTCTTTTGGTTAAAATGTTGAGTGGACTTATCAGACCCGGGTTGTATACAAACTGTACCAATAGATTTCGTAAAAGAGCAGAGAAGTATTCTCCCTTCTCGATAAAGGTTGTGATCGCTTCCCTTACCTCTTCCTCTTCACTCAATTTACTCAGATAACCGTCAGCACCTGCTTTGATGAATTTAAGGCCATGAAGTTCTTCTTCAAGTCCTGTAAAAATTAAAATTTTAAGATCAGGATTTACACTTTTCATCTGCGGTAAAATATGAAGACTGTTTCCATCCGGGAAATGGGCATCAATGACGGCCATCTCTATTCCTTTTGATTCTATAAGCTCCAATACCTGATGTAGAGATGAAGTCTGATACACTTTAGCGTTAGGAACAATATCACTGATCACAATTTCCATTCCCTGGCGTACAATGCTGTGATCGTCTGCCAGAAGGAATATAATTTCTTTATTTTGAATTGGTGTTTCCATTATTATTACTATTTAAATTGATCCTGAATGTCACTTTCGTTCCTTTATGCAATTTGCTTTCCACAGATATATCACCATCGAAAAGTTCTACAATTTCTTTTACCAGATTAAGCCCAAGTCCCGCTCCCAGATTATCTACTTCATCAGACACCATTCCCTGATAATAAGGATCAAAAATTTTACCAAGATCCGATTCTGATATTCCTACTCCGGTATCTCCTACCGTTGTAATCAGAGAAATTTTATTGTCTCCCAGAGACTCTGTTGACATTACGAGATCAATCTGTCCGTTTTCTGTGAATTTGTTGGCATTTCCCAGAATATTCATAAAAATCTGATTGATTCTGATATTATCCGAATACACCACTACATTTTCAGGAATTCTGTCTGTCACCACAAACCTGTTATTTCTTGTTTCCAGATAGGGCGTAATCACCTTTACAATAGAACTTATTTCATCTTTAAGATTGAAAACTGACTGTATAAGCTCTTTTTCAGCATTTTCGTTTTTAGTATATTCCAGAATCTGGTTAGACTGCAGAAGCAAAGTGCTGTTGGTAAACTTGATGGATTTAAGATAATCCTTTATCGTTTCATCTTCAGTCGTTCTGTGGATTTTATCAATAAAGATATTGATGATTTTCAAAGGAGATCTCAGATCATGGCTTAACATTCCCAGAATCCTGTTTTTGAAATTAAGGTTCTTTTTTATCTCCTTATTGGCAGCATCCAGTTTTTGTTCATAAACAAAAGCCATTCTTGTAAAATACATAATCAGAATAGAAACAATGAACATCAGAATCATCAGTCCCAATACCAGATACGTTCTGATTTTGTTATTGTTGGAGCTCTGTTCGTTGTATTCTCGTTCCAGTTCAGATTTAAAATCTTTGATGGCATTTTCATACACTTCTATTAAGTTATTACTGTACACCAAAAGCTTACTGAAATTACTGTAAAACTGTAAATTATTTTTCTGACTAAGGGCTGCAAGGAGTTGAACCTTCTTTACTTCAGCTGCATAATGCTTGTCAATAGACTTTATCGTATTGTCCATTTTGGATTTTACCTGGGAAAGATCTATGGTTTTGTTGTTGGTCATCGTAATCACCGTACTCTCCTTCTGAACATCTACTTTCCCTGTTACGGCATCTTTCAAGCGTCCAAAAAAACCTTTCTTTTTAACTGTATCCGCATACGTACGGGTCTGAATCTTGAAATCCTCAAAATCATTTTTATACTTGGCAGGCTCATACTGTTTATCCCCAATTTTTGCCGGTGGATTCAGGGAAGTCTGGTAAACAGAATCTATTAATGTTTTCAGTTTTGCCGTCTTCAAAGTATCCTGGCTGTGAAGTGCCAGATTTTTTTTCAATCTTGGGCTTGTATTTTCGTATTCACCAATTTTATCAAAATTAGTCTTAAGTTTTCTCAACGACTGGAAATATAGCTGCAGATCATTATTATCCTGGGTAGCCATATATTTTTGAAGATGATCCTGTGCATCCATGAAATCTTTCCTGGAATTATCAGTCAATCCTCCCAATGCACGGCTTTCCTCAAGCTGATCTTTAATAAACTTCAGCTTCTTCCCGTTGACAAATTCATTGTAGAAAAATATGGCAATAATGACCTGTATCAATAAAATACAAAGGATCAAAGAGTAATGAACAAGTTTTCTCAATTTAAAATTTAAGAATTTATTTTTCATATTTGTTTATCAGTTAAATTAATTTCCTGATGACATAAGTCCATTAGATATTAGCCATTAACAATATAGCATTATTTTCAATAATTTCATAATATGCATATATCATTCAATTGACAAAGTTAAAGTAATTTTTGTCTTCTTATAATAATGAATATTTGATTAAACTCACAGAATTTATTTTTTTTTACTATTAAAACGCTTTCTAAACACTCAGTTTTATGTATGTAAATCTATTTTTTTAGATCAATTGCAAAAAGTTGAGGCTCAGTAAAATATTATTTTTCTGCTCATTTTATTACAAATAGTAAACAATAAGTCAAAAACAATGATCAGATAATTCATATACCACTTATTCCATACCCTCTTTATAATTGCTGAAACAGCCTTCCGGACATGGATTTCCTGGCATTCCGTATTTCTACTCAATGCAATATTTGGTTATTTACACTCTAAGAACTTATTCCCTCTTCTTTGTTACTTTGAAATGCTTATTAACAGTGACCATATTCAATGGAAAAACCAGAATATTCACATGTACCGGAAGATTCGTCTCTACACTTAATCTATCGTAGCAAATAAGGTTCGGAGAGTATTAATAATCAGTAATGATGGTACATTCCTTCATATTGATGTCTTTACTTTTCTATACCTCTTCTTACGATTATAAAACATAAAACAAATAACCTATGATTACAGAAAACTATGACGTAATCGTCATTGGCGGAGGAGCAATAGGACTTGCTACGGCTTATCATCTCGGCCAGCGTCAGGCTAAGACTTTAGTATTGGAACAATATACTTTTGTGAATCAGTTGGGCAGCTCTGCTGGAGTATCACGTCAGTACCGGATTCCTTATCCGGATGAATATATGGTACAAATGGCTTTAGATGCACAGCCTTATTGGGATGAACTGCAGAAAAAGACAGATACTCAATTGCTTGATAAGGTAGGAACCCTCTGGTTTGGAGATCCTGAAGTACACTCCACCGAAGGAAATATTGCTGAAGCAGAAAAAGCATTACAAGCTTTAGGAGTTCCTTATATTACTTTAACATCCAAGGAGATTGAAGAGCAGTATCATTTCAAAAACCTGCCGGATAATTATACAGGACTGTTTCAACCCGATGGTGCCAGTATCAATTTTAAAGCAACTATTGAAACACTTTTAGATCTTTGTCAGAAGGAAGAAACCGTAGAACTAAGAGAAGATTCTCCGGTACTTGAGATCAAACAAAACGGTGATCTTTTCGAGCTTACCACTCCTAATGGTATTTATATCGCCAAAAAGCTGGCCATCATTCCCGGGCCTTATATCAACAGTGTGATCAATCTGCTTGATTTCAAAATAGAAGCCACTTACTGGAATATGTCTTCTGCTTATTTTAAAAAGACCGACCCTACTATACAATATCCAACATGGTTTGTATTTCAGAATGCAAGTGGAGAAAACGGGAATCAATTCTACGGATTTCCTTCCGTGGAATGGGATCATCCGGAGTACATCCGTGTAGCACCGGATTTTGTGATCAAACCTTTGGAAGAGCCGAGCGACAGAACATTAATTCCCAACCCCCAGGAACTGGCTTACACTTCCGAATGGATAAAAAACCATATGACTGGCCTCAGCATTGTTCCGGAGTATACTTCAACATGCCTTATCGCTTTGAGCACAATCCCCAATAAAGAACTGCTGATTGATTTTGCTCCATCTTATGTTCCCAACCACAAAAACATTGTGGTGTACGCTACCGGATGGGCAGCCAAATTCACTCCTTTCTTAGGAAAAATTATGTCGGATCTTGCATTGGACGGACATACGGATTTCGATATTACACCCTTCCGATTAGGATATAAATATTTCTTAGCACTTTAAAAATTATAAAACCATGAATCAAGAAAACGTAAATAAAAATACACCGCTGTATCCGGGAATGCAGCCCGATCTGAAAGTAGAAGTAGCCATCATCGGTGCAGGAACTTCAGGATTATATACCGCTTTCCGTTTGGTAACAGATAATAAGTACAAAGCTCATGAAGTACAGATCTTCGATATGAGTGACAAATTAGGAGGAAGACTTGAATCCGTAATTATGCCGGGAATGAATTTCTGGGGTGAGCTCGGAGGAATGCGTTATCTGACTTCTCAGGAAATTGTAACAACACTGATAGAAGGTTATCCATTGAAAGAAACAGATCTGAGCAAAAGAACCCCTGTTCTGAAAGATAAAATGACTCCTATCCCCTTCCATATGGGAGATCCTGAGAAACTGTTGATGTACATCAGAAAAGAACGTTTCAAACAAAATGCATGGACAGAGGAGCAAGCGCATAACAACAAACTGATTACCCGTTATTTTCTGAATGAAAATGATGAAGGTTTCAGTTCTGATCAGCTATTCAACAAAATTATCTATAATGTCTTAATGGCAGATCCATGGGTAGCTGAAACCTATAAAGATCTGATTATTGCTGACCCTAATGGTTATGATTATACATTCAAACTAACCAGCCGCGACTGGGATGCTATAAAACCAAGAATGGTTTACAACTTCCCTGGCTCTCCTTATGACAAACGTCTGGTAAACGATATCGGTTTCTGGAATTTAATCAAAGACCAGGTTTCTCAGGAAGGATATGAATTCTTAGCCAATGCCGGCGGATATTATTCCAATACCATCAACTGGAATTCTGCAGAAGCGTTTCCGTATATGGTAGGAGATTTCTCTGCTGATACTACCTACAAAACCATTGAGGAAGGCTATGACAGTATTGCTTATGCAGTAGCCAACACGTATATGGAATATGAAGGAGCACGCATCTGGTCGGAAAACAAACTGATTACTTTCACCAAAGATCATCATTTGACCGCTACTCATAAATACGAGTTAACTTTCCTGAATATACAAAGCAACGAAACATGGAAAGTCTACGCCAATTCAATCGTATTGGGTATGCCAAGAAAATCACTTGAACTTCTGGATCAGAACAACTTCTTTTTTGACGCCAACAGACACCAGAAACTGAACGAAAATATCCGCTCTATCATTATGGAGCCCGCATTTAAAATCCTTATGGGCTTTGAAGGCCCGTGGTGGAGAGAAGATCTGGGAATCGATTCCGGACATTCTATTACAGACTTACCGATGAGACAGTGTTATTATTTCGGTACCGATACTGAAACCAAAAACTCAATGTTATTGGGAAGCTACGGAGATATGGAAACAGAAACATTCTGGAAAGCTCTTTCGGACGACAAAGTTCTGTTTAAAGTAAGAGCTGCCAGATCTGCCTCCTTAGAAGAATTGCATAAGTTCGATGATGTTCAGGCTACAGAATTCATGGTGAATGAATTGATGAATCAGCTGAAAGAATTACACGGGATAGATATTCCACAACCTTATGTAACGTATTTCAGAGACTGGACAGATGATCCTTACGGTGCAGGATACCATGCATGGAAAGCAGGTTTCTCCGTAAAAGATGTGATGCCTTATATGAGAAAACCGTTAATGGATGAACAGATTCATATTATCGGAGAAGCGTATTCTGATCAGCAAGGCTGGGTGGAAGGTGCTTTCTGTGAAGCAGAAAAGATGCTTCAGACCCATTTTAAATTAGACTGGCCCTACTGGTTAGATCCTGAATATTATTTAGGATGGTAACCATGGATCAATAGTAAGATGATGTATATAGTAAGCTCCGGATAATTCCGGAGCTTTTATTTTTCCCCTGCAAAATAGAGCCTCAACAGATTATTAAAGAAGAATCATTTTTTATAAACTTTGAAGTTTTAATAATGACATCCATTGTATTAAAAATTAATTTATTACATTTGCATAACTAGTTATATAATTAATTATATTTATGGATTTATTTGAAAAAACAGGAAAGATTGCATTAGGTAGCAGATTACGGTTTATGGCTTCCAATATTACAGAAGAAGCATCAAAGATCTATGAACTGTATGATGTAGACTTTTCTCCAAAATGGTTTCCGGTATTCTTTGTACTTTCCGAAGAAGGTTCAAAAACGATTACCGAAATTGCAGAAGAAATAGGACATTCTCAACCTTCCGTGACCAAAATCATCAAAGAAATGATTTCTGCAGGGCTGGTAAAGGATAATCAGAAATCTGATGATAAAAGAAGAAATATTGCAGGACTTACGGAAAAAGGAATAGAACTTTCTGCCAAAATAAAAGTTCAGTGTACAGATATTGATCATGCTATTGATGAGATGATCAGCGAAGCAACACACAATCTTTGGGAAGCTCTTGCAGAATGGGAACATTTGTTTGAACAAAAATCTTTGCTTGCAAGGGTAAAAGATCAGAAAAAAGCCCGTGAAAGTAAAAACGTAAAAGTCGTTGAGTATGAACCGAAATACAAATCAGCATTCAGAGCACTCAATGAAGAATGGATCTCAAAATATTTTGAAATGGAAGAAGCGGATTATAAAGCCCTGGACAATCCTGAAGAATATATTTTAAATAAAGGAGGAAAAATCCTTGTAGCCTTGTACAATGAAGAACCTTTAGGGGTCTGTGCTCTTATCAAAATGGAAGATCCGGATTATGATTTTGAGCTGGCAAAAATGGCTGTTTCTCCAAAAGCACAGGGAAAAAACATAGGCTGGCTGCTGGGACAGGCCATCATCAAAACTGCCAAAGAATCCGGTGCATCGAAAATATATCTCGAAAGCAACACTATGCTGAAGCCCGCCATTAACCTGTATTATAAACTGGGATTCCAAAAAGTATCCGGTCGTTCAACCCCTTATCAGCGCTGTAACATTCAAATGGAATTATCTCTAAAAAATTAAGATATGTACGATAAAAAAGTAGCCATTGTCATTAAAGATGATCTCTTGCCATGGCAAAAACTGAATGTTGTTTCTTTTCTGGCGGGAAGCATTGCTATTGAATTTCCGGAAACTCATGGTGAAAAATTTGTCACTGCGGATCATGAGGAATTTTTAGCTTTTATAAAACATCCTACCCTCATCTATAAAGCAGACAATACAGAAAAACTTCAGCGGGCATTCCGTCGTTCAAGAGACCGTGAGCTGTCCATTGGAGTTTATACTCAAGAGCTTTTTGCCACCCGCTCCGGTGAGGAAAATGTTCTTGAGATTGCAAAACATCCTGCGGATCATCTGGATCTTGTTGGTATTATCGTGTATGGAGAAAACAAAAAAGTAGATAAAGCGCTGGATGGATTAAAATTTCATGAATAAAAACCAATCATTATCTACGATAGAATAAAACAAAGCTTTGACAAACAGGGAATCATGAAAACGATTGGTGCCCAATTAGAAGATGTTCAGCAGGGACAGGTGAAAATTACCTGCAAATTTTCTGAAAACCTGACCCAACACAATGGCTTCTTTCATGCAGGCGTTCTGACAACTATTGTAGACAGTGCCTGCGGATATGCAGCTCTAACCACAATGCCTGAAAATGCCAATGTATTGACTGTTGAGTTCAAAGTTAATTTTATGAAACCAGCCAATACAGATAAGCTTGTTGCCATTGGAAAAGTTCTCCAGGCAGGAAGAACCCTTACCATCTGTGAAGGATATGTCTATGATCAAAAAGAGGAAAAACTCATTGCAAAAATGACCGCAACCATGATTGCTATTCATTCATAAAATAAATTTTCTCCCATAACATTTAAAATGCACAAATCTTTATTTGTGCATTTTTCAGTATAAATAGAGATGATGTAAAACGCTTTTAGGTCTTCTCCAAACGATAAACCGTTATATTCTTATTCCATATCACCATCATTAGTATTTTCTATTTTTCTAAGGGAATCTTGCCATGATATTTTCCTAACTTTTCAATTTGAAACGAAATAAAGAATACTTCAGACAATTCATTACATTTTCTGAAATATTCAAAAGCAAATAACTGCAAAACCTCTTTATCATCTTATGACAGATAAAAATTTTAATCCCGGAAAAGGATTTATATTCAGTAAACATGTGCCGGAGGAATTATCACATTTTGACCGCGTCTTTGATGTTTTCAAAG
This sequence comes from Chryseobacterium sp. S0630, assembly GCF_024158915.1. GTDB lineage: Bacteria > Bacteroidota > Bacteroidia > Flavobacteriales > Weeksellaceae > Chryseobacterium. Next base: position 16,682 of record NZ_JAMZGF010000064.1, on the reverse strand, counting down.
ATTTGCTTACCCACACCTCCGGAGATATTGAAGAAGCTTTCGAGTGGCTGGACATGCTTGATCAGGAATATGATATTTTCAGTGATGAATACACCCTTCAGGATTTTGAAGAAGATCTGAAAAAACGAGGCTACATCAGGGAAGAAGATCCTGAAGAAGGCAACACAGGAAGTGGAAAAGGTAAAAATATATTAACTCCGAAGCTTGAAGCTGCGCTTCGTGAATATGCACTGGATCAGATTTTTGGAAAACTGAAGAAAAACGGAGCCGGAAATCACAGGACCAACAAAACAGGAATCGGGGATGAAAGAGATGGAGAAAACCGTTCCTTCCAATACGGAGATGATCTTGCTGCCGTGAATATGACGGAAAGCCTGAAAAATGCACAGATCAACAACGGAATCTCAGACCTTCGCCTGACAGAAGAAGATCTCATCGTAGAGGAAACCAAACATAAGGCCCAAATGAGTACCGTTCTGATGATCGATATCAGCCACTCGATGATCCTGTACGGTGAAGACCGGATTACGCCAGCCAAAAAAGTAGCCATGGCTCTCGTAGAACTTATTAAAAGAAAATATCCGAAAGATTCCATTGATATCATTGTTTTTGGAAACGAAGCATGGCCCATTAAGATCAAAGACCTTCCCTATCTGAAAGTAGGCCCTTATCATACCAATACGGTAGCCGGACTGGAGTTGGCCATGGATATTCTCCGCAGAAAAAGAAATACCAACAAACAGATTTTTATGATCACCGATGGAAAACCCAGCTGCATTCAGCTTCCTAGCGGTGAATTTTATATGAACAGCTTTGGTTTGGATGAAAAAATTGTTAATCAATGTTTCAACAGAGCAGCACAGGCAAGAAAACTGAAAATTCCTATCACTACCTTTATGATTGCTCAGGATCCTTATCTGCGTCAGTTTGTGGAAGAATTCACAGCTCAAAACAAAGGAAAAGCATTCCTCACCGGACTATCAGGTTTGGGACAGATGATTTTTGAAGATTACGAAAAAAACAGAATAAGAAAAATATAAAGATCAGATTTTAAATCATTTAAAATAGAAATCTGATCAGATAAATAGTATTACAAGACAATGAAAAACGATATTACATTCAAAGAATTAAAAAAATCCGGTTATACTCATAAAACAATTAATGAGGAAATCCAAGCCAATTTAATTGCAAGAATTAAAGCTAAAGAACCTGTATTTGAAGGACTTTGGGGCTATGAAGACACAGTAGTTCCCCAATTGAAAAAAGCCATTCTTGCCGGTCATCACATTAACTTGCTGGGCTTACGTGGTCAGGCAAAAACCAGAATTGCAAGAAGCATGGTTAATCTGCTTGATGAATATATGCCCATCGTAAAAGGATCCGAAATTAACGACAGTCCTTTTCATCCCATTTCAAAGTTTGCCAAAGATCTGCTTGCTGAATTAGGTGATGAAACTCCAATTTCGTGGGTACACCGTTCTCATCGTTTTTATGAAAAACTGGCCACTCCAGACGTGAATGTTGCAGATTTAATTGGTGATATAGACCCTATTAAAGCGGCTACGTTGAAACTACCCTATTCCGATGAACGTGTTTTACATTACGGAATGATTCCCCGTGCCAACCGCTCTATTTTTGTTTTAAACGAATTGCCGGATCTGCAGGCCAGAATCCAGGTTTCCCTGTTTAATATTTTGCAGGAAGGAGATATTCAGATCCGGGGATTCCAGCTGAGAATGCCACTTGATATTCAGTTTGTTTTCACAGCCAATCCGGAAGATTATACCAACAGAGGAAGTATTGTAACCCCGCTGAAAGACAGAATCGGATCTCAGATCTTCACCCATTATCCAAAAACTATTGCTCTGGCAAGACAGATTACAGAACAGGAAGCATTGATTTCTGCTGAAGATAAAGCCCAGATTCAGATTCCTGATCTGGCGAAAGATCTTTTGGAAGAGGTTGCTTTTGCAGCCCGTATCAGCGAATATGTGGATGCGAAAAGTGGTGTCAGTGCCCGTCTTACCATCAGTGCTATGGAAAATTTAATCGCAGCAGCCAAACTGCGTCTGATTGAATCCAGTGCAGAAAGAACAACTGTACGTCTGCTTGACTTCATGTCGATCATCCCATCAATCACAGGAAAAATTGAACTGGTATATGAAGGAGAACAGGAAGGAGCTGATTACGTAGCTAAAATCTTAATTGATAAAGCCGTCATCACCCAATTTGAAAGCCTGTTCCCACGTATTTCAAAACTGGAAAAAGAAGGGATCAAAACACCGTATACTGACCTGATCAGGTGGTTCAATAAAAATCATTTAGAACTTAATTACAATGATACGGATGAAGAATTTTATGCTAAACTTGATAAGATAGAACCTCTGACAACTGTAGTGGAAGAAAATGCCTCTGAATTGAGCAAAGAAGATCAGAATTTCTGCAAAGAACTTGTATTATGGGCATTAACCATCAGCAATAAAATTGACAAATCTGAAAATCAGAATGCATTCACTTTTGATTCTCCAGGGATTGGCCAATTCTTACGTAACTAAAAATCAGTAAAATAATATAAAAGTAAAGTAAAACCTTCAGTTCATCTGAAGGTTTTTTATTTGTTTCTGGAAGACTTTATACCAGATTGTCATTTTTAAGCACAGCAGAACCGAAAGGATTGTCCACCAACCATAGCCACTCTCCTTCTTCATTTCTTTTCATGATACAGGAAGTATTGCCTGTCATATGAATAGAGTGTCCATCCGGAGCAGTTCCTGTCATTTCCCACTGATCCTGCCACATCGCCAGATCATTTACAACAGTGATATGCGGAGTTTCACCCTGAATATCCAGTTGTAAGCGGCAGATCTCATTCATTGCCCTTTCTATCTGCTCAAACCCTCTCCATTCTCTTCCATCACGGTCTATGTAGACTGCTTCAGGATGAAAACAGCCTAATGCTCCTTTTACATCTCCGCTTCTGATGCAATACCGAAAATAAGCTACCGCACCAGTTTCTGTTTTTCTGTTAAATTCCTGCATTACTTCACATTTCTGGCGTCCATTTCCCTTTTCAAACCTTTCTTACCTTTATTCCAGCTATTAGCCACAAAAAAAGCAAGAAGTATAGGTAAGAAAGTAGTAAAACTGATGCCTTTCGTTATGGTACTGTAAATAGCAATTCCAGCCAATACTCCCAGGATAATAGCATTCACAACATTTCGGGCTTCAATAGTTCTTTTTTTCTCAATCAGCTCCTGATCCGTTAATTCTGACAAATCTTTTTCCATATTTAGTATTAGTTTCTTGGTTGTTCCTGTTTTTACAATGATAAAATTATTGTTTTTAAATCTATTTTTACCGAAAGCTAAAATACAATATTGTCAAGATATTTTTTTATTTCTTTTATTTGTAATTTATTTCATACCACCAGTTTCGGAAAAATTTCAATGCTTATGGAAGACAACCTGAATTGTATTTACAGAGTTATCAATTTCATGGAAAAGAATTATGATCAGCCTGTTTCTGTAAAGGAACTGGAAGACATTTCTCATTATTCTTACCGAAATATCCAGCGCATTTTCAAATACAGCTGCGGGGAGACAATAGGTGCTTTCCAACAGAGGCTGAAGGTAGAAAATGCCTATAAACGGATTCTTTATACTCAGGAAAATCTCACCTCCATTGCCATTGAAGTGGGTTTTGCCAATATCGCTTCTTTTTCCAAAGCCTTTAAACAACATTTTGGGATTTCCCCTAAAGCTGCAAGACAAAGTAAAGAACAGCTCCTTTGTGGAGATGCAATCATCCCTGTTACCTCAGAGGTCTTACTGGAACCCGAAATTGTATATCTGAAGCCTGTACAGGTATATTATCAGAGCATTAACACCTATTATAACAATGAAGAAATTGAAGTGCTGTGGAAAAAGTTCATGGAAAATGATTTCCCTGACTCCGGGGTAGACTATTTTGGAGTTATAGCCGATGAACCATTAATAAAAACTGAAATCAACTGCCGCTATGATGCATGCTCATCTGTTCAATCCGGCAATAAAAAGCTTCCTTCAAAAATGATATTCGGAGGGAAATACGCCCGCTTTACCCATTCCGGAAGCTACGAAACAATAGACGACACGTACACGAAGATCTATTCACGCTGGATTTTTAATTCAGGTCTTGAATTTTCACACACTCCCATCATTGAAAAGTATGAAAATCATGCTGAAAATGAAGACGATCAGGAAAAACAGCTGACCTATATTTTATTGCCATTGAAGTAAGTTGTCAATTTGGGACAACTTTCAAAACTTTTGCTGATCTAATTTTGCCCTGTTAAAAATAGATCAATTATGCAAAAAAAGAAAATCATGTTCCTGTTATTACCCGCTCTTCTACTTTCCTGTTCTCAAACAGATCCTATAGAGAATCCGGATACAGTGAACCCTGCAACAGCTCTTTATAAAATGCCGGAAGAGTCTGCAACCCATGAAGGAACCTGGCTTCAGTGGCCACACCAGTATCAATACGGAACTACCTACCGAAACCGTCTGGATGCCACCTGGGTAGCCATGACCAAAGAGCTTGTACAAAGTGAAAAAGTTCACATTATTGCTTATGACGGTGCAGAAAAGAGTCGTATTGTAGGGCTACTCAACACTGCAGGAGTTCCTCTTACCAATATCAACTTCAAAATTTATCCTACAGATGATTTCTGGGTAAGAGATAACGGTCCTATTTATGTAAAAGATCAGAACGGACAGTTATTTATTCAGGATTGGGGATTTAACGGTTGGGGAAATAAGGCAGATTACAGCAAATGTAACGCAATTCCATCTAAAATATCAGCAGATACGAATATTCCAAAAATCAATCTTAATTCCGTCATGATTAATGAAGGAGGAAGTGTGGAAATTGACGGAAACGGAGTGTTGATGGCTTGTAAAAGTTCTATCCTGAATAATAACAGAAATCCGGGAATGACGCAACAACAGGCAGAAGCCATATTTACTAAAAATCTTGGTGTCACCAAATTTATATGGCTGAATGGAAAAGCCGGTCTGGATATTACCGACATGCACATCGATGGTTTTGCCCGATTTGCCAATTCATCTACCATTATTACAATGAATCCGGACGATCTTGCCTACTGGCAGGTTCCCAATGGAGATATTGACAAACTGTATGATGCAACCACAAAAACCGGAGCTGCCTATCAGTTTGTAAAAGTGCCTTTAACAAGAAATGATGTGATCACTACTTACGGGAAAAATGTAGGCCGCGCTTCATACATCAATTATTATATTGCCAATAACCGTGTATTGGTTCCTAATTATAATGACCCGAATGATGCAGTTGCCAACAACATCATCCAACAGCTCTATCCTGGCAAACAGGTAGTTGGAATTGATTGCCGTAACTTATTCGCCAACGGAGGAATGGTGCATTGCGTCACCCAGCAACAGCCTCAATAAAATAATAGTCAAAATAAAGCCTGCTCATTTTCAGCAGGCTTTACTGATTCAGAGATTCTGTCATCAAAAAATAGCGTAAATTTGCTCTGTCCATCCCGAAAAAGATGGCTTTCTATTATACGTATTATGAAAAAAACAGCACTTTCTTTATTGGTTCTTCTGAATATTGTTTGCCAGGCACAAAATTTTGATGTAATTCCCTTAGGAATATATGGTGGTGAGCAGGAAGACAATTTATCAGCCTATCTGGTAGGCGCTCCAAAAGACAATGCATATCTCTGCCTTGATGCCGGTACCGTAAATGCCGGAATCCGAAAAGCGATTGAACTGAAAAGTCTTGAAGGATCAGCAGAAACAGTTTTAAAAGATCAGATCAAAGGATATTTTGTATCCCACGGTCATCTCGATCATTTATCCGGCCTTATCATCAATTCTCCTGCTGATTCTAAGAAGGATATTTTCGCTATAGCTCCTGTGATTCAAATCTTGCAGAATCATTACTTTATTACAGATACCTGGATCAATTTTGCAGATCAGGGACAGAAACCTATCCTTGGAAAATACCATTATAATGAGTTGCAGGCAGGAACTGAAATTCCTGCGCCTAAAACACCTTTTTTTATAACAGGCTATGAACTAAGTCACGTAAATCCTTATAAAAGCAGTGCTGCATTGGTAAGAAGAGATGATCACTATCTGCTTTACCTTGGAGATACAGGTGCTGACCGTATAGAAAAATCTGACCGTCTGGATCAACTTTGGAACATGGCAGCTCCTCTTGTTAAAAAAAGACAGCTCAATACGATATTAATTGAAGTTTCTTTCCCCAACAGTCAGCCAGAACATCTTCTGTTTGGACACCTTACTCCTAATCTGCTGAATGAGGAATTGAGCAAACTCAAAGAAAAAACCGGACAAAGCAGCCTTAAGGGTCTCAACATCGTGGTTACTCACAGAAAACCTACAGGCGATAATCCAGAGCTTATTAAAAAGGAATTATTGAAAAACAATCCTTTAAAAGTAAATTACATTTTCCCTGAACAAGGCAAAAAGATTAGTTTACCCTAACAATACATCAAAAGATGAGGCAAAAACAGGCTTCATCTTTTTTATTTTCATACATGATCAACTATCTTATTAAATTTTAAAACAATGACAATCAGCAATTTAAATATCAACAATTAAAATTATGAAATTTTTTCATTGCTTAATTAATTTATCATCGTAATATTGCAATATAAAATACAATAATGGGAGTTACTAAAACAGAAATTTATACTGACGAGCAAAATAAGCTGGCTTCTCTGCTTAAAGTTTTGGGACATCCGGCAAGAATCGCTATTTTACAGTATATCATTAATCAAAAAGCGTGTATCTGTAATGATCTTGTTGAAGAACTTGGATTGGCACAGGCTACCATTTCTCAGCATTTAAAAGAGTTGAAGAATATAGGAATCATCAAAGGTTCTATTGAAGGAAAATCCGTATGCTACTGTATTAATGAAAGCAAATGGAAGCAGTTTCAAAATGAATTCAACCTGTTTTTTAATCAGGATGTTAGTATAAAACAATGCTGTTAAGGCATTTTTTTTGAATCAATATATCGTAATATTGCAATATAACATTAATAAATTATAACACTAAATTTTAATCTACTATGAGACTATCAGAAATTAAAGAAATTCTTCCCACCCTGGAAAATGTTGAATTTCAATTAGAAAACGGAAGTTTTGTCCCTGAACATTTCCATGTAACGGAAGTGGGACAGAGTATTAAAAACTTCATCGATTGCGGCGGGGTAATCAGAAATGAAAAAACAGTCAACTTCCAGTTATGGGATGCCGATGACTATGAACACCGCCTGAAACCAGGAAAACTGCTTCATATCATTCAGCTTTCTGAAGAAAAACTCGGGATAGAAGACAGCGAAATTGAAGTTGAATATCAGGGAGAAACCATTGGAAAATATGACCTTGAATTTAACGGAAAAAACTTTGTCCTGAAAAATAAAACAACAGCCTGCCTTGCACAGGAAGCCTGCGGAATTCCTTCCGAAAAACAAAAGAAAAATCTGTCTGAATTATCTGTAAACCCAACATCAGCCTGCACTCCGGGATCAGGATGCTGCTAATAAATTTTATTAAAATATTATGTATCAAGAATTATTAAATACGGTTCACTCTCTGAAATGGGAAAATATAGATACCGATAGAAAAGAGGTTTTGAAACCATTGATCAGTTTTATCCAGCAAAAAGTGGATGATAGCCAAGAAATCAATCTGAATTTTATCTGCACCCACAATTCCCGACGAAGCCATCTGGCACAGGTTTGGGCACAGGCAGCAGCTTCTTTCTTTACCATTCCGCAAGTCCATTGCTATTCCGGAGGAACGGAAACAACAGCATTATTTCCTAAGATCGCAGAAGTTTTAGCAGAACAGGGCTTTTCAATTTTCAGTATTGCCGATACAACCAATCCTGTATATGCTATAAAATATGATGAGAACAGCCTTCCAATAATTGGCTTTTCAAAAAAATACGAGAGTCCGTACAATCCTGTTTCGGGATTTGCAGCAATTATGACCTGTTCGCAGGCAGATGGCGGATGTCCTTTTATTCCCGGTGCGGAAAAAAGAATTCCGATCACATTTGAAGATCCTAAGATTTCGGATAATACACCGGAACAGGCAGCAGTGTATACTGAAAGAAGCTTACAAATTGCAGAAGAAATGTTTTATGTTTTTTCTAAAATCAAAAGATAATCATGCAACCCAAATTAAAATTTCTTGACCGTTATCTTACCTTATGGATCTTTCTGGCTATGGGGATAGGGATTGCTTTGGGACATTTTTTCCCGGCCATTCCTACTATTATCAATTCACAGTCGGTGGGTACTACCAATATTCCTCTGGTCATCGGGCTCATTTTGATGATGTATCCGCCATTGGCTAAAGTTGACTATACTCTTCTGCCATTGGTTTTTAAAGATAAAAAAATAATCGGCATCTCTTTATTTCTCAACTGGATTATTGGCCCGGTTCTGATGTTTGGTCTTGCCACCCTTTTTTTAAGACATGAACCTGATTATATGTCAGGCTTAATTCTCATTGGATTGGCCAGATGTATTGCCATGGTTATTGTCTGGAATGATCTCGCCAAAGGAAACAGAGAATATGCAGCATTGTTGGTGGCCTTAAACAGCATCTTTCAGGTGTTCACATACAGTTTTCTGGTATGGCTGTTTATCAATGTACTTCCCAATCAACTTGGTCTGGCAAGCTTTAATGTGAATGTTTCTATGAGGGATATCACAGAAAGCGTATTGATTTATCTGGGAATTCCTTTTCTGGCCGGTTTTCTTACCCGTTATTTTCTGATTAAATCAAAAGGCGCAGACTGGTACAACAGAAAATTCGTGCCTAAGATATCTCCTGTGACATTGTATGCCTTGTTATTTACCATCGTACTGATGTTTAGCTTAAAAGGTTCTAAAATACTGGAATTGCCAATGGATGTCATCAAAGTAGCCGTTCCATTGGTTATCTATTTTGTTTTGATGTTTTTTATAAGTTTTATGATCAACAAAACATTAAAAGTCCCTTATGATAAAAATACATCTATAGCCTTTACCGCTACCGGAAATAATTTTGAACTGGCAATTGCTGTGGCCATCTCGGTCTTTGGTATTCATTCACCGCAGGCATTTGTAGGCGTGATTGGTCCATTGGTAGAGGTTCCGGTGTTGATACTTCTCGTAAAAGCCAGTTTATTTATGAAAAAGAAATGGTATCAAGAATAAGCTGAATATGTTTTAATTTATAAAATACAAAAGCCTGCTATCTGCAGGCTTTTGCGACGTATGGGAAAATAAAAAATTTGGGAATTTTAAACCCTGGATCCTGGAATATTTTCATAAAAACCGAGGGATTGTTTTTATTATAACAGAATAAGGTATTCTTTTTAACGTGTGTTCTTAGAATCGGAAATGCAATACCTTTAAATCCAAAATATTGTACCTGTTTATTACAATCCTAATTTCTTTTTGATGGCTTCCATTTCTGTTTCCATCTTTTTAATCCTGGCTTTCTGCTCTTCTATTTCAGCCTGCTGATCCTGAATGGCTTTTGTAAGGGCAGGAACAAGTGAAGCATAGTCAACAGCCCAGGCTTCTTTGGTATCATCTTTTGGTTTATAGACCGCTTCAGGAATTACTTTATAAAGATCCTGTGCCAGAAATCCTATTTTATGCTGGGTCTTCTGTGTAGGATTCACTGCCGGTTTACCTTCTTTAATCTGGTTATTGGCAGATAGCTCGTATTGTTTCGGCTGCAATGCCATAATGGTAGTAAGACCATACCCTATTTCTTTAACCTGAGTTTTTAAACGCATGTCCGAAGTATTGACAAAACCACCTGCAGCACTTACCAATCCGTTACCGTCAATCGTCACTTTAGTGCTTCCGTTATAACTATATTTGAATCCTTCCGCTCCAAGATAAATCTGGGTTACAGAGCCATTCAGTGTGTTGTATCCGCTTAAATCAAGATGTCCTTTGGTGGCCGCCACTTTATTTCCTCCAATCCCGCTAACTTCCGGTCTGTTCATATTGATATCTCCATTACCATCAATGTCAAGCATACTGTTAACGCTGTTACCATAATAATACCTAAGACCTGTAGTACCAACTGTTACCTGAGCAAATGCAGGATTATTGCTGTTTCCTTTTAAAGTAAGAAGACCATTGAAAGCATTCACAGAATTACCTGCAGCCCCAAAAGCTGTAATATCACCGTCTCCATTGAAGTTAAGCTTTCTGTCTCCATTAAAAAGATAATCTCCTCCATTGGCCTGGCTGAGCTTCAACTGGGCAACATTATTATTTCCCGATATCGTTAGCGCTCCTCCTATATTGTTTATGATTCCTGCATTAGCTCCACCTTCTGTTGTTTTGGTAGAAGAGTTCAGGAACATATCCATAGAGCTTCCCACATCATTAGTGAGCCTTAAAAGAGCGGAAGCATTGGTACCTGAATTCGTATTGCTGATGGATGTCAGTCCTGCACCATCTACATTGCTTCTGAAATATAATGCTTTGTCCAAATAATCAATCGCTGTATTTTGCAAAAGTGTCCCGCCAAGTCTCACCTCCTGCCCTACAGCTGTAAGCCCGTTGCTTGCCGTTACGTTTGCACTTCCTGAGATATCCCATGTAGAAGCAGCTCCCGTAAGGCCTGTACTGATAAGCTGGAGGCTCTGGTTAGGACCTACTGCCATACTTGCATTACCATTAATTGTTTCTGAAACTGCAGGAGTTATTGTAATGGTAAAAGCCGTATTATTTCTGATCGTATACATACGGCCTTTGAAATTACCTGTACCAGATATTGCTGTCGGTAATGTAAAAACAGCATTGGTAGTTCCGTTATACGAGATATGAAAATCCGCAGAAGTCATTGTATACGCTGCGGAAGTAACAGCACTGTATTTTGCAGCTAAAGATCCGTTAACATCAAGTGTTGATCCAGGCTGAGCTGTATTAACTCCAACACTTTGAGCAGACACAATACCGTAAGAGAGCAAAGCCACTGCTACTGATAATGTAGTAAAGTTTTTAAACATTATTATTTGATTATGAGTTATTAATAAAGTGAAGAAATCTTAGGAAAGCAATTGCAGATTCAGAGCCTTTTCAAGAGATTGAAAACTTCAGCCATGGGTCTTCCCGAAAGACTTGAATGAAGAAAATCATGATTATATTTTTTCATTGTTTCCCGTTTTTATTTAGTACAAAGCTAAATTTTCACAACTCCTTTTTGAAAAAATAGATGTAAAGAAATTTCCATTTTGATGTGGAAAAATTATTACAAAACAGGATCATAAAAAGTCAATATTTATTTGTATAAAAATAGAATCCGAAATAATTTTTTCAGGAATATCAGGGAACTTCATGATGAAAATGAATTATCTTTATACTTCACAAAATTTTTACAACCTATGAAGTTAGAATTATATCAGATAGATGCTTTTACAGAATCTATTTTCCATGGAAATCCGGCTTGTGTTGTTCCATTAAAAAATTGGTTACCCGATGAAATCCTTTTAAAAATAGCCCGTGAAAATGCGGTAGCAGAAACCGCCTTCTTTATTGACAATGGAGATCGTGTTCATCTGAGATGGTTTACCCCGGAAATAGAGATGGATTTATGTGGGCATGCGACTCTTGCTACCGCTCATTGTCTTATGTCCATTTTACACTATCCGGGTGATAGAATTATTTTTGAAACAAAAAGTGGTGAATTAACGGTAGATGTTAAAGATGGGATGTATTATATGAATTTTCCATCAAGAATGCCCGAAGCCTCTACTCTTCCGGATATTATATCCAGATCGCTCAATATACAGCCTAAGGAAGTCTTTAAAGCAAGAGACTATGTGCTGGTATATGATTCTGAAGACGATGTAAAAAATATCCACATTGAAAGGTCCATTTTTGATCTTATCAATCTGGATCCGGGCGGAGTTATCGTGACAGCAACAGGCACTGATTGTGATTTTGTTTCAAGATATTTTACCTCACAGTCTTCTATTCTTGAAGATCCGGTAACCGGCTCTGCGCACTGCTCACTCATCCCGTTCTGGGCATCAAGATTAGGAAAAGAGAAGCTTTTTGCCCGCCAGATCTCTGAAAGAGGCGGACAGCTCTATTGTGAGAACAAAAATGAAAGGGTAATTGTAGCAGGGAAAGCCAAGACATACTCTGTGGGATATTTCTGGGTAGAGTAAGAGAATATAAAAAAATTGGCTACTCTTTTGGTAGCCAATTTTGTAGTTATTTCTATGATATTTCAATCATTCTTGGTGGTTTCTGCTTCGCATCTTCTTTTTTCGGGATGGTTAACATTAAAAGGTCATTTTCATATTCTGCATTAATATTATCCTGATCTACAACATCTTTTGGAAGCTCAAAACTTCTCTTGAAAGATTGGTAACTGAATTCTCTTCGTGTGAAATTTTCATCTTTTGTCTCTTTACGGTCTTCCTTCACTGATGAAATAGTAAGCAGGTTACCATCCAGCCTGATCTGAAAATCATTTTTATCCATACCTGGTGCTGCAACCTGAATTTCATAAGCCTCTCCGTTCTCCTTTATATTTACCGATGGTACGGTTGTACTGGTAGATGAGTAATTGTTATTGCCCCAGTTAAAAAGTTCACGACCAAAAAAATCATCAAAGACATTTGAAAAGCCCAAATTGTTGTTTCCGTTTCTTCTTATTAGATTATTCATTGCAATCATTTTTAATTAAGTTTAACAATCATTAAAAAACACGTCCGCTGGCCAGCTGTACATAAAAATTCACAAAAAAAATACCATTGGAGTAAGAGTGAAATTTTTTCCGATCTTCTGTCATTTTTTCAGTATTTATGACACAAAACCTTGATCCTTAGAATATTAAATATTTTTAATAGTAGTCATACAATCCGAAAGTTCAAGGATGAAGAATTTTCCAAAAAATTCGAAAATTACTTTGGAAAAGATGTGATTAAACTGTATAAACTTAAATAATATTTCCAATAATAGCCTATTTCTAAAATATAAAATAAACTAAAGTGTGATGCATTGTATTTTTATATTTCAAAAGTATTTTATCTTAATTTTATTTGTAATTTAACAATCTGAGCTAAGTGTCACATATAGAATAACTTGGTGCAAACCTGAGATATCCATATTGTAACAAGAAAAAAGATAATTAAAAGATTGCAATAAAATAGTACCATGATAAAATCTGTCAATATCAAATTGTTATTAGTCCTTCTTGCCATTGTTTTTGCATTTGATTTAGTATTTATAGCTATGGATCATAGTTCCTGGCGGTTTTTTACCAAGCCACTGTTGTTACCTATTATTATCTGGTTTTATTTTACTTATTCTAAACAAAATGTATTTCGGATAAACCAATGGTTTTTGTCTGGATTAATTTTGAGCTTTTTGGGTGATGTGTTTTTGTTATTTGGATGGGGATTTATTCCCGGTTTGGGAAGCTTTTTGTTGGCTCATATTTGTTACATCGTTTATTTTTTTAAGATTAAAAAGAAAAATGTATGGAGTTGGCTTCCCTTTGTTTTTCTGTATTTAGGTTCATTTATTTACTATATATATCCTTATTTAAACGAAATGAAGATACCCGTGGTGATCTACGGAATTACCATTGCTACGATGCTGTATTTTAGTATCAGTACTTATTCTTCATTGCTAATCCTAGGAGCTATTTTGTTTGTAATATCAGATTCCGTATTGGCCATTAATATGTTTGTACAGCATAGTATTGGGAAAGAACTTGTTGTGATGATTACTTATGTTTTAGCCCAATTGATGTTGGTGTTGGGAGTGGTTGGTATTGAAAAAAAGAACAGAATTATTTGATAAAATCAAGACTTATGAAAAGAAAAGATAACCGATTTTTTCATAGTATTGGGCTATTCTGCCCATTGGATTTTACTGATCCTGTTACTTATTTTATTCCTGTATTTATCTTGTTGATATTAGGGGAAGTATTTTTGTATCAGATTCCTCAAAAAGTATTCACAAAAAGACTCATCAAAGATAATGTATCGAGTATCGGATTGGGGATAGGGGCAGTAATGTTAGACTTTGGGATGAAAGCTATTTCATTATCCTACTTTTTTTGGATTTACAATCATTTTAGACTTACTGATATTTTCGGGATCAAAGATTTCAACAAATTCTTCACTTTAAAATGGCATGCAGATCACTGGTGGCTTTGGTTATTGGTTATGATTGTTCAGGATTTTGGTTTTTATTGGCATCATCGATTGAGTCATAAAATCAGATTATTTTGGACAGGTCATGTCAATCATCATTCGGCTACTCATTTGAGTCTTGCTATTGCATTGCGTCAAGGATGGTTTGAAATCATATATCGAGACATTTGGTATATCCCTTTTATCATTATTGGTTTTCATCCTATTATGATTGCTATGATGCATCAATTTAACTTGATTTTTCAATTTTGGCCGCATACCAATGCTATTGGAAAATTAGGGTGGTTCGACAAAGTATTCAATTCTCCATCCAACCATCGAGTGCATCATTCTCGAAAAATTGAGGATTTAGATAATAACTATGGGGGTATTTTGATGATTTGGGATCATCTTTTCGGCACGTACAAAGCGGAAGAAAAGAAAACGACGGAATACGGAATCTATCATAACATTCACACTTATAATGTTTTTCATATTGTCTTTGATGAGTTTGGAAATATGATAAAGGATGCCCGAAATGCACCTACATGGAAAGCGAAATTGGGGTATATATTCAATGCTCCGGGCTGGCATCATAATGATAAAGATGAGCGGATTTCTACTTTGAAGCGGGAATTAGAAGAAAAAATGAATTGATGGTTGTCTTGCATGCAACAAATACGATTCTCGTCAGGGATGTAATTTTTTCATAGCAAGCAAGAATAATCTAACCTATAACATTTGACCGTCCTGATTTTATAAAACTAAAAGATTTCATAACCAAGCATCATAAAACAGTAAACTATCTGGTTGTAGACCAGCTTGACCGTTTCAGCCGTGTAGCTGATGAAGCCATTACAATGGATCGGTATAGCCGACCGGAAATCAAGCAATTTAGGACATAAAAAAAGGAGACGTTAATAAATAAACGTCTCCCTAAGCGGAGAGTGAGGGATTCGAACCCCCGGACCTGTTACAGTCAACAGTTTTCAAGACTGCCGCAATCGACCACTCTGCCAACTCTCCCTAAACTCCGGCTATACCGTTGTTTTCAGTGGTGCAAATATAGAACGATTTTTAATTTCTGCAAAACTTTTCCCCCACAAATTTTAACAAAACTTAATAATAGACTAGAAATCAAGGGAATTATTTTTCAAAAAACTTCACCTATTCCCGATCAACAATAGCAATAAAGCTATTTTTTAAAAAATCAGACGGGTATACAAACTGATCTCCATCTTCTCCCTTCACTACAATAGCACCTTGTTCATCGTTAAGGCATTTGTCCAATTGGGTTTTCATGTCATTAAGTGCTCCATTGGGAACTTCGATGATATAAGTTCCTGTAACGTGTGTAACCTTTATGATTTTTGTTTCCATTTTGTTTTTGATTTGAGGCTAAATTTAGGGATTTTACTTTAGGTATAAAGCGGTTTCAGGAATAGATATGAATGCATAAGTATAAAATAATACTGGAATACATCAAAACCTGCTGTGTTTTTTGTAGGAGGCTTTATTTATGAAGGCAAAACGATTATCAACTGGTTGGGTAAAAAATTGGGATTCAATCTTAAGGAGAAGAAGATTTATATTTTGGATTAAAAATTACATCAATACAGTAAAACGGTCATTCTGACGAAGGAAGAATCTCACATATCAATAAGATTCTTCCTTCGTCAGAATGACAATGTGGAAAAGTGTGATGAGAAAACCACCCCGTCAAAAATTCTTTGAATTTTCGCCACCCCTCCGGAGGAGGGGAATCATTACGTCTTCAGTTGTGATATAAGTCGTAATGCGGGTTTTCAGCAGTTTTTCTTGGAAATAAGGTGGCTACTCTCCTGCCGGTTCGAATAATTCAATTTTGTTTCCTTCAGGGTCCAGGATGTGTACAAACTTTCCATATTCATACGTTGCAATTTCATCCAGTACCGTTACGCCTTCTTTCTTTAACTCTTCTACTAATGCTTCGATATTTTCTACATGATAATTGATCATAAACTCTTTAGCAGAAGGCTCGAAATATTGGGTAGACTCCTTAAAAGGACTCCACAGCGTATATCCTTTCTTATCGGATTCTTCATCTTTCCAGTCGAATTTGGCGCCGTATGGGCTCGTAGGTAATCCCAGATGGGTTTTATACCATTCATTTACTTGTTCCGGGTCTTTACACTTGAAGAAGATTCCTCCAATCGCGGTTACTCTTTTCATTTTTTATTCGTTTTTATTCAGTTGACAGTTTCTTACGAGCAAATACAATACGTTTTGCAACTTCACAAATATATCAATGTTTTGGCTAGGTGTTTAAGGATTTCTATAATTTTTGAGAAGGTTTGTTGGAAAAACACAAAGTCGCTAAGAATATGAAAAAATTTACTGCCTTAGGGCGCAAGGATTTTATCTCCGATAAAATTGATGACTGCACATTTTAAGTCTCTCGCTGATTTTGCT
>NZ_JAMZGF010000063.1 GCF_024158915.1 Chryseobacterium sp. S0630 | reverse complement strand
CGCGGGAGAGTAGGCCGCCGCCAGTTTTTATTTTATTTTTAAAAAACCTTTATCTTTACGATAAAGGTTTTTTTGTTTTTATACCTGTACCTACACCAAAACAAACACAACCCCCAAAACTAAAACAAACACAGCATATACATAAGTAATGAGTAATAAGCAATAAGCAATAAGTAATAGATAATAAGTCACTATGACTAATCTCCTTTATCTTCCTTGCTTTTTTATCCTCCATGCTCCAGCTTCAGGCTTCCCGTCTTTACCTTCAATACTTTTTTACTTTACCTCACGCTTGTCACTCCGCAGGAGTCTACACTCCGTTGTTTTTAAATACCCTGATACTGCGTTTATAATCTTTAAAGTTCTAATAAACAGATCAGGATTCCTACGGAATGAAACAATTGGAAGGGCAGTGTAGCAATTAAAATAAGAGCAGATAGTTAGAACCAAGATTTAAAACCTGTCATTCTAACTTGAACTTCAGAACCACATATTCCAAAACTCATCATTCATAACTTATAATTTATCATTCATCTCTTAGCCCCGATAGTAATGGTTACCCCGCAGCTTGTGTAGGAGAGTTGATGGGTTTGATTATGGGAAAGCGCAGGAGCGAGGAGTATGAATGAATAGCGGGATTGGCTCCTTAAACTTGGTAAATTATTCAAAAACTATTTCCTTCCATAACTCTGTTTTCCTCGAATAAATTCAATAAGTTTGTACTAGTTTTCCAAAAATAATTATAATGTCAGGAAATATTCTGATTATCGACGATGAGATCAAACTCCTTAAATTACTAGGAATGATCCTTTCCCAAGAAAATTTTAATGTAAAAGAAGCTTCTACGGCACGTTCAGCAATGACGATGCTGGAGCAATATGAATTTGATGTTGTTCTGAGTGATGTACGGCTGCCTGATGCTTTTGGAGTAGAATTGGTAAAATCCATTAAAACTAAGTATCCGCAGTTAGAGATTATCCTGATGACGGCATTCGGGAATATTACAGATGCTGTGCAGACGATGAAAAATGGTGCTTACGATTATCTGGTAAAAGGAGATGATAATGAAAAAATCATCCCATTGGTATATAAAGCTCTGGATAAGGTAAAGGATAACAAATCAAAAGTTGTTCAGCAGACGGTTGTGAAGGGATTTGACCAGATTATAGGTAAATCACCTCTAATTTTACAGGCTAAGAAATTGGCTGAAAAAGTGGCTTTAACGGATGCTGCCGTCCTTCTTACAGGTGAAACCGGTACAGGAAAGGAAGTTTTTGCCAGTGCTATTCATGAAGGAAGTGACAGAAAGAAAAATAGTTTTGTAGCGATCAATTGTTCTGCATTCAGTAAGGAGATACTTGAGAGTGAGCTTTTTGGTCACAAACAAGGTGCTTTTACCGGTGCTGTTAAAGATAAAAAAGGATTGATTGAAGAAGCCAACGGAGGAACTCTGTTTCTGGATGAAATTGGTGAGATGCCTATAGAACTTCAGGCAAAATTGCTCAGGGTTTTGGAAACTAGGGAATTTATCAAAATGGGGGAAACTAAAGTTTCAAAGTCAGACTTCAGATTGATTGCAGCAACCAACAGGGATTTAGAAGATGAAATAAAGCAGGGTAATTTCAGAGAAGATCTCTATTTCAGACTGAATGTATTTGAGATCACTCTTCCGGCATTAAGAGAAAGAAAAGAAGACCTTAAAGCTCTTGCAAAAAACTTTGTAGATATTTTTTCAAATAAACTTCACTTGTCTTCGGTTCAGGTTGATCCGGAATATTATAAAGTTTTAGAGAGAAATGACTGGAAAGGAAATATCCGTGAGTTGAGAAACGCAGTAGAACGCAGTTTGATTCTAATGGATAACAATGTCCTTGATGCTGAAAGTCTTCCTCACTATTCTGAAAAAACAGTTCCTGAAAGTGATTCTTTGAGTATCCGATCACTGGAAAAAGTACATATCCAAAAAGTATTACAGTATACAAAAGGAAACAAAGCAGAAGCAGCCAGATTACTGGAGATTGGCATTGCCACGCTATACCGTAAACTCGAAGAATACGGATTGAAATAATTCTTTTATCATTTTAATAAAGAGCCTATCATTTTGATAGGCTTTTCTGTTTTTATAGAGTTTTGTGTTTGGGTTTAATTATTTGTTATTCAATATTTTAAGTGTTGTTTTTTCAAAATGGACTTTCTTTTGGCATATAGTCTCTGAATAAAATATTTAAAAATGACAATTTCAAGAAAAACGTTTAAAAAACGGGAGCATTCTACTTTTAGTTTGCTGATTGTATCGTACGTATTGTTGACTCTTTTAACCCTAATGATTAAGATATGATGCTCATAAGTTTAATTCTGCTTTTTGCAGTGTTGTTTTGGCTTTTATGTAAATCAGTTGAATTTTTTGATAGAATATAAATTATGTGGAGTTTATTTTTCCTCTCAATACTTGCCTTTGTGTATATCTGTTATGTTTTAATTAAACCTGAAAAATTTTAATTGGTCATGAATACAGAAATTTTAGGCACTATAGCAATGTTTGCTATTACATTAGTTATCGGAATTTTTTTAGGGAAATATATAGCTAATGTCTATGGATACAAAAAAACTTTTCTGGATCCGGTTTTTGAACCCATTGAAAAGTTAATTTATAAAGTTTCGGGAATTAATCCTGCCCGCCAGATGAACTGGAAACAGAATATGTATGCCATGCTGGCAATCAACCTGATCTGGTTCATCATTGGTTTTCTTCTTTTGTTGAATCAGGCGTGGCTCCCTTTAAATCCTGATGGAAACCCGAATATGTCACCCGATCTGGCTTTTAATACAACCATTTCATTCTTAGTGAACTGTAATTTACAGCATTATTCAGGAGAAACAGGAGTAAGTTATCTGAGCCAGCTTTACCTGATGTTTTTACAGTTTGTTACGGCTGCAACGGGAATGGCAGCAATGGCGGTTCTCTTCAAAGCTTTTAAAGAAAAAACAAGTACCGAACTTGGGAATTTCTACGATTATTTCACTAAATCAATGATCAGAATCCTGGTTCCGATCAGCGTGATTGTTGCATTAATATTATCCATCAACGGAAGTCCGATGACTTTCGAAGGTAAAGATCATGTTATAACATTGGAAGGCCAGAAAGCAGATGTTTCAAGAGGTCCTGTATCTGCATTTGTAGCGATCAAACACTTAGGAACTAATGGAGGTGGATTTTTCGGGGCAAACTCTGCGCATCCGCTTGAAAACCCCAATTATATCACCAATATGACAGAGATGGTCACTCAGATGATTATTCCGTTTGCATTGGTATTTGCATTAGGTTTTTATCTGAATAAAAGAAAACTTTCATGGGTAATCTTTACGGTAATGACGGTCGGTTTTCTGGCACTTACTATTCCGAATATCGTGAATGAAACAGGTGGAAATCCTTTGATTACACAAATGGGAGCTGACAACAGCCTGGGAGCTATGGAAGGTAAAGAAATCCGCTTCGGTAGTGCAGCATCCGGTTATTGGAGTATTGCTACAACGGTAATCTCTACAGGCTCTGTAAATGCGATGCACGACAGTACAATGCCTCTTTCCGGAATGAATGAACTCCTTGCGATGATGATTAACTGCTTCTACGGAGGCTGTGGGGTCGGAATTCTGAACTATTTCATCTTTATTATTCTGGCTGTATTCATCAGTGGTCTGATGGTGGGACGAACCCCGGAATTTATGGGTAAAAAGATTGAAGCCAAAGAAATGAAGATTGCGATGATCGTGGCTTTATTCCATCCTTTCTTAATTCTTGCAGGAACAGCTTTAACGGCTTATCTACCAGAATTTGGAGCAAAAACATTGAACAACCCTGGTTTCCATGGTTTCAGTGAAATGCTGTACGAGTTTACTTCTTCTGCAGCGAATAACGGATCCGGATTCGAAGGACTTGGAGATAATACTCCTTGGTGGAATATTTCAACGGGAATTGTATTGCTACTCTCAAGATTCATCCCGATTATAGGACCGGTAGCGATTGCAGGGTTATTAGCACAGAAGAAATATATCCCTGAAAGTTCAGGAACACTGAAAACAGATACGGCTACTTTCGGATTTATGACACTGGCAGTGATTTTACTGATTGCAGCTCTGTCTTTCTTCCCGGCATTAACATTAGGACCTATCGCAGAGCAGATTCAGTATTTCTCTAAATAAATGTGAACATTAAAAATTATAATCAATATTCAACCATTAAGGAAGCCGAAGAGTTTGAGGAAGCTAGTCTGACACTTACGAAACGTTCACTTAATATTATCCATATCTATCCTTATTATTGGGCAGACCTTAATGGTGATTATTGATTTACAATGATATAAACTCTTTCAAAAAATGAAAAATCAGTCACAAACATTATTTCAAAGAGATTTGGTAAACGAAGCAATCAAACAGTCTTTCGTAAAACTGAATCCGAAAATTATGTTTAAAAATCCAGTAATGTTCCTGGTGGAGATCGGAACCATTGTCATGTTTATCGTAAGCATGTTCAGTCTTACTGGTGATAAATCCCAGGGAAGCTTTTCCTATAACTTTTTAGTATTTATTATTTTATTTTTCACCGTTCTGTTTGCCAATTTTGCAGAAGCTATTGCAGAGGCAAGAGGAAAAGCGCAGGCTGATACCCTCAGAAAAACAAGGGAGGAAACGCCGGCCAAACTGGTACTTGATAACAAGCCGGGATTTCAGGTAGAAACAAGACTGAAGATGTCTGCTGAAATGACATTAGGCGATATTTTCCTTTGTGAAGCCGGAGATCAGATTCCGATGGATGGGGAGATTATTGAAGGTCTTGCTACCATTGATGAGTCTGCTATTACCGGAGAAAGTGCACCTGTCATCCGTGAAGCCGGAGGAGATAAAAGTTCTGTAACCGGAGGGACAAAAGTACTTTCAGACAGAATTAAAGTAAAAGTAACTACAAAACCCGGAGAATCCTTCCTGGATAAAATGATTGCCCTTGTAGAAGGAGCATCAAGACAGAAAACACCCAACGAAATCGCATTAACCATACTTTTAGCAGGATTCACGCTTACATTTATTATTGTTACCCTCACTTTAAAGCCTTTTGCAGACTATGCGCAGACTCCGATTACCATAGCGGCATTTATATCTCTTTTCGTTTGTCTTATTCCGACAACTATCGGAGGTCTGCTTTCTGCAATCGGAATTGCGGGGATGGACAGAGCATTAAGAGCAAATGTGATTACCAAAAGTGGTAAAGCAGTAGAAACAGCAGGAGATATTGATGTTTTGCTGCTTGATAAAACAGGAACAATTACCATTGGAAACCGTAAGGCAACTCAATTTCACCCTGCCAATGGAATTCAGCTTGAAGAATTTATTAAAGCATCAGCATTAAGTTCTGTAGCGGATGAAACACCGGAAGGAAAATCCATCATTGAACTGAGTGCTTTGAAATCTGAAGATTTATTAGTTGCTAATCCTACTTACATTGATTTTACTGCGGAAACAAGAACTTCAGGAATTGATTTTGATGAAACAAGAATCCGTAAAGGAGCTTATGATACGATAAAAAAACTGACTGAAAAAGCCGGGAATATCTTCCCACAGGAAACCCAGGATGCGGTAACCAAAATTTCTGAAAACGGAGGAACTCCTTTAGTAGTAGCCGTTAACGAAAAAGTATGGGGCGTTATTGAACTTCAGGACATCATTAAAACCGGAATTCAGGAACGTTTCCAGAGACTGAGAAAAATGGGTGTGAAAACGGTAATGGTAACCGGAGATAACCCTCTGACTGCAAAATTCATTGCAGAAAAAGCAGGAGTAGACGACTTTATTGCCGAAGCTAAACCTGAAGACAAAATGAATTACATCAAAAAGGAACAGCAGGAAGGTAAGCTGGTAGCCATGATGGGAGACGGTACCAACGATGCGCCGGCACTGGCTCAAGCCGATGTTGGGGTAGCAATGAACAGTGGTACACAGGCAGCCAAAGAAGCCGGTAACATGGTAGACCTTGACAACGACCCTACAAAACTGATCGAAATTGTGGAAATCGGGAAGCAGCTGCTGATGACCAGAGGAACATTGACCACTTTCAGTATTGCGAATGACGTGGCGAAATATTTTGCCATTATTCCGGCACTGTTTATCACTTTTATTCCTTCTCTTCAGAAGCTGAATATTATGAACCTTCACAGTCCTGAAACAGCCATATTATCAGCGGTTATTTTCAATGCGGTAATCATTCCGTTCCTGATTCCACTGGCGTTGAAGGGAGTGGCTTACAAACCGATTGGTGCAAGTGCATTATTGAGAAGAAACCTTTTGATCTACGGGTTAGGCGGAGTAATCGTTCCGTTCATCGGGATCAAAATTATTGACATGGTAATCAGTTTATTCTATTAAAATTTAAAAAATGAAAAATCATATTGTTTCAGCATTCAGATTAACTCTTGTAATGTTGGTCGTTACAGGTATTTATCTGGCAGTTGTTTATGGAGGTTCTAAAATACTTCCGAACAAAGGAAACGGAGAAATTATTTACAACAAAGGGCAGAAGTTTTATGCTAATATCGGGCAGGAATTTAAGTCTGAAAGATATTTCCATGGCCGTCCATCCTCTGTCAATTATAACGCAGCAGGAAGCGGAGGAAGCAACAAAGGTCCAAGCAATAAAGAATATCTGGAAATTGTACAGAAAAGAATTGATACTCTGAAAATGGATAATCCTGAAATGGGTAGTGTTAAAGTCCCTGTAGAATTGGTAACTGCCAGCGGAAGCGGACTGGATCCTGATATTTCTGAGGAAGGAGCTTTATACCAGGCAAAGAGAATTGCCAAAATGAGAAGTCTTTCAGAAGAACAGATCAAAAGCTTAGTTAATAATCAAACTGAAAAGCCTTTCTTAGGACTTTTCGGGCCATCAAAAGTAAATGTTCTGAAGCTTAATATCGCTTTAGATCAATTAAAATAATAAATTTAATAACCGATAATCATGTCAAGATTTTAAACCTTGACATGATTAACATACCTTAATAAAAGTGAAAAAATATTTAGTTATAGGAGCCGTATTGGGAATGTTTTTCTCAAAAGCCCAGTCATCAGATTCATTAAAAACAAGTAATAAAGTGACCTTTTCCGCTTATGCAGAACTTTTTTATACCTATGATTTTAATGAGCCGGGCAACCATATGCGTCAGAATTTTTTATACTCATATAACAGACATAATGAAATGAATCTCAATCTGGGATTGGTTAAAGCCAATTACCAGAGTGAAAATATCCGTGCCAATGTTGCTTTAATGGCCGGAACTTATGCCCAGGATAATATGGCGGCAGAACAAAATGCACTGCGTTATGTAAACGAAGCCAATGTTGGAATCAAAATATCAAAGAATAAGAATTTATGGATTGATGCCGGGATCATGCCTTCACATATCGGATGGGAAAGTGCCATAGGAAAGGATAATGTGAATCTGACAAGAAGTTTAGCCGCTGAGAACTCTCCATATTTCGAAACAGGAGCCAAAATTTCTTATACCACAGATAACGGGAAATGGTTTTTAAGCGGACTGGTACTAAACGGATGGCAGAGAATTGCCAAACCTGAAGGAAACCAGAGTATTTCTTTCGGACATCAGATAACGTATAAACCTAATGATAAAATTACTTTGAACAGCAGCTCATTCGTGGGAAATGATAAAGCGAAAGAGGATAAAAGAATGCGTTATTTCCATGATTTGTACGGAAGCTTTCAGCTGACAGATCAGTTTTCGGCTATATTGGGATTTGATATCGGAGCTGAGCAGAAATCAAAAGGAAGCGAGCAGTATAACATCTGGTACAGCCCGAATGTTCAGATGAAGTATCAGTTTGACAGCAAATGGGCACTGGCAGGAAGACTGGAATATTATAATGATAAAAATGGCGTGATTATCAGTACAGAAACGCCCAATGGATTTCAGACATTCGGATATTCTCTGAATGTAGACTATGCCATATTCAAAAATGTAGTTTTCCGTACAGAAGCGAGAGGTTTTACGGCTAAAGATGCCATTTTTGCGAAGAATGATGATTTTAAAAAAGGAAATTTCTATATAACATCGAGCTTAGCGGTCTGGTTTTAAAACCGGTTTAGCCACAGAAAATAGTGCTTAAAGTAAAATTAAAAAGAATAAAATCAATGTCATCAGCAAAAGATTTTTTAGAACTGATTCAAAAATCCCGTAAAGGAAAATTCAAAATTTATATCGGGATGAGTGCAGGTGTAGGAAAGACCTTCCGTATGCTTCAGGAAGCTCATTCCCTTTTGCGAAATGGCATTGATGTAAAGGTTGGCTATATTGAAACTCATGGCAGAGAAGAAACGGTAGCCCTTGTAGAAGGTCTTCCTGAGATTGAAAGAAAATCAGTCTTCTATAAAGGAAAAAATCTTGAAGAAATGGATCTTCAGGCCATTATCAACGAACATCCTGAAGTAGTTCTTGTAGATGAACTGGCACATACCAATGTAGAAGGTTCTAAAAATAAAAAAAGATGGCAGGATGTGTTGGAAATCCTTGATAACGGGATTAATGTCATCAGTGCGATGAATATTCAGCATATCGAAAGCCTGAATGAAGAGGTAAAGAAAATTACTGGAATAGAAGTAGCAGAGCGGGTTCCGGATAAGATTCTGGCTCTGGCAGATGAAGTAGTAAATATTGACCTTACCGCAGATGAGCTTCTTACCCGATTAAAAGAAGGGAAAATCTATAAAAAGGAAAAAATTCAGACCGCTCTGAGTAATTTCTTTCAGAGCGGACATATTCTTCAGCTTCGTGAGCTGGCTTTAAAGGAAGTGGCAACCCATGTAGAAAGAAAGGTAGAAACAGAAATCAAAACCGAAAATTTTAAACCGATAAAATTCCTGGCCTGCATCAGCAGTAATGAGAAAATTGCCAAAACAATTATTCGTAAAACGGCTAGATTAGCCAGCTACTATAACAGTCCATGGACTGTTTTGTACGTTCAGAAACCTTCTGAAAATCCGGAAAAAATTGCACTGGATAAACAACGGTATTTAATTAATAATTTTAATTTAGCACAGGAATTAGGTGCCAAAGTAGTCCGCATCAAAGAAAGCAGTGTTCATAACGGGATTCTGGAATATGTGATTGCTCATAACATCACTACGGTCTGTATTGGAAAACCTCACGCCAGTTTCTGGCAGCGAATGTTGGGATACAGCTGGATTTATACCCTTATGAACAGGCTGAATGAAAGACAGATAGATATTATTATTTTATCTTAAAAGTAATGAAACTTAAAACGAAACTTACCTTAGGCGTAGGCCTTTTATTTCTACTGATCGTTCTGCTTTCAGTGATAGGTTCTGTATACATCAATAAATTAAAATCTGATACTGAAAAGATCCTTACGGCCAATTACAACAGTCTGGAGTTTTCCAAAAATATGCTTCTGGCATTGGATAACATCAGTACAGACAGTACCGTTGCCATAGCGGATTTTCAGAAAAACAATAAACTTCAGGAAAAGAACCTTACAGAATTTGGAGAAAAAGAAGCCACACAAAATCTGAATCTCCATTTTAACAGCTACCTGAAAGCTCCCGATATCAATAAGGAAAAGCTCATCCGTGAAGATCTTTCGAAGATCATGTCTTTGAATATGAAAGGGATAGAACGGAAAAGTGATATTGCTATCATTACAGCAGAAAACGCTACTTTTTGGATTGTAAGTTTGGGAACCGTATGTTTTCTGATTGCTTTTATCCTGCTTTTTAATTTGCCACAAACCATTGCGGAGCCTATCAATCAGCTTACTTTCAGTATCAAGCAGATTGCTGATAAAAATTATAGTGAAAGGGTTCATTTCAAAGGAAGTGAAGAGTTCAGCAGTCTGGCAGATTCATTCAACAGTATGGCGGAAAAACTTCAGGAGTATGAAAGCAGTACACTTTCTAAGCAACTGATGGATAAAAAACGTATCGAAACACTGGTTAACAATATGCATGATGCAGTGATTGGGCTGGATGAGAACCATTTTATCTATATGATCAATGATGAAGCTTTGAAGATCACCAATCTCCATAAGGAAGATATTATCGGAAAAACAGCTCATGAAGTAGCTATTAACAATGATCTGATGCGTGAACTTTTGAAAAATATAGATCATCCGGTAAAAGATCCTATTAAAATTGTTCGTGATAACAAAGAAAACTACTTTGAACAGGATATTATTCCCATCAATATTGTAAAGACAGGAGAAAAAGAAAAAAAATATATTGGAAAGGTAATTTTATTAAGAAATATTACGCCTTTTAAAGAGCTTGATTTTGCCAAAACCAACTTCATTGCAACCATTTCTCATGAATTAAAAACTCCGATTTCTGCAATCAAAATGGGCGTTCAGCTTCTTGGAAACCAGAAATTCGGAGAACTGAATGAGCAGCAGCAGGAATTGTTGAAGAGCATCAATGAAGACGGACAGCGTTTATTGGATATCACAGGAGAATTGCTGAACCTTTCTCAGGTAGAATCCGGAAATATCAGACTGACCGTGGAAAAATGTTCTCCCAAAGAAATTGTACAGACTGCTGTAAAGAATGTAGAGAAACTGGCTGAGCAGAAAAATATCTCTATAAGTACAGAATATCTTCTGGAAGAAAGTGATGCGGTGACTGCAGATTTTGATAAAACCGTCTGGGTGATGAATAATTTCCTGACCAATGCGGTGAAGCACTCTTTTCAGGATGAAAATATTAAAATAGTGGTAGAAAAACTGAATGCATTTATTCAGTTCAGTATTATTGATACCGGAAGCGGAATTGATGAAAAATACCACCGCCAGATCTTTGACCGCTATTTTCAGGTTCCCGGAGAACATCAGAACGGGACAGGATTGGGGTTGGCCATTTCAAAAAACTTTATTGAAAAACAACACGGAGAAATAGGAGTGAAAAGTTCCCTGAATAATGGAAGTACATTTTATTTCAGGCTGCCGGTTTCATAAGGATTAAATTGCGTATTTAAACACCTAATAGGTTTTATAAACCTATTAGGTGTGTTCATCTATTAGAATAAGAAAATATCAGATCCTTCCAATTAAAAAATGTAATCCTATTCTTTATATTTGCGATAAAAATAGAAATGAGAAAAACTTTAGGACTCATATTATTCTCAGTTGTACTAAGTATTCAGGTCTCCGCACAGACCTTCACATTAGAACAGCTTAAAGGTTTCAACAAACTTACGATGGATGAGTTTAAAAAGGAAATGAAACAGCTTCAGTTCAAATTTTATGACAGAACGGAAGGCTTAAGCTTTCTTTTAACGGAATACGAAGCTCCAGACTATAGCTCGAAAATCGGAAAGTTTGAATACAAAGAAGAAAAATCAGAAGACAGAATTGAATTTGAGTTTAAGGACAAAAAAGAATATGAACAATACCTTAAACTGATATTGGCTGCAGGATACAAAGAAACAGAAAAAGGGAAGATTATCACCAAAGAGCCTTACACAGATTACTACAGGAATAAGGAACATATCAGGTTGATCTTGCCTAAAGCAGGAGAAAATACTCCATATACTATTATTGTTTTCAAGTAAACCAAATTATGTATATCTGAAGATATCATAAGTTGTTGATTATTAATAAATAAAAAAGGCTGTGAAATTGATCACAGCCTTTTTATATGAACTTTTATAAGCTTAATCTTTAATAAACTTTTGTACAAGTAATTTGTCTTTTGTGAAGGCTTTGAGAATATAGTTTCCTTTAGACAATTCAGAAACAGAAATTGAGTTTCCTGTTACACTTATTGAGCTGATAATTCTTCCAGTTGCATCATAGATTTCAGCTTTGATGATTTCCTGCTTGGATCTGATGTTTAAAACATCCTTTGCAGGATTAGGATAAACAGAAATACTCGTGTTTTCCTTATCAGTTTCTGCTGTTGCCAATACATTTTGAACACTTGTTGTATAAGTATTGGTAATAATCGGATGGTTGTAATCGAAATAGATTTTGGCTGTATTACTGAAGCTGTTCCCGATATTTAAGGTAGATTTTGTTTTAATCTTAAATGAAACATATCCGTCATTATTGGCATCATCAAAAGGCAGTTGGATGTTTTCAAAGATGAATTCTACAGTATTCGGATTGGTAATTCTTGTCACAAAATTGTGGCTTCCGTTTAAGGCTACCAGGGAAGAAATATCAAATTTAGTAATGTCGATTTCGTCTTTCACCACAATATTCTGTGCATTGGCTGTTCCTGTGTTTTCAAATCTGATCAGGTAATGTACATAGTCTCCCACCTGAGTTTGAGAAATGGAAGGCCCTTCCAGACAGGTTTTATCATTCGGATCAAAAGAATTGACAACTGTTTGGTTCAATGTGAAGGTATTGTCAGCAGGCGTTTCATCAACAGCTCCATTGATTTGTGCAGTATAATGTAAAACATCACCACCGTTTAAAGGAGGAGTTTGTGTTGGGGTATTTAATTTCAATGTTACTGTGATCTCTTTCTGCTGTAAAGGCAGAAGATTCGTGAAGTTCCATGTTAATAATCCTGTAGACTGTGTATCAGGAGAAATGGTTGCATTCAGGAAATTCATCAGGTTATCATTGAAATTGAAAACAAGATTTCCGGATTGGGCTGCCGTTCCTTTGTTTTTGTAAACAATTTTATACTTGGTATCAAATCCCGGTATCGCAGCTGTAACAGGAATAATTAAAACTTCAAGATCATTGTGGGTTCCATTGGCTGTTAAACAGAAATTTTGAGTCAATGGACTCGTTTGTGCCGGGAAATTTACTGTCAAAGTACTTGGAAATATGGTCCAATAGGCTGGATTTTCTGAGATAGGAGTAATGGTATGAGTTCCTGCCTGTAAAGGGATTGAATAATTTCCTGATGAATCTGTGGTCATGTTGCCGGAAACAGAGCCGCTTGTAATTGAAAATTTTTGGAAAGATTTATTCACATCATTGATATCACAGCCATTGTTGTTAATATCATATTTCGTATTACCCACCACTTTATAATAAGTACCACCTGGTGTGAATGAGCAATAAGAATTTAAATTAATATTGTTCAGAGAATAAGAAGATAAGTAGTTGCTGATCGCTGTATAGTCATCATTGTCGCAGCAAATATATTTAAGACTAGGGTTGTTATTATTAATATGAAACCATGATAAGACATTTAATACAGTTCCTCCGCTTTTCAGATTAATATTTTTCAGAAGAGGATTGTCATAGATCGTTATATTTTCCAATAAGGGATTCATACTTAAATCCAGTGTGGTAAGATTATTATTTAAAGTACCAAACTGTCTTAAAGACGGAAAAATGGAAAGATCTATTGCTGTCAGACCTGTGGATTGCAAACCAAGAGATTCTATGTTAGTGGTATTGATAAAAGATAATGTAGAGATCGGACTTTGTGAAAGATATACTGTATCTAAATTTTGTAAATTTTGTAACTGAAGCGTCGTTAAAGAAGTACAATTATAAATTCCCAAATTATTAAGATTCGTACAACCTGTTAAATTAATACTATTGGTTGAAGAACTGTTCCTTATTTGAAGCCATTCCAAAGCGCTCATATTACTAAAATCCAAAGATTGAATATTGGTCTTATTGATCTCCAAAGATTTCAGATTAGGACAAAGGCTAAGATTAATGCTATTGATAGGCTGAGTAGAATTTAAATTGCTGATATATAAAGTTTTCAATGAATTGCTCTGCAGGTTATAGTTCATAATACTATTATTTTCGCAGGACATCGTTATCAAAGATGTACAACCTGCAATATTGAGTGACACTAATTGCGGATTCGTAGTTACTGATAGGGCAATGAGGCTAGTCATATTACTTAAGTCAACAGCAGAAACAGAAGTTCCGAATAAATACAGCTCTGTTAAATTAGTAAAGCTTTTAATCCCTTCTATTGATTGAATATTGGCTCTGTCTCCATAATAAAGATCAGATAGTTTTACCACATTGTTGGCTTCACTTTGTTGTATAATTCCATCATTGTTTGTATCAACGGGAATACTGTTTCCATATTGGTCTTTTGCATAGCCATTGCTGTAATTGGCTGTTAACAAAAAGTTTTTAAAACCCGGATCAGGAATATTCACATTTTGCGCCTGGAACACAGCAAAAATCATCATAGAAACGATGAGGTAGATTTTTTTCATGTATTATTAGTTAATGGTTATTTTTTTATAATTAAAAGCAAAAATAAACCATTAAGAGAAATATCTTAATGGTTTACTAAATAATTATTAAAAATAATTGTTATTTTTCAATCAGATCCAAAAACTGCTGCTCATCCAGAATAGTAATCGTTCCGATATCCTGAGCTTTTTTCAGCTTGCTTCCTGCCTTTTCACCTACCACAAGATAGTTGAGGTTTTTCGAAACCGCAGAAATATTTTTTCCGCCATGCTTTTCTACCATCTCTTCAGCAGATTCTCTGGTGAATAATGACAATTTTCCGGTGAAAAGGAATGTTTTCCCCTCCAGAACATTGGATAAAACTTCATTCGTGCTTTCTCCTTTTTCAAGCTGTACTCCGTAAGATTTCAATCGCTCGATCATCAAAAGATTTTCAGAATTCTGGAAGAAATCAACAATACTGACTGCAATTTTAACTCCAATATCTTCTACCTGGCAAAGCTCTTCTACGGTTGCATTTTTCAGTTCTTCAATCGTTGGGAAGTTTTTAACCAGTTTCTTAGCCACTGTTTCGCCCACATGCTTGATCCCAATTCCGTATAATACTTTCTCAAAAGGAATTTCTTTAGATTTTTCAATTCCTGTGATGATATTCTGGGCAGATTTCTCAGCCATTCTTTCCAGGGGAAGAAGCTGTTCTTTCGTTAAAACATAGAAGTCAGCAGGATTTTCAATCAGTCTTTCTCTGTATAGCTGTTCAATAGTTTCACTTCCAAGGTTGTCAATATTCAACGCTTTTCTGGAAACATAGTGAATCATTCTTCCTACTACCTGTGGCGGGCAGTGAAGTTCATTAGGACAGAAATGAATCGCCTGATCCTCAATTTTTACCAGCTCAGTGCCACATTCAGGGCAATGTTTGATGTATTCTATTTCTTTGCTTTCTTCCGTTCTCTTATCCGTATTTACGCCTACAATTTTAGGAATAATCTCACCTCCTTTTTCCACGTACACAAAATCATTCTCATGAAGGTCCAGTTTTTTTATGATATCCTCATTGTGAAGAGATGCTCTTTTTACAATGGTTCCGGCCAGTAAAACAGGTTTAAGGTTGGCAACAGGAGTGATAGCTCCGGTTCTTCCCACCTGATAAGACACACTCTGAAGTTCTGTCTCTACCTTTTCTGCTTTAAATTTATAAGCCATTGCCCAACGTGGAGATTTGGCTGTATATCCAAGCTGTCTTTGCTGCTGTAATGAATTCACTTTTAAAACGATTCCGTCAATTTCAAAAGGAAGATTATGACGTTCAGTATCCCAAAACGTGATAAATTCCTGTACTTCAGCCATCGTTTTACATAATTTGGCCTGCTGTGATGTTTTAAAGCCCCAGCTTTGAGCTTTTTGAAGAAGTTCCCAATGCGTTTCTGCAGGAATATCTTCTGAGATAAACTGATACAGTACAGAAGAAAGTCCACGCTTTCTTACCTCAGCGCTGTCCTGCATTTTCAAGCTTCCGCTGGCAGTATTTCTTGGATTCATGAAGGGGTCAAGACCTTCTTCCTCACGAAGTACATTCAACTTATCAAAGTTTTTTCTGGTCAGATAAATTTCGCCACGCATGAAAAAATGATTCGGGAAATCACCTTTCAAAGTCAAAGGAATATCTGAAATGGTTCTGACGTTCGGGGTAATCTCATCTCCCTGGAAACCATCACCACGGGTAACCGCCTGTGATAACTTTCCGTTTTCATAAAGGATAGAAATGGATGCACCATCATATTTCAGTTCAGCAACAAACTCTACAGGATCTTCAATGGTTTTGATGATTCTTTTTTCCCAGTCTTCCAGATCGTCAAAATCGTAGGAATTGTCCAGAGAGTACATCCTGAACTTATGCTGAATCGTTGGGAATACCTTGGTAACACCACCACCTACACGAACGGTAGGAGAATTTTCATCATAGAATTCGGGATACCTGGCTTCCAGATCCTGGAGCTCCTCCAGAAGCATGTCAAATTCATAATCTGTAATGGTGGGAGTATCCAGTTGGTAGTAATTTTCGTTATGCTGGTGAAGTTCCTTGCGGAGCTGTTCTATCTTTTGTTGAATGTTTTCAGACATTGGGTTTCTATCTTTTGAGCAAAAATAACTAAAGTAATTGCATTTAAAAAATAACAGAATAAAATAGTACAGGAAAATTAAGAATGCGTAATATGTCTTAACTGGCTGGTTTTGCAGGAAATAAAACGCTTGTTTAAAATAATTTAACATATCGTTCTGATTTAATTAAAAAAATGTTAAAACTTTCTTAAACACCCCGCTGTTAAAGTCAAAATACCTTTGCACATCTAATTGTAAGAAACCTCAACATGATCTATCAGTATGAAAATCAAAGAGGTTTCCTGGCGAACATCAAAAAATTAATAATATAGATCTTCGGAAGAAATGAAAAAAGTAAAGATTGTACTGGGATTATTGTTTTTAGGGCTTGGGACAATGGCTTATGCACAGACCACGCAGGCTTCTATTGTAGGGAAAGTTACCGGACCGGGAAGTACGGCTCAGGAAAAAGTGAAAGTAACGATCGTGAACGAGTCCACAGGATTCAGAACGGAAACGGAAACCAACTCAAAAGGGGAATATATTTTTAAAGAAATTCCTTTGGGTGGGCCTTATACTGTCATTGTAAACGATGATAAAAAAGAAGGTTACAGTGTCAACTTCGGAGATCAGGTGACTGTAAATATGGATCTGGGGAATGAAAAGACTATTGAGGAAGTAAAAATTACCGGAAACCTTAAAAACAAAATCGGAAACCTTGGTGCAGCTACAGCAATTTCTGCGAAAAACATCAGTATGCTTCCTGTGAATGGACGAAACTTCACCAATCTTACGGAACTATCTCCGTTAAGTGGAAAAGGAGGAAACCTTTCCGGCCAGCTTGGATCTTCCACCAACTTTACCATTGACGGGATGACTGCCAAAAATCCAACTTCTGCAGGATCTACAACCAGCCGAAGCGGTGCACCATTCTCCATTTCCATTGAAGCTGTACGTGAATTCAAAATTACCACCAACCAATATGACGTTACATTGGGAAGAAGTGGAGGAGGAACGGTAAGTGCTGTTACCAAATCAGGAACGAACAAATTTTCCGGAAGTGCCTGGGAATATTTAAGAACCAACTGGCTTTCCAGTCCGTATGACATCAGAGGAAACAAGAGAGATAATGATTTCTCTACCTCTCAGTTCGGATTTTCATTGGGTGGACCGATCATTAAAAACAAATTACATTTCTTCGTAGCATGGGATCATCAGCTGGACTCAAGACCTTTGGTGATTGCCGATATCAAATCTCCGGATGATGAGAAGAGGTTCAACACAACCACGCAGACGCTTAATCAGTTTCTGGATATTGCAAGAGCCAAATATGGGGTAGGAAGCAGCCCGCAGTTCGGAACATTTGATAAAGTACGAAACTCTGATGCCGGATTTTTACGTTTAGACTGGCAGATCAATGAAAAACATTTATTAACGCTTAGAAATAACTTCACCTACGATCTTAATAAAAACGGATTGGGTGATAATACCAATATCAACTTCTTTGAGTCATATGGAAATGACAAAAACCTTGACAACAGTTTATTGTTAACCTTAAGATCAAATCTGCAACCTAATCTGACCAATGAATTAAAGGCACAGTACCTTTATACATTTCAGGACAGTTATCAGAACAATCAATTGGGAAAACCCGTTCCCAGAGCTATTGTAGAAGGTGTTGCTTCAAGTGCCGGATCTACCAATATTCAGATCGGAGGACATCGCTTTGCTCAGGAAAGCTTTAGAAATAATGTATTCCAGATCGTAGATAACTTATATTACAACACAGATAAGGTAAAATATACTTTCGGTGCAGATCTTATGTATACCACCGCGAAATCTGTGTACGGAAGTGAAGTAAACGGAAGATTCCATTTTCAGGGAATGAGCAATTTTGATGCGATGACTCCTTACCGATTCTACAGAGAAGTTCCTTTGGTGGATGATCCATCTGTTAGATCAAACATCTGGAACATTGGTCTGTATGGACAGTTTCAGACCAAAGTAGCAAAAGGCCTGGATTTAATGGCTGGTTTAAGATTAGATTACGGTGGCTACCCAAAAGCAAAATTCAATCAGAAATTGTTTGATGAAATGGGAATCAGAACAGATAATCAGCTCAAATCATTTGTTATTCAGCCAAGATTCCAGTTTGACTGGAACATCAATGAAGAAAATAAAGACTTCCTTAAGTTTGGTGCCGGGATTTTCTCTTCCGATATCAACAATTATATGATCATCAACAACCTTGTATTCGACGGTAATCATCTAGCTACTGTGGATGTAACGGGTAAAGATGTTCCATCCCCGGATTTTAACAGTTATAGAGATAATTATAATACGATTCCTACACTTTCCCAGAAGCAGATGCCAACCATCAACTATACGGGTAAAGACACAAAAATTCCAATCGTTTACAAAGCAAATATCTCTTATACCCACTTCTTCAATGAAAGGTTCAGAGCAGGAATTGCAGGATACATGGCTTTAGGTAGAAATAATTACTATTACTACGACAGAAACATGGTAGCCAATCCTTTCTTTACTTTAGCTACTGAAGGCGGAAGGGGAGTGTTCATTCCTACAGGAGCTATTACCAACAATACCAATAACAGTGTAAGTTTCGACTGGAAACAGGGAAGAATCAATAATAATTTCGGTAGAGTACTGGAGTTGGTAAGTGATGGTAAAGTAAACCAGTTCTCATTCGTATTGGATACAAGTTACCGTTACTGGAAAGATGGGGAAATCACAGCAAGTTATACATGGTCTGATATCAAAGACAATACTTCATACAACGGAAACGTAGCGAACTCTGCAACATTGTCTACCATGATTCAGAGTGACCCGAGAGATCTAAGAATGACATATTCTGACAACCAGTTCCGTAATAAAGTCGTTATTTATGGTAACTCACCTACCATTGCAGGATTTACTTTAGGAATCAGATATTCAGGGATTGGAGGAACGCGTTTCTCAGCGACAACCGGAGGGAATATCAATGGTGATTTTGTAGATTCCAATGACCTTGCTTTTATCTTCCCGAACCTTACCAAAGCGATTCTGGATGATCCACAGGTGGGACAGGCTCTGAAAGATTATATCAACGAATATAATGGTAAAATTGCAGAACGTAACGGAGGGAAAAATGGTTTCTATGGCGTTTGGGATGTACGTGTAGCTAAGAAAATAAAATTTGATAAAGTAGGAGCTTTTGAACTTTCTGTAGATATCTTCAACGTAGCCAACCTTCTTAACAAAGAATGGGGGGTAAACAAATCATATAATAATACATCTTTGTATAAAGTAACCAAGTTCAATAAAGACACCATGCAGTACGAATACACTAAAAACGTAAGTGGAGGTGGACTGGTTCCTCTATCCGGAAATCCATATCAGATTCAGATCGGAGCGAAGTACTCCTTCTAATATCTGTTTTTAACCACAGAAGACATAAAAGAAATTAAAACGGCAGATTAATGGGTATTGAAACCTTAGTTTTAGCCAGAAAATCTTTTATGTCTTTGTGGTTTCCACTTTTTAATAACTACCTTTATCAGAAGTTTCAGGACTTTCTTTTTAATAATCTAAATTATATTATGAAAAATTTTATCTTAGGGTTAGCAGTTTTAAGTACAGTTATGATGAAAGCACAAACCCAGATCATTGCCCATAGAGGTTATTTTCAGGCTCAGCCTCCTACAACGGAAAATTCACTTCAATCCCTTGAGAATGCTCAAAAATTGAAAGTGTATGGGTCTGAATTTGATGTGAGAATGACAAAAGATGGTGTATTGGTGATTAACCACGATGAGCATCACGGTAAAATGGAAATTTCAGAAACAAGTTTCAAAGAACTGGAAGCATTGAAATTATCCAACGGAGAAAAATTTCCTACTCTGAAAGACTATTTAAAGCAGGGAAAAAAAGATAAATCGCTGAAACTGATCGTTGAAATCAAACCAGCTAAGACTCCGGAAATTGAAAATGAGATCACAGAGAAAACGATCAAAATGATTAAAGATATGAAGCTGGAATCTCAGAGTGAGTTTATTTCTTTCAGTCTTAATATTTGTAAAGAGATCAAAAAACTGGCTCCTGCCTTTAAAGTACAATACCTGAACGGTGAGCTGTCTCCTGAACAGATCAAAAAAGAAGGATTAGACGGAATGGACTACCATTACAGTGTTTTCCAGAAAAACCCAACCTGGATTGCGGATGCAAAAGCGTTAGGATTAATTACCAATGCCTGGACAGTGAATGACGTTGCCGTATACGACGAACTGAAAAAGCAGGGAATCGGATTCGTTACAACCAATATTCCTGATCAGTTAAAGAATAAATAACAATTAAATATCCTTCACCACTATTAAAACCGAAGGACGAAATATTCCCCTCCTCCGGAGGGGTGGCAAAAATTCAAAGAATTTTTGACGGGGTGGCTTAAAAAATATCCCAGTTAAATCAATTGCTATCATAATTTACACAGTCTGACTCTTAAAAGGGGTCAGACTGTTTCTTTTTATAAGCTAGTCTATATTTTAAAGGATATTAAAAGAAAGAATATAATCGGGTTTGAATTAATGATTTGATTATGAGTTGATTGTGTGTTTTGTGTGGTATTATCCCAAGACAAGACAATAAAGATACATAAATATAGCCGTGAAATGGTATTAAAAAGACTTAATTGCTTAAGTGTTTATTAATTAGATATTTATGTAATGTTGTTAAGTTTGAATTAATATACTGTTTAATAAATTTTTAAGAAACGTTAAAATCGTGTTAAGACCATCCTGCTAATGTCGTTTTAATTTTGCGCAAACAAAAAGGAAATGCGTAAAGAGACACAAAAACTGTTGGTTTTGTCGCTGTTAGGATTTGTCAGCGTTAATCTGGCAGCTCAGCAGAAAGCTAAAAAAGATACCGTTAAAGGACTTGATGAAGTAGTAGTGACTGCTTTGGGGATCAAGAGGCACGACAGGGCTTTAGGATATGTTGCAGAGAAAGTAGATGCCAAAACATTTGAAGAAACTCAGAACAACAACTGGGCACAATCAATGGAAGGGAAAGTGGCAGGTCTTAAAATTCAGACTGCAGGAGCAGGACCGCTGGGAACTTCCAGAATTACTTTGAGAGGAGAAAAATCCATTATGATGGATCATAACTATGCACTGATCGTCGTAGATGGAGTTCCAATGGGAAATTCTACCACAGGTTCCGGGACATCGGCGTATGGAGCAGGTTCCGGAGGCGATGTTCCTATTGATCTTGGAAACGGATTAAACAGCATCAACCCGGATGATATTGAATCTGTAACCGTATTGAAAGGAGCTTCTGCAGCTGCATTATACGGATCACGCGCTGCCAACGGAGCTTTAATGATTACCACAAAATCAGGAAAGACGAAAAATGGAAAACTGAGAGTAACTTTTAACTCTTCCTCAAGTTTTGATTCCGTCCTGAAGTGGCCGGATTGGCAATATGAATATGGACAGGGAACACTAGCCACAAACAATGGTAGTTTTTATTACTCATATGGCCTTTCTCCTGATGGACCAAGTACGGGCGGAACAAGTAGTGCTTTCGGACCAAAATTTGCCGGGCAGTATTATTTCCAGTATGATCCTACTGTAATGGGACAGAGTAAAGAAAGACAGTTGTGGAGACCTTATGAAAATAATATAAAAGGGTTCTGGAGAACTGGTTCTAATTACTCCAACAGTATTTCTGTAGAAAGCTCCAACGAGAAAACTAGCTTCAGAACTTCACTTACTTATCTTAATAATGAGTGGATGATGCCAAATACAGGCTTTGACAGATTCAATTTTGCGTTGTCTTTTGCCCATCAGCTTACCCAAAAATTAAAAATTTCTACAAAATTTGCTTATAACACGACGACCAGTGATAACCTTCCAGCGACAGGATACAACAATCAGTCGATTTCCTATTTCATGATCTTCCAGAATCCCAACGTGGATCTGGAATGGTATAAACCCATCTGGAAACCCGGACAGGAACAGGTGGATCAAATCCATCCGTTCAGTTCCTATATTGACAATCCTTACATGATTGCTTACGAAATGCTGAATGGTGTCAGAAAGAAAACCATCACAGGAAATATCACAGCAGATTATCAGTTTAATAAAAACTTCAGCTTAATGTTGAGGTCAGGAATTGAAATTCTGAACGAAAAAAGAACCACCAAAAGACCATGGAGTTCTGCCAATTACCTGAAAGGTTTCTACAGAGAACAGTTTATCAAAAATCAGGAATATAATAACGACCTCCTATTCTCTTATAAAGCAGATTGGAATAAATTCAGTATTTCCGCATCAGCAGGAGGAAGTATCCGTTATAATGAATATCTGCAGACCGATTATCAGGCAATAGGATTGAAAACTGCCGGAGAATACAGCCTTACCAATGCGCTTTCTATTCCGGTGAAATATCCAGCTCCAAGGGACAAACATGTAGATAGTGTCTATGGATTGCTAACGTTGGGATATGATAATAAAATATTTGTAGACGTTACTGGAAGAAATGACTGGAGTTCTACGCTTCCAAAACAGAACAGATCTTTCTTTTATCCTTCAGTGAGTACCAGTTTCATTCTTTCGGATCTATTTAATCTGAAAAGTAATAATCTGAACTTATGGAAACTGAGAGCTTCATGGGCGAAAGTAGGAATAGACAGTGATCCTTATCTTTTGGATAACTATTATACAGCCAGCAACATTACAGGAAGTGTAGTAGCGCCTACCATTTTTAATAATCCTTCCCTTAAACCTGAAAAAAATACCAATATAGAAGCCGGTATGGATTTCAGCCTTTTCAAAAACAGATTGAACTTTAATTTTACTGCTTACCAGAATTTCAGTGAAAATCAGATTGTCCCTGTATCGTTGCCCACAGAAACCGGATATTCCAAAAGGATCATTAATGCAGGTAAAATCAGAAACAGAGGTCTTGAACTTTCAGCCGATATCTTAGCCGTAAAAGGTAAAGATTTTTCCTGGAAAGTAGGCGGAAACTGGTCTACCAACGAAAACAGAGTAATGACCCTGCCTGAAGGATTTGACGGAATCGTTTCCAATGTAGGAGATGTGGTCTTCTATAAAATGGAAGTTGGAGGTTCGTTGGGAGATATGTATGGATTTAAACTATTAAGAACTCCGGACGGAAAAGTAATTTACGGAGATAACGGGCTTCCTGCCAGACCTGCAGATATTGAAAAAGTAGGAAATGCATTCCCGAAATGGAGAGCAGGTCTTCAGAATGATTTCAGAATTAAAAACTTTACAATCAGTTTCTCCTTTGATGGTCAGTATGGAGGTGTCGCTTACTCACAATCACATCATAAAATGTCTGAACAAGGTAAGCTGAAATCTACCCTTCCGGGAAGAGACAACCCTGGAGGAATGATTGTTGGGGATGGAGTTGTTCAAAATCCTGACGGATCTTTCAGCCCGAATACAAAAGGAGTACTGGTATCTTCTTATTACGGAGATTACTATAGAAGAGCCAATGTAGAAACCAACAGTTTCAGTACAGATTTTATTAAGCTGAGAGATGCCAGAATTGCCTATTCTTTCCCGAAAGAAACCATCAAATCTATTGGTCTTGATGATCTTACTATTGCCATTTTCGGAAAAAATCTGTGGATGTGGACGAAGTTCCCGCTGTTTGATCCTGAAGTAGCTACACTGGATAATGCCACCATCACTCCGGGAGTGGAGATGGGACAACTTCCATCGGCAAGAACAGTTGGTTTCCAGTTAAATCTTAAATTCTAAAATCTTTAAAAAATGAAAAAAATAATCATACATCTGGCATTGGTTGCTTCTGTTTTCATGCTTCAATCCTGCGACAGAACATTCGAGGAAATTAATACAGATACCAGCAAAATCAAAGATCCGTCAGTAGGAAGCCTCCTTGCTCCTATTCAATATGAAATGGGAAGCTACGGATATAACAGAGCCGACGATTTTACTTTTGATATCATGCAGATTGCTTTAGACTTTCCCAATGAAGGAAACTCCTACAGCAGATATTATATGGATGAAAAAAGTGGCAACGGTTACTGGAATACATCTTATAAATGGCTTAAACAGGTAAGTGACCTTAGAAAATATGCCACTAAGGAACAGAATAATAACTATCTGGCCATATCAATGGTTTTAAATGCATGGATTGCCTCTAACCTTACCGATGCTTTTGGAGATGTACCTCTATCTGAAGCTGTGAAGATTGAAGAAAATATTTTGAAACCGAAATATGATAAGCAGAAAGATATCTACATCCAACTCTTAAATGATCTGAAAACAGCCAACTCATTATTTAATACAAACCAGACACTTACAGAAACTGATCTGTTTTACAATGCCAATACCAATAGCCAGACCGGAATTTTAGGATGGAAAAAATTCTGTAATTCACTTTCATTAAGATTACTGACCAGAATTCTGAGCAGAAACGGAGAAG
This sequence comes from Chryseobacterium sp. S0630, assembly GCF_024158915.1. Taxonomy (GTDB): domain Bacteria; phylum Bacteroidota; class Bacteroidia; order Flavobacteriales; family Weeksellaceae; genus Chryseobacterium. The sequence continues at coordinate 6,122 of NZ_JAMZGF010000063.1, read as the reverse complement.
TAAATGTATATGAAAGAATTCAGGAAATTGTGAATAACCCTGCTCAATATCCAGTTTTCCAAAATAATACAGACAGCGCAGTGCTTCCTATTTCGGGAATTTCTCCATACTTACCTCCAATAGCCCGCCCGCAGGATTTTACAGCTTACAGATCAGCAGGCGAATTCTTTGTAAATGCTATGAAAGATAATAATGATCCAAGGCTTAGCATGTTTTTTACTAAAGCTAAAGCAACATCAGGAGAAGATCTTGGTTATAAAGGAGCTCCTTCAGGATATGCTCTGGGAACATCTTTCAACTATCAGCCTTCTAACCTTAATCAAAATCTTGCGAAAGCACCTTTAAAGATTTTAATTATGACCTATTCTGAAGTTCAGTTTATTCTGGCAGAGCTTGTCAACAGAGGAATTATTGCAGGTAGCCAGCAGACTTATTATGAAACGGGTGTGAAATCTATAATCGAGCAATGGGGAGCAACAGTCCCGGTTAATTATTTCAGCAATACAAAAGTGGCTTATGACGGTTCTCTGGAAAAGATCATGCTTCAGAAATACATTTCCCTGTTTTTTGTAGACCATCAGCAATGGTATGAATTCAGACGTACAAAACTTCCGGTATTGCCTAATAATGGCGGACTTCAGAACGGTGGACAGATGCCTGTAAGATTTATGTATCCTACTGCTACAAAAGTGATGAATACAGATAATTATAATGCTGCCGTACAATCCATGGGAGGAGACAATATCAATGTAAAAATGTGGTGGAATAAATAATAACCTCAATTGAAAGATTTAAAAATAATTTAAAGATTTAAAAAATTATGAGTATCAATATAAAATTTGTAATGCCATGTATGCTGGTTTCAGCAATGGCTTTCTCACAGGTTTCTGTTGCCGGATATGTATTCGAAGACAACAACAAAAACCAAAAGAAAGAAAACCGCGAAAAAGGAATAGAAGGTGTAGCCGTTTCCAATGGTGTTCAGGTAGTTCTTACCGATAAAAACGGAAGATACAGCCTGCCGGTTCAGGAGGATCAGACTATTTTTGTTATTAAACCTTCAGGATATCAAACAGCTTTAAATGCTAACAATTTGCCACAATTTTATTATCATCATAAACCAAAAGGTTCTCCGTCTGATTTTAAATACAAGGGAGTTACTCCTACCGGAGATCTTCCCAAAGAACTGAACTTCCCGCTTTATAAGCAAAATGAAGATAAGAACTTTGATATTCTGGTTTTTGGTGATCCGCAACCTTACACAGAAAAAGAGCTGGATTACTTCAAAAGAGGCATTGTGAACGAAGTGAAAAACACCAAGAAAAATGCAGTGTTGGGAATCAGTTTGGGAGATTTGGTGGGTGACAATCTAAGTCTTCAGAAACCATATGCAGACGTCATGAAAGAAGTAGGATTACCGTGGTACAATGTAATGGGAAATCATGATATGAATTATGATGCAAAGGAAGACAAGCTTTCCGACGAAACGTTTGAATCCAATTTTGGTCCTGCCAATTACTCTTTCAATTATGGAAATGTACACTTCATCATCCTGGATGATATTCTTTATCCGGATCCGAGAGATGGCAAAGGGTATTGGGGAGGTTTCCGTGAAGACCAGCTTCAGTTCATAGAAAATGATTTGAAACTGGTTGATAAAAATAAACTGATCGTCATTTCTTTCCATATTCCTTTAGAGCATAAAAATGAAGACAATTTTAGAAATGCGGACCGTCAGAAATTATTTGATTTCTTAAATCCTTTCCAGAATGTATTGCTTTTATCCGCACATACTCACATCCAGCAGCAGATTTTCTATGGTAAAAAAGCAGGCTGGAACGGAATAAAAGAACTACATGAATATAACGTAGGAACCACTTGCGGCGACTGGTATTCGGGTACTCCTGATGATGCAGGACTTCCTACTTCAACCATGAGAGACGGAACAGCAAAAGGATATTCATTCATCAGTTTTACAGACAATCAGTATAAAGTAAAATACAGAACAGCTGGAAAACCGGAAGACTATCAGATCAAATTATATGTTCCAAAAGTGATTTCTTCTTCAAGAACCTCAGCAAAAGTGCTGGCCAATTTCTTCATGGGAAGCAAAAAAGACAAAGTAGAATACCGAATAGACGGCGGAAAATGGGAGGAAATGGAATACGATGAAACCATAGACCCGAATTTTGCTCTTTCTGTGTTCAAATGGGATTCTACAGAAAAAATTCTTCCGGGAAGAAGACCTTCCAATCCCGAAATGTCAAAACATATCTGGGAAGCAGATTTTCCTAAGAAACTATCATTAGGAAAACACAAAGTTGAGGTGAAAGCGGTAGATATGTATGGAAATGAATTCTCAGCTTCAGAAGAATTTGAAGTTCAGAATGCCATTCAGATTCCTTAAGCTTTTTATTTTTTTTACTATACCTTTTTTTAGATTTTAAAACCGGTTCTTACGAGCTGGTTTTAATTTTTATCGAAGTTTACAAAAAACCATTAAAAAACTATTAAATCCATGTTTTCGCTGTTTCGTAAAAATGTTCTTTCGTAACTTTGTAAAAAGAAAAGTATCATTACTATGAATATAAACGGAAAAAATGCCATCGTAACAGGTGGTGGAAGAGGACTGGGAAAAGCTGTAGCTCTTGCTTTGGCTAATGAAGGAGTAAACGTTGCCATTACAGGAAGAAACGAGGAAAACCTTAAAATGACGGTTGAAGAAATCAAAAAACTGGGCGTGAACTCAGCCTACGCAGTATTTTCTGTAGATAATGAAATTCAGGTAAAAGCTGGAATAGAATCTTTAGCAGAACAATTAGGAGGTATTGATATTCTAATCAACAACGCAGGAATCGGAGATTTTGGAAGCATCGAAGAAATGCCTTCTGAAACATGGGAGCAGGTGATTAAAACCAATCTTTTCGGAGTATATTATGCAGCCAAAGCAGCTCATCCATTCATGAAAGCTAAAGGAGAAGGTGATATCGTCAACGTAGCTTCTACTGCAGGTCTGAAAGGTGGTCCGAATATGTCTGCATATGCCGCTTCAAAAGCAGCCGTTGTATCTCTGTCTCAATCCATGATGGCAGAATGGAGAAAACAAAATATCCGTGTAATCACTTTAACTCCAAGTACCATTGCTTCTGATATGAGCATCCAGGGAGGACTTACAGACGGAAATCCTGATAAAGTATTACAGCCGGAAGATTTTGCAGAATGGGTAAGAGATATCCTGAAAATGAACAGAAGAGCGTTGATCGCAAACGGTTCTATCTTCTCTACAAATCCATAAAAGGTTTAAAATTTAATGTTCAAGGTTTAATGTTTAAGGTTCTGAGTTTAAAGCAAAGAACTCTTACTTTTCCTTGGATAATAAAATTCAATAGAAGCGGGCTTTGGCCCGCTTTCTTTTTTACGTTTCCATTTAGGCTTTAGCCAACACTTAGAATCTTTCGCATTTTAAAAAAAAATCTATCTCATCCTCAGAATTTGAGAGTGTAAAAAAATATTAAAATAAGTCTTTAGTAGAATTTATCCACAATAAAAAATCTGTGTCATCTGCGTCATCTGTGAGATAGAAAAGAAACAACTTTCTAAATAAGATTTATTCAGTAGGAGCGGGCTTTGGCCCGCTTTCTTTTTTATGTTTCCATTTAGGCTTTAGCCAACACTTAGAATCTTTCGCATTTTAAAAAAAAATCTATCTCATCCTCAGAATTTGAGAGTGTAAAAAAATATTAAAATAAGTCTTTAGTAGAATTTATCCACAATAAAAAATCTGTGTCATCTGTGAGATAGAAAAGAAACAACTTTTTATATAAGATTTATTCAGTAGGAGTGGGCTTTAGCCCGCTTTCTTTTTTATGTTTCCATTTAGGCTTTAGCCAAAACTTAGAATCTTTTGCATTAAAAAAATCTACCTCATCCGGAGAATCTGAGAGCGTAAAAAATATTAAAATAAGTCTTCAGCAGAATTTATCCACAATAAAAAATCTGTGTCATCTGCGAGATAGAAAAGAAACAACTTTCTATATAAGATTTATTCAGTAGGAGTGGGCTTTAGCCCACTTTCTTTTTTACGTTTCCATTTAGGCTTTAGCCAAAACTTAGAATCTTTTGCATTTAAAAAAATCTACCTCATCCGGAGAATCTGAGAGTGTAAAAAAATATTAAAATAAGTCTTCAGCAGAATTTATCCACAATAAAAAAATCTGCGTAATCAGTGCAATCTGCGGGATAAAAAATCATAAAAATCCCCGGTTTCAGCCAAAAATCCTTCCATCATTTTTTTAACCGTAATAACATTAGTATTTTTGCAGCAAATTAGTCACATGCAAAATTATTTAGAATTCAATTTCAAGATTTCTCCATTGCAACCTTGGAATGAAATATTAATGGCAGAACTTATAGAAATAGGTTTTGACAGCTTTACAGAAGAAATTGACGGAATTTTAGGATATATTCAGACAGAACTGTTTCACGAAGATCAGTTGAAAGCACTTCCAATCTTCGAAAACGAAAATGTAAAAATCGAATATTCTTTCGAAGAAATGCCGAATATCAACTGGAATGAAGAATGGGAAAAGAATTTCTCTCCAATCAATATCGATGATAAAGTATTGATCAGAGCAGAATTCCATGAATCTGTACCAGGAATGCATGAAATTATTATCCAGCCTAAAATGTCTTTCGGAACAGGGCATCATCCTACAACCCATTTGATGATCCAGCAAATGATGGATATTGATTTCAATGGTAAAAAAGTATTGGATATGGGATGCGGAACTTCTGTATTAGCCATTTATGCAAAACAACAGGGAGCTGGAGATACAAAAGCTATTGATATTGACGAATGGTCAGTGGAAAACTCAAAGGAAAATGCAGTAAGAAACAATGTAGAACTGGATATTGAACAGGGAACTGCCGAAAACCTGGGCAAAGGGAATTATGATATCATTTTAGCTAATATCAACAGAAATATCCTGATTTCAGATATCCCGACTTATGTTTCAGTATTGAATGAAGGAGGAAAATTATTGCTTTCAGGACTATGCTTCTTTGATGTAGATGATATTCTGGAAGTATGCAAAGAAAGCGGTCTGGAGCTTAAAAAGAAATTACAGCGTGAAGAGTGGGTAAGCCTTCTGCTTGAAAAATAACACACCAAAAAACAAAATACGAATATGAAAACTTTATGGACAGCTTTATTTTTACTGATGCTGCAGTTTTTTACAGCACAGGAAAATGAAGTATATGCAGATGGTATCTTTAGCTTTGAAGAAAATAAAACTCAAAAAATCTTTACGGATTGGACCCGCGTGAGATCAGATCCCGGAGTGAATGCTCAGATTGTAGATTCATTGCAGGTGAACCAACAGGTAATAATTCTTAAAAAAGAAAATTCAGTCCTGAAACTGGGAGAAAGAAATGCTAACTGGTATAAAATTTCTTATCAGAAAGGAGAGAATACATTGGAAGGGTATATCTGGGGTGGCAATCTTTGTGTAGGCTACCGTAATAAGAATGGATATGATTTCCTCTTTGGGCTTTCCAAAACAATTGACCGGAAGAATAAAGAAATCAATGAGATTGAAAAGCAGAATATTGCCGGAATAAAAGTATTGGAAGGAAATACACTTATTGATGAGGTGTATTTTGATACCGGAAGAGGAGAGGAATTGAGCTCAGCAGCATTCAATATAGAAAGCAATCACAAACTGCAAAATGTTGAATTTTCACTCAAAGCAATGGTTTCCGGAGAAGCTTGTGGAATAGCAAGTTATGATCAGTATGTTCTTTTTAAAGGTAAAAAGTTGATTGCCCTTCCGCAATTGACAAACGTTGGGGATGCCGGTGCTTTTTATCACAGTGAAGAATTTGTTTTTCCCAATGATAAAGGAGGAATTCCCAATGCATTTATCTTAAAAGTGGAAGATATGGAAGTAGATGAAAAAGACAGAGAGAAGAAGAAAAGTTCTTCTAAAACTTATCTTTGGAATGGAAATACCTATCAACTGAAATAAAATCATCATCGATACAATTGAAAGAAGCCGTCTCACAACTGAGGCGGTTTTTCTTGTTAAAAAGTAAATAATTTTTATATATTTTGATTTGTTTTT
>NZ_JAMZGF010000062.1 GCF_024158915.1 Chryseobacterium sp. S0630 | reverse complement strand
AGAAATAATGATTTCGCGCAAGTTTAGAATTTTTAGAGAACAGGACTTATTTTTAGCGAAGAGCTCCAGGTCTTGAACTTTTGTTTCTTTTGTTTCAAGACAAAAGAAATTAAAACCCAACAAAAAAGCTGCTTCATCACGAAACAGCTTTTATATCTAAAAGTTAGCATGTTAACTAACTTCTCATTTATTTCCCATCCTGAGCCCCAAAAACCTTCTGCAAAATACTCGTTGTTCTCATAGCAGGTGTATTTCTGATCCCACTTTCTTTATCTGCTACCATTTTAAAAACTCCATTAATGGTTTCTGTAGTAACATATTCGTTAAGATCTGTAGTAACAGCCTGCCCGGTAAACGTATTATATTTTGAAATCAGATTTTTCCAAAGCGTATCAGCGCCAACTTTTCCTAAAGAAGCTTTTACTTTAGGTTGAAAAGCATTGAAAAGTTGAGTCTGAGTTTTTCCCTGCAGGTAGCTTGTTGCAGCATTATTACTCCCTAGCAAGATATTTTTTGCATCTGTAATTGTCATAGAAGTAATAGCATTTGTAAAAATAGGAGCTGCTTCTGTTACGGCATCTTCAGCCGCTCTGTTCAGTAATTTTACTCCTTCGTCAGCAAGGCTTCCCATCCCAATAGAACGCAAAGTAGTGTCGATTTTTCTTAATTTTTCAGGCATTAAAATTTTTACGGCTTCATTTTTGAAAAAACCATCCGTTACTGCCAGTTTTTTTACTCCATCCGTTACGCCCATACTTAAAGCTTCCTTTAACCCTGAAGAAATCTGAGTAGAAGTAAGGTTTCCAAGGTTGGCAGATGAATTGTTGGAACCGGAAGCTTTAGTGGTAGTTTTAGTAGAAGTTGCGGTACCATTATTTTTTACCGGAGCATTAAGATCTACGCCTGTTTTATCTTTAACAGCAGATTTTATAATATCAAAGATCTGTGCCTGAGTTGACATTGAGAATAATAATCCGACTGCCAGGAAAATGTTTTTTTTCATCCTATTTTTTTACAAATTTAAACCTTTTAATTTTTTTAAGTCGACTAAGTTGATCAAAAAACAAACCATAAGGCACAGGATATAATAGAATAATTTCTATAGATATGGTTTAATAATTGTAAACTATTTATTTCATAAGCATATAAACGATTTAAAATGTTTACATTTTGCTTTTAAAAAAGGTTCAAAGAGTTTTGAAAAATAATTATCTTAGCTCAAACCTTAACCACATCCAATGATACGGACTTTTTTAGTACTTTTTGTATTGATTTCAAACGTGATTTTTGCTCAAAATAAATTAAACCTAATCCCTTATCCTCAAAAAGTTCAACTTTTACAGGGGGAATTTGTAATCCCCAAAACGTTCGTACTAAGCGGTAACCTGCCAAAAGAGGAAACAGAATATTTCAAAAAAAGGATTGGTTCTCAGTTAGAATTTCAATATGCTCAGAAAGGTGATGGAATTCATTTAACAAACTCTGTAATTCCTTCACCTTCGGAAACAGAGACTCAGCAGAAAAAAGAATATTATTCAATAGAAATTTCTCCAAATCAAATTCATATTAAGTCCTATACGAAACAAGGGTATTTTCTGGCTCTTCAAACTTTGATTCAGATTATTGAACAGTATAAAGTTGGAAAGAAAATTCCGGCAATGAAAATCGAAGATCAGCCGAAATTTGCATGGAGAGGAATGCATTTGGATGTATGCCGTCATTTTTTCACTGTTGATGAGGTGAAGCAGTATATCGATTATCTGGCGATGTATAAACTGAACACTTTCCATTGGCATTTAACCGATGATCAGGGTTGGAGAATTGAAATTAAAAAATATCCTAAACTTACTCAGATCGGATCAAAACGGAAAGAATCAATGATCGGAGCTTATGTTGACAATACGTTTGACGGAAAACCTTACGGCCCTTATTTCTATACACAGGAACAAATAAAGGAAGTTGTAAAATATGCTCAGGACAGACACATTACTGTGGTCCCTGAAATTGAAATGCCTGGGCATGCTTTGGCTGCACTGTCTGCATATCCTGAACTGGCATGTACCAAAGGACCTTTTGAACCTGCTACAAAATGGGGCGTTTTTGATGATGTTTTCTGCCCGAAAGATGAAACCTTTACCTTTCTGGAAAACGTTTTGGATGAGGTAATCAAATTATTCCCTTCCCAATACATTCATATTGGCGGTGATGAGTGCCCGAAAACAAGATGGAAGGAATGTGCACACTGCCAGGAACTGATTAAGAAAAATAATTTAAAAGATGAACATGGCTTACAAAGCTACTTTATTCATCGGATTGAAAAATATGTCAACAGCAAAGGCCGGAAAATTATCGGATGGGATGAAATTTTAGAAGGTGGGCTAGCTCCGAATGCCGCTGTAATGAGTTGGACGGGCGTGAATGGAGGTATTGAAGCTGCAAAATCAAAGCACTTTGCCGTAATGACACCAGGAGCATACTGTTATTTTGACCATTATCAGGGAGATCCACAGTCTGAACCTAATGCTTTTGGAGGATTTACACCGTTAGAAAAAGTATACTCTTATGATCCTATTCCTTCCGAACTGAATGCAGAGCAGGCCAAGTACATCATGGGAGTTCAGGCTAATCTGTGGACAGAATATATTTTAGATTTTAAGCAGGTACAGTACATGATTTTCCCAAGATTAATGGCTCTTTCTGAAGTAGGATGGGGTACATCAGATCCTAAAAACTATAAAGAATTTGAAAACAGAGTGATCAATCAGTTTAAAGTTCTGGATGGTATGAAGGTTAACTATGCCAAAAGCATTTATAACATCACCGGAAAAGTAATTCCTTCCAATAACGGAATTGCTTATGAACTGTCAACATCACAGAATTCAAACGGTATCCGATATACGCTTGACGGAACAAACCCTTCCATCAATTCTAAAACGTATCAGACGGCAGTTGAGATTCCTAATTCTTTAACCATTAAATCAGCTTATTTTGAAGAGGGACAGTTGAAAAGTGCCGTGTCTACACAGCAATTTACCATTTCAAAGACTACCGGAAAAAAGATAACTTTAGAACAGCAACCTAGCGAAAACTATTCTTTTGGAGGAGCTTTCACTTTAGTAGACGGTATTATCGGAAATGTAAAACAATTAGGTAAAACATGGCTGGGCTTCCAGGGAAAAGATGTTGTGGCAACAATAGATTTTGGACAAAAAACAGCCTTTACAGAAGTGTATTTCAATACCCTCGAAAATAAAGGAAGCTGGATTCATCTGGCTAAATCTGCAAAGATTTATGTTTCTGATGATAACACAAATTTTAAACTGATCAAAGAAATCGGGACAGCAGAAATTAAAAATGCCACTGGAAAAATCAAACTGAATGTTGGGGCGCAGAATGCTAAATACCTGAAAGTAACTATTGAAAATGCTGGTATTATTCCGGCCGGAAATCCGGGAGCAGATTCCAAAGCATGGTTGTTTGTTGATGAAATTGGCGTAAATTAGAATAAAAAATGCAGGACGACACCGTACTTTCTTCCGAATTTTCATCATCACCAGAATTGGTAGAAAAGCTGTATCAGTATGGTACAACAAAAAAATACCATGAAGGTGATATTATATTAGATGAAAATGCTTCCATTCGTTCTATTCCTATCGTGATGAAAGGAATGCTGAAAGTGATCAGAACGGAAGAAGATGGGCGTGAAATTTTACTGTACTACATCAAAGCCGGAGAAAGCTGTATCATGTCTTTTCTGGGCGGAATGCACAATGAAAAAAGCATTGTCAGAGCCGAAATTGAAGAAGATGCTGAAATTCTTTTTCTTCCTGTAGATAAGGTATCTTTATTCATTAAAGAACATCCGGAATGGCTGGATTATATCTTCAGACTGTACCATAAAAGGTTTGAAGAACTATTAGATATAATCAATGCCATTGCTTTCAAAAAAGTAGACGAAAGACTTCTCAATCTATTGCAGAAAAAATCTGAACTCACCGGCTCTGAAACCATTCACACGACCCATGAACAACTTGCTAATGAATTGGGAACTGCAAGGGTAGTGGTATCAAGACTCCTGAAACAACTTGAAGAAGACGGAAGGCTTAAACTGGGCAGAAACAAAATTATCCTTCTAAAACCCCTGAACTCGTAAGTTCTCCTTCCATTTAATCAAAGGTACTCATATTCCCCTCCTTTGGAGGGGTGGCAAAAATTCAAAGAATTTTTGACGGGGTGGTCAAAATCATTGCGAACCGAAGGTAAAGCAATCTCAAAGAAGAGGAATTACTCTAACTTCTTTGTGTCCTTTGTGAAACCATTAGTGTTCATTCGTGTTAAAAAATCTCCTTATGTAACAAAAGTAGCTGTAGCTTTCTTCCCACATTCCCATTTTTGCATTAGAATTAGTTGAATAAAAATGGAAATTATAGGATATGCAGCCGCAGTTTTAATAGGAGTTTCTCTCGGTTTAATAGGAGGTGGAGGAAGTATTCTCACTGTTCCCGTACTTGTTTATCTCTTTGGAATCGATGCTTTTCTGGCAACGGAATATTCTCTCTTTGTAGTAGGAATTAGCAGTCTCGTAGGCTCTGTGTCTTATTTTAAAAAAGGATTGGTTAATTTTAAAATGGCATTCGTATTCGGACTTCCTTCGGTCATTTCCATCTTTCTGACCAGAATATATCTTCTTCCTTTAATTCCTGAAAACGTATTCCAGATACAGAACTTTACGGTTACCAAAAATATTTTTTTACTACTGATTTTTGCAGGTTTAATGATTCTGGCTTCTTATAAAATGATAAAAAACAATTCTTCAGAAGAACTTTCAGAAAACACGGCAAATAAGAATCATACTTTGCTGGCAGCAGGGCAGGGCTCAATAGTAGGTGTTTTAACTGGATTGGTAGGAGCAGGAGGCGGTTTTATGATCATTCCGGCATTGGTTAACCTGTTAAAAATTCCAATGAAGATAGCGATAGGAACGTCATTAGCTATCATTTCTATCAATTCTCTGATCGGTTTTGCTTCCACTGTAAACCATGTGGCAATAGATTGGAAACTGCTGGTTTCTATCACAGCTATTGCTGTTGCCGGGATTATAATCGGATCACAATTATCAAAAAAGATAGACGGTAAGAAACTGAAACCTGCATTCGGATGGTTTATTCTGGTAATGGGTATTTATATCATCATGAGAGAAATATTCCTTTAATTTTCTTATGTAACAAAAGTAGCTGTACAGGAAAAAGGAAAGATGGAAATTTGTATCAGATAATAAATCAAAATAAAATACAATGAAAATAGAACAGATTTACACAGGATGTCTTGCACAGGGCGCTTACTATATTACCTCAGCGGGAGAAGCCGCAATTATTGATCCTTTAAGAGAAACACAGCCTTATATCAACAGACTGAAAGAAGATGGAGTAGAATTGAAATACATCTTTGAAACCCATTTTCATGCAGATTTTGTCAGCGGACATCTGGATTTAAGCCATAAAACCGGAGCTCCAATTATTTATGGACCGACAGCCAATCCCGAGTTTGAAGCCGTTATTGCAGAAGATGAACAGATATTTGAACTGGGAGATATTAAAATTAAAGTTCTTCATACACCAGGACACACTCTTGAAAGTGCATGTTATGTATTGATTGACGAAAATGGTAATGAAAAGGCTCTTTTTAGCGGTGACACCTTATTCCTTGGGGATGTGGGCCGCCCTGATCTGGCACAGAAAGGAGCAAATATGACTCAGGAAGAACTGGCAGGCCTTTTATATGATAGTTTGTATCATAAAATTCTGCCTTTACAAGATGATATTACGGTTTATCCCGCTCATGGAGCCGGTTCAGCCTGCGGTAAAAATATGCAGAAAGAAACAGTAGATACATTGGGAAATCAAAAAAGAACCAATTATGCCTTGAATCAAAAGGATAAACAGAGTTTTATACAAGAAGTAACAGATGGGCTTTTGCCTCCGCCAGCTTACTTCGGGATGAATGTGATGATGAATAAAAAAGGGTACAGCAGTTTTGATGAGGTTCTTTCAAAAGGGTTGCATGCTCTTGCCTCTGAACAGTTTGAAGAAATTGCTGAAGTTTCAGGAGCTTTGATTTTAGATGTAAGAAACAATCATGAATTTGCCATAGGTTTTATCCCACAGTCTATCAATATAGGATTAGATGGTGATTTTGCTCCTTGGGTAGGCGCATTAATTGCAGATGTCAGCCAACCTATTCTGCTGGTAACCGAAAAAGGAACAGAAGAAGAAGCTGTAACCCGATTGAGTAGAGTAGGATTTGATCACATCTTAGGATTTTTGGATGGAGGTTTCGAAACCTGGAAAAAGAGCGGAAAAGAAATCGATGTTGTCAACCGTATTTCGGCTGAACAGTTTGAATCCGAAATCAAAGAAAAAGAAGCAAAAATTATTGATATAAGAAAAGAAAGTGAATACAACGCAGAACATATTCATGAAGCTTACAGCAAACCTTTGGCCTATATCAACGAATGGATTCATAAGATAGAACCAACTGAACATTTCTACATGCATTGTGGTAGCGGTTACAGAAGTACAATGGCAGCAAGCATTCTTCAGGCAAGAGGATACAGAAACTTTTCAGAAATTGAAGGAGGTTTTAAAGCCATTAGCTCTACAGAGATTCCTAAAAGTGATTTTGTGTGTCAGACTAAAATTTTAAATACATTAGATTAAAAAATAAAAAAGATGTTGGAGATTATAAAAGAACCCTGGCCGTGGTATGTTGCCGGACCATTGATCGGGCTTACCGTTCCTGCTTTATTGATTATGGGAAATAAATCCTTTGGAATCAGTTCCTCATTAAGACATATCTGTGCAGCCTGTATTCCTGCCAATGTTAATTTTTTCAAATACAACTGGAAAAAAGAAGCCTGGAATCTATTTTTTGTACTGGGAATCTTCTTTGGAGGGATGATTGCTGCCCATCTTCTGGTGAACCCCAATGACATAACAGTGAATCCTGATCTGAAAGCAGAATTGGCAGGATATGGAATTACAGACTACAGCAATCTGGTTCCTTTAGAGCTGATGAATTTCGAAAGCCTGTTGACCCTGAGAGGATTTATTATGATGGTAGTGGGTGGATTTTTGGTTGGTTTCGGAACAAGATACGCAGGAGGATGCACCAGCGGACATGCAATCATGGGACTTTCTAACTTACAGTGGCCTTCTTTGGTGGCAACAGTCTGTTTTATGATTGGTGGTTTTTTAATGGCGAATATGATTCTGCCTATCATTCTTTCCCTATAAATATAATTGAAAAGAAAAGTTTAGATCATGATAAAAGAAAAAGAACAGAATATACATCATCAGAATGCTTTTTGTGTGAACGAAAGTACCTTTACACATAAATGGTATCACAATCTGAAATACCTCATTGCAGGGATTATTTTCGGAATTATTTTTGTGAAAGCAGAAGTGATCAGCTGGTTCCGAATACAGGAAATGTTCCGTCTGCAGTCTTTCCATATGTACGGAATCATTGGAAGCGCTGTTTTGGTAGGAATGATTTCAGTGTGGCTGATTAAAAAAATTAAGATAAAAACAATTGATGGAGAACCTATCACCCTGACACCTAAAAAGTTTAACAAAGGTCAGATCTATGGCGGATTGATATTTGGTTTTGGATGGGCGATTACGGGAGCCTGCCCCGGACCTCTTTTTGCTCAGATTGGAACAGGAGCTTTAGCTGTATCCGTCACCTTGTTGAGTGCCATTGCCGGAACATGGGTATATGGATATTTCAGAGATAAGCTACCTCATTAATACTTTATAAAAAAGACTGCAGAAAAAATCTGCAGTCTCTCCAAGTATAAAATTATGAATAAATGAAGTTCTCCGCACCTAAAGCCATATAAAGATTTATGCGCTCTATTCTGTACTGAAGTTCCAGATTGATGAGGTTCATTTCATTTTTCAAAAGGTCTCTTTGTTTACGGATCAGTACAAAACTGTTGTTGGTACCTACCTTTATTTGTTTCTCAGTGAGTGTAATATTATTTTTCAGCTCATTGACAGCGTTAGTCGTATAAATCATCTGCTTTTCAATGGAACGGAGATTCGCTAAAGAAGATTCCACTTCGTTCAATGCATTCAGAACAGCTTTAGAATATTCTTCAACAACCTGTTTCTGTTGGGAATTTTTTACTTCCACATTCTTTTTAAGCTTTCCACCATTGAATAGAGGAGAAACTAATCCTCCGCCCACTTTTATTAAAGGATTGGAAAATAAAGAATTAATAGATTCTACATTACTTCCGGCACTCCCAAGAGAAGAACTTATACTCAGTGAAGGAAGTCTTGCTGCTTTAGCCTCCTGTACTTCATAAAAAGCTTTTTCAATCTGAAAATGACTGGCCTGTATGTCTGATCTGTCCTCCAGAAGTTCAAGAGGGAAAGATTCAGGAATACTACTTTTTATGGGGGTAAAAGAGTTTTGGGTCATCAGTTTTCCCGCCGGGTATTTCCCGGTAAGAAGCTCCAGAGATCTTCTGGACTGTGTATTGGCATTTTTAATCTTCTCAAGATAGCCCTGCAGGGAAATAATTTCTGCAGAGATATTGGAAATATCCAGAGCATTGGCCGTTCCTACTTTCTTTTGAATGATATAGAGCTTTTCAAGATCTTTAGACTTCTGAATATAACTTTCAACTTTATCTTCCTGAATGTTTCCTGCAATATTCAGAAAATAGGCTTTGGCAATCATCCCGGCAATAGATTGATGCAGTAGTGTATTCTGATGTTTTGCAGAAAAATAGCTGCTGGTACTTGCCATCTGTGAAGATTTATTTTTACCCCAAAGATCAATTTCCCAATTGGCTTTTAATGCAAGACGCTGAATCTGGCTGCCACTCACCAAATTATTGGAAGTATTGGCAACAGCACTTACGGTTGGATAAAGGTCGCTTCCTGCAATTTCCATTGCCAGCTCAATCTGGTTAAGCTTTTCTCTGGCAATAATCAGATCCGCATTATATGACATTCCTTCATTAATAAGGGCTTCCAGTTGAGAGGTCTTAAGATCATTGATCCAGTCATAGGAAATTGATTTTGAATTTGCTTTTCTGTCAAAAATCCAGTCATCCGGAATTTGTATATGAGAAGCAATTTCACTTTTTTCTTTCAGCTCATTTATATTTTCCTTCGTAGCTTCTTTATAACCGATGCATGAGCTTAAGCTTACAGCGAGCACGCTCAATAAAACTAACTTTTTATACATGTTAATGAAGTTTAGGAATCAGGAAGTTGATTTTACTGTTGATTCGTACCATTACTTTTCTGATAAGATGAAGAGGTTTAATATGATCAGAATAGATCACAGCCGTTCCTCTTGCTCCTACTGTAAGCTGTTTCTGGTTATCTTCCAGGACAAACTTGGCAATAAGTTTTCCATCGGTCTCAGGTAATTGTCTTGCGGTATCAGGAAGTCCTGCCGTAGAACCATTTCCGCCCAGCATTCCTCCTGCATTATTCATGATTCCCTGGCTTGTAGCATCAATTACATATTCAAGTTTGGCCTTTACTACTTTTCCCGGTTCTGTTTTAAGAGCAAGCTCTACTTCATTTCCATTTTTTACAGATTCAAGCTCGTTCTGAGCAAAAAATCCAATGACTGACTGCTGTTTCTGAATCAGAACAAATGCAGATTTGAATGGGGCCATAATAGCTCCTTCATTCAGCTGAACATTGGGGATCACACCGTCTGTAGGAGCCAAAACAATGGTCTGGGAAAGATTCCATTTTGCCTGCTCCAGCTTAGCCTGAATCTCAGATACTGATGAATTTTCTCCACCATAAGAAGCATTGGACTTTGTTTCCAAAGACTGTTGTTGTGATTGTGCAGCACTGATTCTGGATTGTAGATCACGTACATTGGTTATTGCCTGTTCAAGATCAAATTTGTTGGCTGCTCCTGCCTGTACAAGTTCTTGATATTGAGTTACTCTTTTATTGGCAAGATCAAGCTGTGACTGTAATGCAGAAATATTTTTTCTGGAAGCCGAAATATCTGCATCATAGGAATGCACAGTGGCTTTCATGCTGCTCAGCTTAGCTTCCAGGGATTTAATTTCCTGTAAATAAGGCTCTCTGTCAAGCACAAATAGAGTATCTCCCTTTTTTACTTCCTGGTTGGTGCTCACATATACTTTCTTCACCTTACCTAAAACCTGTGTAGTAATATCCACACTTCTGTTTCCTACCTTTACATCAGAGGTAATGGGGCAATAATAATTTAAACTTAATATCAAAGCGATAGATCCGAAGATCGGCAATGAATATACGATTACCTGTGTAGTGAATGTCCACGGGATCAGTTTTAATTTTTTTATAAGCAGCCAGCATATTCCGGCATATATTGCAACTAGTAATTCCAGCATGTTTTTTAATTTTCTAAGGGTTTAAATTCTTCTTCAGGTAAATCAGTGTTGTCTGTTTCTTTTTCAGGAGTCGTCTGGTTTCCATAGTCATAATTGGCCCAGATTAAGGCAACCGGCCATAAAAGACCGCCAAAGATCAGAGAAAGAAGGCACATGCTTTTGATAGCGTTCAGCTGGGGATGGTTTTTCTTTTCCGCTACTTTTTCCGGGTAAATGTGAACTTTCCAGAAGAGATAAATCCCTGCAATAGGCAATACAAGTAAGATTAGCCAGGATGCTCCATCGGCTATTTTGTCTTCAACATTGCCTGTAGAGGCCTGCACAAAATTGCATGCTAATAACAGGCAGAGAATGGTGGTTATTCTTTGCATAAATTGGTATAAAATGGTAATAAAATGTTGACTTAAGAAAATACAGATTAAGACCCGAATAAAAATCCGGATAATCACATATTACTCCTGTTAAGATGTAAAGACTATTCTATAAGATGTAATGCTTTGAAGATGATTATATTTTTTTTCATTTGGTTTTTTATTGATGAGGAACTATTTTTTGACCGGACAAAATTATACTGAACGAAACAATTAAAAATATTCTTAAGTTATTTTTTTCTTTGATTCTTTTTTTTAACATCACGGGCAGTAATACGGGAAAGAGAATTAGGGGTAATACCCAAAAAATTGGCAATATACTTTCTGTTTGCATTTTGACAGACAAACGGATGGCTGCTCAGGAATTCTTCATAGCGGGAAAGCGGAGAACTTTTGCAAAACTGCTCTGTGCGTGCGGATAAGATGCTGATAATCTGTTTTAAAGATTTTAAATACAAATTGTAAATTCCTTTATGCTGAAATGCAATCTGTTCAAATTTCTCTTTATTAAAAAGAAAAATTTGTGAATCAATGACAGCCTGTATAGTATACTTTTTCGCGCCTTCTGGGGAATAAGATTCCGGGCTTTCCAAAAAGGCAACCTCTTTTTCCGAGGGCAGGAAAGTATTGATTTCAACTCCGTTTTCATCGTCAAAGAAAAATCTCAGAAGGCCGCTGGTCAGTATAAATAAATGGTTAAATGGCTGACCAGGCTCTAAAAGTTTTTCTTTTTTCCGAAGAAGTTTGGGAGTACTGATGCTTGAAAGGACCTGGATTTCTTCATCCGATAATTCCTTAAAGCAATCCATTCTTCTAAATGTTTTAAACATAAATACTAATTAAAATAACCATTATAAAAATAATAAAAAATAGCAAAGAAAAAATAGTGAAAAAGCCATTAGACTTTCAACGAATTTTTTTAAGATATTTGCTTTGTATTAAATAATTCTTACTTACAATGAACAATAACCGAAGAAGTTTTATTAAAAAACTGGGAATTGCCACAGCAGCACTTACCATTAATCCTTTAGATGTGATGGCCCAAAATCTGCCTGAAAATAAAAAAATCATCAATAAACCTATCGTACTCTCCACCTGGAATTTCGGATTAAAAGCTAATGAAGAAGCATGGACAATCCTTGGAAAAGGGGGGAAAGCTTTGGATGCAGTAGAAAAAGGAGTACGTCTTGTAGAATTAGATCCAAAGGAAAGAAGTGTAGGATACGGAGGCCGTCCGGATAGAGATGGAAGAGTAACGCTGGATGCCTGCATTATGGATGAAAATTATAATATTGGTTCTGTAGCCTGTCTGGAACATGTTAAAAATCCTATTTCTGTTGCCAGAGCGGTAATGGAAAAAACACCTCACGTGATGTTGGTAGGAGATGGAGCATTACAGTTTGCGCTTTCACAAGGTTTTAAAAAAGAGAACCTTCTCACTCCTGAATCAGAAAAAGAATGGAAAGAATGGTTAAAAACCAGTCAATATAAACCTATTGCCAACATTGAAAACCATGATACGATAGGAATGATCGCTTTAGACGCTCAAGGGAACCTTTCTGGTGCTTGTACAACCAGCGGAATGGCTTTCAAAATGCATGGCAGAGTAGGAGATTCCCCAATTATCGGAGCAGGTCTTTTTGTAGATAATGAAGTAGGAGCTGCTACCGCAACAGGTCATGGTGAAGAGGTGATCAGAACGGTAGGAACACATCTTGTGGTTGAGTTGATGAGGCAAGGCAGAAATCCACAGGAAGCTTGTAAGGAAGCGGTAGAAAGAATTGTAAAAATCAATCAGCGAAGAAACAAAAATCTAAAAGATATTCAGGTAGGCTTTATTGCCATCAATAAGCAGGGAGAATATGGATCTTACTGTATTCAGGATGGATTCAACTTTGCTGTTTATGATCAGAAAGGAAACCGCCTGGAAAAACCAGAATTTGCCTTGAAATAAATTCAATAGGAATGGGCTTTAGCCCATTTAAACCCATAAAAGATACCAATTGGCTTTAGCCAAAACATAAAACAAATATGAAAAGAATGATTATCGCTTCTCTACTTCTGATCATGTCTTGCAAAGAAGAAAAGAAGGAAATTAAAATAGATCCCCAACCACAACAGACAGAAGAAAAAACCGTTCAGAATAATGAGTCCAATGATGTAGAAGAAGCCCAAAAATGGCTGAAGACAAGCATTGTGAACTACTTTAAAGCTGATATCGGAAATGAAGAAAAGAATATGCAGAAGATGACAACAAAAGATTATTTTGATTATAAAACTGATGCAACAAATGTTGATCTGGATGTAGATGGAAGCCTTACCGACAAAGAATTTCAGGATAAATGGAAGTCTAAGTTTGATACCGGTAAAGCTGGAGTTGGCATAGGATTTCTTATCTCCGCCCAGGATTGGAACAGTATTGAAGTGGAAAGTTGCGATTTAAAGTCGTCTTCAAAGGATGAATATATCTTCAATGTAGTATTGAGAGATGGTGGCTTCAAAGCTCAATATCCTTCTGTGATCAAAGTAGTAAAACAAAACGGTTCTTTTCTGATTGCAGATGTACTGCAGGATGAACCAAAATAAAATCAAATAGATAATACAATGTCAAAAATAGAAATAGCTTGTTTTAATCCTGAATCAGCAATCATTGCTTTTGAAAATGGGGCAGACAGAATAGAATTATGTGATGGACTGAGTGAAGGTGGAACCACTCCGGATTTCGAAACCATGAAGAAGCTTCGCGAAAAAATTACGATCCCGATTTTTGTGATGATCCGTCCAAGAGGTGGAGATTTCACTTATTCGGATTCGGAATTTGAACAGATGAAAAATGATTTGATTCAATTAAAATCTTTACATGCAGATGGTTTTGTATTCGGTATTCTGGATGAAAATGATGAGGTTAATATAGAACAGAATAAAGCTTTAGTCGAATTGGCAAAACCGCTTCCGTGTACTTTTCACCGTGCCTTTGACCGCGCTGCAAGTCTGGAAGAATCTTTAGAAAAAGTAATTGAATGTGGTTTTACAACCATTCTTACTTCCGGTCAGAAACCGAATGTATCTGAAGGAAAAGAAAACCTTAAGAAACTGGTTGAACTTTCCAACGGAAGAATTGAAATCCTTGTTGGAGGCGGGCTTCGCTCATCCAATATTGAAGGAATAAGAGCCGTTACCCATGCTGGATACTTCCATTCTTCAGCAATTACGGATGGTGGAGCTTTTGCCAATGCGGATGAAGTGGTTGCGTTGAAAAGTAAATAAAACGAATAATATGCGCTCAGTTTGTCATTCCAAGCGCAGCATGGAATCTAAATTTTCAAAGTAGAGATTCCTTCGTTCCTCGAATGACAGAACTATTGAATATTAAGATACAAAACAAAATTATTGATGAATAGAACGATCCTTTTTGCTTTCCTTTTTACACAGAATATCCTTTCAGCACAGTTTTCCCAAAGAAATTTATCTTCTGAAAACTGGCAGTTCAGAAACTCAAAAGATCAAAACTGGCTTCCTGCGAAAGTGCCGGGAACTGTTCATCTGGATTTAATGAATAGCAAGGTGATTCCTGATCCTTATCAAGATGAAAATGAAAAGAAAGTACAATGGATAGAAAATGATGACTGGGATTATCAGACCGTATTTACTGTTTCCACCCAGGAATTAAAGAATGATAATATCGATCTTGTTTTTCACGGACTGGATACATTCTCAGAAATTTATCTTAACGGAAAGCTGTTAAAGAAAACCGACAACATGTTCCGTAAATGGAATATTCCGGTGAAGCCATATCTGAAAACAGGAAAAAATACAGTTCAGATTAAGTTTAAATCCGCTGTCAATACAGGAAAAGAATTAGCGAAAAAAGTTCCGTTCACCCTACCGGAATCACCAAGAAGTTTTGTGAGGAAAGCACAATATCAGTTTGGATGGGATTGGGGACCAAGATTGGTTACGGCTGGAATTTGGAAAGATGTACAATTAGAATTCTGGAATAACGCTAGAATTATAACTGTTAAGGATATTCAGAAAAGAACTTCCGATACTTCTTCTGATTTACATTTTGATGTAGAAATTGAAGCTCAAAACGCTGGAAATTATACCTTGGATCTTAATAAAATTCACCAAAAAATATCTTTAAAAAAAGGAATCAACACGATATCCATTCCTTATGAAACAAGTGGGATGAAACTTTGGCAGCCTAACGGTCGTGGTGAAGCCAATCTCTATGATTTTGAAGTAAAACTATCTAAAGATCAGAAAGATATTGATGTTAAAAATATCAGGATAGGCTTAAGAACAGTTGAATTGGTTCAGGAAAAAGACGGAAAGGGGAAATCATTCTATTTCAAAGTCAATGGACAGCCGTTGTACATCAAAGGAACCAACTGGATTCCTGGAGATAGTTTTTCACCAAGAATGTCCAAAGAAAAGTACCAGAAACTGATCAAAGATACCAAAGCTGCCAATATGAATATGATCCGTATCTGGGGTGGAGGAATCTATGAAGATGATGAGTTTTACAAAGCTTGCGATGAAAACGGAATCCTGGTCTGGCAGGACTTTATGTTTGCGGGTAGTTTTTATCCTGCAGATGAAACATTTCTGAACAATGTAAAAGAAGAAGTAAAAGATCAGGTGAACAGACTTCAGAATCATCCTTCTATTGCTTTGTGGTGCGGAAATAATGAAATTGACGAAGCGATTGTCAATTGGGGCTATCAGAAACAGTTCAAATATTCAAAAAATGATTCACTTCAGGTTTGGAAAGATTATAAAAAGCTGTTTCATGAGGTAATTCCCAATGCATTGGCAGAAAATCTGAAATCGGATAAAAATATATATTGGCCAAGTTCTCCCTCAATCGGTTGGGGACACAAAGAAAGCCTTACCGAAGGAGATTCCCATTATTGGGGTGTTTGGTGGGGCGAGCAGCCTTTTGAAATTTACAACGAAAAAGTGGGACGTTTTATGTCTGAATATGGCTTTCAGGGTACACCAACTCTTGAAACGACAAAATCAATGTTCTCAGGAACTCCGGATTTAAGTCTTCAGAATCCAACTATCAAAGCACATGAAAAACATGCCCGCGGCTGGGATATCATTAATGAATACCTGAAGCGTGATTATAAAATTCCAACAGATTTTGTACAGTACAATTATGTTTCACAGTTGCTACAGGCAAGAGGAATGCAGATCGCTATTGAAGCCCATCGTCGTGCAAAACCCTATAATATGGGAACCTTGTATTGGCAGCTCAATGATTGTTGGCCGGTAGTTTCATGGTCTTCCATTGATTATCTCGGAAACTGGAAAGCCTTCCATTATCAGGCGAAAAGAAGCTTTGAACCTGTGTTGATATCAATTGCTGAAACCGATAAAAGTTATGATATTTATCTGATCAGTGATCTTGTGAAAGAATTTAATTCAGATATTAAGTTTGAACTCATTGATTTTAAAGGAAAAATACTTTGGAAAAGCAATCAGTCAGAAAATATAAAAGCTGATGTAAGTAAGAAAATACGAAGTCTCAGTAAATCAGAACTGGCCCAGTTTGATTTGTCTAAAGCTGTTTTAAAAATCAGTTCTGAAAAAGACACAAAATTTGAAAAATTGTTCTTTTTTAATAAGCCTAAAGATTTAAAGCTGTCAAACCCGGAAATTAAAATCAGAAAAGTTTCATCTACTGAAATTGAAATATCAACAGATATTTTAGCCAAAGATGTTTATCTGGTGGGAGATACTCATTTCAGTGATAATTTCTTTGATCTCTTGCCAGGAACTTCAAAAAGAATTACCCTTTCAAAACCTTTGGAAAAAATTGAAGTGATGAGTCTTTGGGATGTGATGAAGAATTAATATCTATTTTGAAAAAACTTTTGCAAACCTTATAGGTTTTTGAAACCTATAAGGTTTAAAGCAGAAAAGATTCATTAGAAATTCTACCGAAAAAAATATAAATTTTACCCTTCCAACTCAAAAATCAGCCGTAAATTTGCATTATATTTCTTTATAGTTATGGTAAATTTTGTTCTGATTGCAGTGTGTATCATTGCAGGAATGATATTCAAAGCAACAAAATCTATCCACCCCGATGCCCATAAAGGTATCAATACCTGGATTCTTTATCTTGCTCTTCCGGCAGTTTCGTTTAAATATCTGCCTAAAGTAAAATGGACAACAGAGATGCTGTTCCCCATTGCAGCCACATTTTTAGTTTCTGTGTTCTGCTTTTTCTTTATGATGTTTTACAGTAAGAGCAGGGGATACTCAAGGCGGTCCAGAAGTACTTTGGAATTAGCAAGCGGATACAGTAATACTTCATTCATCGGATTTCCCTTAATCAGTGCTTTTTATGGCGAAGGGCTTTTAAGCATTGCCATTATTTGTGACCAGACCATGTTTTTTGCGCTTTCCACCCTCGGAATTATTGCAGCAGTAAAAGGAGGAAGTAAATCAGGAAAAGTAAGTGCCATATTCATTTTAAAAAGATTGGTCACATTCCCTCCGTTAATAGGATGTATTTCAGCTTTGGTATTGTCGAGGTTCATTGACTTTACCGTTGCAGAACCTTTCTTTGATAAACTGGCCGCTACAGTAAGCCCCTTAGCTTTATTTTCAGTCGGATTACAGCTGAAATTCAATGGATGGAAAAAACTGATTCCCCAAATGTCTATGTCGATGCTTTATAAATTGATTCTGGCACCAGCAATAGTATTGGGTATGGATCTGTTATTCGGAATAAAAGGAGATGTAGCTAAAATTACAGTATTTGAAGCAGCCATGCCAACATTGGTTACTTCAAGTATCATTGCAGAACAGTTCCGGCTGAATACAAAACTGACCAACCTGATCATCGGAGTCAGTATTATTGTAGGATTTTTTACCTCTGCATTCTGGTATGAGATGACAGAACTTCTTTTTTAATGATAAGCCATCGTTTATTAATATGAATATGGAGGGATATCTTTGCTGAGTGGAGCGCCCTTGCGACCGAATTAAAACGATTCATCTAATCTTTTGCGGACATTGTGTTTAATCCAGGTTTTAGCTAAAGCCGATTGAAATTTTAATTTTTTATTAAACGGGCTAAAGCCCGTCTCTATTGAATATGATCTCTCGCATATTTTGCTGATTAAGCAGATTGTTCACTCCCCAAGCGTATCCATCCAGTCTGTCATTCCGCAGTAATCCTGTCTCCAAAATTTAAAATATAAAGAGAATAAGTCCAATCTTATTCAATAGAAATGGGCTTTAGCCCATTTAATTAAATGATTTAAATTCCTTTGGCTTTAGCCTAAACTTACACTCAATTTACAGAGAGTAGAATATTTATTGTCAAAGTTTATCCGTACAGTTTGTCATTCCGCAAGAATTCTGCTACCGGATTGAAAATCAGATTAAAAAGACGATTATGATAGAATATTCAGTTTTAAGTTTTGGCGAAAGCCGATTAAAAATTTACTTCTATCAAACGGACTAAAGTCCGTTTCTATTGGATATTTTTTCTAAATTGGATTTCAGGGTCTATTACAGGAACGCGAAAGAATTTCTGTAAAGTTCTTTTATCCACACGCTTTGTCATTCCGCAGGAATCCAGCCTATCATATCATTCTTATTGATCAATAAATTAATGAAATAGCAGACTTTAAAACATCTGATTGTTTAGATTCCTACGGAATGGACAAAAGAGGAAATAAAAACATACAACAGCTTTAGTTTCCAGTTCTGTTAAATAGTATGAAAGAATTTCTGTAAAGTTGCAGTTCTCTCAGGAAAAATCTAATTTTACATTTTAAATATTTCCCTTGCAGTACGCTCAAATTGTTTTACCCCTAAACCTCAAAGGATCTTTCACCTATAAAGTTCCTGAGGAAATGATGTCTGAAATCCAACCAGGAATGCGTGTTCTGGTACCGTTTGGTGGAAAAAAGATCTATACGGGAATCGTATTTGAGCTTCATGATAATGCACCGGAAAACTTTGTAGCCAAGGAAGTCATCAGCATGCTGGATGATCAGCCGATTCTTCCTCAGGAACAGATTGATTTCTGGAACTGGCTTTCAGAATACTATTTGTGCAGCCTTGGAGAGATTTACAGGTTTTCGTTTCCTTCTTCTTTAAAACTGGAAAGTGAAACCTATTTAAAATTAAAACCAGGAGCCATCATAGATTTTGAAAACCTGGATGTTAACGAAATGTATCTGGTTCAGGCCCTGGAAGTTCGACAACTGATCAATCTGACGGATATTGAAGCTTTTATTCCTAAAAAAGATATCATCAAAACCATCAATTCGCTTATTGATCTTCAGTATATTGAAATTGATGAGAAAATTGCTGAAAAGTACAAAGCCAAAGAAGTGGCTTACGTAAGAATTAATGATGAGGTTTTGGCCAATCAAAATCTTACGGATATTCTTTTAAAATTGAACAGAGCACAAAAACAGAAAGATCTTTTCCTTCTTATTTTAGAAAAACAGACTGAAAATCCGGATGCTCCCATTAAAAAATCTGAATTGTTTGAAGACGGTTATTTCGGAAGTTCACACTTCAAACCTTTGGCAGATAAAGGTCTTGTAGAGGAATACTACATGCAGAAAGACAGAATAGAAAGCTATGAAGGAGAAATTGAGGAACTTGAAGAACTTTCCGAACAGCAGAAAACAGCAAAATCTGAAATTGATGAGGCTTTTGAAGAAAGAAAAAATGTTTTGCTTCATGGAGTTACTTCATCGGGAAAAACTCATATTTATTTAGAGAAAATTGATGAATGTATCAAAGAAGGAAAAAATGTTCTGTTTTTGCTTCCGGAAATATCTCTTACGAAACAGATTACTCAAAGGTTAGAAAAAAAATATGGCAGACAGCTCGGTTTTTATCATCAGAAGCTGACCGATTTTGAAAGGGTAGAAGTCTGGAGAAGAATCAGGCAGAACGATATCCGTATTCTGATCGGAACGCGTAATGCATTATTTTTACCTTATCAGAATCTCGGACTTATTGTTGTAGATGAAGAACACGATTCTGCATACAGACCGAGAGAAGTTTCTCCTTATTTTAATGCGAAAGATGCCTCTTTGGTGTTGGGTGGATTGTACCAGGCAGGAGTGATTTTAGGATCAGCAACACCTTCTGTTGAGAGTTATTACAGAGCCCGAAAAGATAAAATGAAATATGTTTTCCTGAATGAAAGATTCGGGAATGTCAATCTGCCGGAATATGAACTCATTAATTTCAAAGAAGCCCAGGAATCTAAAAAGGTCTCAGGAAATTTCTCTTTGAAACTTATCGAAGAGATTAAGAAAACGGTGGATGAAAAAAATCAGGCAATTGTTCTTCATAATCGTCGTGGCTATTCCAATGTCATAGAATGTGAAAGCTGTGGGTATGTGAACTACTGTTCCAATTGTGATGTGGTAATGACTTATCACAAAGCCGCCAATGAAATGAAGTGCCATTACTGCGGACAAAGAGCTTCAAAACCTAAAACCTGCCCGAAATGTAATTCTGAAAAGCTGAACGAAAGAGGAGTCGGTGTAGAGCAGATTCATGAAGAAGTTACCAAACTTTTCCCTGAAAATGAGGTGGATAGAATGGATGTAGATTCCATGCGTAAAAAATTCGCTTACGAAAAGCTGTACGAGAAAATTGAAGATGGAGAAACTGACATTATTGTAGGAACACAGATGATTTCAAAAGGACTGGATTTTGATCATATCGAACTGGTGACGATTCCTAAAGCGGATTCTTTATTATATGTACAGGATTTCAGAGCGGAAGAAAGAGCATATCAACTGATCACCCAGGTTTCGGGAAGGGCTGGAAGAGTGTCCGGAAAAGGGAGAATCCTTATTCAGACCTTTAATCCTGATCATTCCGTATTTCAGCTGATCAAGATGAACAACCCTGCCAAGATCTATAAATATATCCTTACAGAGCGTCAGAAATTCCATTATCCGCCTTTCACCAAGCTGATTATGATTGAAATGAAACACAGAAGAGAGGATAAAGCAGACCGTGCATCCCGCTTTCTGGGTTCTATCCTCAGAAAATATCTTCCTGAAGATTGTGTTTTAGGACCTGAAAGAGCTCAGATTGCAAGACTGAATAATCTCTATCAGTTTCAGATTATGCTTAAACTTCCCCGTGGGAAAAACTATGAGAAATTCAAAAACATGGTTTTGATAAGTTTGAAAGAATTTGATGAAATCACTGCATATCAAAGCATTAAAAAAGATGTTTTTGTTGATTTTTAACAATTTTTAACAAACTTTAGACTCTTTTATAACGGGTCGGTGGCCCGTTATATGACAATAATTTCTACTTTTGGACGTTGATTAAGTGTTTGGCTCTTGTACTGGATGATTTAACCTGTCATTTTTTATAGAGTCAAAACTATAGAACAAAAAGAAGATAGATGGTAAATTTCAGAAAATATATTTCAAGTGCGGCGGTGTTGGCTTCTGGTCTTTTCCTGGCTCAATCTACCGTTTCTACCGTTCTTTATTCTCAGAATTATGACAATCAGAAAAGCAGCTTAAACCTGCCGTCACCCGTTAGTACGATGGTGGAGAAAACTGTTTTGTCAGCAAAAGAACTTGTAGACATTAATGTAAACACAATGATGGCGGATCCTGTGCTGAAAAATGCAACCTGGGGATTCGTAGTGTATGATCCGAAAACGAAGAAGGTAATCTCTTCGTATAACGAAAATACTCCTTTAGTACCTGCTTCTACTACAAAGTTGCTTACAACGGAAACGGCATTAAACATGCTGGGTGAAAATTACCGTTGGATGACTCAGCTGGAGTACTCAGGAACGATAGACGAAAATGGAGTGTTGAATGGAAATCTTTATGTGATAGGAAGCGGTGACCCTTCTTTGGGAACTAACAAAGCTGGTGCAGCATCTTATCGAGATATTATTTCAGATTTCGTAGGCGGTATTTCAAGAGAGGGAATCAAAAAGGTAAATGGTGATATTATCATTCAGACAGCGCTTTTCAAAGGCAATATTTCAGTGCTTCCGGAAAATGTTGTATGGTTGGAAAACAATAATTATTATCTGCCTGCAGGAAGTACCCGCGATATCAACCCTGCCAACGAAAAACTGATTGTTAAAAAAGGAGGTTTCTCTACAGAAAAGAAATTTTTCTACGTTTCTCCTTACAACCATCAGATGGTATATGCTGATAAATACGAAGGAAACGGAGCTTTAACAACCAAACTTCCTGATGCTCCGGCTTATCTTGCCAACTCTTTCAGAACAACATTGGTAAAAAGCGGAATTCCTGTTACCGGAAAAGTAACTCCGAAAATGACAGATGCAGCACCAGAAAACAGAAAAATGCTTTCAGCGTATAAGTCCCCGACTTTAAATGATATTATTTATTATACCAATCAGCACAGTGACAATTCATTGGCAGAAGCTTTGCTGAAAACGGTAGGATATCAGAAAATGGGTGATCAGACTTCAGAATCCGGAAGAATGGTGGTGACTAATCACCTGAAAGATGCCGGTTTTGATATGATTGGCCTTAATTATATGGATGGAAGCGGACTGTCAAGAAGCAATAATGTAACGCCAATTTCTCAGGTGAAGTTTCTTACTTCTCTGATGGATCAGAAATACTACAGATCTTATCTGACTTCTTTACCCATCGGAGGACAATCCGGAACTTTAAAAAGAATGTTCAATATGGGAGGAAACGGACAGGTTTTTGCTAAAACAGGAACACTGAATAAAGTGAAAACATTAGCTGGTTATCTGAAGACCAATTCAGGAAAAACATTGGTTTTCTCTTTAATGGTGAATAACTATTCCGGATCGGTAGATATGGTGAAGAAAAGAATGGAGAAGATTCTTGAACCTGCATTAGATCTTTAAAAATTTTTTATTTTATATATTATAACAGCCTTTTAATCATTGATTAAAAGGTTTTTTTTATATTTGATTAAATTTTTCTAAACATGACAAAATTGTACCTTTTGGTGTTGGGATTTCTATTTTCCCAACAGTTCTATAGCCAGAAGCAAGAACAAAACATTGATATGAAGGGACTCATCGAAAAAGAGAAAAAATCCTTCACTCAAAAAATGAACATCGGGAATACGAATCCCAATACGCTGAATTACGACTTGCAGTATCAGAGAATGGATGTGAGCCTGGATCCTGCGGTATATAACATCTCCGGATCAGTGACTTCTCACTTTAAGCCTAACCAAAATATGGGAAGTATTTATTTTGATCTTTCCAATTCTTTAACGGTTTCTCAGGTGAAGTATCATGGAACTAACATTACAAGCTTTCAGCAGCTTCCTTCAAAAGAACTGAAAATTGATTTTCCGGCTTCCATTCCAGCCAATACACTAGACTCTCTTACCATTTATTATGCAGGTGCACCATCTACAAGCAATGATGCTTTCAAAACTGCTCTTCAAAGCGGAACTCCGGTACTTTCTACTTTGAATGAACCTTATGGGGCACAGGACTGGTTTCCTACCAAGCAGAGTTTAAATGATAAAATTGAAAGATTTGATTTTAAAATTACAACGCCATCCAATTATAGTGTAGCCGCCAATGGAAAGCTGATGTCTGAAACTTTTCCTACAGGAAGTACGAAGCTTACTTTCTGGAGAACAATGTATCCTACGCCGGCTTATCTGATCGCACTGTCGATTACAAATTTTGTTAAACTTACTGATACCATTGGAAATCCTCCGTTTCCTTTTGTGAACTATATCTATCCGTCCACGAATTCAAATCCAACAAGCATTGCGAATATTAACTGGACAAAGCAGGTAATGGATACTTTTGAAACCTATTTTGGAACTTATCCTTTCCGTAATGAAAAATACGGTCACATGGAATTCATGTATGGTGGAGGAATGGAGCATCAGACCATGTCTTCCATGGGTGGATGGAGCAAGCAGTTGATTGCCCATGAGCTTACTCACCAGTGGTTTGGAGATAAAGTAACCTGTGGCGCATGGAATGATATCTGGCTGAATGAAGGTTTTGCAACTTTTGGAGAGCATCTTGCCAATGAAAAACTATTGATGACCAACACAGAATTTTTGAATTACTTACAAGGTCAGTCTAACTACATTACCGCAAGTACAACAGGAACTGTGTATGTACCGGATTCCGGCCTTTCAAGCATCAACAGAATATTTGACAGCAGATTGTCTTATGCTAAAGGAGGATATGTATTGAGAATGCTGAAGTGGATTTTAGGTGACGCTGCATTTTACCAGGCACTTAAAGACTATCATGCAAGACCGAACCTTGCCTACAGCTATGCTCGTACTGCTGATTTTAATGCTTCTTTGCTTCAGTCTACCGGAACAGACTTTACAGAGTTTTTCAATGACTGGGTATATGGCGAAGGATATCCTACTTATACCATAAAATGGATGCAGGGCGGAAATCAGGCTTTATTTAAAGTTTCTCAGACGCAAAGTAGTGCTAATGTTAGCTTTTTTGAAATGCCTCTACCTATTAAAGTGACAGGAACTGCAGGTCAGACTGCTTATTTTGTTCTTAATAATACATCCAATAATCAAAGCTTTTTACAGTCGGTAACATTCCCGATAGCAAGTGTTCAGTTTAATTATGATTACCAGATTATTGAGAAAAACTCTACAGTGACTCAGGATAATACGTTGAGTGTTTCTTCTGTTGAGAAAGAAGGTTTTGGTTTGTATCCGAACCCTGCAAAAAATGAGATTAATCTGAAAGGTATTAACAAAGCTGTTGATTTTACAATTCATGCTATAGACGGAAAATTGGTTGGAAAAGGAACGTATCAGCCAGGTAAAGCGATTGGAATTGCAGAATTAGTTCCGGGAGCTTATTTCATTACGATTGATGAAAAGAATATCAAATTTATCAAACATTAAAAATGAAAATGGTAAAGTATGAATGATACTTTTATCAAAATCAATCATAATATAACAAAAGAAGCTTTCAGATTTGAAAGCTTCTTTGTTTTCTTGCCGCTCTGGCTCCTCTTTTTCTTGCCGTTTTCACTTTATATTCAAACCATTTTTCTTTGAATACTTTTCGCATGAGATTATCAAAATGTCTGGTAATGACCAGGTTTTTAAATCCACGCCATTTTTCGAGCGGACTTGAAGGTAGTGCCCTTACCGATATGGAATATCCTTCCGTGTCATATTGAATATAATGCCACCAGCCGGAAGGAATATAGAGGGTTTCTCCAGGGTGGATAATAGCTTCATAACCGTTTAAATAAAGTAGCGCCGGATATTTTCTGTAATCGGGATTTTTAATTTGAGCCAGACTGTGGAAATTGTAGGGGAGTTTATACATAAAATCAGACTGTTCCCACGGGAAGAGCCATATTCTTTTGATTCCCTGGAATTGTGTAATAAAAACGTGTGACATATCGATATCAATATGATTTCTTGTGACAGAACCTTCACCACCAAAAAACATAAAGGGCAGCCATTTCAGTATTTTACCATTCGTAACATCATTGTAGATAATGTCGTTCTTAAGCTCAGGTTTTATTTTTAATAAATTAAATAAGAAGAGCCTGTGTTCAGTAGGAGTAGATTGAATCAAATCAAGATATTCTGAAAATGTAGTCTGTGCAATAGGATCACTGGCCACTCTGTCCAGGGAATCAAGCTCGCTGCCGTAGATATTCACCCTATGATCTCCTGCGATTTCTTTGAAATACTCATAATTCCACTTTTTGAAAGCTGGACTTTCCGGATGCACAAAGTCTTCAATAATAATCGGAACTCTCGGCTTCATATGGTTGTTGATAAAGGTTTCTGAACTGATCATCTTTATTTTTTGTACCGGCTTTAATCTCATGCATTAAAATTTTAAACAAATATAAATATTATCCTACTAAATTTATAGACTAATAATGTTAAAACTGAAATCTATATTCATTTTTTAGAATTAAGCATATAAAAGGTTTTATTTTACTGCCTTTTTAGTAAATTAGCACATCTAAAAAATTACTAAAAATGATCTCTGAAAAATACCTTCAACATTTACAGAACGAACTTCAGAATATTGAGAATGACGGACTTTACAAAAGAGAAAGAATCATCACCTCTCAACAGAGTGCAGAAATAGAAGCGAACGGAAAAAAGCTTTTGAACTTCTGTGCTAATAATTATCTGGGATTATCCAACCATCCGGAAGTAATGAAAGCTTCTCAGGATATGATCCAATCTCACGGATACGGAATGTCTTCTGTACGTTTCATCTGTGGAACACAGGATATTCACAAGGATTTGGAGAAAAAGATTGCTGATTTCTTAGGTCTTGAAGATACCATCCTTTATGCAGCAGCATTTGATGCAAACGGAGGTGTTTTTGAACCATTGTTTACAGAAGAAGATGCTATTATTTCAGATGAACTGAACCACGCATCAATCATTGATGGTGTTCGTTTGTGTAAAGCAGCGAGATACAGATATAAAAATAATAATATGGCGGATCTGGAAGCTCAGTTGATTGCAGCTTCTGAAAAGAATCACCGTTTCAAAATCATCGTTACAGACGGAGTATTTTCAATGGACGGTATTGTAGCAGACTTAAAAGGAGTTTGTGACCTTGCTGATAAATATGATGCTCTGGTAATGGTAGACGATTCCCACGCAACAGGTTTCATCGGGAAAACCGGACGCGGAACTCACGAAGCAAATGAGGTAATGGGTAGAGTAGATATCATCACTTCTACCTTAGGAAAAGCTTTAGGGGGGGCTTTAGGAGGATTTACTTCCGGTAAAAAAGAGATCATCGATATGCTGAGACAGCGTTCAAGACCATACTTATTCTCCAACTCTCTGGCACCTGGAATCGTAGGAGCTGCTTTGAAAGTTTTGGATATGATTTCTGATGATACTACTCTTCGTGATAAAGTAATGGAAAATGCAGAATATTTCAGAACGGAAATGAAAGCTAAAGGTTTTGATATTCCTGAAGGAGATGCTGCTATTGTTCCGGTAATGCTTTATGATGCACCGCTTTCACAGAAAATGGCTGAAAAGCTTATGGATGAAGGTATTTACGTCATCGGATTCTTCTATCCTGTAGTACCGAAAGGAAAAGCGAGAATCAGAGTACAGTTATCTGCGGCTCATACAAGAGAACATTTGGATAAAGCAATTGCTGCTTTTGAAAAAGTTGGAAAAGAATTAGGAGTAATCTCTTAAGGTAAAAATCTACTTTTGTAGAATAAAAAACAGGATTTCTTAGATGTTAGAGAAATCCTGTTTTTTTTATTCAGGGAATTGGAAGTATTGGGAATAAAGAAAAAATGAAATAGATTAAAAATATACAAATTTTAAAATGATTGATATTATTTCTCTTTAATAATTAAATAATTTGAGTTAAAAAAAAAGCTATTGCTGAATAAATGATAATATAATATATTTGGAACACTAATTCTAATAACCAGTATGTGAAAAAATATTTACTTCCTTTTGCTTTTTTTAGCTTTTTTAATACCATTTATGCCCAATCTAATGATTACAAATCAATACTTACCGTAAGTGCTTTCGCTCCTTTTCGTGACCAACGCTATAACATAGGGTATATGCGGAAATTAAATGAAAGATGGTGGATTGGAAGCGAACTGGCCTATGGAACCGACAGAATAATGCCCGTAAATATGGGCAATTTTGAAGGGAAAAACAGAATTTTTGAGATAAGACCGGAAGTTTTTTACAGCTTGGCGCCTCAATCAAGATTAAAGCATTTTGTATCAGCAGAAGTTTTCTATTTAAATCAAACAGGAAAAAATATTTCAGGAAAATATTATGATGAAAATGATGTTTATTATTCTTTTAGTTCAGCAGATTATAAAAGAACCAAATACGGATTAAATATTAACTACAGCATTTTGATTCATAAAGAATCTTCATGGTTTGGCTTTATGCCTAAAATTGGCTTTGGTATCAGGCAAAAAAATGTTTCTTATACTAATATGACTGGAAAGGAAGAAGAGTATGCTCCTGTAGATGGTCTTCCCTTTGATTATCATTCCAATCGGCAAGGATCCAGTTTGGGTTTCAATTTTAATGTTGATATGAAATTCATTTTCAAATTCTAAAAAATATTGAATCTTTATTATTTTAAGCTAAAGATTTTAGATTAAATTCTCTTTTTTTCCGAAATAAACTATCTTTGCAAACAAATTTTTAGGATGCTGTATACCGTCATCAAAGCTTTACATATTATCTTCATGGTAAGCTACTTTGCGGGAATTTTTTATCTCGTGAGGATTTTCGTTTATTATAAAGATACCGATGAATTTCCGGAAGAAAAAAAGAAAATTCTGAGAGAGCAGTACACTTTTATGGCCAGAAGGCTGTGGAATATTATCACCGTTCCTGCGGGGATAATCATGGCAGTTTGCGGATTGGTCATGATCTTTTTAAATACCGGGCTGATGAAAATGCCTTGGTTTCATTTGAAACTGACCTTCCTTATCGGGCTTGCCATTTACCATTACTGGTGCTGGAAAAAAGTCCTTCATTTAAAAGAATTACATGGAGATACCCTGCCGATTGCCAATATCAAACTGAGACAGGCGAATGAAATTGCAACATTCATTCTGTTTCTGGTGGTATTTACCGTTGTATTAAAATCAATGGTGATCGAATACTGGTGGCAATTAATTGCAGGATTTTTCGTTCTTGTATTGCTGATCATGATGACAGTGAAACTGGTTAATAAAAATAAAAAAAACAAATAATTGTAGAGTAGGCCGTATGTCTTGAAACATGCATCCTTTTTACATCTTACAAAAAAACTATGATTGCAATTTTAAAGAAAGAACTTTGGAGTTACTTTGGAAACTGGAGTGCATGGGTGATCATTGCCGCTTTCAGTTTGATAGCAACCCTTTTCCTGTTCTTTTTCGACAACGATTCTAATATTTTTGAGATCGGAATGGCCTCGCTTCAGAGCTATTTCGTATTGGTTCCATGGCTGTTGATGTTTATCATTCCGGCACTTTCCATGAAAACTTTTGCCGAAGAACAGCAAACCGGAACATTAAACTGGCTTTTCTCACAACCATTAAAAGTTTCAGAACTGGTAGCTGGAAAATTTCTTTCCGTATGGATTGTTGGGATTTTATGCCTTATTCCTTCTTTAATTTACTTGTATACAGTCTATGTTTTGGGAGTTCCTGCAGGAAATATTGACTTGGGGATGACTTTCGGAAGTTATATTGGACTGATGATCTTAATTGCTGCCTTTTCAGCAGTAGGAATCCTGGCATCTTCCTTATCACAAAATCAGATTATGGCTTATCTGCTGGGCGTTTTCATGTGCTTCATCATGTATTTTGGAATTGAACAGCTGGCGAGCTATAAATTATTGGGAGGTGCAGATTTTATCCTGCAGAATATTGGTTTCTATCAGCATTTCTTAGGCTTTACAAGAGGGCTTATTGATTTTAAAGATGTAGCCTATTTTGTACTGGTTATTGGTGCTTCATTAGTATTGTCTAATCATTTTATTAACAAAAAGAAGTAGAATCATGAAGAAGTTCAATGCTAAATCTCCACTGGGAATTTTCTTAATTGTAATTGTTCCTTTAGTGATTATCCTGACCTATTCGGGAATAAGATTAGACTTAACAAAAGAAAAAAGATATACCCTTTCTGATAATACCATCAAAGTATTAGAGTCTGTTAAAAAGCCTCTGACGGTTGAAGTGTATCTGGAAGGAGACTTTCCTGCAAGTTTCAAACAGCTGCAAAGCGAAACGAAATTTATGCTTGAAGAATTCAGAAAAATTAATCCGAAGATTGATTTCAAATTCATCGATCCTATTAAAACAAAAATGTCTCAGGACACTCTGATGGCAATGGGAATGCAGCCGTCTATTCTTCCGGATGTAAAAGATGGAAAGATCTCACAGATCACCCTTTTCCCTTATGCGGTGATTAAACATGGAAATGACGGAGTTTCTATCCCGTTAGTGGTACAGCAGGCAGGAATCGATGCCGATCAGCAGTTGACAAGATCCATTGAAGGATTGGAATATAATCTTGTTTCTAATATTAAAAACATTGCAGCAGCCAAGAGAAAGAAAATCGGAATTCTGGTCAACCACGATGAATTGAATCCGGACGAGTTCCAGGGATTTGTACAACTTGCAATGGAAAACTACGATGCAGGACCTATTATTCCTAAAAATCAGACGGAACTTTCAGTGGAAGATATTCCGCTATTAAAACAGATGAGTGCTTTGGTGATTGCAAAACCAAGAAAATCTTTTACAGATAATGAAAAAGTAATTTTGGACCAATACATCATGAACGGAGGGAAAACTCTTTGGATGATTGATGCGGTAAATGCTGAAATGGATACGTTAACAAGATCCAAAAAAGTAATGCCTTTCCCTGTAGATATCAATATGACAGACTTCTTTTTCAATTACGGGATAAGAATCAATCCTGCTCTGGTAAAAGATGTGAAAAAGTTTGCTCTTTTAAGACTGGTTACAGGAGAAGTGAGTGGAAATCCTCAGTATACAAGCTTACCTTGGCCTTATTATCCGCTTGGAATTGCTGAAAACAATAATCCGATCACCAAAAATATCAATCCTGTAAAATTTGAATTCCCAACTTCTATCGATACATTAGGAGGGAGAAAGAATATCAAAACAAAAGTTCTTTTCGAATCCAGTGAAAGAACATTGCTGAAACAGGTTCCAAATTATGTGGATCTGAAAGAAATTGCAAGCGTAGACAGTCTTGGACAAATGGAAAAACCAAGTACACCAAAGATCTTCGCTGTAGCATTGGAAGGAAAATTCAACTCTGCCTATGCATCAAGAATTGAAAGAAAATCTTACCCTGGATTCAAAGCATCCAGCCCGGAAAACAAAATGATTGTGATTGCAGACGGAGATGTAGGAAGAAATAAAGTGATCAAAGGTAAACCACTTCCATTAGGTGTAGACCTATTGACAAACGAGCAGTTTGGAAACGAACAGTTTCTTAGAAATGCTTTAGATTACCTTCTTGATGACAGCAACCTGATGGAACTGAGAAACCGAAACATTGAAGAAAGACTTCTTGACAGACAAAGAATTACTGAAGAGAAATCGACCTGGCAATGGATCAATTTACTGCTTCCATTGGCTATTATCGGTCTTATCGGAGGATTGTTCTTCTGGTTAAGGAAAAAGAAATTTGGATAAAACATAAAAAAGAAGCCGTCTCACAACTGAGGCGGTTTTTCTTGTTAAAAAGTAAATAATTTTTATATATTTTGATTTGT
>NZ_JAMZGF010000061.1 GCF_024158915.1 Chryseobacterium sp. S0630 | reverse complement strand
GTGTTGTCATAATACTTAATCTGTTTAAAGTTATTCAATTTGATTGTAACTGTCAGATTAAGTATTGACTAATTCAGATTTATTAAGTGTTGAAATTGTAATAATTCCTCTTGTCGAATATTGTCTACACTGATCATATGCTTCCTGTCCCGTTGCGATATAAAAATCTGGTGCTGACATTTGATCAGCATTCAGGCTAACAAATATATAGTAGTGATTAAGGTTAATCCTCTCTTTCATTATTGGCCAACCGTTATTTTTTCGTTTGTAAATTGCTTTAACCTGAATAACGAACTTTTTATCGTCTTTTTCTGCAAGAATGTCTATTGCCTTGGCATTACCCATAGTAATTCCTACACTGAATCCTCTCCTAAGAAGTTCAGCTGCGACAAAGTATTCGCCAGAAAGGCCTGTACTATTTCTTTGTATTTCTGCCATTTTTTTCTACAATTATATGAAATGTTTTTTATTAACTAAAATTAAATACCTCTTCTCCTTTTCTTCGACAGATCGTCTATTTCCCTCCACACATTCTTAAAAGAAAACTCAAACTTCCCCACCCTTTTATCAAATCTCAAATACCCCTGATATTTTTTCCCTTTCCGATCCACGAGCCCATCAATATAGGCCAGCTCTCCTTTATTCAATTTCTCTACCTGCCACGATCTCAATTTTTTCCCTCTGAAAGTGGCCGGAACATCTGTTTTAGAGCACAAAATTTAAATGTAAATTTAAACTATTAATATGACGAGGAAATAAAAACTCGACATACCGTTTATCTGTATTAAACTGAATCGTTGCATTAAAAAGTGTGCCTCTCCTGGAAAGCATATTTTCAATATACAATGGCTTTCCTTCTTTTAGGGTTTTCTTCTGTAATTCATCCAGTGTCACCCCTTTTATCACCAAAGGAATTCTTACCAAATCAGCTCTAAGCGGCACTAACTCATTGGTCAGCTTATCTCTGCTGACCAAAGAAGGGATTACTTCTTCAGTTATAGGATGTATCAACTTCACAACCCGTCCCATATTCCCAAATTCCAATAGATTTTTTTGATCCTCTTGGCTGAACTGCTGCCCAAAGAATGGTTTTGTAAAATCACATTCCTTCCTAATAGGATGAATCCGAGTTTCAAGCTTTCCTACCTCATTAACCTTTAAAGACAAGCGCGCATCCAGTATACTGACCGCTGTTCCAAGGTCAATCTTCACTGGGATAAGCATTGATGATTTATATCCCTTAAGTAAAGATTCCAATGCCCCCATGCTTTCCAGCTTTTCTCTGGTCAATCCAATCTGAGACATCATTTTCCAATCCACTTGCTCGACATCATATTGATAACGGTCTTTTTGAGTTATAGCAATATATTCTTTCTGCGCCTCCACTTTTTCTATAGAAACGGAGTATTCATTCAGTTTTTCTCTTTCATGATCAGAAGCAGTATCAATATAATCCTGTAAATCTTTTACAGTCTGCTCGGCTTCAAATTCAGTCACTTTAAAAAATGAAAACTTATCCGGATTTTTTAGCTGATGATAGAATGTACTGTATATCTCAAGAAAACGGTCATCTCCCCGATCAAAACGCAACCCATTTTTATAAGACTCCCTGGGGACATCAATTATTAGCTCGCCATTTAAATCAACTCCTTGCACTATACAAATGGTATTGGTTTGGTGGTGAAGAGCAAGTAGTGTATCTTTAACTTTAACCCTTTCAGTAGATTCCTTACCATTATTTGTTTTCATAATACTGTATCATTAGAAACTCAAACTAGGAAGTTCTTTAATAGCAATTGATTAAGCGGTTGAAAGATGTATAGTTTGGCATTCAGAGGCGTAATTCCTTTTAAAGTTTTATCAATTTTATTTCTACATATTATGATATAACTTTCTGTAAACTTTTGTAGATTTGAGACAGATAACAAAAAATGAAAACTAATAACCCAGCTATTAATAATTTTTTAAAAGCACTAAAAAGCATTGAGGAAATTCACTATCAAACTTCCAGAGTTTCGTTCCAAAATGATAGGATTGCGACTAATAAAAAAGCATCGACTACATACGAAAATAATTTTGTTACTCAATTAAATGCACAATACGCTGTACTAAATTATGCAAACGAAATTACAGAACCTCGTGAACTAACAAGGCAGTTGCAAATTCCTAAAAAATTTATTTTTTCTGAGTATAACGACATGGAAATCGAAAATGCTGCTTATAAAATTGAAACGATTTTAGATAAAGAGGCTGATTTAATTGAAGAGTTAAACTTAATTCCTGATTTCTTTATCCATAAAGATCAGGGTGATATGAACCCTGATAATCAACGTCTCATCGCTGAAGTAAAAACCGAAAGAGGATTGCCTTATAAAAGATTTCTTTGGGATTTCTTTAAATTAACCATTTATTTAAACAAGTATAATTTTCAAAATGCTGTGTTTCTCTGCATCCACACTCGAAAAGATACTATTTTGAAATATATAGATCAGTATATTAAAGAGAGATTATATCTTCCAAAATCCTACTCTAAATTATACATTATAATTAAAGAAAATTTTTCAGCTAAGCCTGAAGTATTTACGTTACAGGAATTATTTGACAACTTTAACAATAATAAATAGATTTATTATAGGTATAAATCATTGTAGAATTCAACTAAGGTTCTCATAAATTATCGATCCTACTTTTATAATATACTTTTCAAAAATGCTTAAAATTATATCAACATTTGCAGTCATTCTATCCATCAACATTATTGCACAAGAAATTTCCATTAAAGACAATAATCTCAAAACAGCTCTGTTACAGCAGTTCGATCAAAACCATAACGGAAAATTAGAAATTTCAGAAATAAAAACCGTAACCGAACTGAAACTGGACGAAAAGAATATTTCGGAATTAAGCGGCCTTGAACACTTTCAGAGTTTAAAAGAACTTAATCTGCGCAAGAATAATATTTCAGATTTTTCCCTAGTAAACAAACTTACAAAGCTTGAAAATCTTTATATAGGTGACAACAACAAAATTGGAGTTCTAGATTTAAAAGGTTTGGTTAATTTGAAAGGAATTTATGCTTTCAGATTGGGATTAACCAAAATTCAGTTAAACTCTAAAAATATACAATACATTTATTTACAGGATAATTTATTTACTGACTTCGACACAAGAAAATTTCCAGCCCTCCACACGCTTAATCTTGATGGATGTAAACCGCTGGTCAACCTTGATCTATCAAAAAATAATGAGTTGGTACAATTGTACTTACTCGGTACATCAATAAAAGAACTGGATATTACGAATAATAAAACCCTAAAAACATTCTATATCGAAAATTCAGTAAAACTGATTAAAGGTGCTGATCAGGAAGCAACGAAACTTGCACCTATTATTACCGTTAAATAAATACCATCGAAACAAAACAGCATATAATGATTACCATACAAGAACTGCTTTATAACAGAGGATTAGAAAAGAATGTAAAAGTTAAACTAGTAAGACACAAAGACGGAAGGCAGAATTTATATGATCTTTATAAGAATCACCGTTCAGAATTCCTTGCTTATCAGAGTTCACAATCTAAAGATGTTTTTAAAGATGTCGATTATATCGTTTCGTTTATTGGTGAAGAGGGTGTCTTCGCTCGATTTATTGGTGTTTATCAAATTACAGACAGACAAAAGTTTGCTAAAGACTGCTACCATTATGAAATGATAGAAGTACCTGAGCAATATGACGATCTTAAGAAGAGGGTTATTATCAAGTGGAGCAATGCTATTTCATGGCATCAATGGATAAAAAATGAAATGGAAGTCATAGAGATCAAACCCGGCCTTCATTACAAGCAGTTTACAGATTATTTCGATTTTATTCTAAGTTTTAGTGAACTGAAAGAAATAGTAACCAATCAATACAGCGACTGGAAAAAGGTACTTTCCATAACAAAGGGTGTATATCTTATCAATGATACCCAAACGGGCAAGCTTTATGTAGGATCAGCATACGGTGAAAATGGAATCTGGAGTCGCTGGTCAGCTTACGCTTTAACGAATGGTCATGGAAATAATAAGATGTTAAAAGAACTTCTTGATTGTGACCCTTCACATGGTAACCATTTTCAATTTTCAATTTTAATGCTTCTTCCGAAAACGATAACTGCTGACGAAGCCATCAAAAAAGAACGTCTTTTCAAAAATAAACTGGGAACCAATTCATTTGGTTTAAACAATAATTAATTAACCTTGAATACATAAATCTTATTTCATTTATAAAACATCAATCGGTTCTAAATTTCATATTGGAAATCATTATCTTTAAACAATGGAAAACAGAGATTTACTCATCATAAAATATCTATCAGAAGGCTATAAAGTCACAGAAATCAGCGAACAACTAAGCACCCACCACTCCATCACAATCAGTGAAAGTTTAATCGAAAAAAGATTAAGTGCTCTTCGGAAGCAGTACCAGGCAAAAACACTTTTTCATTTAGGCGTTTTACTCACTAAGGAAAAAATTATTTAAAAAGAGTAGCTAATACAAAGCCAACAATTAACGAAATAATCACAGCAATAATAATCTTGAAATGATCCCCTTTGCTTTGCTGAACTTCTGTAGTCAGTCTGGAATTTTCTTTCTGTAAAGATTCCATTCCTGCTTTTAAAGATGCGGTCTTCTCATTAATAACAGATTGCAAATTCTTTTCGTACAGTGCGGATATTTCTTTTTTATAATTATCCATCTCCAGCTGTCTTTGTTTTTGCTGTTCAGCGAAGTTTTTCTGTGTATCAAGAAGTTGCTTAGAAGAAAGTTCCTGTAGTTTTTGAAATTCTTCCGTCTTTTTAGCAAGTTGCTCAGACAATGTTTTCACTTGCTCAGTAAATTGTTTTCTGACATCTTTTTTAACCTCATCAATAAGCAACGCTCTCGAATTGGACTTTTCATGTAGTAGCTTCTCTACAATAGCGTGTAGACCCGCTCCATAATCGTGAGGTAAATGAAAACGCTTATCAGCGAGTTTATCCAAAAGGGTTTCATCTACTGTATGTCCTATGGCCGTTACCGACACTGCCGGTAAATTGATAAAGAGTTTTGATAATGTAATATTATTAAAGGTTTCCATGCTTTGGCGATCCCCTCCTCCTCTGACTAACGCAATAATATCATACTCAGATTTAGAGACTTCACTCAGTTTTTCTGAAATGGATGTCGAAGAGGTAATGCTGCAGGTATATTCAGAAATCTGAAAATATTTCTGCGAAACATCAAGTCCTTCAGC
This sequence comes from Chryseobacterium sp. S0630, assembly GCF_024158915.1. Taxonomy (GTDB): domain Bacteria; phylum Bacteroidota; class Bacteroidia; order Flavobacteriales; family Weeksellaceae; genus Chryseobacterium. Next base: position 27,170 of record NZ_JAMZGF010000061.1, on the reverse strand, counting down.
AAAATCTCTTTGAACAATTGCATTATTACCATAAATATTCGCAATTCTTATAGGCTCTTCTTTTAGGATTTTATTTCTGATTACCGTTTCCAGATCCGTTGATCCTTTTTCCAGTTTTTCCTGTATAAGTTCATACCGTTGTAACTCTTCTTCTGAAATTGCTTTTTCCTCTTGTTGTATAATTTCATCTACCAAAAACCTTAACTCAACAGAAGAGTTTTTTATACTTTTTTCAATATATCCACGTAAAGTATACACTTCATTATTAATAATCTTTGTTCTTAATAATGCTGAAATTCTAACTCCTATTGAAATATTATCCGATTCCGAAAATAAATGATCGTAATAGTAATTACCATACGCTTTGCCTCCACCATATGCATATCTACCTTTTAGATAAATAAGATTGATTGTTGCGTTAATCTTTAAAGCATTGCTAAATAGACCTAGTACAGATGAAGGGGAATAAGTCTCATATCCCTTATCAATATTTTGCATTATGAAGATAGTATATATTTTACAAAGATATTCTAAATTACAAATACGTAAATAAAAGCAATTTTAGATTCGTCTATTATCTATTTTAATATTTTTATCTTATCCGGAAACGCACTTGCATACTCTAATAAAACTTTACCTAATGTAGATTCCGAATCTTTTATATTAATATAAAGGGAGTTTATAGCTCTAGTCATTGCCATAATAACAGCAGTAATCGCGTAAGCATTTCTACGATCATTATCACTGTAATATAAATCATTTAGTAAATACATACTAGCATCGTCATCATTGTATTTATGAACAAAATATTGGTCAAGAGCAAAGCAAAAAACGGAATATGCTTCTAGGCCTCTACATGATTCGTAATAAATCATTCTGGCATCATTATTCTGAGGGATGGGGAGTCTATTTTTACCCTCAACTGTCCCATTCCACATGATAAAGTTATTATTATTACTAAGAAGATCTGTAAACTTCCAACTTCTTCTAAAACTTCTTTTTACTGAAATATTATCATTTTCAGTAACAAACATTTTTTCTTCTGAGTTCTCTACGCTAAGTATATGATCAGATCTTGAATCCAATAAAAATAGTAGATTTTCATATGCAGAATATCCGGTAAGAAACCCCTCAAAATAATGCTCATCCACTGAACTCTTCAGTCCATCATCTGAAATAGGTCTTAAATCTAAGGTGAGTTTACCTGAATCTTCCTCTGAATCAGGTATAAGATTAATCGCAATATTAAATCTTTTAGCTATAAAATTAACCAAATGAACAATGTTACTCTTCATTCTGTAGGTTCTATTGTTTTTTGAGAATTTTTCTGTAGGATGTTTTTTCCCTACACAGACATCCCAATCTAATACTTCTCCAGTTCGGATAAGTTGTTCTTTCCCTCCTGATGAAACAGTAAAGTTATTATAACCAAAGACTGTCATTAAAATATCTCGTTCTATCTTAGTGCAATCATGAGCCTCATCAATAAATATTTTTCTACCACGTAACCGAGATCTTATTCTATTGCTAATTTTTAAATTAAATGTTTGTCTTGAAAAATACTTTTGATTTTCATTATCTAATGAAAAATGATCTTTTAAATATTCTCCTTTATTAGCTATATTAAAATCATCATAAAACTGATCAGTCTGCTTGAGCACTTTTAAAGTTTCTTTTAAAATATTATGATAATCAGATACAAAAACTTCTTTTTGGAAGTTTGATATTAAAATTTTTTTTCGATTTTCAATAAAAAATTGAATATTTTTTGATAAAGGAAATTTAGGGTCATAGTTCTTTTTAATAAGAAAATTAAGAAGAAGTATACCTGCTTCCTTTAAATCTTTTGAAAGGGTCAAATCATTTTGTATTAAAGTTTTTAAATTTTCTGCATCAAATCCGATTGCTGGGTTGATATTGTTATTTATAAACTGACCTACAATCTCAGTACGTTCCTTAAGTGTATTCAACAGTTTTTGCATTCTATCAAAGTTGATTATAAGCGATACTCCTAATGACTTCACAAGATGAAATAGATAAAAATGAATTGTATTGACTGAAATTTCACCTATTTTTTCGAAATTAGTGATATCTCTATTTTTTGTTCTCTCATTCAGTAACGCATTATGTCTATGTTTAAGAATTTTAGCAACGTCATTAACTAGTAATGTGTTATATGATAGAAATAGTACATTATTGCCACTCTCCATTATCATACTAGCAATATTAATTAATTCCATTGTTTTACCTGTGCCAGCCCTTCCTTCAATAATTATTGTTTTTGTTCCTACGTGCTCCAAAATATAATCTGATGACTTTCTCTTCCTTACTATATAGTTAAGTTTCTTTTTTGTTAGATAACCGTAATTTGAATCTTTCGATGCCTGGTCAAAAACTCTTTTTATATCATAAGAAAATGTATCAAAAGATGAAGAATACCAATTTCTATAGGATGAATATAGGCTATAATTTCTATTTTTCAAATATTCGATAATAGTATGGAAGTCCAAATTATTATTTAAGATAATATTTTTTAAAAAATGAGGTTTATCACTTTGTACAAAAATGACAGGCTCTACCATTACAACTTTAAAATCGCATCTATTTTGAAGAAAAGTTCTAAAACTATTATTAAGCATTTCAGCATCTCCCTCAAACATTTCGATCAATAATTCATCATGAATATCTTCGTATGCAAATCTTTCATTAGCAATTTTTATAGGAATAATTATATTTCTAAAATCTTTACCAAAAAAATTATATGGACTTTTTTTACTACCTACCGAGTCTGTCTTAATAAAAATTATTAAATCAATATTTGTCTTTGGAGTAATTGCTAAAGGAAAATTATTGAATATTATAATATTTGTTCTATAGTTTTCATCTTCATAAAATTTTTCAGCAGATTGATGAAATAAAGTTGGATCAAGATAAGGAGAATATCCATTTAGGTTAATGATTTCAACACTCATACTTATTATTTTATTTGTATATCAACTGCCGAATTCTCACATCTAACCTCATATTTTTTAATCGGTTTAGAATAAATATTAACTGATTGATGGCCTGTTGCAAAAGAATTATCATAGATAAAAGAAGCGCTATTAAATAATTCTTTTTCAATATACTGCGAAGAAAATTCAGTAAAACTACTACCACCAAAAGTGACTGATAAGTCCCGAATTTTTTTTATTTTTTTCAAATTTTCAATATTATGCGTATGATCATCTGGCATAAGTATAAACAAATAATCTCTAGCTCTACTTATTGCAACATTAAGTATATTATGTTTATTTAAAAAAGTTTCCTCCGATCCTTGAATACTTAAGGGCGGATTAAAAATAGTGAATATTATATCACACTGATCTCCTTGAAATCCATGTATCGTTCCAACAACAATTTCAACTTTTTCATCTGAAATAAACTGTTCAAAAATTAATTTTTCTATAATATCTGACTGTGCTCGATATGGACAAATTATACCAATTTTGAAGAATTCATGTTCTTTAGATCTGAGGTCATTAACCATTTTCAAAACCAATTCGACAGTAAACAATGCAGAATATATATGATATTTAGAACCATCTAATGAATTAGGTCTGAATATACTTTCTATTTTTGTAACTGGAAACTTAATCACGTTTAGGTCTGTAAAATCAATACCTTCTATTTGTAATTTTTTTTGCTGTTCAGGTTTTCTGTGATGCAACAATTTACCTCCATATGTAAAATTACTATATACATTGCCAATAGTAGGAATACTACGATATTGAGTATACCTATTTATTACATCATATTGATAAGGTTCAGTAGTTGGATTATCAAAAGAATTTAGTTGGACTAAACTATAAATATTCTCATCTTGCCATTGTACTATCCTGGATATAGGTGTTATCTGAAATGGATCACCGGCAATTACAAAATTAGCATTACGCTGAGCATATAGGACATTAATTATATTTGGAAGTGTTATCATTGAAGCTTCATCAATGATGATATAATCCCATTTAATTTCGCGCAAGTAAATTCTTTCTATTTCACCTTCTGGCAAAAAGAAATCATAAGCAAAACGTGCTATTGTTGATACTACTACAGATTTTTCATAAGAATTAATATCAATCTTTCTGAAATCCTCACCTAATTCCTCAGCTACGAAACGATCAGTGCTATGACCAAATCTTATCAGCCAATCTAAGTAAGAACGACTATTCCCAATAACCTCCATTATTTTAGAAGAAAGTACATCAGCAGCTTTATTTGTAGGTGTTAATATCAAAACCTTCAAATTATGATTTTTTTTAATTAAAGGTATAACTTCATCAGTTGCTAAATATGTTGTTTTGCCAGTACCAGGAGGGCCAAATACAAATTTTATTTTTTCAGTTAGATTTTCTTTTAAATTGAAATCGTCTTCAAATGAAAAACTTAAAATATTTTTACGTAATTCTTCAAGTAAAAAGATTGGATTTTTAATATCAATTACAACCTTCGAAACCTCGGAGAAATCTATTTTTTGAATATCAGATAATCTTTTGACCTTTGCATGTAGAGAGTATTCTTTAACATTTACGACTTCAATTGCTACTTGTTGAACATTTCGACCTTTATATATATTTAGAACTAGATTACCTATATCTTCAATATTTCCAGGAATATATCTAGAAGGCTTACTTAAAATAATGATCTTACTGTCGTTATCTTCCATAACCGCTTGTGAAAAAGAAATAGATATTTCTTTTCCTTTAGAGTTAAAGTCAGAATTATTTAGATATTCAAGCTCCATTAAAGCTTTAAACCATCCAAATGTATATTTATCATTATCTACAACTTCTGATTTTAATTGTTCAACCAATGCTAATTCTTCGACCTCACGTTGTACTTGCTTAATCCTTTTATTGTATTCATCCTCTAGATCTATACTGGAAATAAAAGAGCCACTAATATCTTCCTGTTCTTCCTGTTCATAATCTATTACCGGAGATACAATTATGTTATCACCAGTTACTTTATGATTATGGTTTTCAAAAAAACTTTCATTTAATCTTTCACTAATGTTTCTAATTGTTTTTTGCACTCGATTCCTAGTCGTTGATGTATTTAGACCATCGTGAATAAATTCTTCATTTACTGATTCATGTTTAATTATTATCTCAGAGTCCGTATTTAGTTTTGCAATAGCTGCTATGACTTGTTCTTCTGTATAACCAGAATTTAAAATAGCCTTACCTATATCATAAATTTCCTGCTGTTCATCGGACAGTTGTGGATCTACTTGCTCAGGAAGGAATTCTAACAGACGTATTAACAGATCTGAGGAGGAGGAAGATGATGATAAACCAAAATAATCAGCAGCCAAATCACTGTATTGTATTGATTTTGGATTTGTTTTTTCGATTTTTGAATTATATAACCATCGATTATTTCTTAAGTGTTTAATAAATGTAGATTCAAACCAAATATTTTGAGGCGAATATCGTCCATCAATTCGATGCGTAAACATTCCTTCGAATACCATAGAATTATAGTATGAGTAATTTCTTGCACCTATAATTTCTAATAATATTTGCCAAATAACTAGAGATTTTTCAACGGAAATGACTCGCATAACATTTTCAAGTCCTTCTAGTTCACGATCGATTAAGGTTTTATAGTAGCTACCTTTGTATCTCAACAGATTGAATTTCTCTAAAGTATTAGAATCACAATATCTTTCTATTTTCTTCAACCGAGGTAAAAAACTAACCCCAAGATGATTTAGTATTTTAATTAAAAAAGTAAATTCTTCTTCAGAAAGATTTGCTTTGTAAAATTTTTCATCAAAGAAATAGACAGATTCATAACCTTCAAAGTACGTATGTAAATTTTCTGTTAGATGATATAATTCATTAGAAGTAATCAAATAGACATCTTTGCTCTTATTATTTTGTATACCTTTAAACAGAGGTAATTTACCAAGACGTTCAACATAACTTTTGAACTCCTCGGTATGACAACTTTTATAAAATTCAATTAGAGCTTTAGTATGAGATATTAGTTCTTTATCACTCAGATCAATATCTTCCTCATATTTAGGAAGAATTTTTTTTAAATAATTGGCTTTTATATCTGGAATAGATAGTCCTAATCTTTCAAAAAAAATAGTCGCAACATCATATTTAAGGAATTCTAAATTAACTGTTTTAAAATCCTCCGAACTACTAGCTGGCAGAAAAATATTATAATGATTTTTTATCTTATCGTAAGGGATGACGGCTTTACCTTCATTATCCAAAATAATAGGATACTCCTTAGCTACTTTAAGATAAGAGTCTCTTTCACTTAAATAGCCATAAAATTTTAATAACCATTTTATAGATTGATTTTCAGTAAATGCAGTTGAAATATTTTTAATTATTTTTTCTGGTCCAAGTATCTCATTTGTTATCGAACGTAAATATTTATGCAATGGTTTATTATTTTGTTCAACATTCTTTTGACCAATATGCGTAAAAATTAAACCTACATTTGCTCGATTAGTAATTTGAGATACCTGAACGTCAGAAAATAAATCTGTTAATTCTTTATCTGTCGACCAATAAGAATTTGAAGCTCTGTAAAAGATATTATTTCTTCCAGGAAGTATTTGCTCTGTTCTTAATAATGCTAGAATTTTTTTATAAAATGGATAAAAGGAAATTCTATCGTTATTGTTAATATTTGAAAAATCTTCTTCATTATATGGTAAAAGTTCAACAAATGACTTTCCAAAATATGAAACTTTATCATCTAAACATTTAGATCTGATACTCATTAAGGCTTCTGTTGCCAAGGTAGCTAATTCCTCAATCAGAAACTTATTCCAATCATTTCCCGCTAAAATATTTTGGCGATTATCAGTTAAAAGAAATGGAGCATGAATAATAAATCTCAAATTCGTTGTTTCTTTTGTAGGAAAAAAGCAGTATGCATCTACTTTACTATCAGAATTAATAGTATTGTTATCATTAAGAAAAAAACCAACATTTATTTTTTGAACTCCAGTTTGATCTTTAAGTCGTACAGTCTTTGTAAACAACCAAATCCTTTTCAGTTGAATATCATTATTAACTTGATTTACAAGTTTAATAATCTGATTATCTGAAGATTTACCCTTAAAAAATTCAACATCTTCTTCTTTAGTAAACAATCCTTTTTCTTTCTTATTTTCCCACCTAATTATGTTGAGTGTTTTTAGAAAAAGTAGTGGTGATTGTAAAGATTTCAATTTATTAACTATTTCTCGATGGGCAACTTCCTTTGGTTTCTCTTCATTATTAAAAGGAAAATAAAACAAGGTCTCTCCTTTTTTTCTATTTGTATTTTTTTCAATTAATCGTTCTGGAACAATGTAATTCTTTAATTTAAAGCAAAAATTATCATCATATACTTCTGGCTCATTAGTATATGCGAATACTGCCTTAAATCCAATACCAAATTTTCCAATTTTCTGCTGATCTACTTTATTCGAATTACCTATTGCTGTTATGGAATTTATATGCCCTAATGTACCATTCAGTTTATCTTGCGTTGTTTTATCTACATCGGAAATTGTGAATCTTATAATACCATTATGCTTAAAATATAATCCGTCTTCAGTTATTTTAAAATCTACATAAGAAGCACCACAATCATCAGCATTTTGAAGAAGTTCGTGTATAAAATGCGCTTCGGAAGAATAATTTCCTTTTACATATCTCCATATTCCGCTAAATTCCTCGTCTAGCAATGTTTCTATATGCTTTTTTCTCCTTTCAACTAATTTGTCAAAAAGCACAGTATTCTCTGTCATGTTAAGTTTTTATTAATGGTTATTGAATTAATTTTTTCTATATTAATTGTATTTTATATCATATCTAAATTTAATAAATATAATATTCGTATCTGGATTTTAGCCGAAAATTAGTTTTGGATCACTTTCTTTTTAATTGAGGAATACATTAAAAGATATCAAGAAATATTGTTGCTGTTTTAATGCAGTATAAGGATCAGATCCATCAAGAAATGTCCCTCCAATAGATAATTTTACCGGATTGGTTGCAATATAATAGTTTATACTTGAAGTGAACTGATGAGTATCCTTTTCAGAATCAGCCGTGGAGTTTATCACTATGAATCTCTGTGTAAAAGCAGCTGTGATATCAACAATGGGATCTGTCGGATCATTTTCATTTCTTAAAAAATAGATGCCAGCATTTACAGTACCTATTGGACGCAATTTAAAACCACGTAAATCTTGGTTTGCATCTCCGTGAAAAACATTTTGAAACTGTGTACCTGCAATGACAGATAACTTAGTAGCTATTGTTCTATTTTTGTTTAAATAATTATGGGCACCAAAATTTAAAGATTTCCCGTTAGTTACCCAAGTAAAAAGTAGATTAGATTGAAGTGAATTTTTATTTTCAACAAAATCCCTACTAAATTGCGGATCAAAAATTAAGATATATTTTGTTTCAGGTTCTGAAGCGAAATTATAATGTCCTTTGATACCAAGTTGTATATTATTCTGTTCTTTGTCAGTAAGAGTATTTCTGTGATATTCTCCCGTAAAGGAACCTAATAAATTCGGCCATTGATCTATTTTAAAATTGATGTTAATTCCTGTATTGATCAGATAAGATGCTTTTTTACCTTTTGGAAAAGTGACCGATAACTGTGCCGGTAGTTCTTGCTCCTCAGAAGTTGCCATAGATTGACCAATAGTAATATTTTCAAATGTCCACTTTTTAGTTTGTTCTGTATTATCTTGTTTCTTATCCTGAGAAAATACCAAATCAAAAAAGGATAGAAAAATAATTGTAAAAGCTAATGTCTTTTTCATAGCAATTATTATTTAATTGTTTTTTCTAACAAATCGATTAATCCCTGTATATTCTTGCTTGATTTAATATCAGCTGGATGAAGTCTTTTCCCATTAGGTTTAGCTGAAATCACTGCAATATTAAGATAGTCTGTCAGGAAGAAAACTTGACCTTCATTGAGTTTATAATCTGAAATTTTTTTATCATTTGCCACCTTTGAGATGTCTGGTGTATTATCTCCCCATGCAAATAAAACTGCTGTCTTAACTTTTTGTTCCGAGCTATTTAGAGGATTTGCCATATATGTTGCTATATTAATCTTTTTAGTAGCCATTGGGGTTATTGGATTGTAGTTTTCCAAACTCGGAGGTAAAATATTTAAAACGACACTAATATGACTTAAAAACAAAAAAATAAAAAAGACCCATAAAGCTATTATACCTTGCTTTTTCTTTCTCATTTTTAGTGCAATAAAACTAGAAACAAGACAAATAACAAGACTAATTAAGGTAATTAAAAAAATTTCGTAAGGTATAAAACCTTTTAAATAAAGAAAGATGAAAACTGCTAAGGAAAGCAGAGGTACAAGAAATAACCATTTTAGTACAAAGTGATTTGCACCATCGGTTTGAGATGTTGTTTTCATGATTAATAGTTTAAATAGTTGACAGTTAATTTACATCTTTTTTGCAGATATTAATTAGATGATTATATTTTTAATTTTATTAATCATATTTGTATAAATTTAAGATATGAAACAAGCAATTTTTATAACAGGTTTCAACAATTGGGGTAAGACTACAATAATTGAAGATTTATTTAATAATAGAAAAAGATATTATCAAGGAAAATATTATAAAATCGGAGGGATAAATGCAAATTTCACTGTAGAAACTCACTCAAATGATGATTATTGGAGTACTTGGACACAAGTTATCAGTAAGAGAATAACTAATGAAAAAGTGTCAGACTTAAATTTATTTACCGCACTATGCCCTACTATGCACCCAAAAAATAATTTTATTGATTTACTAAGCAATCACATATTTCAAAATTATGACCAGCTTCATTTATTCCTTCTTGAATACAAATGGGAGCATCATGCAAAACTAATGATTGATAATATTATTAATTCGGGTAAGACGATTCCTAAAATCAATTTTGTAACAATTAATGCAGATCAAAACTTATCCGATACTAAAGATAGACATGATGCTAAAATCAAACAAATTAAACAGGAACTGATGAAAATATTCCCTTAACATTTTATTAATTTAATTGGTTAATACGGTTTATCTCATCTTTTCCCTCGGCAACCCAATCTCATGTTCCTGTGGATAAGGTTTTCTAAAGGTCATACTAACGTCTTCCCTAAGATTTCTTTGTGTTTCCTGAGATTTTTCCTGATCCATTGAATACCTGGGATCGGGAATGAAGGGCATTTTTGCCATTTTATGAATGGTAATCGTAGGAAAATGGAAGTCGACTTCCACAGTTCCCAACAGCAGATAACATCCTCCGCCCTGAAAAGGATATTGTTTAAGAGAATCCGGAAAATGAGCGGTATCAAAATACTCCCCTTCTGCGTCAATCCAGGTCCCAAAAAACATTTCATCTCTTTTATTTCCTTCCCGTTTATTTTTGATAGGAACATGTTTTCTCGAAATCAGATAAGCCAGCATTTTCACCTGCTTCTTATGGTATTGTATCAGATTCTTAGCCATGACTGATCCACGGTATTTTGTCTGCAGAAGATCAAAAGGAGAAAAGGACACCGGAAACCCCAGAATTTCTATTTCATCAAAAGCATCTTCAAACTTATTTCTTTCAATCTTAGGAAGGTGATAACTTTTTTGCGGCTCCTCCAATAAGGTAGGCTGCCGGTAAACCTCTTTATTATTCCCTAATAAAAATCTTGCTTCAATAAGCAGCTCATGTTTTTGTTTTCCTGTAAACCGGAATGCACCGATAAAAATCAGGATCTGTAATGTTTCGATGCCTATAGGAATTCTCTTGATAAAGTTCTCTAAGGATCGATATTCCCCATTCTTTTTTCTTTCTTCGGGAATCAACTGAGCCAGTCTTCCTTCCAGTTTTTCGATATGCATCAGTCCCAGATAGACATCAGTCCCATATACTGTGGTCTGCCATTCACTGAGATTAACACAGGGATTATTAATGGTAGCTCCCGACATCTTAGCTTCATGCACATAAACTTCCGTTCTGTAAAAGCCACCGCCGTTATTGATTGCGCACACCATGAACTCAATAGGATAATAGACTTTAAGGAATAGACTCTGGTAGCTTTCAACGGCATAAGATGCGGAATGTGCTTTACAAAAGGAGTATCCGGCAAAAGATTCTATCTGGCGGTAGACTTCTTTAGACAGCTGTTCAGGATGCCCTTTTGCTCTGCAGGATTCAAAAAAATGATCTTTCACTTTCTGAAGTGCAGCCAGAGAACGTCCCTTACCGCTCATTGCCCTTCGAAGAACATCACCATCGGAGGCAGGCAGTCCTCCGAAGTGTAAGGCAATCTTGATGACGTCTTCCTGGTATACCATAATGCCGTAGGTTTCACCCAGTTCCTTTTCGAAAACCTCATGAAAGTATTCAAACTGAGTAGGATTATTATGTCTGAAAATATACTCTTTCATCATTCCGCTTTGCGCTACACCCGGGCGAATAATCGATGAAGCAGCCACGAGCACTTTATAATTATCGCATTTCAGTCTTCTCAGCAATCCCCGCATGGCGGGCGATTCAATATAAAAACATCCGATAGTTTTTCCGATACTCAGAAATTCATTACATTTCACCTCATCTTTAGAAAGTGTTGTATCTTCTACATGTACGGTAATCCCTCGTTTTTCTTCAATCAGTTGTACGGTATCATTAATAGTTCCCAACCCCCGTTGAGAGAGGATATCAAATTTTTCCAGTCCGATATCTTCAGCAGTATGCATATCGAACTGCACAATCGGAAATCCTTTAGGAGGCATTTCCAATGCAGAATAATTGGTAATAGGTTCTTCTGATATCAAGATTCCACACGAGTGCATACTTCTCTGATTGGGAAATTTCTCTAACAATCTTCCATATTTATGAACCAGCCTGAATACTGAATTATCATCATGCTGATTCATGGGTTTTGTCGCCAGGGCATCCAGTTCTTCTTTCGGAAGTCCGAATGCTTTTCCTACTTCCCGGAAAATAGAACGGTATTTAAACTCAACATTGGTTCCGCAAAAAGCGACATGATCTTTTCCATACTTTTTAAAAATATATTCCAGAATAATATCCCTTCTCTGCCAGCTCCAGTCAATATCAAAGTCAGGGGGAGTCTTGCGGTTAAGATTCAGAAACCGTTCAAAATACAAGTCAAGTTCTAACGGACAGATAGCGGTAATACCGATACAGTAACTAACAATAGAGTTGGCCCCACTCCCCCTTCCTACATGCATAAATCCCATTTTATTACTGTATTGGATAATATCCCAGGTAATCAAAAAGTACGCACAGAAATTCAACTGGCCAATGACTGCCAATTCCTTTTCCAGTCTTTGTTTAGCTTCTGTATGATTCATTGAGTACTTTTTTTCCAAACCTTCATAAGCTAATTTTCTCAGCAGCTTAATGTCATTTTCTTTTGAATCCGTATAATACTTCTTGTTTTTAGGAGTGGAAAAATCAAAATCAAAACTGCAGGAACCTATTACTGATTTGGTATTCTCGATAATCTGAGGATAATGAATATATTTCTGCAACAGTTCTTTTTTATCAACAAAAGTTTCTGTAGCCTTACATACATGTGATTCATTAAGCTTTGATAACAATGTATTGTTGTCAATGGCCCGCAATATCCTGTGCAGGTTATATTCCTGTTTTGTTTTAAATGTTACGGGATGAAGAATAACCATTTTAGAAATCAGCTTTTTCAGTTCAGGTTTTATCAGCAGATTAAGTTCCTCATATCGAATACCAATGTATTCATTATCATATAATTTTTCCGGCAGATTATGCAGAGGATAAATGATGATATTGTCAGGCAGATCAGGATTGATCTTTGGAATCTGTACATGATCACAATTGTAATCCGTTAGAAGTTTATTAACTTCTCCGATCCCTTTCGGATTTTTGGCGAGGCAGATATAGTATAATTCGTCATCTACCCTGACTTCCATTCCTACAATAGGCTTGATCCCCTTTTCCTTACAAAGTTTGTAGAAATCATAGATTCCGGTAACGGTATTGATATCCGTTAATGCTAAACATCTTACATTATGCTCAGCAGCCTGCTGAACAAGATCCTGAATAGGAATGGTTCCATAGCGTAAGCTGTGAAAAGAATGACAATTGAGAAACATAACCTAAAATTTTTAACGTATTAAACCTGAAGCCCTGCATACACTGGTTGTACCAAACCTGTTTTTAATCTTGTCCATTGCCTGATACAATGAGATCTGTTCCTCAGTATCTTCAAAAAGATTCATTTGGTGGCATCCATGAACCAGGTTGGTAAATTTTACACCCACCATTCTGATCCTGATTCTTCTGGTATAGAGTTTATTGAACAGTTCAAGTACATATTTCAGTAAGGTATGATCAGCTGAGGTATGCGGAATTCTACATTGCTTTGTTTCCGTATCAAAGTTGGAATAGCGGATTTTTACTACCACTGTGGAAGTAAGCCATTTCTCTTCTCTCAACTGGTAACATAGCTTTTCCACCATTCCTGAAAGAATGCTTCTCACAGCAAACACATCAATGGTATCCTGTGAAAAGGTATCTTCCGTAGAAATGGATTTTCTTTCAGAATACTGCATGACGGGCGTTTCATCAATCCCATTGGCTTTTTTCCAGAGCACTGTTCCGTTTTTGCCAATCAGTTGCTGCAATACGTCAGCCGGGGTCTGGGAAAGCGTTTCAATGGTACGGACTCCTAATCTTGACAGTAACTGGAATGTCTCATTGCCTACCATTGGAATCTTCTTAATAGATAAAGGATTCAGAAAAGGCTGAACATCTTTCTCTTTAACCTCCAGTTTTCCGACAGGTTTAGATTCGCCAGTTCCTATTTTAGCCACGGTCTTATTGGTAGAGAGCGCAAAACTGATGGGAAGCCCTGTGTTGTCTGTTACTGCCTGTGCCACTTCCTGAGTCCATTTATAGCAGCCAAAAAACTTATCCATTCCTGAGAGATCAAGATAGAACTCATCAATACTTGCTTTTTCCATTACCGGAACTTTATCTCTGATTACTTCGGTGACAAGCTGAGACATGTTAAGATACATATCCATATCACCTTTGATCACCATTGCTTCAGGGCATAAGCGTAAAGCCATCTTGATAGGCATAGCCGATCGTACGCCAAAGAATCGTGTTTCGTATGAGCAGGATGCAACAACCCCACGGTCACCACCTCCAATGATGATCGGTCTTCCCACCAATTCTGAATTCTTTTTCCGTTCGCAAGAGACGAAAAAAGTATCCAGATCCATATGTACTATCGAACGATTCACGTGACAAAATTAGATACTATTTGTCTCAAAATTTATATATTTGCTGGTATAAATTATACCAATGTCAATTTTTTCAGAAAACATCAGGTTTCTGAGAGATCAGAAAAAAATCTCTCAGGCAAAGATTTCAGCTGACCTTACCATTACCCGTGAACGGTATGCGAAGTACGAAGATGGTCGCTCTGAACCACCGATTGAAATCTTATTAAGGATTTCAAAATATCATAAGGTCAGTATTGATTTACTGGTCAGTATTGATATTCGTAAGTTTCCTTTAGATGATATTGTTAGACTTCCGGGTAATAAAATTATTTTACCTGTTGTAGTAGATTCAAATGGCGATAATTTTATTGAGATTGTTCCTCAAAAAGCTTCTATGGGTTATCTGAACGGATACAGCGACCCTGAGTATATGGAAAACCTTCAGAAGATGCAGCTTCCGTTTCTGAAAAACGGCAAGTTCAGAGCCTTTCTTGCAGATGGAGATTCTATGCCTCCTTTTGCAGATCAGTCCATTATTATTGGGGAATATGTTGAAAGACCTGAAGATCTCAAAGCCAAAAAAGAATATATTTTTGTTACGACTGAGGGAATCACCTATAAAACTTTTGTTAAGCGGAATTCAAGAACAATTACGGTGGCTGCGGATAATATGTTTTATGAGCCTTATGATATTCTTCTTAAAGATATTGTGGAAATATGGAGGTATGTCAGAGGAATTTTACCTCAGGACTACAAACCACATTATCTGCCTGATGAGGAGAGTCTGAAAAATCTGGTCAATGATGCCAAACGCAGTATCAGTAATCTAGAAAACAGACTGCTTAGCATGAAAACAAAATAAAACTTCCCCGAAGGGAAGTAAAAAACACAAATGATGAAAAAAAATCCCAATGAATCGGGATTTTGTAAAAGTAAAAATTTATTAAAAATTGACAATGAGCCAGCTCAGTTTATTTAATGCCGAAGAATTTTATGAGTTTCCAAAAGATCTTTTGGAATACAAGGAGCATTTTTTAAGTGCGGAAGAGGCGGATACACTTAAAGCATTACTATTAGAAAATACTCCATGGGAACAGCGTACTCAAAAGATGTATGACAAAATGGTTCTGACCCCGAGATTAACAGCATGGTACGGTGATGATAAGAAATCTTATCAACCAGCAGACAGCAACTCATCAAAGACTAATTCATGGACCCCGGAACTACTTTCTTTAAAAGAAAGAATTGAAAATGAGTTCGGATACAGATTTAATGGTGTATTGTTGAACCTTTACAGAGATAACAATGATTCGGTTGCATGGCATAGGGACAAAGAAAGCAGATATGGGAAACGACCGGTTATTGCTTCAATAAGTCTCGGACAAACCAGGAATTTCGATTTCAGAAAGAAAGACCATCATCAGAGTAAATACAGTCTGCCGCTTCCCCATGGTTCTTTGCTTATTATGAAAGGTGATTTACAGGAAAACTGGCAGCATCGAATTGCTAAATCAGCCACTCCAATGAAAGAGCGCATCAATCTTACTTTCAGATTAATTAACAATATCTGATTCAACCTTTTACAGCCAAAGACTTCCACTTCATTCCAACCTATTTTCTTAACGAGTTTAGTCCGCTAACTTCGATGTTAAATTAAATATTTAGCATCATGGAAGACATTCAAAACACTCAACCGGATCCTTCTTTAATCAATATTCTATTGGTTTTCAATCCCAAAACCAATAAGATTGAAGCTGTGAAAACAATAGACGATAAAGGAGATCTGAAAACAGTACCCAACACCAAGAAGAATCAGAATCAATTTCTAAAGATTGATAAACAGGGTGATCTATTCTCTAACTTTTTCTCCAATTTTTTGAGTCAACTTAAAAATCCGACTCTGTTCAACTTTTTTAAATCGCCACTCAAAGAATCAGAGAAGATCGGAAAACAGATCCAGCATCACCTTACCCACCCCAGTACTGAGGGTGAAGAATTTCTAAACACTTACAAAATATTAACCCCAAATACCAATACGATGAGTACAAACCCTTTATCAGAAAAAGAGTATCAGTATTCTGCTGATCAAATCGACTGGAATATGATGTCAAAATTCGGCTTAACTCAAGAAAAATTAGAAAAAGCAAATGCTTTAGATCCTATGTTAAAAGGATTTAAAACCAACGGTCTTGTTCCTGTCACCATCAATCTCGGAACAGCCCTTACCAGAATGGATGCCCGGCTTTCACTGAATACCAATGATGCCGGAGATGTGGTCATCAATATTCATGGAATCAGAAAAGAACCCAATTTCAATTTTAAGTTTCTGGGTCATGAGTTTACTGCAGAAGACAAAAAAAATTTAATGGAAAACGGGAATATGGGACGTGTTGTGGGGCTTATTAATCCAAAGACTGATGAAATTATTCCTTCTGTTATCAGCAGAGACCGTCTCACGAATGAACTGGTTGCTTATAAAGTTGAAAATATCAAAATTCCCGATGAGATTAAAGGTATCAAATTAAATGAAGAGCAAAAGCAAACTTTAATAGAAGGCAGGGCATTATATCTGGAAGGCATGATTTCTTCCAAAGGAGAGCCCTTTAATGCACATGTTCAGTTTAATGCTGATAAAAAATATGTGGAATTTTTATTCGATCATAAAGAGCGTCAACAACAATCTCATTCAGAAATTCCAAAAACATTCAGAGGCAAAGACTTAAGTGATGAACAGTATGAGAAATTTAAAGGTGGGCAAACCATCTATCTGGATGGACTGCTGGATAAAAAAGGACAGCCCTATCAGGGTTATATCACCCTTAATCAAGAGACAGGAAAAGTAGATTTTTCGTTTCAGAATCCAACTAAAGCGAGAGAACAGGCAAAACCTATGGAGGGACACAAAACACAAACGGCAGTTAATTCAGAAGGTAAAACCAATGAAGCCACTAAGAATTTAAAAGAACCGTTACAGAAAGAGCAACAAACCCCTAAAGATAAAATTCAGCAGGCAAAACAGGATAAGCCACAGTCTCGTGCAAGAAAACGCAGCGTCTGATGTAACATAATAACGACCGGTATGAAAGTAGTATTAGCAGAAAAACCCAGTGTCGCCAGAGAAATAGCGATAGTCTTGGGAGCGACTGAAAAGAACGACGGATATTTAACAGGTAATGGCTATGCCGTTACCTGGTCTTTTGGCCATTTACTGGCATTGGCGATGCCTGAAGATTACGGTATTTCAAGTTTTAGTAAGGAGGCATTGCCTATTTTACCCGAACCATTCAGATTAACCATCAGAAAAGTAAAAAAGGGCAAGCAGTTTTTAGTGGACCCGGGAGCATCCAAACAACTGAAAATCATTGAAAAGTTATTCGATGCAGGTGACCGTATTATTGTCGCTACAGATGCAGGAAGAGAAGGAGAGCTTATCTTTCGGTATATCTATGAATATCTGAATTGTAAAAAACCGTTTGAAAGACTATGGATCAGTTCCTTAACACAAAAAGCCATTAAAAATGGTTTTCAAAATTTAAAACCCGGAGATCAGTTTGATGGTTTATTTCATGCAGGTCAATGCAGAAGCAGGGCCGACTGGTTATTAGGGATTAATACCACTCAGGCATTGACTATAGCTGCAGGTAGCGGATTATATTCCTTAGGCAGGGTTCAGACTCCGACATTAGGTTTAATCTGCAAACGTTATCATGAACACAAAAATTTCATCAGTCAGAAATACTGGCAGATTGGGTTGCGGCATCAAAAAGATTATACAGAATTTAAAAGTCTCGGTAAACTAAAAATCACAGAAAGAAAACAAGCTGAAGATATTGTAAAAGCATTGGAAAGAAACCCGACAACAGCAACCATTACTTCCATTGATGTAAAAACGGTAAAAGAGCAACCCCCTCTCCTTTTTGATTTGACAGGTCTGCAAAAAGAAGCAAACAAGAGGTTAAATTTCAGTGCAGAGCAGACGCTGAATATTGCTCAGAGTCTCTATGAGAATAAATTTATTACCTATCCCCGAACGGGAAGTCAATACATCCCGGAAGATCTATGGCAGGAAATACCTGATCTCATCAGAATTCTTCAGGAAAAGGAGCCATATAAAAATGCAGCAGGCTCACTTCCTTGGGGAAACTTCAGCAAAAGAATTGTCAATGATGTGAAAGTTACCGATCATCATGGACTGCTCACTACAGAAAAAATTCCTTCAGCACTTACGCCAAAAGAGAATGCTATTTATGAACTGATCGCTTTTCGATTACTGGAGGTTGTTTCACAGCCATGTATCAAAGAAATTACAGATATTGGTTTACAGGTGCTCCATCTTGATTTTGCAGCTCAGGGATGTAAAATCCTGCAAAGAGGTTGGCGTAATATAGCCGGTATTTCTTCAGATGATTTTGAGACGGTTGAGGAGTTGCCTGAGGTCAGGGAAGGTGCAGAACTTAAAATTAAAGAAATTACGATCTTTGAAAAGAAAACCCAGTCTCCAAGCCTTTATACTGAAGGAAGCCTATTGTCTGCAATGGAAAATGCAGGGAAAAATATTGAAGAAACAGAACAACGGAAGATATTAAAAAATATAGGCATTGGCACACCTGCAACAAGGGCATCTATTATTGAGACGCTAATTCATCGGGGTTATATTAAAAGAGATAAAAAATCAATCATCCCAACTGACAAAGGTCTATATGTTCATGATCTCGTAAAAGATAAAAAAATAGCTGATATTTCTTTAACTGCAGAATGGGAACTGGAAATGCAGCGTATAGAAAATAATGAATCAAAGGCAGCTGAATTTCAAAAGCAAATCGAAAGCTATACAAAATCTGTTACTGATGAATTACTGCAGATCCGCATTGAACGGCCTGATGTTCCCAATATTATATGTCCAAAATGTAAAACGCAGTATTTGGTTATTCATGATCATATTGTAAAGTGCCGTGATATTCGTTGCAGTTGGTTGCAGTTTAGAAATATCTGCGGTATCCAAATCTCAGTATATGATATCGAAAGCCTTATTAACACAGGTCGAACTTCATTAATAAAGGGAATGAAAAGTAAGTCAGGAAAAACTTTTAACGCTTATATTACACTGAATGAAAAGGCTGAAAGCTCATTTGAATTTGAAAGAAGCTGATAGATTAATTTCCTTTTAAGCGAAGCAAACTATATTTACAATACAACTCATAGATGAGGTGAATCGGTAAAAAAAATTATTTACAGTAAATTTGCATCTGATTCTCATGTTTAATTTGAGTTTTCATGGTTATTAGTTTTTATCCCCGGTCTCCGGGGATTTTTACTTTATTGTTTTGGTATTAAATGCTGTAGCTCAGGGTGAGCTTTTATACGCTCAATTTCATTTTCAATGATCCTCATAACGTCCTGCTTAACATTTCTGTAATTCTCTTCAATAATTGATGTGAACCGGTCTTCTCCACTATCACTTACAAATGATAAAATCTCCGGTATCCGCTGATAGGATTTAGTTTCTCCAGCTACTTTTTCATTATCCACTACTATTTCTGCATGAAACATTTTCTGTTCAATTCTTTCATCAAAATTATCAGATACAGCCCCTACAAACATTCCCTGACTTAACGTTGAAATTTTGGAAGCCGGTATCAGACTATCCAGCTGTGTAGATATAGAAGTGGACGTATCATTTCTGTTGATGGTCATACTTTGTCTTTTCTGGAGGACTTTTCCAAAACGTTCGGAAAGATTTTTAGCCGTGTCTCCCACGACCTGACCACTGAATATATTCCCCACTGTATTCTGAATCACTTTACTTTCTTTATCCCCATAATCTCTTGTCAACTGGGAGAAATCCTGAAACCCTAAGCAGACAGCTACTTTATTACTTCTTGCGGTTGCAATCAGATTATCCAATCCCCGAAAATAAATCGTAGGCAATTCATCAATAATCACTGAACTCTTTAGTTGCCCTTTTTTATTGATGAGTTTTACGATTCTGGAATTATAGAGCCCAAGTGCTGCTGAATAGATATTCTGCCGATCCGGGTTATTTCCTACACATAATATTTTCGGTTCTTTCGGATTGTTGATATCCAATGAAAAATCATCTCCGGTCATGACCCAATATAGCTGAGGAGATATCATTCGTGATAAAGGAATCTTAGCAGAGGCGATCTGCCCCTGAAGCTGGTCCTGTGCGCCACCTTGCCACGCGTCCATGAAAGGGGAAAGATAGTTCTCAAGATCAGTATAAGAAGTTAAAATCGTGAAAACATCAGAGTATTTTTTATTGAGCAGTTCAATGGCATGAGGAAAAGTACAGTATTTACCATTTTCATATATTTTCAGGAACCAGATAATAGCAGCTAAAAGAATAATGGGAGATTCCACGAAGAAGTCTCCTTGCTTTTGAATCCAGGTTCTGTTTAAATTAAGCATGATGGTATAGGCTGCTTCATAGGCATCTGAAATATCCGTCATAAAATCAGGATTTAAAGGATTGCAACGATGGCTTCTTCGGGGATCATCAAAATTAATAACATAAAACTTTGGTTTTACTTTGTATTTATCATGGTGTTTCAATACATGATTATAAGCAATTGTTGAAAGATCATCAAACTTAAAATCATAGATGTACATGGAGAAACCCTTCTCAATCTGCTGTTTGATATAATTATTGACAATAGCATATGACTTTCCTGATCCCGGAGTTCCCAGTACAATGGTTGCTCTGAATGGATTGACAATATTGATCCAGCCCTGATTCCATTTTCCTTTGTAATAGAATTTAGTGGGAAGGTTCACAGAGTATTCATTTTCCATCAATTGGGTTTCCTGCATAAAACTTTCATTCTCATTATTGAATACATCATCCATCAGATTATGTTTTAACAAACGGCTCATCCATACCCCTGATACCATTAGGAGGATATATCCTACTGACATTGAAAGCATATATAAAAGAATACCTGCCCCGCCCCATCTCAGCAAAATAGTATTGAAGAAAAACAATAATGTTCCGACTGTCATGAAACCAATAATCTGAGACCAGGTTATCTTCTCGTCTTTTACTCCTTTTGTTCCCAAACAGCTTAGAGAGAGTAATACAATGGTAAAAACTTTTGTATAGAGACTGTGAGAGAACAACCCTGCTGTTCTTTGGAAATTCAGCAGTATTCTGTTAATGATTTCCAATGTCCATCCTTTTTCATGAAAAAATGGATAACAATACCAGTAATAATGCATCAGTACCATTAAAATACTGACGGCACGCATAAAAGCCATAATTTTAGCTAAGCCCCGTAGATCATCTTCACCCTGCATATCATTTATTTTTAGAGTTAGGATGATGAATTTATTGGGTAACAGAAGTCTGTTTTCTACACTGGCAGTGTCAGGCATTATAAGGAAGCGTTTGGCACAGTGCTGAAACTTATTTTATCATGAATCATAGCATTTGTTGACCAAGGAATTTTTTACATTTGTCTTATAACAAAATATCAATGAAACCTGTACAATCAAAATACACAGAATTACTGGACAGTATCGGATCCGCTATTGAGGTTGCAAGACAAAATGCGGTTAAGGCAGTCAATACTGAGCTGGTGAAAGCCAACTGGGAAATTGGCAGGCATATCGTGGAATATGAGCAGCATGGTGAGGAACGTGCAGAATACGGAAGTAACTTACTGGCAACACTTTCCAAAGATCTGAGGCAGCGTTATGGCAAAGGATTTGGCAGGCGTAATATTTTAGATATGCGCAGATTTTATCTGACCTATCAAAAATGGCAGGCAGTGCCTGCCAAATTAAGCTGGACTCATCTGGTTACTTTGCTCGGTATTTCTGATGATACGGCAAGGAAGTTCTATGAAAAACAGGCCGTGCTGGAAAATTGGGGCTATCGCGAACTGGAAAGGCAGATCAACTCTTCCCTTTTTGAAAGACTGGCATTGAGCAAAGATAAAAAGGGCGTACTGCAACTTGCGGAAAAAGGCCATATCGTGACCGATTCCACAGAGGCTATAAAAGATCCTTATGTACTGGACTTTCTCAAATTACCTCAAAGTCATCGTGTTACCGAAAAAGCATTGGAACAGAAGATTATTGACAATCTGCAGATGTTTCTTTTAGAACTGGGAAAGGGTTTTACATTTGTCGGAAGACAGTATAAGATATCACTTCGTAACAGGCATTTTTATATTGATCTTGTATTCTATCACCGTATCTTAAAGTGTTTTGTGCTGATTGATTTAAAAATAAAACAGGTTGAGCACAATGATATAGGACAAATGAATTTATATCTGAACTACTTTAAATCTGAAGAAAATGTTGTGGATGATAATGAGCCTATAGGCATTATCCTTTCTGCGGAAAAAGATGAAGTATTGGTGGAATATGCAACAGGTGGTATTTCTAATAAAATATTTGTTTCCAAATACCAGTTGTATTTACCTGATAAAAAGGAATTACAGCAAAAAGTACAGGCAATTATGCAAAAAGAAGGTTAAGTACAAGAAATCATCAGACTATCTTTTTCTTTTCTTTTTCCACTTTCGCATTTGCTGTGAAAAAACCTGTTCTTCATAGTCCTCTCCCTGCACCGTTGGCAACAATCCGGGAAATGAGTCCACTGATTCAGTGTCACGTAAATCATCATTGTCATCATTTAAAAATCCAAATAAGGGATGAAGTTGAAGGGGTAAGAATTGATTTGTTGGGGGTAATTCAATTTCTGCCTGCTTTTCATTAGAGGGTCTTTTTAAATGCTCCTGATCCTTCCATAAATCATTAAAAACAGCAGCGGAATATTCTTTTCCCAAATTTGAACCATTCCATACTGTTTTGGAGTTGTGATCGATAAATGTCATTCCATAAATACGTCCGGCTTCATTTCTTCGGATTA
This sequence comes from Chryseobacterium sp. S0630, assembly GCF_024158915.1. GTDB lineage: Bacteria > Bacteroidota > Bacteroidia > Flavobacteriales > Weeksellaceae > Chryseobacterium. The sequence goes on along the minus strand of NZ_JAMZGF010000061.1, from coordinate 3,951 downwards.
CCGTATTAATACCCATAGACCTTACTTTCTCAATAAAATCTTTTTCATGAATACTCACTTTGAGGGCATTGTCAACCCAACCCTTTATTTCAGTTTTATTCGATTGAAGAATAGATTTTTTACTTTTTAAAAAGTGAGATTCCACTGCAGGCAACTGTGCCGCTCTTCCAATCCTTGAAGCTTTCAATGGGTTTCCAATTTTATGTTTGTTTGTATCCAATGCAAAATACACCAACCCCCGCTGTAGTTTTCCATGCAATTCGCCTTCAATTTTTTCAACTGCTATATTGAAAAGTGAAAGCAGAGCATTGTACTCTCCAAGTGTTTTAAAGGAATACACATCAGCTATATTCCTGATGACAGAGGCGATCTGATGTCTAATATTCCCGGTCTGATAATCAACCGGTTTGAAAACCATGTTATTTTTCACCTTCTGCCCTTCTGCAGCTGGCAATAAATTATAGGTATTTTCGAGTTGTCTGCACATATTCATCGACCGCCTTTTCTCAAATCGATCTGATATTTTCCTGCCATTTTCATCAACACATACAGACACAATATGAATATGGGTACGGTCGATATCAGTGTGTTTAAAAACCATGTAAGGCTGTTCACCGTACCCCATTCCATTCATATACTCTTCTGCCATCTTCACAAAATCCTTATCACTGACCTTATCATTCGGATCTGGATTAAGCGATATATGTAAAGTATGTTTTTCCGTCTTTTGATTGGCAGCAAGATAAGGATCGAAAGATCTCATGAGTTGGGGTATAGTATACGTCCCATCTGTGGATTCCATCATTTTATTCATCAACAAAATTTGTCCCTGTCCCTTTTCCACCTTATGATGATTATAGGCTAAGGCACCATATAAACTACTGCTTCTGCCAATTTTTGCAATCATTGAACCATCATTTTTCTATATTCCCGTTAGTAAATTCATTAGCCAATTCAATAATTTTTCGGCATAAAGCTGAAAGTTCAGCAGTATGTTTCTCCAATTGATACAGAAATGCCGCAGCTTTTTTTTCGGTAAAATGAGTGTATAATAACTTAACTACCTGATTGTAATTCACGCCCACTGCTCTGAACTGGGAATAAAAGGAAGTCAGCCTCATGTAAAAATCAACACTCCCCTTATCAATTTTTACTGTTTTTATTTCTTTTGAAAACAATACAGAAGTTATAAATTTAGCTTTATTATCTATTCCAGAGGCTTCAAATAAAGACAGAAATTTGCTATTGTCTTCATCATCCAGCCGAAAAACATACCGGTGATTACAAGGGTTTATCTTTGGCTTTCGCCCACCTTTACTTCTCTTATTATTTTTCTGATCATTCATAGATATCCATTTAAAGTTTATAAACCTCGACTTCGGAGAGTGTTTCAAAGCTCCCGGCAGGGCAAGTTGTTTTGAGGCACAAAAAACAGTTATGAGGCACTCAAAACACAACTTGCCGTGTTCAGGTGAACACCATATTTATCGTATCACAAAAACTATTGTAACAAGCGATCAACATCTTTCAGCTGTTGTAATAAACACCAACTCTTCTTAAAATTGTATACAACAAGGTAAACAGAAACAACCGGATATGTACAATAATCCCCCCTTCCAATTACTGCCAAATAACACCAGGAATCACCTGAAGATCAGTACTGGTTTTGAAAACTCTTTCCTTTACAGCAACACATAAAGTTGATGATGAAACGGGCAAATCATAAAAATGTAAAGTTTTACAACTATAAAAGCGCAAAAGCAGAAAAGCAGTTACAGATATTCAAAAAAAGGTATTCTCTCAACAAAACAGTTGCAGATAAACCCTGTAAAAATGATGTAAATGTATACATCTTTAGATTTTTAAGATAATACAGGAGTACCCCTACATATAAATCAACTTATACAGATTCTTACCATTCAACATTATAAAACAACAATAAATACATGCATCATGAAAGCAACAAAAAAAACTTTAAAAGTAAGTTTCTCCACTCAAAAAGGAGGTGTGGGAAAATCGACGATTACCATATTACTTGCCAGCGTATTACATTACCGATTGGGATACAATGTTTTAGTCATGGATTGTGATTTTCCACAATACAGCCTAAGCAATATGAGGGAACGTGATAAAAAAGCAATTATGCTGAACGAGTACCATAAGAAAGCTGCTATGAAACAATTCCAACTGATCAATAAGAAAGCATATCCGATTATACGCTGTAAGGCAGAAAATGCAATAGAAGAATCTACCCGATATATTAAACAAACTACCCTAGTTCCGGATATTATCTTTTATGATCTGCCTGGTACCGCCAATACCAAAGGGGTGCTGACGACCTTGAAATCAATGGATTTTATTTTTGCTCCCATGACTGCTGACCGTTTGGTTGTAGAAAGTACGTTAGGATTTACCAAAGCTTTTATGGCGCTTCCTTCCGGTGAGCATGATTTTCCGCAACAAGCGTTATGGCTATTCTGGAATCAGATTGATGGACGGGAAAAGACAGGGTTATACGAAATCTACGAAAAAGCAATTGCAACTCTTCAGATGAATATAATGGATACGCGAATTATGGACAGTAAACGATTTCGTAAGGAATCCGACCATATCGGAAACAGTATCTTCAGATCAACACTGTTACCAGCAGAATATCCGATTTTAAAAGCGACAAGAATGGATCTGTTTATTGAAGAGTTTCTAAGAATCACAAATCTGTAAAACCCGAAAGATGGCTACAAACAATGACAACAACGATTTAGAAAAGGCTACAGTTGATGAAGAGTATTTAATGCAGGTCATCAGTGGTGAACAAACGGCTCTTGACGAAAAAAATCATACAACCAGACAAGCTGTTCAAAAGTCCAAAGAAAAAGCAAAAACCAATTCTTTTAAAAAGCTCAACTATGAAGAGACCTTTTTAACCAATCGCTTTCCTTCAGGACGTAATGGTAAGGTGGTCTATATACGTCCGGAATATCACGAAAGATTATTGCGGATTGTACAGCTTACCAGAGAAGAAAGGACAACTCTCTATTCCTATATTGACAATATTCTGGAACAGCATTTTCTGGAATATGGAAACGAGATTACGGAGTACTTTAACAATCACTTTAAACCCATTTTATAACTATGGAAACTATCATCAGTATTTGTCTTCTGATCATAATTCTGCTATTACTCCATGACAAAATTATCCGAAAACAATCCCATTTTCACAAAACTGAAGACCAAGCAAATAATAAAAACCAACCCAATATTATGGGTGAAGCAAAAACTTCACTCCATTCTATGATAATGACTTCCTCTGAAAGACAAGAAAATGAACTTGGTTTTGATCCCTCTAATTTAGACATAGAATATGATATCAGCGAAAATATCAGTCTATTAAATCCGCAGGAAGAGCCGGAATTTGGTTTTAATAGTGAACCTGATTTTATTGAAGAGGAAGAAGAATGGAAAAAGTATAGAATAATCGGTGAGGATAACAGTTTAGCCCAAGGGGTTACCTTTGAAGAACTGAGCTGTGTGGAGATGTTTGTGAAACAAAATAGTTTTACCTTATCTCAAAAGGAAACAGCAGCAGCGATCGTTCAAAAAACTTATGGAACCGAATTATATACCTTACTTGAGAATTTTATGGAAAATGCTTCCTTTGAAATAACACAATTGTTAGATAGAAGTTTGGATCATAGAGAAGATGGCGGTACTTCCAAAGTACGGAATAATGATTTTCATATTGGAGGGTAGTGTCTATTGGAGAGTTTATTTAACTCTCCAATATCTAAAATTGATATAGAAAATGCTTCGATGATATATATAACATAAACTATAAGATTTTCTGCAAATCATCTTCATATTGAGTCAACAAAAACGACACTATCCCGTAAAGTGTGTAAGTTAAAAAGTCAGGGCTTAGATTTTATAATCTGAGCCTTTTCTCAAAAATAA
>NZ_JAMZGF010000060.1 GCF_024158915.1 Chryseobacterium sp. S0630 | reverse complement strand
AAATCAAAATATATAAAAATTATTTACTTTTTAACAAGAAAAACCGCCTCAGTTGTGAGACGGCTTCTTTTTATTTTGACTTTACTACGGATGCATTTTTTATATCTACGGTAAGTGTGTGAGCAGGAGTGCTTTCTGACTTGTTGATTTTATATTGTATAGTTTGTTTGTCTTTGGATCTTGTTTTGGTGACGTCATAGATACTTTCCCAGCAGCTTTCAATCAGGAATTCCTCATAGTTTTTATAATTCCAGTCTTTTGTGAAATAGAGAACCCTGTAACCTTTTTCTCCGTCGCTTGCCCCACATTGCCCACAGGCATTAAAATTTGATATTTGCTCAAAATAAAGCAAAACCCTGTTTCCATTTTCTCCTGAAGAATAGGAAATCAGTTCATTTCCGCCTGCTTTATTAATGAAATCATAGGTATTGATTTTTTTATTATTTGGTAAAAACAGATAATTGTTAAGACGGTAAATCATTGTATTGCCTGTAAACAATTTTGCAGGCTGGGATTTTTTGTCCAGATAAAAATGTCCGGGAATTGGATTATTTTTAAGAGTTGATTGATCAAATATAATAGTCTCCTTTGGTGTTAATTTTTGAGCTATTTCATCAGTCTTTTCTACTTTCTGAAGAGAAGTGATCTGTTCTTTCAAAAGTTTTGAATTCTGCTTTTGTTTCGCTCCAAAATTATACAGTGACAGACTTCCATAATAGTCATATATTCCGGTAAGTGGGATTTTCTTTTTGTATTTGTCATAATAATACCATCCATCCACATAATGCTGATACTGATCACAGTCTACAACACCTGTATAATTGAGTTGTATCGTAATAGGTACTCCATTGATCTCTCCCGTAAAAGTCTGTGAAGAATCTGTAACTTTCTTTAATTCAACTTTTTGCCCGAGAAAAAATGTAAGGAAAAAGAAAAAGAAGACACTGAAAATTTTTTTCATGGTTGAGTTATCGTGGATTTTAGTTTTTTTTAAATGAAGAAGTGCGCAATGGTGTAGATAATCAATCCTACCAGCCCGCCGACCAGCGTTCCGTTAACCCGGATAAACTGGAGATCTTTTCCTACTTCCAGTTCCAGTTTTTCGCTGAGTTCTTTTCCCTGCCAGTTTCCAACGGTAGTACTGATGAGGTTTCCGAATTGATGGGTGTTTTTCAGAATATATTTATAAGCCGTCACCCGAACCCAATGGTCAATTTTGTTCTGAAGGTTTTCGTCGGTTTTTAAATTCTGGGCAAACTCATTCAAATTTTTAGTAAGATAGTTTTTCAACGCTGAGTTTTCCTCCTGAAGTTCTTTCATCAGCGTTTTTTTGATGGAAACCCAGATGTCATTAGAATATTCATCCAGTTTGTCATTTTTCAGAAGCCCGTTTTTGATGGTTTTAAATTCTTCATCCCATTTCGGATCTTCTTTCAGATCAACGGAGAATTCATGAATTTTCTGGGTAATCAAACCTCTTACTTCGTGTTGGGGATCTTCTTCTATTTCTTTAAAAAAATCAGAAAGTCCATCAGCAATTTTATCAGCAATTTTAGTATCTACAAAAGATGGAATGAATGAATAGCTTCCTTTCTTTACCCGTTCCTGGATCATTTCATCGTTTTCAATGATATAATCTTTGATCTGTTTCGAAAGATTGGTGATGATCCTCTGATGGTCATTTTTTTCCAGAATATAGCCTATTCCGTTTCCTACCACTTTATTAAGTTTGATATCATCCGTCATTTCAGAAACCTTTTTGCTGATAAACTGGCTTACCGTAGAATCATCAAGCTTATTAAGAATATCAAGAACAATATCAGAAAGATTTTTAATCAAAATCTCCTGACTTTTTTCCTTTCCCAGCCATTCTCCCACAAAATTGGAAACTTTGAGCTTTTGGATGTAAGGACGTATATTCTGAGGAGAAAGAAAGTTACCCACCACAAAACTTCCAAGATTGTCTCCCAGTCTCTGTTTGCTGTTTTCAATCAGGTTGGTATGGGGAATAGGAAGCCCGAGAGGATGACGGAACAATGCAGTTACCGCAAACCAGTCCGCAAGCGCACCTACCATTGCCGCTTCAGCAAAAGCCCGTACATAGCCAATCCAATGAGAGTTATTAGACTTCTGTAAAATAGTGGTAACAATGAAAATAACAGCCATCAGGACAAATAATCCGGTGGCAAATGCTTTATATTTTCTGAGTTGTTTTCTTTTTGCTTCGTCATTCATATTCTCAAATTTACTAAATTTGGTTATGAAACCATTCGTGGTTAAAGAATTAAAATTTACTATGAAATTTTTAATTTCAATAACCCTATTAATTATTCTGCAGGCATGTACGCAGAAATACGAACCCATTAAAACCCTTCCTATGGAAAATACAGAAGCAAAAAACAATCCATACTATTCCAGAACCGATACTACCAAACTCAATGTTTCCAATGAAGAATGGAAAAAGCTCCTTACTCCTGATCTCTACGCGATCGCAAGAGAAGCTGCAACAGAAAGAGCTTTTACAGGAAAATACAATGAATTTGATGAGGTTGGTGAATATTATTGTGCCGTGTGTGGAAATCATCTGTTTCGCTCTACTTCAAAATTTTCCAGCAGCTGTGGATGGCCAAGTTTCTTTGAAGCAGATAAAGAAGGAGTCTATTATGTAAGAGATCAGTCGTATGGAATGGATAGAGTAGAAGTACTTTGCAAAAGATGTGATTCCCATCTGGGACACGTTTTCGATGATGGTCCGAAGCCTACAGGATTGAGATATTGTATGAATTCTGTAAGCCTTGAGTTTATAATAAATAAGTAAAAATTGCGAGATTCTAACAGAATCTCGCAATTTTCATTTATATTTGATAGACTAATGATTAAGTTATGGTAGAGAAAACTCCACAATATATAGAAGATGAAGAAACTCTAAAATTATCGGTTAAAATTAGATTTTCTGGTGAAATGAAAAGAATAGATGATGATTATCTATATTGGGATAAAGTTAAATATTTATCAAAAGAAACAGATCCACAAAAGTACTGGAATGCTATAAAGTTTTATCGAAATCTTAGGACAAATAAAATAAAATTTGGGAAGTATTATTTTAAATATTTCTTGACAGAGTATATACAAAAATCATTGCATTTATTTGATTTGAATATAGGAGGGAATTTAGGGAGTAATATTGGTATTGCTGAAACAGATAAAAATAAGTTTGTTATTAGTTCCATTATGGAAGAAGCCATTGCAAGCAGCCAAATGGAAGGAGCTAATACAACTAGAAGGAAAGCAAAAGAGATTATTCAAAAAGAACTCAAACCAAGAACAAAATCTGAGCAAATGATAGTGAATAATTTCATAACCATGCGTCATATTGTTCAAAATAAAAATTTAGATCTTACTGTTGATAATTTACTTACAGTTCATCAATTGATTACTAATGGTACTCTTGAAAATGATAAGGAAGAAGGAAATTTTAGAATAAATGATGAAATTTTTGTAGCAAACTATTCAAATGGAGATATTGTTCATATTCCTCCTGATCACAAAGAAATTAATGAATTAATTAGTGATTTATGTATATTTTTTAATAATGAAGGAGAAGATTTTATACATCCAATTATTAAAGGTATTATTATACACTTTATGATAGGTTGGATTCATCCATTTAGTGATGGTAATGGAAGAACCGCACGTTCAATTTTTTATTGGTATATGCTGAAAAGAGGGTATTGGCTTACAGAATATCTTTCAATATCCAGAATTATAAAAGATACAAAAACTCAATATGAAAAAGCTTATTTATATACCGAGAATGACGAAAATGATTTGACCTATTTTATTAATTATAATATTAAAACTATGGACAAAGCTTTTGTTGCTTTAAAAAATTATATCGGAGAAAAGCAAAGAGAAGTTATTCAGGCATCAAAATTTTTAAGAATTCCAAATGTAAATGAAAGACAAGCTCAAATTCTTAAAATACTAAATGAGGATTCTGACAGAATTTTCAATGTTAAGGAAATAGAAAACCGTTTTAAAATTTCAAGTTTTACTGCAAGACAAGATCTGAATGGCTTAGCAGAATTAGGTTTTCTTCAAATCATAAAAGTAAATAAAATTAAGAATAACTATATAAAATCAAAAGATTTTGATACAGTTTTAAAGACTTATTCCTTATAGAAAGTGCGAGATTATATTTAAATATCGCAATTTCTATAAGGTTAAAGTTTCTTAAATAGCGTTAAACTTTTTAGAGTTATAACCCCTTGGTAATTATGTTTTTATAATTTTGCCCCACTAATTTGGATTTATATAGTATTGAATGAAAGGATTTTATAGCGTATTAGGCCTTGTTTACATGGTGACGACTTCATTCTACATTTCCCCAAAAGTGGTGGCGAAAAGTGAGAATGTAAAAACAACGAAAACTGAAAAAGTAGCTGAAACGAAATCTGAGAAGGGCGCAACAGCCATATCTTCATCAGAAGCACTATACCAATCTATTGCCTTTGACCCGGAACATGAATTGAATTATGAAGTGTTCTCAAAAGCATTGACTGGTTATGAAAATTTAAAAAAAGCAGGATTGCTTACCCAGGATTCGCATTTATTAACGATCTGCGATTTTTCTATGTCTTCTAACACTAAAAGACTTTGGATCATTGACCTGGAAGACAAAAAAGTTCTGTTCAACTCATTAGTAGCACACGGAAAGAATACCGGCGAAGAATTTGCGACGAATTTTTCTAACAAGGAAAGTTCGCTGCAGAGTAGTCTGGGGTTTTATATCACGGATGCAACCTATCAGGGTGATAACGGATACTCTCTGAAGTTATTGGGAATGGATAAGGGTTTTAATGATGCTGCATACAGAAGAGCAATTGTAATGCATGGTGCGGATTATGTAAGTGATGCATTTGCTGCGATGCACAAAAGAATTGGAAGAAGCTGGGGATGCCCTGCCGTCCCAAGAGAACTGACACAGTCTATAATCAACACGATTAAAGGGAAAAACTGTCTGTTCATTTATTATCCCGATCAGAATTATCTTTCTTCCTCAGAATGGTTGAAAGCATAAAAACAAAAGCAGTCATTTTTTTGACTGCTTTTTTCTTTTGAAGAAATTATCGTAGATATTCTTTAATAATTGTTCTTGCTTCCTCAATGCCATTGCTGATTCGGGCAATTATTTTTCCGTTTTCATCAATGATAAAATGAATAGGATAATTGGTTGCATTCACTTTCTTTTGGAAATCTTTATTTACATCAAAGAAATTAATCCAATTCGCATTATTTTTCTTTAAAATATTCTTGGCAACCTCCATTCTATTAGGTTTTTGCTCGTCTGTTATCGTAATGAAGTTTACATTTTGATCTTTATATTCATTGTACAGTTTCACAATTTCTGGCATTCCTTTTATGCAGGGAGCACAAGTTGTTGACCAATAATCGATAAAGGTTAATTTATATTTCTTAAAGTCTTCGGAAGTCAATTTATTCTGCTTGTCAAAATAGATATCAGGTATTTTCTGTCCGATGGAGGTAGATTGTTCTGCTTTTAAACGAGCTTCAACACCTTTGTATAATTTGTTTTGCTTAAATTTTGCAGAAAATAAATTCAGGTTTTCCAAGTAAGCAGGATGGTAATCGTTAAGAGTATAATCATTCACAATTTCCCATAATGCAACATACGAATTTGGATTTTTCCTGATATATTCTCCTAAAAATTCCTGTTTCTTGTCCATATTGATCAAACTGTCAAGCTGGTAGTGACTTTTTGATTTTATATAAAACGGTTCTAATGATGTTTGTAAAGCCTTATATTCTTTGTTCGTTGGGGAATCTATATTAAGTTCTACATTATTGATGTCTTTGGGTAAATCAATTTTATATTTTCCTTTTTCTAAAAAAAATACTTTGGTACTATTGGCTGCTTCACCCTTCTTTCCCATATAACCAAAAGCTACTGGTTGAGGGTACTCTATAAAACCATTGACAATATTTTTCTTTTGAATTTTAAAATAATAAATGGAATGAGCCATCCTGATCTTTTTTCCAAAATCAGAAATATTGTTGTTCGTTTGTATTTTGAAGGTATAAAGGTCCCCAAATCCTTTTCTCGTCGATGGTGCTCCCAACATGAGGCTGTCATTAATGTATGAATCTGAACGGAGATCAATTTCAAAATTATTCTGAGAATAAATACAATTTGAAATGAGCATTAATGATGCATAGAAAAGTTTCTTCATAAAATATTTTGTAGGGAAACTAACTTACAAAAACTTTCATACATAAAAAATCCCTGTGCTTTAAAAACACAGGGATTGTCAATATTTTATTAAAGATCTTCCTACATTTTGTCCTTAGGACTAAGCAAGATTAGTAAATTTCAGATATAAGAATCACTAGTAATGTATTTTAAAAATTAAGAAAATTTCTTAAAAATTAAAGTGGCATTATGACCTCCAAATCCAAAAGCATTACTTAAAGCATACGTAATATCTTTTTCTTTTGCTTCTCCAAAGACGATATTGATATCCTGAGGAATATTCTCATCAATACTGTGAAGATTGATTGTTGGAGGAATAATTCCATTCTGAATAGCCTTGATGGAAAGAATGGCTTCCACTGCTCCGGCAGCACCCAACAGGTGACCAGTCATTGATTTCGTTGCACTGATATCAAGGTTTTTGCTTCCTTTAAATAATTTATTAATTCCGTTCAGTTCAACCAGATCTCCCAGTGGAGTAGACGTAGCATGTGGATTAATATAATCAATATCATCTACATTGATTTCTGCTTCATTAAGAGCCAATTGCATTGCTTTGATGGCTCCAACACCATCAGGATGAGGTGCTGTCATATGATAGGCATCTGCTGTCATTGCTGCACCCACCAGTTCTGCATAGATTTTTGCTCCTCTTGCTTTGGCGTGCTCATATTCTTCCAGGATCAGAGTTCCCGAACCTTCACCCATTACAAAACCGTCTCTGTCTGCATCATAAGGACGGCTTGCTGTTGCAAAATCATCATTTCTTGTAGACATGGCTTTCATAATAGAAAATCCTCCGATAGAAGCAGGAGAAATGGCAGCCTCAGAGCCACCGCTTACAATCACTTTTGCTTTTCCAAGATGAATATAATTGAAGGCATCCATTAATGCCGTATTTCCTGTAGCACAAGCAGAAACAGTTGTATAATTGATTCCCTGAAGACCATATTTCATAGAAATCATTCCTGATGCCATATTAGCAATAAATTTCGGTACAAAGAAAGGATTGAATCTTGGAGTTCCGTCCCCAGCTGCAAAATTCATGACCTCACTTTCGAAAGTCCACATTCCGCCCTGTCCTGTTCCCCAGATCACACCAATGTCAAATGGATCTATGTTTTCCAGCTCAAGCCCTGAATCTTTTAAAGCTTCTGCTGTGGAATACATGGCATATTGTGAAAATAAATCACTTCTTTTAATTTCGTTGTGGGTTAAATGTACTTTTGGATCAAAATTTTTAACTTCACAAGCAAAATGTACTTTAAACTTTTCTGTGTCAAAATGGGTGATTTTGTTTGCTCCACTCACTCCATTGATGCTGTTTTGCCAAAATTCTTCGACATTATTTCCCAAAGGCGTCACTGCGCCAAGACCTGTAATGACAACTCTTTTCATACTTAGTTATTGATTTTGAATAAATTCGAGGTTCCTCTCGCTATTAGGCGGGTCTTATCTGCATTCCATATTTCGCACTGAGCGTTTACAAACTGCTTTCCTCTTTTAATGATTTTAGTTTCGGCTACAATATTATCATTTTCTTTTGCAGTTGAAAAATAATCTATGACATTATTTATAGTGGTAATGAAAGAATTTTCATTTAAAGAAAACATGGTAGCACCAATGATATCGTCTATAATGGCAGCGGTAACTCCACCATGAAGGTTTCCAATCGGGTTCAGCCATTCCGGTCTTATGGTATATTGAAATTCCAGTTGTCCTTCTTCTACAGAAAGAACAATAGGATTAAGCCATTTCATAAATGGAGACGGAGACTGGTCAAATTCTTTTCCGATGAATTGTTTTAATTGTGCTAATCTATCCATATTTAATTTTTACTTTTCTAAAATCATGGTTACTCCCTGTCCACGGGCTGCACAGATGGATATAAATCCTTTTCCGCTGCCTTTTTCATGAAGAAGTTTTGCCAGTGTTGCAATAATTCTTCCTCCTGTTGCGGCAAACGGATGTGCTGCTGCAAGGCTTCCTCCTTTTACATTCAGTTTGCTTCTGTCTATTTTCCCAAGGGCTTTTTCCAATCCGAATTTTTGGGCTAGCTCTTCATTTTCCCAGATTTTTATAGTTGCTAAAACCTGTGCGGCAAATGCTTCGTGAATTTCATAATAATCGAAATCTGACAGATTCATTTCGGCTTTTTTAAGCATTCTCTCCGCTGCAAAAACAGGAGCAAGAAGTAAATCCTGTTTATTTTCTACATATTCTATTCCCGCCAATTCAGAAAAACTGATATAGGCCAAAACAGGGAGGTTATTGGCTTTCGCCCACTCTTCACTGGCCAGTAACACTGCGGAAGCACCATCCGTAAATGGCGTTGAATTTCCTGCCGTTAAAGTTCCATTCTGTTTATCAAAAGCGGGTTTCAACTGTGAAAGCTTCTCAATACTACTATCGCGTCTCAGGTTATTATCTTTATCTAGACCAAAGGCTGGAGTAATCATATCATCAAAAAATCCTTCATCATAAGCTTTTGCCATATTTTGGTGGCTTTTTAAAGCGAGTTCATCCTGCTCTTCTCTGGAAATTTTGTAATATTTGGCGGTAATTTCTGTATGTTCACCCATTACCAGACCGGTTTTAGGTTCCTGTCCTTTATAAGGAATTGGCATCCAGTCTTTCAGTCTTGGGCTTAACAGTTGTTTTAATTTTCCAAACGCTGATTTTTCTTTATTCGCTTGTAAAAGAGCTTTTCTTAATCTGGGTGAAGATTCAAACGGGATGTTACTCATCGCTTCCACTCCGCAGGCAATACCACAATCTATCTGCCCCAGGGCAATTTTATTTCCGATATAAATAGCAGCTTCAATTCCTGTATCACATGCCTGTTGAAGATCACAAGCAGGTGTTGCAGGGTCAAGAGTGGTATTCATCACCGTTTCTCTGATGAGGTTACTCTCAGAAATGTGTTTAATGACTGCGCCACCCGCAACTTCTCCAAGTCGTTTTCCTTTTAAATGGCAGCGGTCTATTAATCCGTTGAGAGAAGCAAGAAGAAGATCCTGATTACCCTGCTCTGAATAAGCGGTATTCATTCTGGCAAAAGGAATTCTGTTGTATCCTACAATAGCCACTTTTTTTGTTTCCATATTGTATAATTTATGATGGAAGAATATTGAGTTCATGATCAATCATATGGCTGACTTTATCTAAAGCGTGGTTTAGAAAACTTTGGTCACCCATTGTTTTTGAAAGCAGAATTCCACCTTCAATAAGCATGATGAATAGGGAGGCGAATTGCTCAGCATTGACTTTTTTATCAATTTCACCTTTACTTTGTCCTTCTGCAATGGCATTTGATATTTTTGTCATCCATTGTTCAAAAGATTTTTTAACCTGAGTTTTTAAAGCAGGAAAAGAATCATCAGCTTCAGTAGCAGCATTCATAAGCGGACAGCCGCCGTTGGCAAAGACAAACTTCCAGTTTTTCCGGTAAAAATCTACAAAAGCATGCAGTTTATCCAGTGAAGTTGGATACTCATCACCAAAAGAACGACTGAGTGTCTTGCTCAATAGTCCGGAATTGTATTTGTAAACTTCAATTGCTACTTCGTCTTTGTTTTCAAAATTTCCATAGATACTGCCTTTCGTCAGTCCGGTTGCCTGAGTAATGTCGGATAGCGATGTAGAGATATAACCCTTGGTATTAAAAAGGGTTGCTGTTTTCTCGATGATATGCTGTTTCGTTTTTTCTGCCTTCGACATTATAAATGTTTAAATATGATGCAAATATACGAAAATATACCATTCGGTATATTTTATTAGAGGAGAATAATTAATTTGAATGTTTTGGGTTTAAGTTTTGGCTAAAACCACTGGAATTGTTTTTAAAAAGAAAAGAGGCCGTCTTAAAAGTGCCATTCTGAACACAGGCTGAAGGTCTGCGAATGTAGTTCAACAATGTAGTGAAGAATCTCATATGTTTGTTATCGAAGAGATTCTTCCTTCGTCAGAATGACAAAAGCCCAATCATTTGGCTTTTGAGACAGCCTCTTTCTATGATATAAATGCCTGGAATCTTAGTTCTCTAAAGTAGCATTCAATGTGATTTCAAAGTTGAAAGCTGCACTTACAGGGCATCCTTCTTCAGCAATCTTCGCAAATTTCTGGAATTCTTCTTCTGAGATTCCCGGAACTTTAGCGGTAAGAGTCAGTTCAGATTTTGTAATCTTTCCGATGTTTGGGTCAAGAGTGATTACAGAAGTTGTTTTTAATTCTTCAGGATTGTAACCTGCCTGTGATAATTCTGCATCCAGTTTCATCGTGAAGCATCCTGCATGGGCTGCTGCCAGTAATTCTTCAGGGTTTGTACCTACACCATCTGCAAAACGGCTGTTGAAAGAATATTGAGTCTGGTTTAACGTTGTACTCTGAGTAGTTAAATGTCCTTTTCCTTCTTTAATGGTACCGTTCCAAACGGCTGTTGCGTTACGTCTCATAATGTTTGTTTTTGTATTTAGTATTGTTGTTTGATTTTGATGTTACAAAGGTATATCTGTAGCGAGGATTATTCAATAGATAAAATGACTTAAATATTGTACTTTTTTCCCGAAGTGTAATCTTTTTTGAAATTTGCAGGTGTGCTTCCTGTTTTGTTGGTGAAAAGACGGTTGAAATAAGCCGGATCTTCATAGCCGAGATCGTAAGCAATTTCTTTGACAGGTTTATCCGTATAAAACAGCAATCTTTTAGCTTCTAATAAAATTCTGTTGATGATAAACTGATTGGGTGAGTCCAGATTTAAATTTTTAAATTTATGAGTTAAGGTTTTTGGAGCTATATGAAGCAGCTCAGCATATTCTGCTACATTATGCTTCTCTCTGAAATGAATTTCCAGATGTCTGCTGAAATCTCTGAAAATATCAAGTTCACTGCCAGGTATTCTGAGCGTGTCATTATCCAGATTTTGTTTCTTCCACTTTCGGGTAGCCCGGATGATGATCTGTTTTACATAGGTTCTGATCATTTCCTCTGCGGAAGAATCTTTCCATTCAAGTTCATCCTGAATATTCTGGAACAAACTTTTTATAAGAGATGTTTCAGAATCATCAAGCTCTACGAAAGGAATTTCAAATACATTATGAAAGAGGAGACCGTCGCAAGCCACTTCTTTATCATGGATCTGAATACAGTAAAAATCCCGGTTGTAGAAAAGAAGGATAGATTCATCTTTCCCTTTTTGGATACTTAAATTTTGGTTGGTGAGAAAGAAAAGTGAAGGTTTCTTGGTTGTATAATGATTAAAATCTACCGTAAGTTCATATCCTGAAGGAATAAAAAATACTTTAATATCTGCAGAGAACCGATTCCCGTTGAAATTCTCCAGATTTTCTTCTGAAAATATTTCCAGTCCGAGTCTTTTATAGTGATCTTCAAAAATAAGCTGTTGCGGCATCCTTTAACTTTAGTTTAAAGATACAAAAAAGCACGATTTGAGCTGTATTAAATTATTGAACCTATGATTTCTTATGTTTGATCTATAAAATTGAAATAAAATAAATCGGAAATATGTTTTTACATTGATATTATTTTATCATTTTTACAAAGATTTGTACTAAGACCTGTATTACTAAACCCTTTTTTCAAAACTGCCTGTATGAGCGAATTAGAAAATATTCTGAGAGAAATAACTCCACTATCTCCTGAGGATAGTTTTCTCGTATTTGACAGGATTAAAGCTTCCTTCGACTTTCCGTACCACTATCATCCGGAAATTGAGATCAACTTTATCTACAAAGGGAAAGGGTATAGAAGAATGATTGGAGATCATACCGGAGAGATCGGAAATATAGAGTTGGTGCTGGTAGGACCCAATTTACCACACTGCTGGGCAAATTACAGATGTAAGAACAGAAAAACCCACGAAATCACCATACAATTTAATCAGGATTTCTTCCATCAGTCCTTAATGGAAAAAAATATTCTGAAACCTATCAATAATCTGATGAAAGACTCCATCAGAGGAATTCTTTTTTCTACAGAAACGGCTGAGAAACTAAAAGATTCGTTTCTCAATCTTTCCAAGATGAACAGTTTTGAATCTTTTATAGAAATTATGAAAATTCTGAATGAATTGGCTGTAGCAGAAAACAAAACACTTTTATCTTCATATAGTATTGAGCTTGAGTCTTTTGCAGATAATGATAAAATGAAAGTTGTTCATGATTTTGTGCATAAAAATTTTGAGAACAAAATAACGCTGGATAATGTAGCATCATTGGTGAATATGAGTAATGTGACGTTTAACAGATTTATCAAAAAAAGAACAGGGAAAACTTTTGTTAATTATCTTAATGAAATAAGAATCAGTTATGCTGCACGCTGGTTGATGGAAAAGAATCTTACTGTTTTTGAAATTGCCTTTGAAGCAGGTTTTAATAATATTGCAAACTTTAACAAGGTATTTAAGTCCATTAAAAAGACAACTCCAACTGAATTTAAAGAGCAGTTTAAAGGAGTTAAAAAGATTGAATAATACGTATTAAAAACTTACTTTTTTCTTTTTTGTACCTTACCTATTGCACTAAAATTGTGCATAGAAATCTACTTTTATTTTGTCAAAATACTTGAATAAATCCCCTTTTTTTAATTGTTGGGGAAGTGTCGTATTTTATTGATATTTAGAGTGTTAATTGCTTTTAAATTTGATTGCTGAAAAAATAATATCGTTTTATGATAAAATAGTATTATATCAGACTGGCAACAAAATTTAGATTTGTGAATGTGAATTAAATCTTAACAAAACTTTAAATTATTTAATACATAAACAGCAAAATTTTGCTGAAAAAACAATAATTTTTTTTGTATTAAAAAATAAAGTAATGTCACTGATTCTCAATTAAATCTAACGAATCTATACCTTATGAGAAAAGCAGTTATACCCGTTCTGTTCGTTTTTTCACTTACTGCGAATGCACAGGAGAAAAAAGCGGCCGACACTACGAAGACAACCAGTATTGAGGAGGTCGTGGTCACCTCTTTGGGGATAAAAAGGCAGGCCCGCTCTTTGACGTATTCCAGTCAGCAGATTGGTGGAGATGAGCTTACAGAAGTGAAAACTCCCAATCTATTAAATTCGATCAATGGAAAAGTTTCCAACGTACAGATCAACAGAACCAATGGTGTAGGTAGCTCCGTAAGGGTGATCATGAGAGGGAATAAGTCTGTAAACAATGCTCAACCACTGTATGTAATTGATGGAATTCCTATTATCAATGGAACAGGAAAATCTGCAGATATCGGACAGTATTCCAATATGCCGGATCCTGGAGATGTACTGAGCTCCATCAATCCTGATGATATTGAAAGCATCAACTTTCTGAAAGGAGCTTCTGCTTCTGCGCTGTATGGTTCTGCCGGAGGGAATGGTGCTATTTTGATTACGACTAAAAAAGGACGTGCCGGGAAAAGTTCAATTACTTACAGCTCCAGCCTTACAGTAGACAGAGCGTACAGCCTTCCAAAACTGCAGCACAGTTATCTGTCTTATGACCCTTCTGTATCAGGATCACAACCGGGACAGGCAGTAGACAGCTGGGGAGCAAAAGGATCTTCAAAGGATTATCTTAAAGATTTTCTTCAGACAGGAACGACATGGGTAAACAGTCTTTCTTTCCAGTCAGGAAATGAAAGATCAACAAGTTATTTCTCTATCGGTAATACGACCAACAAAGGAGTGGTTCCTATGTCTTATTTTGATCAGTACAATGTTTCTTTCAGAAATTCAAGTAAGTTTTTGGATGATAAACTGACATTAGATGCCAACTTCATCGGGTCATTACAGGAAAGTAAGAACAGACAGACTCCGGGAGCATCTTTTTCTCCTTTGACGAGTTTATATTGGTTGCCAAGAGGAGTAGATTTTGATCAGTATGGAGGGGATAATTACTCTTATCTGGATAAAACGAGATTTTTACCAGCTCAAAACTGGTGGGAAGTAAATCCTGACGGAAGCTTCAAAGGAAATCCGGTGACACAGAATCCTTACTGGATCTTAAACAGAAATCCAGTTACAGTAAGTAACAAAAATACATACGGAGCCCTTTCCTTATCTTACCAGATCAATCCTTGGTTAACGGCAAGAGTAAGAGGAAACTACAGCTGGAATATTTCAGACAGCCAGCGTGATATTGCTGCTTTCTCAGCACCTAGCTTACTAGCCAACGGTACTAATGGAAGAATGCTTAAAAATACATATGAAAATTCTTCTACTTACGGAGATGTTCTATTAATTGGTAGTCCTAAAATAAGTGAATCTATTTCATTGGATTTTACTGTAGGAGGAAGTATCAATACTACCAGAAATAAAATAGGACAAATTGATAATGCTTATCTGGCTAATCCAAATCTTTTCACTTTGAATAACCTTCAGTGGAATGTAAACAGAGCGCCTGGAGATGGATATCATAATACCTATACTAATATGAAAAAACAGGTACAGTCTGTTTTTGCAAGTGCTTCCGTAGGATATAAAAATATGTTCTATGTAGATATGACTTTCAGAAACGACTGGGATTCTACTTTAGCATTAACAGGAAGAACCGGGTTTGATTATGAATCTGTAGGAGCAAACGCTATATTGTCTTCTATTTTCAAACTTCCTGAAGTGATTAATTTCTGGAAAGTAAGAGGATCTTATGCAACGGTTGGTTTGGGGTTACCTACCAATATTACCAATGCAATGGTTGAATATAGCAAAGGGTATGTTTATGGAGTAGATGCAGGAACCATTGTATATCCTAAGAGTTCTTTTGCTACTGGAGCAGGTTTTGAGGCTTTGCTTCCAAAGCCGGAACTTAACAAAACATTTGAAGCCGGAACTGAGTTGAGAATGTTAGGTAACAAATTAAATTTTGATATTACTTATTATAACTCAAATACGAGCAACCAATTACTGGAAACAACAATTCCTTCCTATTTAGGAGGATTAGCTCCAGGATCATACTACATCAATGCAGGAAAAATCCGAAATACAGGTTTTGAATCCTCACTATCCTACAAGATTTTTGATTCGTCAAAATTTGGATGGACGGCTACTTTGAATGCATCGGCAAATAAAAATAAGATTGTTGAATTATTACCAACAAGTATCAATGTTTCCAAAGACCTGACTTTTTCACTAACAGGTGGTGGTGATTATACAAGATTAAAACTGGGAGGTTCTTTTGGAGATCTTTACGGAATCAAATTTAAAAGAGATGATCAGGGGCGTATTCTTGTGAATGAAAAAGGTGTTCCTTTGGCAGAAAGTACTCCTTCTTATTTGGGTAATCCGAACCCTAAGTTTATCATGGGATTCAATAACTCCTTTACTATTGGTAAACTGGGTATCTCTTTCCTTATTGATGGTAAATTCGGAGGTAAAGTATTATCTCTTACAGAAAAAGCCAATGATTTATATGGAGTAAGCCAAACCACTGCTGATGCAAGAGATGCCGGAGGTGTATCTATTCCAAATGCAGTGTACGCACCAGGAACTCCAAATGCAGGACAGGCATATACAGGGTTGACGAATGCAAAAGATTATTATAAAGCAGTAGGAACAACAGAAGGATTCGGGAAAGGAGTTGATGAAGCTTATTTATATAGTGCCACAACAATCCGTTTACGCCAGGCATCTGTTTCATATATGTTTGATGTCAACTCAAAATATCTGAAAAATGCAACGGTAAGTTTAGTAGGAACCAATTTATTTTTCTTCTACAAAAAAGCACCGTTTGATCCTGAACAGGTATCAGGAAATACACCTGGTGGGGTAGGAGTAGATTCTTTCGGTCTGCCGGTTACCAGATCTATCGGATTATCTTTAAAAGCTAACTTCTAACTTTTACAATTAAGACAATGAAAATCAATACTATTAAAACATTGGTGTTTGGAGCTGCAGTACTGTTTTCTGCTTCGGGATGTACCAATGACTTTGACCAATATAATCAGGAAAAATTAGGTGGACCTGAAAATTTTTATGCAGATTTTATTGCTGTTGTGAACCCTATGAAATCTATCCAGAGAGGGCTGCAGGCAGATTATCAGCTGTATCCTAACCTGAGTGCAGATATGTACAGCGGAATGTTCAGTACAGCAACACCATTTAACGGAGGAGTAAATAATCTTACTTACTCGATGATGGATGGATGGAACAACAGAATTATTGCCAGACAACAAGATATCTTCAATTATTCTATTATTATTGATAATGCTGCTAAGGGGAACTATCCGGGGGTAGATTTTACCGGAACACTTGCTGTGAAAAAGATTTTGAAAGTCATTACAGCAGCAAGAGTTTCAGACAGCCACGGTCCTGTAGTTTACAGCAAATATGAAAAACCAAACCCTAACGGAGTTACGGATTTTGATTCTCAACAGGAAGCTTACAATTATTTTATTGCTGATCTTACCGCAGCCATTACAGATTTACAGAAAGTAATTGCCATGTCAGCAACACAGAATGTTGAAGATAAAACTTCACTGAAAAGTGCAGACTTAGTGTATGGAGGAAATATGGCTCAATGGGCAAAATTTGCCAATTCACTAAAGCTGAGACTAGCTATGAGAATGAGTTATGCTGATGCTGCGAAATCTAAACAATATGCAGAAGAGGCTTTGGCTTCATCTGCAGGTTTAATTACTGACAATGCAGATAATGCTTTGATCAGTGTAGGACAGTCAGAATTGAGTTTTATCATTTACTCATGGGGAGATTGTTTAATCGGAGCTCCTTTGATGGCTTATATGAATGGATATAACGATCCAAGACTTTCTGCATATGCTATTCCGGCATCAGATGCTAGCCTACAAGGAAAATATATAGGAGTGCGTCAGGGAATTGATTTATTAAATGGTAAATCAACTTATGGAGGATTCTCACAGCCTCAGGCAAAATCTGCCAGCGGAGATTATTTTTCCGGGACTGATGGTAAAATGAAATTATTTACTGCTGCAGAAACATGGTTCCTGAAAGCAGAAGCTGCCTTGAGAGGTTATGCCGGAGCAGGTGATATTCAAGCCAACTATACTACGGGAGTTCAGCAGTCTTTTGGAGAATGGGGGAAAAGTGCAAGTGTTGCAACATATCTTGCCGATACCACTTCTACAGAAGCACCTTATGTAGATCCGAAAAATGCAGATAATAACATCGGTTTAGGACATCCTCAGCTAAGTACCATTACTATTGCATGGAATAACGGGGATACCAACGAAAGAAAACTGGAAAGAATTATTACTCAAAAATGGCTTTCTCTTTATCCAAACGGACCAGAAGCGTGGGCAGAGCAGAGAAGAACAGGATATCCGATTCTTTTCAAAGTAAGAAAAAATGACAGTGGCGGAGCCATCAGTACAGAAGCAATGATCAGAAGAATTCCTTTCACCATTGATACCAAAACGTCATTATACAATTATCAGCAGGCAGCTCAAATGCTGAACGGTCCTGACACCGGAGGTACAAAACTTTGGTGGGATAAGAAATAAAAAATATTCAGAATCACTCATTAATAAAGAGGCATCTCAACATCAGATTTTTATTTGATACATTCATTGAAGCGGGAGAATAGAGTAGAATCTCCAAAAAATTTATAGTTTCGTTTTTTAGCCTGAATGAATGTTTGAGATGTTCTCTTTTATTTAGAATCTTATTTTTAAATATGGGAAAAAACAACTCCGAAACCCGTCGGATTCAACCAAT
Source organism: Chryseobacterium sp. S0630 (assembly GCF_024158915.1). Taxonomy (GTDB): domain Bacteria; phylum Bacteroidota; class Bacteroidia; order Flavobacteriales; family Weeksellaceae; genus Chryseobacterium. The sequence continues at coordinate 14,713 of NZ_JAMZGF010000060.1, read as the reverse complement.
TCTTTGGATTTCCACATTATATTTTGCAATGGGAGTGCCCTTTGTAACCATTAATGCGGTTTCAGGAATTATGTATAAAGATATGGGTGTTTCGGACTCGCAGATCACTTTCTGGACTGCCCTTGTGATGTTCTCCTGGACATTAAAACCTCTTTGGAGCCCGTTTCTGGAGATCTATAAAACAAAAAAATTCTTCGTTGTTTTTACTCAGTTTGCGATAGGAATTCTGTTTGCATTAGTGGCCTTAAGTCTGCCAATGCATGATTTTTTCAAATACAGTATTGCACTTTTTGCAGTAGTTGCATTTTGTGGAGCTACCCACGATGTGGTAGCAGACGGAACGTATATTGGGTTTCTTACCAATAAAGAGCAGGCAAAATATATCGGTTGGCAGGGTGCTTTTTATAACCTGGCGAAGATTATCAGCAGTGGTGCACTCGTTTATTTTGCAGGAATTTTAGAAAAGACAAAAGGCGTTACCCATGCCTGGATGATCATTATGGTAATCTATGCATTACTCTTTTTTGTATTGGCTATTTATCACTATTTCATTCTGCCGAAAGAAAATAAAGAAGAACAGAAAGACGAAAAGACTGCCGGAAATGTTCGTCAGGAACTATTGGAAGTCATTACCTCTTTCTTCACCAAAAAGAAGATTCTGTGGTGTATCCTCTTCATTATACTATATCGTTTTGCAGAAGGATTTGCCATCAAGATTGCACCTTTATTTTTTAAAGCTCCAAGAACTTCAGGAGGCTTGGGATTATCCACTTCTGATATTGGGCTTATTTACGGAACATACGGTTCTGCAGCATTTATCTTAGGTTCTGTACTGGCAGGATATTTTATCTCAGCCCGCGGATTGAAAAGATCTTTGATATGGCTGTGCTGTGCATTCAATATTCCATTTGTGGTATATGCATTACTGGCCTATTATCAGCCGGCAGACCTTTTACCGGTAGGAATTGCCGTGGTAGTAGAATATTTCGGTTACGGATTTGGCTTTGTAGGGTTGATGCTCTACATGATGCAGCAGATAGCTCCCGGAAAACACAAAACGGCCCATTATGCATTTGCAACGGGAATTATGAATCTTGGTGTAATGATTCCTGGAATGTTCAGCGGAATGATCAGTGACTGGGTTGGGTACAAAATATTCTTTATCTGGGTATTGATTGCTACCATTCCTGCATTTTTAGCTACCCTATTCGTTCCTTTTCCTCATCCGGAAAATCAGAAAGAACAACAAATCAACTAATAATAATTAAAAATAAAAAGTAAAAATACTTTATGACAGCTCAATCAGTAATGATCCCTTGGCAGGATCGCCCGGAAGGTTGCAATGATATCATGTGGAGGTTTTCCGAAAACCCGATCATTAACAGATACGCGATACCAACATCCAACAGTATATTCAACAGTGCAGTAATTCCTTTTGAGGATGGATTTGCAGGAGTGTTCCGCTGTGATAACAAGGCAGTACAGATGAATATTTTTGCTGGTTTCAGTAAAGATGGAATCAATTGGGACATCAACCATGATCCTATTGAAATGCAGGCAGGAAATACGGATATGATTGAATCCGATTACAAATACGATCCCCGCGTAACTTTTATAGAAGACCGTTACTGGATCACATGGTGCAACGGATACAATGGGCCTACCATCGGAATCGGGTATACTTTTGATTTTAAAGAATTTTTTCAGTGTGAAAATGCCTTTCTTCCCTTCAACAGAAACGGTGTTTTGTTCCCTGAAAAAATCAATGGTAAATATGCCATGTTGAGCCGTCCGAGTGATAACGGACACACGCCTTTCGGTGATATTTATATCAGCTACAGCCCTGATATGAAATACTGGGGAGAGCACCGCTGCGTGATGAAAGTGACACCTTTTGAAGACAGTGCATGGCAGTGTACGAAAATCGGGGGAGGGCCGGTTCCTATCAAAACGGAAGAAGGATGGCTGCTTTTCTATCATGGAGTGATCAATACCTGCAGAGGATTCAGATATTCAATGGGAGCAGCTTTGCTTGATCTTGAAGATCCTACAAAAGTATTGTACAGAACGAAACCTTATCTGCTGGCGCCGGCAGAATTGTATGAACTGACAGGAGATGTACCCAATGTGGTTTTCCCTTGTGCAGCATTGACTGAGGGAGACAAAGTAACAGTATATTACGGTGCGGCTGATACCGTAGTTGCGATTGCCTTTGGATATATCTCAGAAATCATTGATTTTATGAAAAAGAATTCAATTTAATACAGTAATATAAAGTTTAGGAAAATAGGTTAATCATCTTAATTTTCCCTTTTACTGGGAATTTTATAATGGTTTTCCTATTTTTAAACCAACTTTTAAACAAAAAAAATCTCCGATACCTCTCTTATCATGAAAAAAGAACTGTTAATCTGCTTTTTTACCACCCTGATGTCTGTAGCCAGTGCCCAGCAAAATAAAAATGATGTTTTATCCTGGGTAGATCCTTTCATAGGGACAGGAGGGCATGGGCATACGTTTCCGGGGGCAACTACGCCATTCGGGATGATACAGCTGAGCCCGGATCAGAATACGAAAAGCGGTGACTGGGACTGGTGTTCCGGATATCACTACAGCAGCAAAACGATCATGGGATTCAGTCATAACCACTTGAGTGGAACAGGATGGGCAGACCTTGGAGATATTCTGGTAATGCCTACTGTAGGACAGGTAAAAATGGTGCCGGGATCTGAAGATAATCCTGAGACAGGTTACCGTTCAAAATTCACGCATGATAAAGAAATAGCTTCTCCTGGATATTATTCTGTAATGCTGGACAGCTATGGAATTAAAGCAGAGCTTACCGCTTCCCCAAGAGTCGGATTTCATAAATATACTTTCCCGAAAAGTAGTGAAGCCAATATCATTATTGATCCTACTAATAAAATCTTCGGAAATATCTACCATACTTTAGTAAGTGTAGAAGGCAATAATAAAATCAAAGGGTACTGCTACAGCAATGGCTGGGGAGGTAAACGGTTTGCTTACTTCGTAATGGAGTTTTCCAAACCGTTTAAGTCTTACGGTGTTTATGCTGACGGAAAAATCAAAAATGATGAAAAAATTGCCCTTGCCAAAGATGCTAAAGCTTTTGTAAGATTCTCAACAGAAGATCAGGAAAGCATTGAAGTTAAAGTATCTTTATCTCCGGTGAGCACAGAAAATGCACAGGAAAATTTCGATACAGAAGCAACAAATGTTGACTTTGCCAAAGCAAAAGAAACAGCCCAAAAGACCTGGAGAGATCTGATCGGCAGATTCCAGGTGACAGGAGGAACTGACAGTCAGAGAAAAATTTTCTATACCGGAGTTTACCATACCTTCATTGCACCCAATTTATACATGGACGTGAATGGAGACTATGTTGCCGCTCAGGAAAACATGAATACCAAATGGTTTACCAACTACAGTACTTATTCTTACTGGGACGGATTCAGAGCAACACACCCGCTGTTGACGATTATGGATCAGAAACATACAAAAGAATTTGCCAACTCTCTGATCAGCAGATATACCGATCGTAAAGATCATATGCCAATCTGGGAGCTTTGCGGATATGATAATTTCTGTATGCTTGGCTATCACAGTGCTTCGGTAATTTGGGATGCTATTTCAAAAGGAGTTCCTGGTATTGATGCTGAAAAAGCATTTGCTGCGATGAAAGATGCTTCTTTGACAGATAAAATGAGCAGCAGTGATGGTGGCGGAGGTCTTAATGATTATATCAAATTAGGCTACACTCCATCAGAAAACGGAGCTTCTGTTTCTGCTACACTGGAATATTCCTATGATGACTGGTGTATTCAGCAGCTTGCGGAAAAATTAGGTAAAAAAGAAGAGTCAGAAGTTTATAAAAAACGTTCAATGAACTTCCTGAATACCTTCAATAAAGAAAACAATCACTTCTGGCCAAGACAAAAAGATGGAAAATTCTTAGCAGATTTTACCCTTAATGATTGGAAAAAGCTTCAGCCACACTGGGTTTCCGGAAACATCTGGGCTTACGATTTTTTTGTTCCTCATCAAATTGATGAAATGATGAATCTATATGGAGGGAAAAAAGGATTTGAAGAAAAACTGGATAAAACCTTTACAGAAGCACTTCACATGGAAGGAGAACAGCATGTAGATATCTCAGGATTTATCGGGTCTTTAGGATTCGGAGATGAACCGGGGCATCATGTTCCATACCTGTACAATTACGCGGGAAGTCCTTACAAGACTCAGAAAATGGTAAAATATATCCGTGACAATATGTACGCTGCGAAACCTGATGGAATTGTAAACAATGAAGACTGCGGTCAGATGTCAGCGTGGTATATATTCTCATCATTAGGATTTTATCCTGTGACGCCAGGGAAACCTGTTTATGCCATTGGAGCACCACAATTCCCGAAAGCTTCTTTAAAGCTTGAAAATGGAAAAACGTTTACCGTGATTGCAGACAAAATATCTGATAAGAACATTTATGTACAGAAAATGTTCCTGAACGGGAAAGAATACAAAAGCTGGGAGCTGAACCACAGCGATATCATGAACGGTGGTGAATTGAGATTCGTAATGGGGAGCAAACCTGTAAAATAAGACTAATAAAAATAAACGAAACAAAGTATCAATGGAAAGGAGAAATTTTATTAAAACAAGTGCACTGGCAGGAGCCGGATTGCTGTTTACTCAGAATGTTTTTGCTAAAAATTTAGTGCTGGATGATTTTCCTGTTGTCCGTGTTCCTAAAGATAAAAGACATTTTACCAGCGAATCCGTAGAAAGTGCTATTGCAGCGTTTAAAAAGAAAGTAAAAAACAAAGAGCTGAGCTGGCTTTTTGAAAACTGCTTCCCGAATACATTAGATACTACTGTTTACTATACAGAAACCGGCGGAACACCGGATACCTATGTGATCACTGGGGATATTGATGCCATGTGGCTTCGTGACAGTTCCGCACAGGTTTTTCCTTATCTGCAGTTTTCGAAAAAAGATGAAAAACTACATAAGCTGATCTCAGGAGTAATCCATAAACAGACTACTTTCATCCTGAAAGATCCTTATGCGAACGCTTTCTATAACGATGATCAGAAGATCAGTAAATGGAAAGAGTATGACCATACCGATATGAAGCCGGGAACCCATGAAAGAAAGTGGGAAATTGACTCGCTTTGTTATCCTATCCGTCTGGCCTACCATTTCTGGAAAACAACAGGAGATACAAAACCTTTCGATAACAACTGGCTGAAAGGAATTAAGCTTACCCTGCAGACTTTCACAGAGCAGCAGAGAAAACATGATCTGGGACCTTACAAATTTGAGCGTACTACAGCTTGGGCAACAGACGGAGTTCCTATGGGAGGATATGGTTATCCAACGAAACCTGTAGGATTAATCAGCTCTATGTTCCGTCCAAGTGATGATGCTACGATTTACGGATTCCTGATCCCTTCTAACTTATTTGCTGTGGTAAGCTTACGCCAGGCTGCGGAAATGGTTTCACAAATTAAAAATGAAAAAACGTTGGCTCAACAACTGAACAGCCTTGCTGATGAGGTAGAAGCAGCCATCAAAAAATACGGAATTTACAATCATCCTGAATTTGGAAAAATCTATGCTTTTGAAGTGAATGGTTTCGGAAGCTACAACCTGATGGATGATGCGAACTGCCCAAGCTTGCTGGGACTACCTTATCTGGATGCGGTGAAAGCTGATGACCCTGTATATTTGAATACAAGAAAATTTGTGTGGTCTGAAAACAACCCGTTCTTCTTCAAAGGTAAGCTGGCAGAAGGAATAGGAGGTCCACATATCGGACTTGATATGATCTGGCCAATGAGTATCATAATGAAGGCACTTACTACCAAAGATAAAAGTGAGATCAGATGGTGTATAGATACCTTACAGAAAACGCACGGAGGAACAGGCTTTATGCATGAATCCTTCCATAAAGACGACCCCAAAAAGTTCACCAGAGAATGGTTTGCATGGGCAAATACTTTATTTGGTGAATTGTTATGGAAAACCTTTAACGAAACCCCAGAGCTACTGACATAGCACACCCTTTTATATGGCTTATTCATCTGAGATTCCTTCCCAAAAAAGAAGGCGTCAGGGGAATGCTATATAAAATTCACACACCAAAACACCTTAAAAAAATTATACAATGAAAAAAAAATCCATCTTTACCGCACTGATTGCCATGATGCTTCAGTCTGGTTCTCTGATTAACGCACAACAGCTTAGTCCTACCGGAATTTGCTATGTGGAAGTGAATAACAATAACCTCCTGAATGCAGGGGCGTACAAACTGCAGACATCGAACAGCTATCTGTTTAATGTGGTAAATATTTTTGCGGCCAATATTAATTATGATACCAGCCGTGGTAGAGCTTATCTGTATTCCAATAATAACGTGACCAAGGTTCTTACTAATGCAGATACTTACATAAAGCCACTTCAGCAAAAAGGGATGAAAGTAGTACTTACTATTTTAGGGAATCACCAAGGAGCAGGGATCTGTAATTTTCCTACCCGTGAAGCTGCAAAAGACTTTGCATTACAGTTGGCGAATACAGTGAATACCTATGGTCTTGATGGAATTGATTTTGATGATGAATACTCAGAATACGGAAATAACGGAACAGGGCAGCCTAATGATAGTTCCTTTGTAATGCTTGTTCAGGAGCTCAGAGCCTTATTACCGAATAAAATTATTTCATTCTATTATTATGGTCCTGCCGCTTCAAGACTTTCCTGGAATGGAGCCAGAGTAGGAGATAATGTTAATTACAGCTGGAATGCCATGTACGGAACATTCTCTGCTCCGAATGTACCACCTCTTACCAAAGCACAAATCTCTCCCGCAGCCGTATGGATGGGAAATACTTCCAATTCTACTACCACGAGTCTGGCTACCCAAACTAAAAATGGAGGCTACGGAGTATTCATGTGGTATGATTTACATGGAACGAATGAAACATCACAGCTTTCAGCAGGAACTCAGACCTTATACGGAGAACCGACTGTTTTAAGCGGTACTTTACAATCATGGACACAAGGAACCAATTGTGACGCACCTATCGGATTATACACAAGCAACCTTACAGGAACAAGTGCAAAACTAAACTGGTCAGCCGTAGGAACCAATACTTATGATATTGATTATAAACCAGCTTCTTCAACCACATGGACGAACGCAGTGTCTGCAACAAGTTCTACTTCTGTAACCATTTCCGGATTAACAGCTAACACTGATTATGACTGGAGAATCAGAACCAACTGCAGCGTGAAAAGCGCCTATATGTTTGCTCCAAGGTTTACAAGCACTTCCGGAACAACACCTACAGGTTCTTACGCTTTATCTCTTGACGGAAGCACTGAATCAGGAGCAGCCGGAAGTATGAATCTAAGTGGTTCTGCTTTATCTTTTGAAGGATGGATCAAACCTTCGTCATTCAAATCTGCTTCTCCTTATATTTCTTCTATCATGGGAACGGAAGTAAGCGACAGCAATTCTGCATTCCTGCGATTGGGAGATGCAAGTCTTGCGAATAATAAACTTCAGTTTGTGGTAAGTATTAATAATGTACAGCAAAAACTGGCGTCTGCAACTGCTTTGAATGCCAATACCTGGTATCATGTAGCAGCTACTTATGATGGATCCAATATGAAAATTTACATCAATGGAGTTTTGGATGCGACCAAAGCGCAAACCGGAAGTGTGAACTCAACAGGAGCATTCAATGTAGGATATTTATACAACACGTCCAGAAATTTCAATGGAAAAATAGATGAGGTAAGAGTATGGAAACGTGCATTGAGCCAGACGGAAATCAGTCAGAATATGTGTAATGTATCCGTTCCGGCAACTTCACTGGCTGCGTATTGGAAATTTAACGAAGGAAGTGGTTCTACAGTTCAGGATACTTCCGGAAACGGAGTGACTCTAACCTTGACAGGTGTTGATTCTTCTAATTGGGGAACAGATCTGCCATGTACAACAGGAAGTTCAGCATTAGCAAGAACTGCAGGCCAAAAGGCGATCAATGTGGGAGAAACAAATATTAAAAATCAAATAAAACTATACCCTAATCCGGTAAGCAAATCTTCATCACTGACAGTGTCTGTTCCGGATGAATACAGCAAAGGGAAATTGACAGTTTATGATTTTAACGGAAGAATCGTAGACACAAAATCACTGAACTCCGGAGACAATCAATATGAATTGAGCAGAATTTCAGCAGGAAATTACATTATCCAGTTTGAATCTCATGATGGAAGCCTAAAACAATCCGAAAAACTAATTGTAAAATAATAAAACTCAGTCATTGGGCTTCGGCCCAATGATTTTTCTACTACAAAATTGATAGACTATGAGAAAAAAATCCTTTTTTATTCCCTTAATGGCCCTGATGCTTCAGTGTGCCCCGTTGCTCAAAGCACAGCAGCTTAATCCCTTAGGAGTCTGCTATGTAGAAGTGAATAATAATAATCCGTTGAATGCGGGTTCCTATACGTTGCAGAATACCAACAGACAGCTTTTTGATGTAGCTATTATTTTTGCAGCAAATATCAACTATGATGTTTCCAAAAGCCGCGCTTATATCTCAAACAATAACAATGTTACCAAAGTTCTGAATGATGTTAATACTTATGTAAAACCCTTACAGCAAAAAGGAATAAAAGTATTACTTGATCTTTTAGGAAACCACCAGGGAGCCGGAATTTCTAATTTTCCAAACCGTGAAGCGGCAAAAGATTTCGCTTTACAGGTTGCTCATACTGTTTACACTTATGGCCTGGATGGAGTAGACCTTGATGATGAATATGCAGGATACGGAAACAATGGAACAGGACAGCCCAATAACAGCTCTTTTGTCATGCTTTTGCAGGAACTGAAAGCCGCCATGCCGGATAAACTGATTACATTCTACTACTATGGTCCGGCTACAACCAGACAGACTTATAATGGAGATTTAGCAGGAAATTATATCAATTACACCTGGAACGCAATGTATAGTACTTACAACGCACCTGTTGTTCCGCCTCTTGATAAATCTAAAATTTCTGCCGCTGCAACATGGATTCAAAACTCGAATCCTAGCTCTACTTCTGCAACAACTCTGGCAAGTTTAGCAACCAGTACAAAGAATGATCAATATGGGGTATTTATGTGGTATGATCTGGGCGGAACTGATGTAGCCAGCTATCTGAGCACAGGCTCTAATATCCTTTATAATGAAAATACCCTTTTAAGCGGGCAGTTGTATTCATGGTCTCAGGGACAGTCCTGTGATCCGCCATTAGGACTTGATATTTCCAATGTGACAGGAACTTCAGCTCAACTTAACTGGACTTCCAATGCTTCGCAGTCCTATAATATTGATTACAAACCAGCCAACTCAACAGTTTGGACAAATGTGGCCAATAATTATTCAGGAAATAATATTGTCATCAACAACCTTACCCTGAATACCAATTATGATTGGAGAATCCAGTCTAACTGTTCACCGACATTAACAAGTACTTATATTTTTGCACCAAGGTTTAACTCCGGAAGTGGCTGCACTACGCCATCAGGATTGACTTCCGGAAGTTTCCTTGGTAATACGGCCCAGCTATCATGGGATGCCGGAAATGCAACTTCATATACCCTGCAGTATAAAACTGCTGCAGCCACAACCTGGACTGAAATCCAGAATGTTAGCACCAATTCTTATTCATTACAAAATCTTAGCCCTAATACCGCCTATGTATGGAAGGTAAAAGCCTCATGTGCAGGAGGAACTACAAGTACCTATTCAGGAGAAGGATCATTCAACAGTGGTTTCGCTCCGGTTACAAGCCCGGGTGCAAGATCTCTTGCTTTCAACGGAAGCACGCATTATCTTAATGCAGGACAATTTAACCTGAGTGGAAATGCGGTGACCTTTGAAGGATGGGTAAAAGTAAACTCATTTAAATCGGCTTTCCCTTACATCTCATCAGTAATGGGCGTTGAAGTAGGAGATAACAACTCAGCAATGCTTAGATTCGGAGACGGAAACCTGGCGAATAACAAACTTCAGTTTATTTTGAGTTTCGGTTCATCACAGGTAAAATTGAATACAAATACTGCATTCAACACCAATACATGGTATCATATCGCAGCTACTTATGATGGTGCAGCCATGAAAATTTATGTCAATGGTAACCTTGATGCCAGTTTTGCAGTGACAGGCAACTTTACAGCAAACGGAATCCTTTATCTGGGAAGAAACTATGACAATTCCCGTACAATCAATGGTTTCCTGGATGAATTCAGAGTTTGGAAAAAAGCATTAACGCCGCAGGAAATTTTAAGTAACAGCTGTAATGTTCCTGCCAACTCTACCGGTCTTGAAGCCAATTGGAAAATGGATGAAGGAAGTGGAATGGGAGCTTTAGATGCTACGGCAAATACTCATTTTGCTACCCTGATTAATATGACAGATGCGAACTGGAGAACAGACGTTGCCTGTGCAGCATCTCTTGCCGTGAAAGATATAGAATCCGTAAAAGAGAACAGTGCAGTCTATCCAAATCCTGTGAAACGTGGAAATGACATTCATTTTGCCATCAGCGACAATTCGGCAACGGAAGTGGCATTGTATGATGTTTCAGGAAAATTATTCAAAAAACAGAATATTAATCAAAATAATAACGCAGTGAATACGCAGGATTTAATCAGTGGTACTTATATTTACAAGATTACATCTGTGAACCGTAAAGTACTATCAACCGGTAAAATTATTGTGAAGTAAAAATCAGATAATGAAATAGTTATCGGAACTAATAAAATAGAGTCTGAAATACAAAGCAGATAGACAGAGGCGTACTTCTGTTTGTCTGTTTTTTCAGTCACAGGAGTTCTTGAATTTAAAATAAAAAATAATGCAGAATATAGTAGGAATCGATATCGGAGGCTCTCACATCACGTTGGCTCAGGTAGATGCCGGAAAACGTGAAATCATTTCATCAACCTATGTAAGAGAACATGTGGATGCTTTTGAAAACAAAGAAATTATTTTCAATGCATGGGTTTCAGCCATTAATAAGGTGGCTCATGATCTGGTAAAAGAAGATCTTTTAATCGGTATTGCAATGCCCGGACCTTTCGATTATGAGAACGGGATATCGCTCATGCAGCAGGGAAAATTTATTGATATCTATCAGGTGAATATTAAAGAAGAACTTGCAAAAAGACTGGACATTTCTCAGGAGCAGATTCACTTTGTAAATGATGCCGCCGCCTTTATGGAAGGGGAAGTATTTGGAGGTTGTGCCCAGGGTTTCAACAGTGCTTTTGGAGTGACTCTTGGAACAGGATTGGGAACTACTTTCTTTAACGGAGAATTGGCTACTGATGAAGACTTATGGGATTCTCCTTTCAGAGATTCTATCAGTGAAGACTATCTGGCGACACGCTGGTTTGTGAATCATTATAAAGAACTGACCGGAGAGGAAATATCTGGAACCAAAGATTTGTTGGATAAACCTGCAGAAATACAGACTCAAATGTTTAACGATTATGCAGACGCCTTTTCTGAGTTTATTATCAGATATGTAGATCATTACAAACCGGAAGTTTTAGTTATAGGAGGGAATATTGCCAAAGCTTATCCTTATTTTGAACAAAGATTTATTCAGAATTTAACAAAGAATAATATTAACTTGCAGGTTAAAATTTCCGCCATTTTTGAAGATGCCGCTATTCTTGGAGCTGCAAGCTATGCATTAAAAAAGCGTATATAAATTAACAAACGAAAAGATACAATGAAGTTTATATTTTCTACTTGCTTACTGTTATTACAGGCCTGGGCGTTAGGTCAGAACGTATCTCCCGTAGATTATGTGAATCCTTTGATGGGAACACAATCCAAACCTTCATTATCCAATGGAAATACTTATCCGGCTGTCGGACTTCCTTGGGGAATGAATATCTGGACACCGCAGACCGGTAAAATGGGTGACGGATGGGCATATACCTACGATGCAGATAAAATAAAAGGATTTAAACAAACTCACCAGCCATCTCCCTGGATGAACGATTATGGCGCATTTGCCATCATGCCGGGAGTTGGAAAAGTGAAATTTAAAGAAGACGAAAGAGCAAGCTGGTTCAGCCATAAAGCTGAGGTTACAACGCCTTATTTTTATAGTGTTTATCTGGCGGATATCAATGTTACTACAGAATTTACACCTACAGAAAGAGCTTCTTATTTTAAATTCGATTTTCCAAAGACGGACAGCGCTTACGTAGTGGTTGATGCATTAAACAAAGGTTCTTATATCAGGATTTTACCAAAAGAAAGAAAAATCCTGGGATACACAACGAGATATTCTACCGGGAAATATGAGAACTTTAAAAACTACTTCGTTATTCAGTTTGATAAAGATTTTGAACTGACAAAAACCTGGAAAGACGATAAACAGGTGAACGATCAATTAGAAATTACCAGTGATCACACCGGAGCTGTAGTAGGATTTAAGCTTAAAAATAAAGAAACGGTTTATGCAAAAGTAGCCTCTTCATTCATCAGCTTTGAACAGGCAGAACTGAATCTGAAAAGAGAAATCGGAAACAAAAATTTTGAACAGGTAAAAACCGATGCTAAAAATATCTGGAATAAAACTTTAGGAAAAATAGAGGTAAAAGGAGGAACTGATCAACAGATGAGAACCTTTTATTCCTCTTTGTACAGGACTTTATTTTTCCCACAGAAATTATATGAAATTGATGCTCAGAATAAAATAAAACACTGGAGTCCTTACAACGGCAAAATTGCAGACGGAAGAATGTTTGCAGGAACCGGTTTTTGGGATACCTTCCGTGCTTTGTACCCTTTCCTGAATCTTGTGTATCCAAGCATCAATGTAGAAATGCAGGAAGGACTGGCCAATGCTTACAAAGAAGGAGGTTTCTTACCAGAGTGGAGCAGCCCTGGATATTCTGATATTATGATTGGAAACAATTCCGCATCCGTAGTAGCAGATGCTTACATCAAGGGACTTCGCGGATATGATACAGAAGCGCTTTGGCAGGCAGTAAAACACGGAGCAAATAATGAAGGTCCTATAGAAGCTGTAGGCCGTGCAGGAGTAGAATATTACAATAGATTAGGTTATGTACCTTACGATGTAAAAATCAATGAAAATGCAGCCAGAACATTGGAGTATGCTTATGATGACTTTTCAATTTATCAGTTAGGAAAAGCACTGGGGAAACCTGCTTCTGAAATTGATATTTATAAAAAAAGAGCTTATAATTACAAAAATGTATTTGATAAGGAAACAGGTTTAATGCGTGGTAAAAATAAAGATGGTAACTTCCAGAAACCTTTCAATCCTTTTAAATGGGGAGATGCTTTCACAGAAGGAAACAGCTGGCATTACACATGGTCGGTTTTCCAGGACATTGATGGTCTGGCAGAACTGATGGGTGGTAAAAAGAAATTTGAAGCCAAATTAGATGAGGTATTCTCATTGCCACCTGTTTTTGATGACAGTTATTATGGAGGAGTGATCCACGAGATCAGAGAAATGCAGATCATGAATATGGGGCAGTACGCGCACGGAAATCAGCCTATCCAGCACATGATTTATCTGTACAACTATGCAGGAGCACCTTACAAAACACAATATTGGGCTAGACAGGTGATGAATAAATTATATCATGCAACACCGGACGGATATTGCGGTGATGAAGATAACGGGCAGACTTCTGCGTGGTATATTTTCTCAGCACTAGGTTTTTATCCGGTAACACCTGCAACGGATCAATACGTGTTGGGAGCACCATTATTTAAAGAAGCTACCATCCATTTGGAAAATGGTAAGAAAATTGAAATAAAAGCTCCGGAAAACAATGCAGATAATTTATATGTAAAATCATTGAATGTAAACCAGCAGTCTTATTCCAAAAACTGGCTGAGCCATAAAGAACTGATGAAGGGAGCCGTTTTAGACTTTAAAATGGACAGCAAACCCAATAAAGAAAGAGGTTCACAGGAAAAAGACTTTCCATATTCAATGTCAAAAGAAGAATCAAATAAATAAATTTTAAATTAAAAATATAGCTGTATGAGTACAGAAAAAAAAGAAATATTCGATAGAGTAGAGAGCATGCTGCAAGGACAGGGTTTTAACATCGCAGCAAAAGACGATACAAGACCATGGGGAGGATTCTTTGTGATTGATGAAACACAGGCACAGGATTTTGCTAACCAATATTTCGATGGGATTGATGTAGACAACCTGAGAATAGGAGGGAAGCTAAGCCCGAAAATTCTTATCGTTGCTCCGGAAGCAAGATTAAGCTGGCAATATCACCACAGAAGAGCCGAAATCTGGCAGGTAGTAGAAGGAACGGTAGGAATCAAAAGAAGCAATACCGATGAAGAAGGAGAACTGGGAGAATATGGTCCAAAAGATCAGGTGAAACTTCAACAGGGAGAAAGACACAGATTAATTGGTCTTGCAGGTTGGGGAATCGTAGCTGAAATCTGGCAGCATACCGATGCATCCAATCCTTCAGATGAAGATGATATCGTAAGAGTACAGGATGACTTTGGAAGATAAATAAAAAAGGATGAAGCCGTCTCACAACTGAGGCGGTTTTTCTTGTTAAAAAGTAAATAATTTTTATATATTTTGATTTGTTTTTTT
>NZ_JAMZGF010000005.1 GCF_024158915.1 Chryseobacterium sp. S0630 | reverse complement strand
ACCAGCGCCGATGGTACTGCTAACGCGGGAGAGTAGGCCGCCGCCAGTTTTTATTTTATTTTTAAAAAACCTTTATCTTTACGATAAAGGTTTTTTTGTTATATACATACACCAACAACACAGCCCCAAAACCCAACAGAGACATAAGTAATGAGCAATGAGTAATAGGCAATGAGTAATGAGTAATTAGTAATTAGTAATAGATGCGACGTAATAAACTACCTAGCTCATATCTCCTTTATCTTCCTTCCTCCAGCTTCAAGCTTCATGCTTCCAGCCCTCTGTTTTTCCATTCTTTATCCAACAATGGGTCTTTACCTTCAATACTATTCTTTATTCCAACCCAGTCTGTCACTCCGTAGGAGTCTAAATAAAGTTCTTCGGTAGAATTAGAATAACAAAAATATTTAAGATGCTTCGACTCCGCTCAGCATGACACTGCTGATACTAACTGCTAAAAAACTTAGACATTTTCTTGTCATCTTACATCCTTTAAACCTCTCATACATGAACCTTGATTCTTACGGAATGACACAGCTGAAATAATGGCTTATTCATTCAATCTATAATGTAGAATGGGAAAAATAAATTGCATATAGTCAATATCATGAATTAAATTTCACTATGTGTGGAAAAATTGATATTTTAGTAAAGCGTTATCCGAAAAGCTTAAATAGAGTAGGAAATAACTAAAACTAAAATAACTATGAAAAATCTAGTGAAGATTTCAAGAGAGAGTTTAAAATCATTAAAAGGAAGCGGAGGACCTACATGTCCTGATGATCCTGCATTTGGAATGTGCTATCCTCCAGGCTGGCCAAATGGAATTTGCATGACTAAGTATCAATGCTGCATCAGACTTGGAAGTCCTGTCGAATTTTGTAAAGAAGAATATCTGTCTTAAATTATAATTAAGGCTTTTAAATAATAAGAATGCGGCTATCTCAAACTGAGATAGCCGCGTTTATTTTCTTATTTAGGAATTATCATACCTGTATTACACCTAAGTTGAATTTCTCAGTGATAGGAGCATTATTAGCAGCTTCAATTCCCATAGAAATCCATTTTCTGGTATCTGCAGGATTAATGATGGCATCTGTCCATAATCTTGCAGCTGCATAAGTAGATTCAGTTTGTTTCTGATATTTTTTAGAAATCGTATCCAGAATTTCGTTGTGCTCTTCTTCCGAAATTTCTTTTCCTTGTTTTTTCAATGTTGATTCCTGAATCTGAGCCAATACTTTTGCGGCTTGTGCTCCTCCCATTACTGCTAAGTCAGCCCAAGGCCATGCAACAATTAATCTTGGATCATAAGCTTTTCCACACATTGCATAATTACCTGCTCCATAAGAGTTACCCGTAATAATAGTGAACTTAGGAACAACAGAATTGGAAACTGCATTTACCATTTTAGCTCCATCTTTGATAATTCCGCCATGTTCTGACTTGGAACCAACCATAAATCCGGTAACATCCTGTAAGAAGATTAAAGGTATCTTTCTTTGATTACAATTGGCAATAAATCGGGTTGCTTTATCAGCAGAATCAGAGTAGATTACTCCTCCGAACTGCATTTCTCCTTTTCCACTTTTAACGAGCTTTCTCTGATTGGCTACAATTCCTACAGACCAGCCATCAACTCTTGCCGTTGCACAGATAATACTTTTACCGTAATCTGGCTTGTATTCTTCATATTCGGAGTTATCCACAATACACTTTATAATTTCATAAGTATCATATTGTTCAGCTCTTGAAACCGGCATAATTCCGAAAATATTTTCCGGGTTTTCTTTTGGTGGAAAACTCTCTATTCTGTCAAAGCCTGCTTTTTCAGTAGTTCCAATAGATTTCATGATGTTTTTGATTCTATTCAAAGCATCTTTATCATCTTTAGCTTTATAATCTGTTACACCTGAAATAGAGCAGTGAGTGGTCGCTCCACCTAATGTTTCGTTATCGATACTTTCTCCGATAGCTGCTTTTACAAGATAGCTTCCGGCAAGGAAAATAGAACCTGTTTTATCCACAATCATCGCCTCGTCGCTCATAATAGGAAGATAAGCTCCTCCAGCTACACAGCTCCCCATAACGGCAGAGATCTGGATGATTCCCATAGAACTCATTTTAGCATTATTTCTGAAAATTCGTCCAAAATGTTCTTTATCAGGGAAGATCTCATCCTGCATAGGAAGGTAAACACCTGCAGAGTCTACCAGATAAATAATAGGAAGTTTGTTTTCCATAGCAATTTCCTGTGCTCTCAGGTTTTTCTTTCCTGTGATAGGGAACCATGCACCAGCTTTTACAGAGGCATCATTAGCAACTACAATACATTGTCTTCCGGAAACGTAGCCAATAACAACCACTACACCTCCACTAGGACATCCTCCGTGCTCTTGATACATTTCATATCCTGCAAATGCACCCACTTCTATGGAATCTGAATTTTTATCGAGAAGATAATCTATTCTTTCTCTTGCTGTCATTTTTCCTTCATCACGAAGCTTTTGAAGCCTCTTCTCACCACCTCCTTTTTTGATTTCAGTGAGTAAGCGATTTATTTCAGATAATTTTAATCTGTTCTGATCTTCTCGTTTATTGAATTCGATGTCCATAAAATTTTCAATTTTTTACGCTTAAAGATACTATTTTTATGAGGAATACGAATTGGAAGTAAAACAGATGTTTAATTATTTGGTTTTTAGTAATTTGTGAAATTTTTAACTAAAAAATATTTTCAAATAATTTATATTTTTTCTAACTTTACATAAGAGTAATGGAGGGTGATAACCTCTGAAAATTACTCTGTTCCTAGTTTATTTTTTTAATAGTTTATTATTTGAAGGCCCTGAAAGTTTAACACATTTTCAGGGTTTTTTTATGATCAAATTGTAAACGCTAGTAATATTTTCTATATTCTACAATATTGAGATCGGTGGTATCATTTTTATATTTTTTGTATTTTTTTACAGGAATGAAGCCAAGTTTTTCCGGAATTTTTTTGCTGGCTATATTTTCTTCATCCACAGGATATAAAATATAGTTAAAAGTAAAATTATTTTCCAGGAATTCAATAAGAGTTGTTATGATTTCGGTTCCTAATCCTTTTCCTTGAGAGTTCTTTTTTAACCATAATCCAAGCTCAACAGATTCCTCTGTTATATTATGAATGCCGCAACAGCCCACAAAACCTTTATCGGAATCCAGAGCCACCATCACCAGATCTGTATTTTGTGACAAAGTTCTTTTTGATTCGTCAACAAAGTTGATTATATCCTGTCTATTCCCTTGCGGGTTAAAAGGCATGTATCTGGTCACCTCATTGGTAAAATGTTCCAAAATATCATCGATGTGTAAGTCTTCAACAGGACTTAAAGTAAGATGTTTTGTTTTGATTTCAATGCTCGGACTTAATATCATAATTAGTTGACTGATCTTTTTATTAAATTAATAGAAAGTGTTCTGAATTAAGAGTAAAGCTATAAAAAACTTTATTTATTATCTTTTTATTACTGTAAATTTATATTTTTTTACAAGATTTATAAAAGCGTATTTGTAAATTTGCACGTTAAAATAAAAAGGGGATAGGTTATGCATAAATTGGCACTTTTCAGGTTGCATTTAATAGTTTTTTTATGGGGGTTCACTGCAATTCTGGGAAAATTGATTCAGGCCAATGCACAGATTCTGGTTTTTTACAGAATGTTGTTTGCCTCTATTTTTCTTTGCATATTCATCAGGATTTTTAAAAAGGAGAGCATAAAGGTTTCCAAAAAAATATTTTTTCAACTGGCAGCAATAGGTTTTGCGATGGCACTCCATTGGTACTGCTTTTTTTACTCTATTAAAGTTTCCAATGTTTCTATTGCGCTAAGCTGTCTTTCTTTATCTACACTTTTCGCCTCAATTTTGGAGCCGATTATTTTCAAGAGGAAAATTGATGCATCTGAAGTAATCATGGGAACTGTTATTGTGGCCTGTATACTATTGATCTTTAAGACAGAATTTCATTTTAAAGAAGGTATTATTTATGGAATTTTGTGTGCTATATTCGGAACTATTTTTTCTGTTTTTAATGGTAAGATGTTTGGGAAAACAAGTTCGGGGAACATTATTTTTTATGAAATTTTCTGTGGTTGGTTCATTTTAATGTTATTTTATTTGTTTTCAGGGCAAATTTTTCAGATGAATGAAATAAACTACAGAGATCTGGCGTTAATATGCTTGTTAGCCAGTGTTTTCACTGCTTTTCCAATGCTGGAATCGGTGAATTTAATGAAATATATATCACCTTTTACTTTAATTTTAACAGTTAATTTAGAACCGGTCTACGGAATTATACTAGCTTTTTTTATCTTTGGGGAATCAGAACATATGAGCCCTATATTTTATGTCGCTTCAGGTGTTATGATACTGGCAATCATTGCAAATGGATTAATAAAAGCCAGAAAAACTAAAAACTTAAACTAAGCATCAAATTTATATGATGAAAAAATATTTTTTACTTGCATTTTCACTGCTGTTTGGGCTTTCTCAATCTCAGATTATCAGGAAATATTCCAATGAATTCTTAAATATCGGAGCCGGAGCAAGAGGACTTGCCATGGGAGGAGCAGTAATTACCAACCAGGATGACGTATATTCTCCAATGTGGAACCCTGCAGGTTTAATGTCAGTCGAAAGAGATTGGCAAGGAGCTGCAATGCATGCGGAATACTTTGAATCCATTGCAAAATATGACTATCTGGCCTATGCAAAAGTACTTGAAGAAGGTGTTTTTGGGGTTTCGGTAGTAAGGCTTGGAGTTGACAATATTTTAAATACTACCCAAATGATCGATTCTGAAGGGAATATCGATTATGATAAAATTACCAAGTTCTCCCAATCCGATTATGCTGCTATTCTTTCTTATGCTTTCAGACCGGGAGGAAATCCAAAATTGGATGTTGGGGTGAATGCTAAAATTGTTTATAGAAATGTAGGTAAATTTGCAAATGGTTATGGTTTTGGTTTCGATGTGGGAGCAATTTATAAAGCAGATAACGGATGGAAATTCGGAGGTATGGTGAGAGATATTACGACTACTGTAAACTTCTGGACGATTAATCAGAAAGAACTTTCTACTGTTGTAAACGGGGAAGAATTTAACCCTGCTCCTAAAGATAAACTTGAACTTACAATGCCGAAGCTGAATGTAGGTGCCAGCAAGCTATTCGAAATCAATAGCAGTGTGTATGTATTACCGGAAGCAGGTATCAATGTTGATTTTGCTAAAACAGCATCATTAATTTCAACAGATTTTGCCAGTATCAGTCCCTATGCAGGAGCTGAACTGGGATATCAGAAAATGATTTTTGTGAGATTGGGGATCAATAGATTCCAGTCTATTACAGATATAGAAGACCTTAAAAGAAAAGTTTCTTTCCAGCCGAGTGCAGGTCTTGGGATCAGATATAGAGGACTTACACTGGATTATGCAATTACGAATTCAGGAATTGGCGGATCTAATTTCTATTCCAATTTCTTCTCATTAAAACTGGATATGGGAGCATTTAGAAACGATTAAAATTATAAAAATGAAAAAGTTATCAATATTGGTGATGGTTGTTTGCTCAACAATAGCTTTCGCACAAAAGGTTTCGGATTATAAATATGTTGCAGTTCCCGAAAAATTTCAGACTTTCAGCGGAGATTACGGATTGAAAAACTCTTTTCTTAAAGCTCTGACAGAAAGAAAATATATAATTCTTCCTATTATTAAAGATAACTGGCCATCTGAAGCCAAAACCAATTATTGTAATGTGGTTACAGCAGATGTTCTAAATGATAAAAATATATTTAAAAATAAACTGATATTGCAATTTAAAGATTGTAATAACAATTTGATACTGGAATCTAAAGGGAGTTCAAATATTAAAGAATTTGAAGAAGGACTTGGCGAAGCATTGAAGCAGGCTTTGATAAAAGTACCGGCTTCCAATCCCGCTGCGTTATTACCTGCATCTAATAATAGTGCTCAACATACATCTCCTGACCCTGTGGTATCTGTAGCGTCTACAACAACTCCGGAGGCGAGTAATTACTCGAACGGGAAACTGGATCTTCAGAAAATACAGATTGATCCTAGCCAGTTTATTTTGGCAAAGTCTGGTAGCTCAGTACCATTTGCTATTTTCAAAGCAACTTCAAAAAATTCTGTTTTCCTTGTAAAAATGGCTGATGGAAATACAACGATCGGATATTTTGAAAATGGGAATATTGTAATAGATCTTCCACAGACAGATGGAAGATATGCGAAAGAAGTTTTTGCCGCAAAATAATCAAATAAAAATAAATAAGTACAAAAGGCTCTTGAAAAAGAGCCTTTTATAATATATATGTTGATGTGTTTTTCATTTTTTTCGAAAATACTATCCTATAGATATGGAAGGTAATCTAACCATTCATAATCTAAATAAGATGGTGGAAGTATTTATAAAATGAGTGAAATTTTCATAGTATTATTGTTATTAGTTGATAACTCTAATTTATGAAAAAAATACATATAATAATATTTTTTAATAAAATATTTATTTATTTGTGCTTTTTATTGTTGTGTTTGTTTTGTATTAAAAGGAATTTTGGTTTTTGTCCCATTTTGATAAAATGGTAAATTCCAATGAAATCTTACCGAAAAAAAAACTTTTATCTGTGGAAATCGAACTATTGTGCTATGTCAGATCATTAATTAGCATTAAAAAACTCCCAAATTACCTTAGCCTTACTCTTACCTAGAATTTCTTCCAGGGTTTCCAGATTAGCTTCTTTGATACGTTTTACAGACTTCAGTTTAGACAGGAGTAATTCAATAGTTTTTTCTCCCACACCGGGAATTTCTTCCAGCTCAGATTTTATAGTAGAATTTTTCCTTCTCGTTCTGTGATGTTTTACTCCAAATCGGTGGGCTTCATCACGTACACGCTGAAGGATTTTCAATGTTTCAGATTTTTTATCGAGATATAACGGAATAGGATCTTCCGGGAAGAAAATTTCTTCCAGCCTCTTGGCGATCCCTACAATGGTAATTTTTCCGTACAGACCTAATAACCTCAGGCTTTTGACAGCAGAAGAGAGTTGCCCTTTTCCTCCATCTATCAGAATCAGCTGGGGAAGACTTTCTCCTTCATCAAGCATTCTTTTGTAACGGCGGTAGATGACCTCTTCCATGGTTGCAAAATCATTTGGCCCTTCTACCGTTTTAGGATGGAAAATTCTGTAATCTGCTTTACTCGGTTTTCCATCTTTAAAAACAACACAGGCAGACACGGGATTGGTTCCCTGAATATTTGAGTTATCAAAACCTTCAATATGTCTTGGTTCTACCGGCATTCTCAGAAGTTTCTGCATTTCAGCCATGATTCTGTTGGTATGCCTTTCAGGATCTACAATCTGAACCTGCTTCAGCTTTTCCAGACGGTATTCTTTTGCATTTTTTTCAGAAAGCTCTACAATTCTTTTTTTGTCTCCAACTTTTGGAACAATCAGTTTTACATTGGGAATTTCTACAGACAAATGAAAGGGTAAGAGAACTTCTTTAGAATCTGAAGAAAACTTTTGGCGAATCTCTATCAAAGCTTCTTCCATAATGTCTTCATCGGTTTCCTCAAGAATCTTTTTGATTTCTGTGGTAAAACTCTGGATGATATTTCCGTTTCTTATCTTAAAGAAATTGACATATGCTGCGGTTTCGTCACTGGTCATTCCGAAAACATCCACATCATCAATATTCGGATTAACAACTGTGTTTTTAGCCTGATAATCTTCAAGAATATCCAGTCTTTCCTTAATGATCTGAGCCTCTTCAAACTTCAGGTTGGAAGCCAGTTTCATCATCTGATTCACCAGGTAATCTTTTGCTTTCCGGAAATCCCCTTTGATAATTCCACGGATGGCATCTATTTTTTCGTCATAATCTTCCTTACTTTCAAGATCTTCACATGGCCCTTCACAGTTTTTGATGTGGTATTCCAGGCAGACCTTATATTTTCCATCCGCAATTTTAGATGGAGAAAGATTCAGGTTACAGGTTCTAAGCTTATAAATATGTTTTATGGTATCCAGTAATATTTTTGCAGGACGTACTTTTGCATAAGGACCGTAATATTCTGATCCGTCTTTTATGACATTTCTTGTCAGGAAAATTCTTGGGAAATCTTCATTTTTGATGCAGATCCATGGATAAGTTTTATCATCCTTCAGCATGACATTATAAAACGGCTGATGCTCTTTAATCAGGTTATTTTCCAATAATAGGGCATCATACTCACTGTTTACAATCGTCGTTTCCAGCCGCTGGATTTTGCTGACCATTATTTTGATCCTGTATCCGGAAAGGTTTTTGTTGAAATAAGAGAGAACCCTCTTTTTAAGATTTTTAGCTTTCCCAACATACAAAAGCTGTTCGTTTTTATCGTAATAACGATAAACACCGGGTTCGGATGGTAAGGTTTTGAGCTGTAGTTCTAAAGAAGGATTCATATAACAAAATTAAGGAAACTTTCCCTATTTAAAAAAGAAAAACCTGCAGATGGCTCTACAGGTTTTATTTTATGGTTCAAAGTATTTTATCCGTTTGCCATTGCAGTATATTCACTTACAAGAAAACTGAAGTAATCCCATTCTACAGAGTTCTTAGGATATTTTTTCATGAAATCCTGATTGTCTCCAAATAGAAAATCATAATTGTCTTCAAAATCATCTTTATGCAGCCACATTACCTTGTTGCCCTTTTTTACATAATAAGATTTGATAACTCCTCCTCCAAGCTGTGGGGATCCCATTACAGAAAAACCTGTTGTTTCTTTGGCTCTGGGATCGTGGTATACCGAAATAATATCATCAAAACCTGGATTGATAACCTGCATCAGAAATTCCTTATCATCTTTTTTGTTCTTTAAAGAAACAGTCTGATTTACAAAATAAATTCTGTCATTGTTGGTGTTTTTTGTCAACTTCTTAGTTCCGAAGTTTCTGATATTCCCCATGTATTTTGCCACTTTTGCAATCTTCTCTGCATTGCTTGGATACACATACATCTCATTGATCTGATCAGCATTGAAAGTAGCATTCTTTTTGGTCACACTGTCTTTGATAGCAACTTCGTAGATCTGCCCTTTTTTGGTTTCAATCTTATTACAGAAACCTTTGTAGCTTGTTCCGTCTTTTAAGATAATGGTAGATGTTTTCTTAGGAGATGGAGTATTAAAACCTTCATTAAAAAGGTAAGTTTCCATTTTTTTGATGTCCTCTTTAGAGTATTTTACTTTCTGCGCGAAAGCAGTTGTGCTTGCTACACATACAGCAAGTAGTAGAGTTTTCAGTCTCATGTATTATTGTTTTTAATTTTCGAGGCTAAAAGTAGTAAATTATTTCGCTTGTTTTATAAAAATATAGAAGATTGAAATTTAGCTTTTCCAATTATTGTTAAATGCGTAATTTTAAGGAAATTTTTTAGAAATGATATACGGAGTAGATGTTTTTACTTTCCATGATGTTCTGGAAATATGTAAAAAACCTAATAAAGCCAAGCTAAACAAAGCAGCAAAAGAACAAATTTTAAAATCTCAGAAAAACGTACAGAAAATAGTAGAGTCAGACAGATGTGTATATGGAATCAATACAGGATTCGGACCATTGTGTGATACTAAAATTTCAGCAGACGAAACCGCTCAGTTACAATACAACCTTATCATTTCTCATGCGGTAGGTGTAGGGAAGCCCATTGATAAAGAGCTTTCCAAGATTATGATGATTGCCAAAGTACATGCGCTTTCGAAAGGATTTTCAGGAGTTTCCCTGGAAGTGATTGAAAGAATGATTCTGATGCTTGAGAAAGATATCATTCCTGTAGTTCCTGAACAGGGATCTGTAGGAGCATCAGGAGACCTTGCTCCCTTAGCACATCTTGTACTGCCTTTACTTGGTTTAGGACAAGTTTGGGAAGGTGATCAGGTTTCTGATACCATGGAGGTTTTGAAAAAACATGACCTTGAACCATTAGCTTTAGGTCCAAAAGAAGGATTGGGATTAATCAATGGTACGCAGTTTATCCTTGCTCATGCGATCAAAGGACTTGAAAAATTTGAATACTTATTAGACCTTGCTGATATGACAGCTGCTATGAGTCTTGAAGCGTACAGAGGATCAGCAAGCCCATTTAAAAAGGAACTTCACGAGATCAGACCTTTCGAAGGCAGTAAAAAAGTGGCGGCAAGAATGCTTAAGTTCTTAAAGGGATCCGAAAATATGAAAGCTCATGAAGATTGTGAGAGAGTTCAGGATCCTTATTCCATGAGATGTGTACCACAGGTTCACGGAGCCAGCAGAAATGCTTTTGAGCATCTTAAAGGAATGGCAGAAACAGAATTGAACTCTGTAACAGATAATCCGATTGTCCTAAGCGCTGAAGAATCTATTTCAGGTGGAAACTTCCACGGACAGCTAATGGCGTTGCCTTTAGATTATGCTACATTAGCAGCTGCGGAATTGGGGAATATTTCAGACAGAAGAAGTTACTTATTATTAGAAGGAAAATATGGACTTCCGAGATTATTAACGGAAAGCTCAGGATTGAATTCCGGATTTATGATTCCTCAGTATACCTCAGCAGCGTTGGTTACAGAGAACAAAACATTATGTTTCCCTGCATCAGCAGACTCTATTCCAACAAGTTTAGGACAGGAAGATCATGTTTCTATGGGAAGTATTTCAGGAAGAAAATTCAATCAGGTTCTTGGAAACCTTGTGAACATTCTTTCTGTTGAGTTGATGTTTGCAGCTCAGGGACTGGAATTCAGAAGACCGGCGAAATGCTCTAAAGTAATTGAAGAAAACTTTGCTATTCTTCGTTCTAAAGTTGCCAAGCTGGAAGATGACAGACTGATCGGTAAAGATATGCTCGCAATTGCTGAGTTAATTAACGAAAGAAAATTTGTTGTCAACTAATCCAAATAAAATAAAGGCTTCCGAAAGGGAGCTTTTTTGTTTTCTACTAAATAATGGCTGGGTTTAAACCTATCTATAAGGTTTGATTCTATCCACATTCATCTTTTAATCAAATAAAAATGCATATCCTCAGAACAGATTCCACTAATAAAGATTTTCAGGACCTTGTAAAACTCCTCGATGCCACTTTGTCTGAACATAATGGTGAAAATGATGACTTCTTTGCTCAGTTCAATACAATAGATACCATCAAAAACTGTGTCGTAGCTTATATAGATGATATTCCCGCAGCCTGCGGAGCATTCAAACCATTTTCAGAAGATACTGTAGAAATTAAAAGAATGTTTACCCATCCGGAATTCAGAAAGAAAGGACTAGGTTCCACCATTGTAAAAGAACTTGAAAGTTGGGCAACAGAATTGAACTTTACAAAAGCTGTTTTGGAAACTTCCAGGGATCTTAAAAGTGCCATCTCAGTTTATCAAAAAAGAGGTTTTTATCAAATACCCAATTATGGACAATACGTTGGAATAGAGCAAAGTGTGTGCTACGGGAAAGTATTGTAATTTAATATTCATGTAATGCTAAATTCATTTTTTTTCAATTTTTAATTCCCGTTAAAGTGTTATATTGTGGCCTCAACCAAAATTATAACATATGAAAAAAACTGTATTCCTATTAGCAATATTTTTTGCTTTAAACTCTTGCTCAAGAGAAGAACTTCAGAACGAAAATGTAAAAACCGAAATGGCTCAGAAAGATCCATTGACTGCAAAACAGATCAACGAAAGGATCAATCAGGCGATTAAAACGGACGGTACTTTCAATTGGAAGAATGAATCCGATCATTTTGTATGGAGTGCTATTTTCCGTGGAAATAAAATGGTCTCTATCGGTTTTGGAGCTTCTAAAGATGACTTCGACAGAAGTAAATCTCCAAACAGCAACGATATTGAAAAGGAAGTTCTTTCTGTAATCAAAAAATATGAAGGAAAAGACGAAAGAAATTTTCTTCTTCTTTCAGATCAATATCTTAATCAGATGGATGTTGTGATAGAAAATGAGGAAACTGTTTCCGCGCTCCGACAAATGAAAAACATCCGATATGTAGAGCCGGCAGACTATCATTATTTTGAATTTGAAGCTCAATATAATGCAGCTGCAAAATCTTCAGGAAGTGGCTCGTCAGGATGTGGGTTCTCATCATCTACCTTAAGTACTGCAGACTATACTTCAACGACACCAAGTGCAAAAATACCTTGGGCTTTTGCTAAGCATAATATTCCTGATGCATGGAGCTACAGTACAGGTGCAGGTGTTACAATAGGACTTATTGATACAGGAGTTTCTCCTGAACAGACTTTGTTGGGAGGAAGTTTTAATAATGGAGCTTCTTCAGGAAGAACGATCAGTAAATACGGAGTATATAATTCAGATGGATCCGGAGATCAGTGTGGACACGGAACAAAAATGGCTTCCGTAATGGCAGCACCAAGAAATAATGCAGGATTACCTGTAGGAGTAGCTTATAATGCCAATCTTATTGCCTACAGAGCTGCAGAAAATGTTGTTCTTGAAACTTCCAGTGAACAGACTGCTGTAAAAACGGCTTTCACAGAATTGGGTAACAATACCAGTGTAAAAATCATCTCTATGTCAATGGGACATATCTTCTCCGTCGGAAAAATTGAAGATGGGGTTAAATATGCTTATTCTAAAGGAAAGCTGATCTTCTGTGCAGGTGGTACTTCAACCAGTTTCACTAGTTTTGTCGGAGTCATTTTCCCTGCATCAATGCCGGAAACTCAGGCGATAACAGGAGTAAAAGAAAATACTTCCAATCAGAAATGTGATGTGTGCCACTCGGGAAGTCAGATTGATTTTACTTTTCAGATGGAGAGACCTTCAGGGAATACTGTTCCTGTATTGAGCTATTATAATGGTCAGGCAGATTATGTAGGTGGTTCTTCAGTGGCTACAGCAGCTACAGCAGGAATTGCCGCTTTGGTTTGGGCTAAAAATCCATCATGGACAAGAGATCAGGTACTGAATAAAATGAGACAGTCTGCTACCTACTATCCAAATGTAAATTCAAGCTATGGCTACGGAAACATCAATGTTCTGAAAGCGGTACAATAAATAATAATTCCATAAAAAAGAAAAGGAAATATCTCAGCTGAGGTATTTCCTTTTTTATTGTAATATAGATTAGATTATCCTATCCTTACACTTGTCATACTCAATGATCCACCAATAAGCTCGTCATTGAATAAACTAAGCTCTTCGGACTTATCTTTCAGCCCTAAAGAGTAAAGTAGAGGAAGATAATGATCAGGTGTAGGAACAGCATATTGTAAGAAAGTCCCTTGTTTCTGATAATCAATAATATTTTGAAAGTTACCGTCAAGTAACCAGTTGTTGGTTTTTTCACGGGCTTCCACTGCCCAGTCCCAGCCAGCTCCCACTGTATTTATATTTTTCCAGTCGATGAGGCGGAGGTTATGAACAATATTTCCACTTCCGATAATAAGAATACCTTTTTCACGAAGTTTGTTGAGTCTTTTGGCAAGATCATAATGATACTGCGGAGGCTTTGTATGGTCAATACTCAGCTGGATCACCGGAATATCGGCATCAGGATACATATGTTTGATAACTGACCATGCACCATGATCCAGTCCCCAGTTGTGGTCTTCTTCCACATCTACAGGAAGAAGTAATTCCGCTGTTTCTCTCGCCAGTTCCGGACTTCCCGGAGCAGGATACTGTACATCAAAAAGTGCTTTTGGAAAACCATAAAAATCATGGATGGTTTTCGGCATATCCATAGCGGTTACAAAAGTTCCGTCTGTATACCAGTGGGCAGAAATACAAAGAATTGCATTAGGTTTTGGAATTTCTGTAGCTGCTTTCCGGAAACCCTGTACAAATTGATTCTCTTCAATGGCATTCATTGGTGAACCATGTCCAAGAAATAAAACAGGCATTCTCTGTGTGTTTTTAAAACCGTTGCTTATATTTTGAAGATCGTTGAGGTTCATAAATATTGAAGATTATAAAAAAATAAAAGGTTCAAGGCTTTTAGAAAATCCCCGAACCTTTTATCATATATATTAATTTACTATGCCTGTTTTACAAACTGTAATTCACCAGCTACTTTTACATCATCACTTACCATTACACCTCCTGCTTCAAGAGCTGCATTCCAGTTTAATCCGAAGTCTTTTCTGCTGATTTTTCCTTCAAAAGAGAAACCTGCTTTTGTATTTCCCCATGGGTCTACGTTGATTCCTCCGAAGTCTACATCAAGCGTTACAGGTTTTGTAATTCCGTTGATGGTAAGATTTCCAACGATAGAGTTATTTAACGCCTGAGATTCAAAAGTGATAGTAGGGTGTACTTCAGCATTGAAGAACTCTGCAGACTTTAGGTGGTTATCTCTGTCTGTATTGTTTGTGAATACAGAATCCGTCTGGATAGTAGCTGTAGTTTTTGCATTTGCAAAGAATTCGTCTTCAGACTCAATTTCAGCGGTGAAAGTTCTGAAGCTTCCTTTTACATTAGAAATCATCATGTGTTTTACTTTGAAAGTAATTTCACTATGCGTAGGGTCTAAAATCCATTTTGTTGCCATTGTATTTTGTATTTTTTGTTTGTTATTAATGATGCAAATTTAGGACAGTGTACCTATACAAGTCATTGATATAGGATAAGAAATGAGATTTTAACATTAATCGTCAATTTTGCTCCGCAAGTGAATAGTTATCACTTTCCAATAATTAAAAATTGACAAGCGTAGCGGATTGACAGTTCACGATTGACTCATTTAATAATCAAGGTCAATTTTGCTTTGCAAATGAATGATGAATTTATTCCAACATCAAATTGACAAGCGCAGCGGATTGACTCTTCAAAATTCACCTATCCTAATGCCTTTAAAAATTCTACTATTAAGTTAAGAAATAATTCCTTTGAATGCATGAATTCCATTTTATGAATGTTTTAATTTAACACTTCTTAACGAATGGTTTTTATTTCTTATTTTTGGAGGATTCAATTTTATACAATGAAATTACATAAATTTTCTTTATTGATGCTGGTTTTAGGCAGTTCAGCATTTGCCCAAACCCAGAAGTTTACCATGGCGGAGGCTGTAAATGGAATGAGAACCAACCTTGCTGTAAAAAATATCTCCCAGTTTTCATGGGCTGCAGACGGAAAATCTTATATCCAGGCCGTGAAAGGTGGTTATCTGATTACAGATTTGAAGACCAACAAACAGGATACTCTGATCTCGTTGAGTCAACTGAACAGAAACCTTTCCAATGATAAGTTTAAAGCTGTTCCACCTATTAAATTTACAGGAAATTCCAATGGCTATTTTACGACAGGTGGTAAAATGTCGTGGATTGAAAAATCAGGAAACGACTGGAAAGTAAAAAGCACAGCTACCATTGATCAGGATGCTGCAAACGTGAAAATGTTTGGTGACGGTCAGACTTTTGCCTTCACAACAAAGAATAATTTATTTATAAACAGAAACGGGAAAACCATTGCGGTTACCAACGAAACGAACGAAAATATCATTAGCGGACAAGCTGTTCACAGAAATGAATTTGGAATTGATACCGGAATTTTCCCGGCTCCAAACTCTGAGAGTGTTGCTTTCTATAAAATGGATCAGAGCATGGTTGCAGATTACCCAATCATCGATTGGTCTGTAACTCCGGCCGTAAATCATAATATCAAATATCCAATGGCTGGTCAGACTTCTCACCAGGTGACATTAGGGGTGTTCAATATTAAAACTCAAGCTACTACTTTCTTAAAAGTGGAAGGCGAAAAAGACCAATATCTAACGGCTGTTACCTGGAGTCCGGATTCAAAATACATCTTTGTAGGTGTACTGAACAGAGGTCAGAATCATATGAAAATGAATCAATATGATGCTGCGACAGGAGAATTGGTAAAAACTTTATTTGAGGAAACAGATAGTAAATATGTTGAGCCACAGCATCCACTTACATTCTTCCCAAACTCTAATACAGACTTCATTTGGCAGAGCCAGAGAACAGGATATAACCATCTGTTCCACTATAGCCTTGAAAAAGGACTGGTATCTCAAATTACAAAAGGTGACTGGCTGGTAACGGAGATTTTAGGATTCAATGAAAAGAAAAAGGAAATCTATTTTACATCAACAAAAGAGACTCCTTTGGAAAGACATTTATACAGAATTAACTGGACCAATTTCAAAATGCAAAAGCTTGATAATGCAGAAGGAATGCACATCGGAACTTTGAGCAGCGATGGAAATTATCTGTATGACACTTACAGTAATGCCAATTCACCAAGAGTTGCCAACATTATCAATACAGTGAATTTAAAAACTACCAATATCCTTACTTCTGAAAATCCATTAAAGAATTATCAGAGACCGGAAATTAAAAACGTAACTTTAAAAGCAGATGACGGAACTCCTTTGTACGGAAAAATCATTCTTCCAACCAACTTTGATCCAAATAAAAAATACCCCACCATTGTTTATCTGTACAACGGACCACACTTGCAGCTGATCACAAATACTTTCCCTGCTTCAGGAAATCTTTGGTATGAATATATGGCCCAGAACGGTTATATTATTTTTACGATGGACGGAAGAGGTTCTTCTAACCGAGGAATGAAGTTTGAGCAGGCTGTATTCAGAAACCTGGGAACTACAGAAATGAATGACCAGATGAAAGGAGTAGACTACTTAAAGTCGCTTCCTTATGTAGATGGAGATAAAATGGGAATCCATGGATGGAGTTTCGGAGGATTTATGACAACAAGCTTCATGCTTCGTAAACCGGATGTATTCAAAGTGGGTGTAGCAGGAGGACCTGTAATCGACTGGAGCATGTACGAAATCATGTATGGAGAAAGATATATGGATACTCCACAGGAAAATCCACAGGGATATGCAGCGGCTAATCTTCTGGATAAAGTTCAGAATCTGAAAGGAAAATTACTGATGATTCACGGGGCGCAGGATGATGTGGTGGTATGGCAGCATTCTATCAAGTTTATCAAGTCAGCTGTGGATAACGGAGTTCAGTTGGATTACTTTACGTATCCGGGACATCCGCATAATGTGATTGGGAAAGACAGAGTTCACCTGATGCAGAAAATCACAGATTATTTTGATTTGTATCTGAAGAAATAATAATACAATCCAGCCTGGTTTTAGGCTGGATTTTTTGTTTTTGCTATACAAGTATTATGTTTTTTTGGAAAATGCAAAGGCGCAAGATTATTAAATGGTTATGTTGTAAGACGCAAGGATTTTATCTGTGATAAAATTGTACAGTTCTAATACTATATACACTGTATGCATAAATCTTTGATTTTCTTGCGTCTTGAAACAGTATAAAAATAAAAACTCCTTGCGCCTTTGCATTTTCCAACAAATACACACTTCATTTTCAGTATTGCCGATCTTAACAAACATCAATGTTTTTGATATTTCAGAGTGGTATTTTTGTATCACTAAAATCAACAATATGGAATTAGGAATTGGAATGTTCGGAGATTTGGCTTTAGACCAATCTACCGGAAAATATAGAGATGCAGGAATTAAAATCCGTGAGATACTGGATCAGGTAAAATTCATGGATGAGGTGGGAATTGATGTTTTCGCAATGGGAGAACATCACCGTCCTGATTATGCTGTTTCCTCCCCGGAGATTGTTTTGGCAGCAGCAGCAAGTATTACAAAAAATATAAAACTGGCCAGTGGAGTTACTGTTTTAAGTTCTTCGGAGCCGGTAAAAGTATATGAAGATTTTGCAACGCTGGATTTAATTTCAGACGGAAGAGCAGAGATATTTGTGGGACGTGGAAGTTTCATTGAGTCATTTCCTTTGTATGGCTATTCATTGAATGACTATGAACAGTTATTTGACGAAAAATTAGAATTATTACTGAAAATCAATTCTGAAGAAAACGTAAGCTGGTCAGGAAAACTTCGTGCTCCGATGCAGAATCAAACGGTGTATCCAAGAGCAAAAAATGATGGAAAGCTTTCAATCTGGAGAGCTGTCGGAGGAACTCCTCAATCTGTTTTGAGCGCAGCACAGCTTGGAATGCCTTTAGTGGTAGCCATTATTGGAGGAATGCCGATTCAGTTTAGAAATTTAATTGAATTCTACAAACAGGAATACCAAAAAGCAGGGCATGATGTTTCGAAAATGCAGATTGCGGTTCACTCCCATACTTTTGTAAGTGATGATCAAAAAGTAGTAGATGGGTATTTCCATAATTATAAATCTCAGATGGATAGGATAGGAGCTTCCAGAGGATGGGCGCCTTACACAAAAGCACAGTATGAGGGTGGAAGAAGCAAAGACGGTGCTTTATTCATCGGCAGTCCGGCTGAAGTAGCAGATAAGATTGCTTATATGAAAGAGATTTTCGGAATTACAAGATTTATCGGGCATATGGATGTGGGAGATCCTGCCCATGACGTGATGATGAAGTCTATTGAATTATTCGGAAAAGAGGTAAAACCTGCCATTAAAGACTTATAAAATAAAAGAGACTGTCTCAGAAGTGTCATTCTGACGAAGGAAGAATCTCATAGATAACCAAATACATGAGATTCTTCACTACATTTATGAACTTCGTTCGCAGACTTTCAGTCTGTGTTCAGAATGACAAAAGTCAAATTGTTTGACTTTTGAGATAGTCTCTTTCTATAGAAATCACAAAAATTATATTTCCTGATAATAGGCAATTGACATCTGAGGATGAAACGGAAGCATGAAAGTTTCCCATCCATTTTCCAGGTCTGTTTCTTTGCTGAGAAGGTATTTACCATCAATAATATCAATCAGTAGAAGTTCAGGTGAGAAAAAAGTAAGACCTATTTTATGTTTTGAAGGATCTTCGAGATGAGAAGAGACCAGATCTAATTTAAAATTTTCAAATGAGAAGAAGGTATTCCCTAAAACATCCGGAATACTTCTGATTATTCCACCCAATTGCGAAACATAATTGTTAGCCGCACTGCTCAATAAAAAAGGGATTTTCTGAGCGTTCGGATTTTTCTGAAGCAGTTCCCAATAATTCTTTACGGGATTATCTTTGTCATCAAAAACCTGATGCTGAATTTTATATTCAAAATAAGTATCATCAAATACATAGCGATCCCAAATCATTTCCGAACTTTGATCGATAACAATACGGAAAGCGAGTTTTATTTTTTTCATCGTTTCATCCATTTTATCATTTTACACTTCCATAAAAAGAATCAGGGCATTTTCACTTAAAGCTTCAAACTCCAGTTCTTCAAGTTCCCAAAGCAGAATAGCATCCCGGTTTTCCATCAGTCTGTTCTGAAATTCAAATGCGCCGTTGAGAACCATCCCAAAAATAGATTTATCAGCATCTTTCAATGCATAATATCCTTCAGCACGTCCATTATAAAGTCCGATAAAGTTAGGCTGCTGTAATACCTTAGAAATAGTAAAGACATTGTTTTTTAGGGTGAAATCCAGTACATTTTTGGTGTAGTTCTGAATATTTTCTTGTTTTTTTAATTCAAAAATTAAAAGATCTGTCTGATCGTGATAGATCATATTTTTGATGACAATATCTTTTCCTTTCTGGGTATTCAGCGTGAGAGACATTCCTGCCGAAATTGTTTCATAAAAATCATTGATAATAATTTCCCCGTACAAAGGCAGTATGAGAAGAGTTCTTTCTTCTTCAAAACTAAGTCTTAATTCTCCTTCAATATCCAGAACCACCTCTTTGACGTTATACAGAGTATAAGTTCTATCTTTATCGTTAAGAATCTCAGTAACGGTATTTTTATCATTTTCCTGCCAGATTCTGAAATCGTTTTTGAAAATTTTTGAAGGGCTTTGAACTAACATAGGAGACATTTTAATATTCCCACGAGACACAGATCTATACATTGCTTTTGAGGATGAGAAACAAACAATTCCTATTGAGATCAGACCTGTGCTTTGTGGAAATGGGATAATAACTAATATTTAAGAAACTTTTCAGAGTTTATGCCGATACTTTTATCGTATGAGTGAGAGCAAAACCACCACTTACACTTCCTGAGATAGCAGACATTTCATTAGAGGTTCCATCACTGAACACATTATCATTGGCATTGTAGGTGTAGCCGCTCATTCCTTTGTATCCGGTACTTGCTGCTACCAGTACCACAGCACTGTCACTTCCCTCAGGAAATGCAATCTGAGTCACCAATAAAGACTGTCCTGCAGAATTATAAACATGAACATGGATATGAGTGGCTCTCCCATTGTACCAACCCGGAAAAATAGAAGTGAATTTTACCTGACCATTCGCATCTGTAGTCTGTCTTCCTCTTAAAAAATGAACCGTCGTGTAGTTGGTAGGCTGCATTCCTGTTCCTCCATATTCAGAGTAGTTTCCATCTTTATCGCAGTGCCAGATATCCACAAAAGCGCCCTGTAAAACTGCACAGCTGGTATTCACATTCTGTATCGTGATCGTAATGGTAAAAGGAACTCCGGTTCTGTCGCTCACAATATTACTTTGAACCAAGCTTGATGGAGATTTTGTAGGAAACGGCCCTTCAGTTTCAGTATTGGTAACCGAACATCCTGTAGAACCTGATCCTGTTGAGGTACCAGAAGATGAATCCGTAATATCATCATCATTTCCGCAATGGATTAAAAGAGGAGCGGCAACGGCTGTTACTCCGGCTAATCCAAGGCTTTTCAGAAAGCCTTTTCTATTCATTGTTTTCATAATACAGGGTTTTAAGATTATATTTTTGGCTGGAAGAGGGAGGCTGGGAGTGGGAAGTTATTTGGAACTATAAAACATCCAGAGCTTTGCTCACAGCTTTCAGCCTTTTCTTATTCCAAAAGTATTTTCAAAAAACGGTGCAGGAAAATTTATGAGGTAAACGAATAAAATGTGTCGGTAAATGAGTGTTTTTTAAGAATTATTAAGAGTTTGCATGGGAGTTTGAAGAGGGAAACCGGATGTATTAAGCTATGTTTTAAAGACGTTCAATACTCCCATCTTCCATTCTTCTGCTTCCATCAGAACTTAACCAATCACTTATTCACAATCTTCATCACAAGATCTTTGTAGGTTTCTCCGATAGGAATGATGAAATCTCCAATGTGAATATTGCGGTTGACAATGGTTTTAATATTCTGTATGGGAACGATATAAGAACGATGGACTCTTACAAAATCCTTTTCAGAGAGTTTTTCCATAATATTTTTCATGGAAGAACGTGCGGTAATCGTTGAGTGATTAGTTAAATGAATCTGGATATAATCATCAAGCCCTTCAATCAGCAGAATATCATCGTAGTTGATCTTATGGAGTTTGTAATCGGCACGTATGGAAAGGTATTTTATTTCGTCAGCATCAGTATTGATTTTCACCTTCTCTACCGCTGCTTTGAATCTTTCAAAAGAAAATGGTTTTAGCAGATAATCAACGGCATTGATACTGAATGCATCTACAGCATATTCCGAGTAGGCTGTGGTAAAGATAACTTTAGTGTTCTGGGAAATGTTTTTATAAAAATCCATTCCGTTTTTAGATGGCATTTCTATGTCCAGAAAGATGAGGTCTACAGGGAATTTATTAAGATATTTTTGGGCATCACTTTGAGTATTGAAGACCTTTTCAAGAGAGAGGTTTTCAATTTTTCCGGCATAATTCTCAATAATTTTTAAAGCGAGAATTTCATCGTCAAGAGCGATGGCTTTTATCATAAGGTTAGAGTAAATTAATTTTTAAATCCACTTCAAAAATCTTTCCATCATTGATCATGCTCAAAGAATGTTTCCCAGGATACATCTGTTGTAAATGTTCAAGAGTATTCTTTAATCCTACTTTCAAGCTCTCTTCATCTGTAATATTCCGGTTCACAATATTATTAAAAACATGAAAATGAAATTGTTCTTCCTCAATCATGATGTTGATCGCTATTTTAGAGGTTTCTTCAGCATTAAAGCCATATTTGAAGGCATTTTCAATAAAATTAACCAAAATAAAAGGAGCTATTTGCAAATCCTTTGTCTCTCCGGTTTCTGTATACGAAAAATCGAGGCTGTTGTCTGTTCTGATCAGTTGCAGAGCTATATAATCTTTTACATATTCAATTTCTTTGCTGAGCTTTACCAGATCTTTACTGCTTTCCTGAACTACGTAGCGCATCACATTGGAAAGTTTCAGAATACTGTTGGGAGCATCATCAGATTTGAATAAAGCCAGTGAGTAAATGGAATTGAGAATATTGAACAGAAAATGAGGCTGCAGCTGATATTTTAAGCTTAATAATTCTGCTTTCGCTTTGGAACGTTCCAATTCTTTTTTCTCGATATTCTTAAAAATAAAAAGAGAGGATAAAAAGGAGAATAGAAAAGGAAGAAGTGATGAAAAAATCATCTGGATATAATAGTTATTTCTGTTCTGGAAGTTGCCCTGTGGAAATCTTTCTCCCATTGGTGGAGGCATATCTCCATTGGGATTTAATGGAGGCGGCTGCATCTGCATAGGAAAATTCCGGGCCGAAATTCTGCTTTCTTCAGTAAGATAATTAGGAATAAAAATCATGAGCCCGAAACAGATCAGAATACAGATTATAAACGGGATATATTTCTTCTTGCTGTAGAATTTGGGAAGGAAAAGATTAAGGTTTAGGTAAAAAAAGATGACAACCAATACGAACCGGATAAACTCTCTCTGAAATGGGGAAACCTTAAATACAGATAATGTTCCGTCAAAATCAGGAGAAGAAACAATCGGAATTGTTAAGAGTAACAGAATAAGGATAATATGTTGCCCGATTTTTTTCACACTGTATAATTATTTAAGACTGAACATGCCTTGTAAAAAACATGGATTAAGATTCTTTTTCATTCAAATGTAATAAAATGAGCCATAAAAAAATACACTTAAGCAGAAAATCAAAAAATTTCATAGCTTAAGTGTACTTTCAAGAAAAGAAGTTTGTTACTGAAAATTGTTTATACAATCTCGATCAGACTTCCTCTTTCTTCGTCTTTAATAATATTGAGTGCCGTAGGAATTTTCTCTTTCAGTTCTTCCACGTGCGAAATAATTCCCACAATTCTGTTTTCTTTCATCAGATTGGTGAGCGTTTCAAATACGATATTCACAGATTCCGTATCCTGTGTTCCGAAACCTTCATCAATAAAGAAGAAATTTTTATCTGCCTGTGCATTGGCCTGAACGCTTTCTGCAAGAGCGAGAGCCAGACTTAAAGATACCTGAAATGCCTGCCCTCCGGAAAGCGTTTTTACACTTCTGCTTTTTCCTTCATTGAGGTAATCGATGATTTCAAAATCGTTATTTTCATTAAGCTGAAGGCTCAGTTGATTTCTCGTCATGCGATGAAAACGTACATTGGCATGATCGCAAAGCTGTCTCAGATAAATAGATGAAACATATTGTACAAAGCCTGCTCCTTTAAACAGGTTCATCATGATCTTCAGATTTTCCGAACGTTTCTGAAGCTTTGTAAGCTCTTTCAGAAGTTCCTCTTTTTTCACAAATTCCTTTTCCAGACGTTCTATTTCTGCAGTTTTTGTGACTACAGAATCACTGATCTGTTTTTGTTCGGTTTGTGCTTCATTGAATTGCTTTTCAGTCAGAGAAAACTGTTCATTATCGAATGAAAGTCCCTTCAACTTTAATTCTAGCTCTCCGATGAATTTCTTTAAAGCTTCAAATTCAACTTTGAAATGCTGAACTTTAGCTCTCACCAGCTGAACATCAATTTCCTGAAGTAAAATATGCTCAACCTCTTTGAATTCTGTGAAGTTTTGATCTGTTAAAGCTTTGACAATTGCCTCCTCATTGTTGGAAATTTCCTTTTCAAGTTCTGCAATCTGTTTTTCAGACTGGCTGACAATGGCTTTTTGCTCTGCCAGTTTAGGAGAAAGGATTTTTTCCTGTTCTAATGCCTTCTGGTAATTTTCCTCAGTTTCCTTGTTGGATTGTACCAGCTTTTGATAAGATTTTTCAATCTCAGATTTTTCCTTTTGGATATACTGATTCCAGTCCAGGATTTTAAGACCGGAACGGCTGATATTGATCTGTTCCTGTTTCGAAACTTCCTCTAAACGGAAAGCTTCCAGAGCACTTTTATACTTTTCCAGAGTTTTGGTTTCCCTGTCAAGATTTTCTCTTTCCAAAGTAATATTCCGTTCAGTTTCCTCAATCTTTTTTTCTAAAATGAATGAATCTGAACGTTTTTTCTCAAACTCTTCTTCCTGATCAGGAGAAAATGTTTTCCATGTAAAATTCAGGATATGATTTTCAATATCTTTTTGAATCTGAAGGACGATTTTCTGTTCCGAAAGAAGCTGTTCTTCAAAGATTTTTTTACGGTCCAGAATTTTGTCAATTTCAGCTTCCTGTTTTTGAAGACCAATAGTTTCCTGTTCCACAGAAGTTATTTTCTCCTGAATTTCCTTCAACTCAGCATTCACATCATGAAATTCCACAATATGCGGATGCTCTTTAGATCCGCAAAGAGGACAGTTTTCACCGTCATGAAGTTCATTGGCAAAACGGGAAAGCTCTTTTTGTATTTTGAGATGATCCAGTTTCTGGGAAAGTTCCTTTTTTTGAGTCTCTAAGGTTTCTTTTCTGATTCTGAAATCTTCTTTATAATTTTCGTTATAAGCAAAAGGTTTCAATTCTTCTGCAATTTCTTCGATTTGTTTTTGATGTTTCCCGATCTTTTCAGTTTGTTCCTGCAGTGATTTTTTCAAATTCTTGTGTTGAATAAACCAGTTGCCCACTTCAGAAAGCAGTGCAGAATCAAGTTTCTGTTCCTTTAAACTTTTAATCTGTACAGAAAGTTCATCAATGGTCTTTTGAATTTTCTCTTTGTGAACATTTACTTCTTTTACTTTTTCAGACCCTTTTTGAGTTCTTTCATTCAGAGTTTTGATCTCTTCAGAAAACGTCAGGATCTGAATGATGAGATTCAAATCATTTTCCTGAATTCTGGATTGCTCCAATGCTTTAAACTGTGGTTCAAGAGCAGTAAGCTGTTCCTTGATGATATTGAAAGCCTTTTCAGTTTCCTGTTGGTTTTTGATCTGCTGTTCTTTCTCATTTCGCTTGCCTGAAATCTCTTTTGAAAGCTTATTTTTCTCAATAATCAATGGGTTGAAAAGCCTGAAAATACGGTCGTATAATTCTGCCTGTGCTTCCAGAGCATCCATTGGAGACTTTTCTTCTGAGAGTTTATTGAATTTTCCTTTATTCTGTTGTAAACTGTCAAAGTCACTTTTTAAGTTTTTCAACTGCTGATAAGTCTGGGAGATCTTTTCCAGTTTTTCATTTGATTCTGAGAGTTTTTTCTGTTCCTCAGTAAGCTGCTCTTTTTGAATCTGAATTTTTTTCTCATTAATTTCTTCAAAACCTTTCAATTGACCTTCCAGCTGATCCAGTTCAGATCTGTTTTTGACATTGAGTGCAGAAACATTGTTCTGAAGGTCAAATTTTTGAAGATTGAAGATCTCCTTCATCATATTCGTTCTTTCTGCAGCGCCCAATTCAAGGAATTCTTTGAACTGTCCCTGCGGAATAATGATAGTTCTTTTGAAGTTGGAATAGCTTAACCCAATAATAGCTTCCGCATTTGAATGATCTAAAGGAATCCATTTTCCATTGATGTTCTCATAAAAAGTAACAGTATTAGGTTTTACCTCTTCGAATTTTTTGGAATTTCTCTTAAAATCACGGGTAGCACGGAACAATTTATTCTCATAATTTACAAAATCAAATTCTATATAAGAACTGTTTGATTTTAAATTCATCATGTTATAAGCCCTTTTATCACGCATGTTCAAACGCTCCGTTTCTCCATATAAAGCAAAGGAAATCGCTTCAAGAACCGATGATTTTCCGGAACCTACCGCTCCGAAAATACCAAACAATCCTGCTTCGGTAAGATTTCTGAAATCAATCGTCTGGCGTTCCTGGTACGAGTAAAGTCCTTCGATAGTTAATTGAACAGGGATCATGGCTTATGCATTTAAAATTTCGTTAAACAAATTCATCAGTTCTTCATTGGCTTCCTGTCCACCGTTTTTAGATTTAAAATAATCTTTAAATAAAATATCAATATCCTGACTCAAATTGATTTCATGGTTTTGATCTTCTGACAATTCCAGATTTTTTACTTTGGGGATAAGGTGAACAATTCCGTTGTGAGACTGATAAATTAATCTTCTTTCATCTGCCGTTAAAAAAGTCTCACTTTCCAGCGTAAGTTCTATAAATGTATTGGGATTTTCACCCAGCCACTGAACAGCATCATCAATGGAGGTAAATGTTTTTCGGACTAAAGCTCTGCCGCTTTTCAAGAGTTTCTTCTCGTAGGAAACTGTTTTTCCAGGTTCTGCCTCAATAATGGAAACATACTTCGTTTGTCCCGCTTCACTAAAGCTGTAGCAAAGGGGAGAGGATGAATAAATAACCGGTTTTTCCTTCGTTCCGATATTCTGAAAACCATGAAGGTGACCGAGGGCTGTGTATTGAATCTGCTCAGGAATACTGTCTGAAAAAATCAAATCCGCATTGCCTATCTTAATTGGTTTTTCTCCTTCTGGTTCTTCCAACACTTCTGCACCTCTTTTATTCATATACAAATGAGCCGTCAGAAGATTTACTCCGGAATCATCACAAAACTGATCAGCAAGGTTTTTCCAGGTCTGTGAAAGCACTTTGTTGATTTCTTCCTCTTTATTTTCTCCAAAGTATTCCTTTAATCGGATTTCATTTGCGAAAGGAGTGTGAAGAATTCTTACAGGAAAGTTGATCCCATCAATTTTCAACTCGATAAAACCTTCTTTTGAATGTATAATGTTGAAATAATCTGTACCGAAAGGGTTGATTTCAGCTTTAGGATGACCTATTAAAATAATTCCACATTCCCTTGCCAAAGGATCGGGAGCATCAATTAAGCTCGGAGAATCATGATTACCGGAAATAGCAATCACAGGACGTTTACCATTTAATGATAAACGTTTTAATGTTTTATAAAAAAGTTCAGCAGCCTCTACACTTGGATTGAAATTATCAAATAAATCTCCGGCAATGAGAACTAAATCAACGTTTTGTTCATCGGCCATCTGAACAATTTCATTCATAACCAAAACCTGTTCTTCCAGTCTTGAAAAGCGGTCGAGGCGTTTACCCAAATGCCAGTCGGCAGTGTGGAGGATTTTCATAATTTAAATTTGAGAATTAAAAAGAGTATATGCAACGTAATTTTCAATGGGCTTCACAGAGAATTATTTGCAGGTATTACAATGTAAATATAGAGAATACTTAATTTTTTAAAAATAAGGTTTCCCTTAATTCAGACAAAAACTTTCAGACAATATTGTTTATAATCAACTATAATTGGTCATTTTAAATCTGAGGTTTTTTAATCCGGATAGGTTGAGTAAAGAACGGTTTTATTGTTCGTTATCAGCTTCTCTTGCTTTGAAATCTTCCCGGATTTGTTTTAAACGTATTTTCCTTTCTGCTTCTGCATTTTGGATTTTACGTTTTTTCTGATCAATTTTCTTTTTATTTTTTTTCCTGTTCGCTTCGTTATTTTTGCTCATATTTTTTATGGGTAATAAATAGCTTCTTCAAAAATAAGAAACAAAAAGGGAAGAAGAGGTGTAGATTTCCGTATAAACTTATAATAAATTAATTTTGTAAAAAAAAAGATGGAACAGCAGTCCAAAGATCCTTTACACGGAAAAAGACTGGATGCTATCCTTGAAGAACTGGTAGAATACTATCAAGGTTTTGAAAGGCTGGGCGAACAGATCAATATAAAATGTTTTACAGATAACCCAAGTATCAACTCTTCCCTGAAGTTTCTGCGGAAAACACCGTGGGCCAGAACAAAGGTGGAAAGCCTGTATCTCTTTATGCTGAGACAGAAAAAAAGAGATGAAAGTAGAAAAAAATAAAGGCTGTAAAAAGAAGATCTCCATTTCTTTATGCTTTTCATAACTTCCTTCTTCCAACCTCCAGCCTCCATGCTCACTGAATCATTTCAAAAACATTATATTTGTATTATTAATCGTGAAACAAAATCACGAAAAAAAGAAAAAATATGACAATCGAAAACAATCACGTTGTAGCTGTAAAGTATATACTTCATACTATCGAACCAGATGGAAGTAAGATTCTTGTAGAAGAAACAACAACAGAAAATCCGCTTACATTTTTGTATGGTGTAGGAATGATGATTCCTAAATTTGAACAGAATATCCTTGGTTTGAAAGCTGGAGATACAGCTGCCTTTACAATTCAGCCTGAAGAAGCTTACGGTGAAAGACAACCGGATGCTATTGCACAATTACCTGTGGAAATGTTCAAAGAATCAGGGCTTCCACCTGTAGGAGCTATTCTTCCTTTATCAGACAATCAGGGGAATAACTTCCAGGCTTTTGTAGTAGAAATTACTCCGGAAGTTGTAG
This sequence comes from Chryseobacterium sp. S0630, assembly GCF_024158915.1. Taxonomy (GTDB): domain Bacteria; phylum Bacteroidota; class Bacteroidia; order Flavobacteriales; family Weeksellaceae; genus Chryseobacterium. The sequence continues at coordinate 125,285 of NZ_JAMZGF010000005.1, read as the reverse complement.
TGGCAGACCTTAACCACCCAATGGCGGGTAAAGTTTTAGATTTCCAGGTGGAAGTTTTAAACACTCGTCCTGCAACTGAAGAAGAGTTGGCACATGGTCACGCTCACGGAGTTGACGGAAACGAAGCTCACTAAAAAAATAAAAAAATGTCCGGTTTTTCGGATATTTTTTAGAGATAAAAAATGAGCCACAGAATTATCTGTGGCTCATTTTTATTTATAAGGTTATAATTATAATAGGTATTGAATGCCTGGCATTCTCCTCTTCTGAAGGGGTGGCGAAAATTCAAAGAATTTTTGACGGGGTGGTTCTATACGCAAAGCATTACTCCACAATATATTTCCTCAACAGCTTTACTAATCCAAAAACTCTCCAGAAACATAATACCAACGTTCATGCATTTTCTGAAAAACAGAAAACTCATGATGAACTTGTGGATGGCCGTCCTGATCCGTATAATAAGCTTTAAATTCTACATGGTTTAAAGCCGGAGTCCGGATGATTTCCAGTTTTGTCCATTGATTGATTTCTCCCCATTCCTGAAGATCTTTCTTATTATGGTATTTTCTTTTTCCCGGAAGAGTAGTCTCCATCAGATATTCCCCATTCGGAATGGCAAAAGCAGAAAACCTTGAGCGCATCAGAGCTTCAGCAGTAGGAGCGTGTTTTTCTCCGGTATGATAAGGTTTGCAGCAATCTTCGTAGGATTTTCCTGAACAGCATGGACAGTTCATATATCGTATTTTAAATTTTGAATGCAAAAATAATGAATCTCATTAGAAAGGACTTCTGCCTATTTGAATTTTATAATGGAATTAATATGTTGAATTATTATATATTCAATAGAAACGGGCTTTAGCCCGTTCAAAATAAATAAACAAAAATCCACCGGCTTCAGCCGAAACATAGAAAATTTTATGTATCGCAAATACGTAAAAAAAAGAAGCACTCTAATTAAAGAATGCTTCCATTGATTTATTTAATAAACCCTCTGTTTCTCAATAAAGGTTTGATATCCGGATCATGTCCTGTGAAGTCTCTGAATGCCTGATTCAGGTCTACAGAATTTCCTACAGAAAGAATATATTTTCTGAAACGGTCACCATTTTCTCTGGTTAACCCTCCATTTTTACTGATCCATTCCCATGCATCATTATCCAATGTTTCAGACCATAAATAGGCGTAGTATCCTGCAGAATATCCACCTCCCCAGATGTGAGCAAAATAAGGAGTGTGATATCTTGGCGGAACTGTTGCCAAATTGAATCCATGGTTTGCTAAAGATTGTTTTTCAAAATCCAGAACAGGAATAAACTGGCTGTCATTGCTTACTGTATGCCAATCCATATCAAGTTCAGCAGCAGAAACTAACTCTGTAGTCATGTACCCTTGATTGAAAGTAGATGCTTTTTTGATCTTATCTACCAAAGCCTGTGGAATAGGCTGTTTTGTTTCATAATGTACAGCATAATTCTTCAGAACAACCGGATCTAAAGCCCAGTGCTCATTGATCTGAGATGGGAATTCTACGAAGTCTCTCGGTACATTCGTTCCTGAAAGTGAAGGATATTTCTGGCTGGCAAACATTCCGTGAATAGAGTGACCAAATTCATGGAAGATCGTTGAAACATCATCATAGCTGATTAATGAAGGTTTTCCTGGTGCCGGTTTCTGATAATTATAGCAGTTAACAATTACAGGTTTTGTTCCTAATAAGTAAGACTGTTCTACAAAATTACTCATCCATGCTCCACCGTTTTTAGAATCTCTTGTATAGAAATCCAGATAGTAAATAGCGATAGATTTTCCATCGTGATCGAAAACTTCATATGTTACAACATCCGGATGATAAACCGGAAGGTCTGTTCTTTTTTTGAAAGTCAGTCCGTAGAATTTTTCAGCAGCGAAGAAAACTCCTTTTTCAAGAACGGTTGTGATTTCAAAATAAGGTTTTATTTCACTTTCATCAAGATCAAACTTAGCTTTTCTTACCTGTTCAGCATAGAAATTCCAGTCCCAAGGTTCTACTTTGAAACCTCCTTTCTGCTGATCAATAAGATCCTGAATATCTTTTGCTTCACGTCTTGCTGTTTCCACTGCCGGAGTAGCAATCTGATTCATAAGCTTAGTTGCTGCTTCAGGCGTTTTTGCCATTTGATCCTGAAGTTTCCATTCCGCAAAGTTTTTCTTGCCTAAAATCTGTGCTTTCTTCAGTCTTAGTTTAGCAAGCTGCTCGATGGTAGATCTCGTATCGTTGGCATCTCCTTTCTCAGCTCTGGTCCATGAAGCTTTGAAAAGTTTTTCTCTCGTAGCTCTGTTTTTTAAATTCTGAAGAAGAGGCTGTTGCGTTGTATTTTGTAAAGCCAGAAGATATTTTCCTGGTTGTCCTGCCGTTTTGGCGTCAGCTGCTGCAGCAGCGATTTCATCTGCAGAAAGTCCGTCAAGCTCTTTTGCGTCAGAGAAAAATACACCTCCCTGCTTTCTTGCTTCCAGTAATTTGTTGGCATATTGAGTAGAAAGAGAAGCCAGTTCCTGATTAAGCTGCTTTAATTTTTCTTTATCAGCTGCAGAAAGGTTTGCTCCTGCGATTTCAAAATTCTGCTTATAATATTGTAAAAGTCTTTTGCTTTCAGAATCCAGACCATCTTCTTTGATGGATTGTATTCTTTTAAAAAGATTTTCATTCAGGTATAGTTTATCAGAATGTGCAGCAAAGATAGGTGCATATTCTTCATCCAAAGCCTGCAAAACAGGGTTTGTATTCGCACTGGTAAGGTTTGAGAATACAATTTGTGCTCTTCTCAGTACTTCACCACTTTTTTCCAATGCAACGATAGTATTTTCAAAAGTAGGAGCAGCCGGATTATTGGCAATTTTTATAATTTCAGCTTCATGTTGCTTTAAACCATAATTAAAAGCAGGTTTGAAGTGTTCGTTTTTGATTTTGTCAAACTCCGGAGCTTCGTACTGAAGCTTGCTCTTCTTCATAAAAGGATTTGAAGATAAAGAGGGATCAGGTGCAGGTAGCTCCTGTTGAATATCGGTCTGTTTCATTGTAGTACAAGATTGATTGAACGCCAAGGCAGAAATTAATAATACCGATGAAATATTCTTCATAAATATAGTTGTTATTAAAGCATAAAGATATTAAAAACTTGCATCATAGGATGTATTTTGGCGAATGTATTTATGTAACCTGTTGTATGAGTGTTTTACAATGAATCTTTTAAGTACCTATGAATCGGGAATGTCTTTTCTGAAAAATCAGTATTGCATACAGTTGCAGTATTTTCAAATGTAATGTAATATTTTTCATAAATTAGTTGTCATTTAATGAAAGAAACCAACAAAAATAATTAACAAAAGAAATAAGCATGAAAACAAGGACTTTATTTATTTTTTCAGCCTTAGCGGCATTGGCCTCATGTAATGATAAACATGAGAACCGAAACAGAGACAGAGAAGGAGACAGAAGTAATTGGGTAGAGAAAGTAGTCAGCAAAGAAAACGGCCCGATACAGCATAAAGAATTTAACGGAGACTTTGATGAAATTCAGGTTTCACAGGCTATTGAAGCAGAAATTATAAAATCTGAAACCGAGAAAGTGGAAATCTCGGCACCTCAAAGTATCATTGACGAAATTCTGGTGGAAAATGATGGCGGAAAACTGCATATTCATTATAAGCCGGGGATCAGAGTGATGAACATCAGCAAAGTGACAGCTAAAATTTATACAAAAGATTTTAGTAAGCTTGTTGCTGATTCAGCTGCGAGAATTATTATAAAAGATAAATTTACTCAGGAAAAAACAGATGTTGAAGCATCAAGTGCAGGAAGTATTTCCGGAGATCTTGAGGCTAATGATATGGCCATCAATGTAAGCAGCAGCAGCAGCTTCGATGGGAAAATATGGGCAGTAAACCTTGATATTGAATCTTCATCAGGATCAACTCTTGATCTTTCCGGTAAAGCAAAAAAGGTAGACGTAAGTGCTTCTTCAGGAAGCAGCGTTTCTGCAAAAGGAGTTATTGCTGATAATGTAGAAGCTGATGCTTCCAGTGGAGCAAGTATTCATATCAGTGCTGTTTCCAGTGTGAATGCAGGTGCTTCATCCGGAGGAAGTGTGGATATCTCGAAAAAAGGAGAGCTTAAGAGTGTGATAAAAGACGAAAGTAGCGGTGGAAGCGTAAACATCCAATAAACTAATCCTGGGATTCTTCCTCATCTTCTTCATCGGTGGATGAGGAACCTTCCCAGTTTTTATTATCAAAATTAAGATTATCGTATGCTAATAATTCCTCCTCACGCTGGAGGATTTCTTTTGTGGTAAACAGAGTAATGTCATCATTGTTTTCCTTCATTTTTGCCAGCTTTCGGACAGATGCTTTATCAATAGCCATAAACCTTTGGCCAAGACGTCTTGCAGCATATTTTCTCATTCCTGTTTCATGAAGTACATCCACGGCCATATCCACAGCTGTTCCTAGTGTTTCACGGTAAATATGATTGACGCCATTGTTCAGATAATCATAGGCATCAATCCTATTTTTTGCTCTTACAAAAATTTTTACTTTAGGATAATGTTCACGGACAAGTTCCGCAATGAATTTATTATCATCCGGATCATCCAGACATAAAACCAGAATTTCAGCATCTTCAATTCCGGCAGCCCTTAAAATAGGAATCCTCGTTGCGTCACCATAATACACTTTAAAACCATAGCTTCTTAGCAGTTTAACACGGTCAGAATCACGATCCAAAACGGTAGCTGGTATTTTATTGGCTTTTAAAAGACGTCCTACTGTACTTCCGAAATGCCCAAAACCTACAATAATGATTTTCTTTTGAGCCACATTGCTGTCGAGAATATTATAATCATGTTCCTCTTCGGGAATTTCTTTAATAAATTTTGGAGTAATAAACTTGTCATTAATGATCAGAAGAATAGGAGTGATACACATGGTGATTGCCGTAACAGCCATCATCTGAGCATTCATCTCAGGACCTAAAAGATAAAGGTCTGATGCATAGTTAAGCAGTACAAATGCAAATTCTCCTACCTGAGAAAGGGCAAAAGCATAAAAAAGACTTTGAGGAGTATCTATCCTGAAAAACTTTCCGATTACATATAAAACCACAAATTTTACGGCCAGCACGGCAAAAACAGTACTGAAAATAAATAAGGGATCCTTCTGAATGATATTAAAATTAATGGTTGATCCTACACTCACAAAGAAAACAGCTAAAAGCAGGCCTTTGAAAGGATCTATTTGTGCTTCCAGCTCATGACGGAATTCACTGTTGGCAAGCATTACTCCAGCGAGGAAAGCTCCTAATGCAGGGGAAAGGCCAATAACAACCATCAGCTCTGAAACCCCAATAACCAAAAATAATGAAGAAGCAGTCAATAGCTCTGACATTCCTGATTTTGAAACATAACGCAGGAAAGGAACAAAGACATATCTACCCAGCAAAATAAGCAATGCCACTCCAAAAATAACCGTTCCGGCTTGAAGCCACTCCGGGAGTTTCTGGATCAGAATCTGAATTTCATTGTCATGATGCTTGGCTTTATAATTGGCCAGAATAGGCAATATTGCAAGAATAGGAATCACCGAAATGTCCTGAAACAACAGGGTAGAAAATGAAGCTTCTCCAGCGGTAGTTTTGAGATTATTTTTTTCCTGTAAAGTCTGCAGAACAATGGCAGTGGAAGATAGAGCAAAGCACATGGCAATAGCTATCGCTTTGTCTACTCTCCAGCCTACGCTTGTGAATACCAGGAAAAGCAGAAGAATGGTAAGAGCCATCTGAGACAGTCCCAGACCCATTATTTTCTTTCGCATTTCCCAGAATTTCCGGGGCTCCAGTTCCAGACCTACCAAAAACAAAAGCATGATCACTCCAAACTCGCTGGCATGCATAATGTCATTGACATTGTTTCCTGTAAGTTTAAGGGCATAAGGACCTATGATAATTCCTCCTAAAATATAACCGATGACAGAACTCAACCCAAATTTCCTGGCTAATGGAACCATAATAATGGCTACACCGAGAAAAATTAATGTGTTCATCGCTAAGCTGGATTCCATATGCTATTGATTGAGGAGTTCTGTAAATTCTTTTTTATGTAAAATAATTTCTTTTTTAGAGAGCTTGTTGGCTTCGTATACGATTTTGATATGCTTAATATCTGCTTTGAAGACCTTTAATGAAACAATAAGCCCGCTGATGAGTTCATCTATGGTATATTGATAAGTGCCGGTTTTACTGAAAGATCTTTCTTTTCCGCCGGTGGTTACGAGAATATAGACTTCTTTTCCTTCCAGAGGATTATGTTCACCTTCTTTAAGCCAGTCTCTGTCGAAAACTTCATCAATCCATAATCTGAGAAGAGGAGGCATTCCGAACCATATCAGGGGAAACTGGAAAACAAAACGTTCGTAATTTTTAAGACGCTTTCTTTCCCGGAAAGCTGCGATATGAAAGTCAGGATATTCTTCGTAAAGATCTCTTAGGGTATAATGCTGGTGGCGAACGTAGAAATTGATGAGCTCTACATTCGAATTGGAGTGCTCCAGATAAGGGTGTGCAAATACTACCAGCGTCTTCTTCATAATCCTGTTTTCAGTAAATATAAGAAAAATATTGAATAAACGGTATTTTTTTAACGCTTTTGTTAATTTTTTAATACGTAAAGGTCAATTTACCATTAATAAAAGTTAAAAAAATGAGGTTATTTTAGATTTTAAATAAAAAAATCAGATCGTGATGATCTGATTTCTATATAAATTTTAAATTGACTTATTAATTTACCAACCTCCGGATGCGCCACCGCCTCCAAAACTTCCGCCACCGCCGAAGCCTCCGAATCCGCCGCCACCGCCGCCGGAACTTCCACCGCCAAAGCCACCTCCTCCGAAGCCGCCTGGGAATGGGAAGAAACCGCCAGGATAATTTCTGCGTCCTCTTCTGGTAATGATCACATCATCATCGTCGTCATTATTTCCACCACGTCCGCCTCCTCTGTTTCCAAAAAGGATAGCAATAATGATGAAAATAATAAAAGCAATGATAAGAACTTTAAAGGCACTTCCATTACCGGAAGGAGCTGTTGTAGCTACAGGTTTGAATTTTCCTTCAACAGCCTCCATAATAGCTGAGGTTCCACCATTGATTCCATCATACCAAAGTCCTTTCTTGAAATTTGGAGTGACGATGTAATCTAAGATTTGTCCTGCTACTGAAGCAGTAAGATATTGCTCTACAGCACGTCCCTGTTGGATAGACATGGTTCTGTCTTCTGTGGCAATAAGGAAAACCACTCCGTTATCCACACCCTTTTTTCCGATTTTCCATTTTTCCCCGAACATGGTTGCCAGAAAATTCACATCTTCCCCTTTGGTAGAGCGGATGATGACGACTTCAATTTCCGTTGAGGTAGAATCTGCAAACTTGATTAGTTTATTATTAAGTGCATCTTTTTCCTGCTGAGAAAGCAATCCGGCTTCATCAAAAACAGGATAGAGCACTGCAGGCTTTTCAGGAATGGTGTATTGTGCTGATACAAAAGTGTAAAAGCAGAGTAGTAAAAATGAAAATACTATTTTAAGAGAACGTAATTTCATTTGGGAGTTGGTTTGGATTTTCTCCTTCTACAGGAAAATGTTTTTTGAGTTCAAGTCCTGTTTCCAGGATAGCACTTTTCAGCGCCTGATAATAATTTCCTTTGGCAAATTCAGCGGTGATATAATCGTGAAGATGATCCCAGTAAGACTGTTTTACTTTTTCATGAATTCCAATATCTCCAATGATGGTAAGGTATTTTTGTTCAAAATTGACATGGAAAAGCACTGCATTTCTGTCTGCTGTTTTATCCATATCCAGTTTTTTGAAAACATCAAATGCAGTTCTGGCATCACGGTTTTCCGTGTTGGAATCAATATGCACTCTGATCTCTCCTGTAGAATGATCTTCCGCAGATTGAATCGCTTCCACAAGGGAAGCGATCTGTTGATTTGTTAGGAAATTACCCATTATTATTTGAATACTTCAGGGGCTTTCTGAGCGCCTGCGTCAGCTTTGAAATAAGGTTTTTCTTTGAAGTTGGTGAAATTCGCCAGAATATTATTCGGGAAAGTCTTGATGGAAGTGTTGTAATCCTTCGCAGCATCATTATAGTAAACCGTTTCAGTTCTGATACTGTTTTCGATAGCGGTATATTCTCTTTGGAAGTTGATATACTGCTGATCTGCTTTTAGGTTAGGATAAGACTCTACTACAGCCATCAATCTGCTTAATGCACCCGATAATTCTCCTTGTGCTGCCTGGAATTTTGCCAGATCAGCTTCGGTCATATTCGTAGGATCAATATTGATAGAAGTTGCTTTAGAACGAGCTTCCACAACTTGTGTTAAAGTTTCCTGCTCAAATTTTGAATACGATTTTACGGTTCTTTCCAGGTTAGGAATAAGGTTCGCTCTTTTCTGATATACAGTCTCTACATTAGACCATTTTGCGTTTACCGTCTGTTCTTTGTTGACAAAGCTGTTATATCCGCTTTTTCCCCAGAAGAATAGAATAGCAACAATAATAAGAAGGGCAATACCAATGGTTCCTGCACCCAGACATCCTTTATTTTTCATAGTTTATTTTTTTAAATTTTTTGTGCTAACCAAATATACAAATTATGTGCTAATTTTGTAAAAAATTATTTGAATGACAACAATAGTGGTGGCAATGGGAGAGAAAAATGAAATTGGTTTTGAAAACCAGTTGCTTTGGCATCTTCCCAAAGATTTGAAACATTTTAAAGATATTACTTCAGGGCATCCGATTATTATGGGGAGAAAGACCTATGAAAGTATTGGAAAAGCTCTTCCGAACCGTACCAACATTGTTGTGTCAAGAAAGAAAGACTGGTTTGAGGAAGGAATTCTTATCGTAGGAAGCATCAAAGAAGCATTGAAATTTGCTAAGAAGATTGACGAAGAAGTTTTTGTTATCGGAGGAGGAAATATCTATGAGCAGACTATGGATGTTGTGGACAGACTTGAAGTTACTTTGGTGAAAGCAGATCTTCAGGCTGATACATTCTTTCCGAAAATAGATCCTAAAATCTGGAAAATGACCAACGAAATCTGCCATGAGAAAGATGAAAAGAATGGCTATGATTTCTGTTTCCAGACGTTTGAAAAAATCAAAAAAGAAGATTAGATGTCAATAGTCAATTTTGCTTCGCAAAGTGAATCGTGAATTTTCTTACAGATACAAAAATTAATAAGCGCAGCGAATTGACCATTCACAATTGACTTTTTGAACTTTAAGCTCTAAATTTATTATCTTTGCACTTCTAAAATTTAATAATGAATAAATACATAAAAATTGCAGTAGCAGCAGTTCTTATCCTGTTAGGACTTTATATGATGATTTTCACAAGAAATCTTGGATGGGGTATTGTTGTTTTTCTTTTGGCTGCATTTCCTATCTTACTCTTCTTTAAAAATGAGTATATCTTGTTGGCATTCTGGCAATTGAGAAAACAAAATATGGAAAAAGCCGGAGAATGGTTATCCAAGATAACAGATTATAAAGGACAACTTCATAAGACTCAGTATGGATATTTTCACTATTTATCAGGACTGACACAAGCTCAGGATCACCCTGCTAAAGTAGAACCTTTCATGAAGAAGGCTTTAGAGTATGGTTTGAATATGAAACACGACAGAGCAATGGCTACTTTGAATCTTGCAGCAGCTGCTATTTCTAAAGGAAGAAAGCAGGAAGGTCAGAAGTTGCTGGAAGAGGCAAAAAGACTAGACAGCGCAGGAATGATGACAGATCAGATCAAAATGATGAAAGATCAGTTGAAAATGCCAACCATGCAGAAGCATATGCATAATCCAAATATGAGAAACAGAGGAAAATTCTTCTAGTCAATCTAACAAATAATATAAAAGAGGCTGTCCTAAAAGGACAGTCTTTTTTGTACGACCCATTACTGTCCGATAAAAAGTATAAATACATTGAAAATATTAATATTTACGCTATGAATTAGCAGGTCGCTCCTCCGGAGCTCTCATTTTAAAACAAATACGTTCTATTAACAGTCAGCTCCCATTGGAGCTAAATTTGATCCCATCGGGATCTGCTGTTAGTAGAAAAATGAAATCCCCATAAAATAAAGCTCCGGAGGAGCGACCTGTTAATTCTATTTAAATTTTATCGAACAAGAATGGTTTTTAAATTACATTTCCGAGTTTTGATCATATCCGTAAAATTTTGGCATCTGCCAGTGGTATTTCACTGCGAAAGTTCGAATGGCAACGATGAGTAAAATGGTGAAAATCTGAATGAAAGTGTATGACAGTGTGGTATATTGGGTCATCAGCAAAAATGCTGCTCCACCTACGATACATGCTGTGGCATAAATTTCCTTTCTGAAAATTAATGGAATTCTATTGAGTAATATATCCCGGATAATCCCTCCGAAACAGCCTGTAATAGTTCCTAATGCAATACAGATCATAGGATGAATTCCAGCATTTAATCCTTTCTGAACTCCGATAATGGTAAATAGTCCAAGCCCGAAGCTGTCGAAAATAAATAAGGTTACCTTAAAGTTCTTTTCAAGAGATTTGAATATCATGGAAAAAATACTGGTCGCCAGAATCAGGGTACACATAAGAATATCATGCATCCAGAATACAGGGATATCCAGTAACAGATCTCTTACAGTTCCTCCTCCCACAGAAGTTACAAATGCAATAATAAGCACTCCGAACGGATCAAGCCGTTTCTGCATCGCTGCAAAACTTCCGGACATGGAAAAGGCAATGGTCCCAAGGACTTCTATCGCAAAATTGAACTGTTCGTGCATATATTATGAATGATAAGTAATGAGCAATGAGTAATAAAAATTATGCCATTTAAATTTGAGATAATTTAAACTTATAGGTAGTCATAACTTTTACAAGTTCTTCACATTCTGTTTTTAAATGTAAAATTTTTTCCGGACTTACATATTCTAATTCTTCAATAATTTCAAGCCAAAGTTGAGTTTCATCAATTTCTTCGACTACGATGCATATTTTAGCAGATTTCTCTTTCTCCGATCTTGCTCTGGATACCGCTCTGTAATTGGCTGCCACAGAAGTTGAAGATCTGATAATTTGTTTTCTAATTATTGAAATGTCATCCGAAAAAGGTAATGAAGAAAGAGTTTTAATGATAGCAATAGAAAAGTTTTTGGTTCTTTCCCGGAAAATTTGGTTAAAATCTACCCTATCAAAATTACTCATTACTTATTGCTCATTACTTATATTTATCTTTCCACTCTCACAGAGTCCGGAACCATCAGTTCATATTCGCCGCCGTGGTTAATAACTTCCCTTACAATGCTGCTGCTGATGAAAGATTTTCCTGAAGAAGTCAGTAAGAATACGGTTTCCAGTTTTTTGTGAGCTAAAGTTCTGTTGGTATGGGCAATTGCTTTTTCAAATTCAAAATCAGCCGGGTTTCTTAATCCTCTGATGATATACTGTGCATTTTTTTCAAAACAGTAATCTACCGTTAAGCCTTCGAAGGAGTCTACTTCCACATTGGGAAATTCTGCTACAGAGTTCTGAATAAATTCCATTCTTTTTTCAAGAGGGAACATATATTTTTTCTGAGAGTTCTGCCCGATAGCGATGATTAATTTATCAAATAGCGGTGCCGCTCTTTCTATAATGTCGTAATGTCCTAGTGTAATCGGGTCAAAAGACCCTGGAAAAACAGCAATTTTCATGTTGTACGAGTTATGATTTTGAGTAGTGTATTATGAGTTAAAAGCTATGTATTTATTATTTCTAACTTCTAACCTCTAATTTCTAACTTCTATATTTACTTATTAAGTGCTTTTTCTACTTCATTTCCACAAAGATCCATGATGGAAATTCCATAATGTCTTGCCTGCTGAGGAAGAATACTGGCAGGAGAGAATCCTGGGTTGGTATTCATTTCCAGCATGTAAGGAATTCCGTTCATCAGAATATATTCACTTCTTGAAAAACCACTCATTCCTAATGAATTGTAAGCTCTTTTGGCAATTTCTTCCACTCTTTTTGTAGTTTCTTCATCAATTCTTGCAGGCGTAATTTCTTCAGAAGCACCTTCATACTTCGCTTCATAATCGAAGAACTCATTGGTAGGAACAATTTCCGTAATCCCTAATACAATAGTTTCTCCTTTAAAATCAATAACTCCCACAGAAACTTCCATTCCATCCAGGAAACTTTCGATCAGGATTTCATTATCTTCTTTGAAGGCAATTTCAGTAGCAGCAATCAATTCAGATTTTTCTTTTACTTTGGAAATTCCCAGAGAAGATCCGGATTGGTTTGGTTTTACAAACAGGGGAAGGTTAAGCTCTGATACAATTTCATCTACATTGATGTCTTCGCCTTTTCTTAAATAAATACTTTTTGCGGAAGGAATTCCGTATTTTGATAATACAGCAAGAGTGTCTTTTTTATTGAAAGTAAGTGCACTCTGGTAAAAATCACAACCTGTATATTTTTGGCCGATTGCATCCCAGTATGCCTGAAGAATTCCATTTTCTCCCGGAGTTCCGTGGATAATATTGAAGCAGGCATCAAATTTTAAGGTTTCACCATTATCTAAAGTCACAGAAAAATCACCTCTGTTGATGGCATGTTTTTTATCATTTTCACCTAAAAAATACCATTCATCTTTAAGGACTACTACTTTATATACGTCATAGAGATTTCTGTCCAGAGAATCATAAATCAATTGTCCGCTTTTTAAAGAAACGACGTATTCATCAGAATAGCCTCCCATCACTACGGCAACACTTTTTTTATTCATAACCATATAGTATCAATTAAGGCAAATTTAATCATTTTATGCAATGCAATATGGGAAATCGGCAAATTTTAAAATCAAAAATGAATTGTGTTAAATAAAAAGTCCATTCTAAAATTATTAGCTATATTTGCGGTTATAATTAAAGTATTTTTAAGTATGCTTAAATCACTTTTCAATTGGAAAGTTTTACTGAATTTAGTAGTAGCCATCGGTGTTTTCGTTGGGCTGGTATGGCTCACATTTCGCTGGTTGGAGTACCATACTAACCACGGTCAGGAAATTCCTGTTCCCAATATTGTAAATAAATCGGTACATGATGCCGTTAAAATATTAGATGATACAGGACTGGAATATGAAGTAGACAGTGCCAATTACGACCCGAAATACAGACCATTCCAGGTATTGCAGGTATATCCTGCGCCAGGTTCCCGTGTAAAAGACGGAAGAACTGTAACGCTTAAAGTAAATCCGAGAACATGGGCTCCTATTGCGGTGCCGAATGTTATTAATAAATATTCAGGACTGGCATTCCAGAGATTGGATCAGGTAGGTCTTAAAATCGGTGATACGATTTATGAGCCTAGTATTCAGAAAGATGCCCTTTTAAGAATATTGTATAAAGGAAACGCTGTGAACCCAGGTACCCGTTTACCAAGATTCTCTACGATTGATGTTGTGGTAGGATCGGGGCCAATGAGAAATATTTCTATTCCGAATGTTGTAGGACTTACGGTAAAAGAAGCAAGAGTTGTAATTGCCAAGAGTATGTTTGAAGTAGGACTGGTAGAGCATGAAGATGGAAGTAAAGATGAATCTGATATTATTTATTATCAGGATCCGGCTTCCGGAGATGTTCGTGATCAGGGAATGCAGATTGACCTTTGGGCAAGTAAGAAAACTCCGGCAGAATTAAGAGCAAAAGTAGAGCAGTTGAATTCTATTTATCGTATGAAAGTGGATACTTCACTTCCTCCGGTACGATATGAAGAAGTGCATAGTGAGCCAAGTTATGATGCTCCGGTAGTACCCGCTCCAGCTCCTAAAAGAGAAACTCCAAAACCGGAAGTTCCGAAGACAGAGACCCCTAAAACTCAGACTACAGCAGCTAAACCAGCTGCTGCAACTGTTGAAAAACCTAAAACATCTGCAGGGAACGGTACTCATACAGCTGGAAGTACAGCTAAACCTGCCACAGCAACAACAACACAACAGCCTGCTCAAAAGCCAAAAGCTAAGAAGGTTGTCGTAGAATAAGATCAGACTAATATCAAAAATACAGGCTTCAACTATAAAATGTTGAAGCCTTTTGTGTAAAAAATATAAAACAATGTCAGAAGATAACGACGATTTTTTAGATGAAGAATTATTAGATTCCAACAGTATTGAGAACATCGATATTGACGAGGAAAATAAAGGTTTGTATGAACATCTTAATATCACTGTTGACAGCAAGCAGGAACCATTAAGAATTGATAAGTTCCTTTTAATTTACAGACAGAATTCTTCAAGGAATAAAATTTCACAGACCTGCAGAGCCGGAAATGTGATAGTGAACGGAACGGCGGTGAAGCAGAATTACCGTGTAAAACCGGGAGATCAGATCTCTGTACTGCTTACCCATCCTCCGAGAGAAAATGTTATTATTCCGCAGGATATTCCTGTAAATATCATTTATGAAGATGATGACCTTGTTGTAGTGGATAAAGAAGCGGGAATGGTGGTACACCCAGGATTTGGAAACTGGGACGGAACATTGGTGAATGCACTGGCCTTCCATTTTGAGAAGAATGGTGAGAAATCCGATCTTGACAGAGTAGGGCTTGTTCACAGAATTGATAAAGATACCTCCGGACTGTTGGTGATTGCCAAGAATGAATATGCATTAAGCTTCCTGGCAAAACAATTCTTTAACCGAACTACGAAAAGACTGTATTGGGCTTTTGTATGGGGAAATATGCAGGATGAAGAGGGGACAATCAGAGGCCATATCGGAAGACATCCTAAAAACAGAATGCAGATGTCTGTTTATGAAGATGGCAGCCAGGGAAAACACGCAGTGACCCATTATAAGGTGCTCGAAAGATTCAAGTATATGACCTGGGTGGAATGTAAGCTTGAAACGGGAAGAACGCATCAGATCAGGGCGCATTTCAGACATATAGGGCATACTTTGTTTAATGATGAAAGATATGAAGGACATACGCCTTTAAGAGGGGTAAATCTTCCAAAATACAAGCAATTTATTAAAAATGTTTTTGAAATTTTGCCAAGACATGCTCTTCATGCACATACCCTTGGATTTATACACCCAACAACAAAAAAGGAATTATATTTTGAGAGCCCAATGCCCAAAGATATGGCGGATGCTGTAAAAAAATGGAGAAATTATTTAGAAAACTAAAAATATATTGAGATTTTTTTTATATTTGTTGAATTGAAATCAAGATTTGTTATGAGAAAACTATATGCTATCGTATGTTTAGCTCTTTTGTCAAATGCATACAAAGCACAAGAATCACTACCATACTATCAGCAATATCTTTTGGATGGTGAGTTCCTGTTCAACCCAGCTCAATACGGAAAAACAGATTACGTACAGCTCAACGCCAATTATCAACAACAATTTTCAAAATTCAGTAATTCTCCCAATGTTCAGTCAATCGGGATGAATGCGAATATCTTTGATAGAGTAGGTGCTGGTATTTCCGTGTTCAGAGACAGTAACGGACCGATCTCTGCGGGTGGTATCACGGCTGGTGCTTCATATTTTATTCCACTGAGTAGTGAAGGAGACAGAAAAGACCAGTTCTCTTTCGGTACAAGTGTTAACTTCTATAACATGAATTTTGATTATTCAAAAATCAATACTGAAGAAGGTGGTGACCCATTATTAAGAGGTGAAGAAAGTAATATCTTTATGGTATATGCAAACTTCGGTTTGGCTGCTACCTACAGAGGTTTATTCGGGGGTGTTTCCGTAAATGATATCGCATTAAGTAATGATGCTTCTATCGTAAACAACTACGAGCCTTCTCCAATTAAATTCTTCTTAAATTTAGGATACAACTGGAACATTGCTGACAACATTACATTAGCACCTTCAGCATTGATTAACCTTAATACAAACTCAACGAGAATGGTCGACTGGAACTTGATGGCGACATTCTCTAATGATATCAACGCATTCTCTTTCGGGGTAAGCTACAGAACGGTTCAGAACAGATTTGACAATCAGAACCTGAGTATCTCTCCAATTGTAAAAGTAAGATTCAACAAATTCATGATCGGAGCTACTTATAACCTTGGATTGTCTGACATCCAGAGCTATGGAGGAAACAGCTTCATGATTGGTCTGGGGTATAACTTCGACAACTTCATTAATGCTAGAGGATTTAGATACTAATTAATTTAATTTAAATAAATTTGAGCTCTGAAATTTTTCAGAGCTTTTTTTATGATATATATTCACATTCCGTTCTGTAAACAAAAATGCAGTTATTGTAACTTTCATTTTTCAACATCCCTGAATTTCAAGGATGAAATGCTTCGTGCCATGAAAACTGAAATACTATTAAGAAAAGATGAGTTACAGAATAAAAATCTGAAATCCCTGTATTTTGGAGGTGGAACTCCTTCTATTCTCTCAGTGGATGAGATCCGTTCTTTAATAGATGATGTTCTGAAATATTTCAGTTTTGAAAAAGATATTGAAGTCACTCTGGAAGCCAATCCCGATGATTTGGATAAAAACTTTTTAAAACAACTGGTAGGAACACCTGTAAACCGACTTTCTATTGGAACTCAAAGCTTTTTTGAAGAAGATCTGAAACTGATGAACAGAGCTCACAGTGCTTCCGAAGCAGAAAGTTCCATCAAACGGGCACAGGATTTTGGCTTTGAAAACCTGAGTATTGACCTGATCTATGGTTCACCCACTTCCAATCTTGAAATCTGGAAAGAAAACCTGAATAAGACAATTGCTTTAGAAGTTCCTCATATTTCATCTTATGCATTGACGGTTGAGCCTAAAACAGCTTTGGAAAACTGGATTTCAAAAGGGAAAATAAAAAGTCCCAAAGAAGAAGAGCAAAACAAAGAATTCTATTATCTCTCCAACTTTTTAAAAGACAATGGTTTTGAACATTACGAAGTGTCTAATTTTGCCAAACCTGGTTTCTACTCACGACACAATTCTGCCTATTGGAAATACAATGAATATCTTGGAATAGGACCATCAGCACATTCCTATAACGGATTTGATGTCAGAAGCTGGAATGTAGCCAATAATCAGCAGTACATTAAAAAACTGAATGATAAACTTCTTGCCAAAGAGGAAGAAATCCTTTCTCAGGAAGATCAGTTTAATGAAATGATTATGATTGGTTTGCGTACCATTTGGGGCGTTGATCTGGAAAGTTTAAAAACTAAATTTTCAGAGAGAATGTTAGAACACTTTCAGAGAGAAACTAAATCTAAAATAGAGGAAGGTATTTTGATCATAGAGAACGATCATTTAAAAATTCCTGAAAAACATTGGTTTATGGCAGACGGAATTGCTTCGGATTTGTTTATTGTATAATAGCTGGATGTATACAGGATGCCATAAAATTCACTATTTTTGTATAAAATTTCAACTCATTTGAAAACGAAAAAACAAGATTATTCACATCTTTCACCAAGCCAGCCTATCGGAATTTTCGACAGCGGGGTAGGAGGTCTTACCGTTGCCAAAGAAATTAAAAGACTTCTTCCTAACGAAGATCTGATCTATTTTGGAGATACAAAGCATCTTCCATACGGAGAAAAATCCAAGGATGCGATTATTGAATATTCTACAAAGATTACCAATTTTCTGCTGGAGCAGAATTGCAAAGCCATTGTTATTGCCTGTAATACGGCAACTGCGAATGCTTTGAATGAGGTCATGCAGTCTGTTGCAGGAAAAGTTCCGGTCATAGATGTTATTAATCCTGTTGCTGAAAAAGTTTCTTACGAAATCCATAATAATGTAGGAGTAATTGCTACCAAAGCAACTGTGAATTCAGGGCTTTACAAAAAGAGCATCCGAAAACATAATAAATGGATCAAAGTAGACGAATTGGCAACACCATTATTGGTTCCTGCCATTGAAGAAGGTTTTAAAAATCATCCGATTACTCATGCTATTATTTATAATTATTTAAGTAATAATAAATTAAAGAATATCGAAACGTTGATTCTGGGTTGTACTCATTATCCTCTTTTAATTGATGAAATCAAGCAGTACTACGGAAACAGAGTACGTGTAATAGACTCTCCGAATATTGTGGCCAATCACCTGAAGATCATTTTGGATAAGTATAACCTCCTAAATGATCACAATTCAAAACCGAATTATCATTTCTATCTTTCGGATATTACCAAGAATTTCGAGAAAATTTCAAAGAAGTTCTTCGGAAAAACAATTGATTTAGAATTGAAAGTATTATAAATAAAAAAGTCTGCCTCTCTATTGAAGCAGACTTTTTATTTGTGTTCTTTGTGAAATAGTTTGTGAAATTCGTGTTTAAAATTATGCCTCCACAATTACCTTTTCAGCATCCAGTCTTTTCTTAGGATTGAATTTAGGCTGATTGGCATCTGCTTCATCTCTTTCCCCGATGGCTACAGCAAATAAAGTTTCATATTTTTCATTATTCAGAACAGCGTCATATCCTTCAGGTTCAATTCCCTCCATTGGCGTAGAATCTATTCCCATTGCTGCACATGCAGACAAAAGTACTCCTAATGATAAATAGACCTGATGGCCAAGCCATGATTTTATGGCATCTTCTCCTTTAGGTTTTACCATAGTCCGGTAATAATTAACAGAACCTTCCGGAAGATTTTCTTCAATTTGCTTTTCAAAGTTTTCTATATTTTTGATCACCTGAAAGACAATAATATGGCTGCTGTCCAACACTTTTTCTTTATTGAAATAAGACTTCTCCCCTAATTGCCTTTTCAGTTCCGGATCATTCACAAAGATAAAATTCCATGGCTGGCTGTTAATGGATGAAGGACTTAAATTTAAAATCTCCTGAAGTGTTGCAATTTGTTCTTCACTGATTTTTCCCTGTGGGTTATACTTTTTTACAGTATACCTGTTTTTCATTTGGTCTAAAAAGTTCATAATTTTATACTATCATTTTTATAGTTACAAAAGTAATTTAAGTTTCTTAACTTTGCAATAACGGTAAAAAATGATAGTATAAAAATGTATACAATAGATAATAAATCGTATCCCTGCTGTACCAGTGTGACAATGAAATTTATAGGAGGGAAGTGGAAAGCAGTAATTTTACACCATCTTATTGGTGGAGCTAAGCGTTATAACGAGATAAGAAAATCCATTCCTACCATTACGGAAAGAACGTTGAGTTTACAGCTAAAACAATTGGAAGAAGACGGAATTGTAGACAGAAAAGTTTTTACGGAAAAACCTCCTTTAGTGGTAGAATATGAATTGACAGACTTTGGAAAGACACTTTTACCCGTGTTAGAAGCTATAACAAAATGGGGTGAAGAATCTCCCGTAATATCAAAAAAAATAATCAGGAATTAAAGTTCCTGATTATCTTCTTTATTTGGTTCAAAAAAACTGAAACTTACGTTTCCGTATTTTCGGGTATCTATTAAATTAGGATGTTCAAGCTTCATACGGCTTTGGTGCTCTACAATAAGAATTCCGTTTTCTTTCAGGTATTTATTGTTTAAAACCAGAGAAATCAGCTCGTGGTATTTTTTCTCTTCCATTTCAAAAGGAGCATCAGAAAAAACAATTTCGAACGATTTTTTATTTCTGAATTTTTTTAACCAGTCAAAAACATCACCTCTCTGTACATTGATCTGAAGTGCCATGTCAAGCTCAGAAGCAGTGGAGTTGATAAATGCGGTATGCTTTGGATTCAATTCCACAGACGTTACATTCTGGCATCCTCTGGAAGCAAATTCAAAGGTAATAGAGCCAATTCCTGCAAAAAGATCAAGCACGGAAATCGACTGCATATCGTATTTGTTTTCCAGAATGCTGAATAAAGCCTCTTTCGCAAAATCGGTTGTAGGTCTTACTTCAAAGTTTTTAGGAGCGGCAATTTTTTTGGCTTTCCATTTGCCTGATATGATTCTGAACATATTTTTTGTTAGGGTTTAGGTTGTAGATTATAGGGAGCAGGTGACTATTACCTGCGGCCTGCAACCTAGTTAAGTATAAAATTCTTGTTGGGAATATTGTCAAAAACAATTTTCAGGTTTTTAACAAATTTCTGAAGTTCGGAAATAAACGTTTCATTTTCCGTAGTTTCTCCATAAGCATAAAAGGTGGTTTCATTGATTCCGAAACCGATCTTGCTCAATGTAAACATAATGAAGTAAAGGAAATCTACTTCAGAATTCACATCCAGATTATTATAAAGAATGATTTTTTTATTATCAATCGCAAAAAACTCACACTGATTATGATACAGATTGATGTGAATTTCTTTACCTGCTTTATTATTGACAGAACTTAGAAACTTTTCTCCGGAGAAATTAAAATGAGCCGGTATCGCCAGTTCCTTTATTTTTTTATAGTAATTTTTCGGGAAAGTATAATAAAACTGAATGTTGAATTTCTTGTTGATAGAAAGCATCAGTTCTTCCTTTTCTCTGTCTGTGGGAGCGTTGAAAGCAATCAGGTCAAATCCTGCATCATGCTCGGAAAAACCTTCCGGCATCAGGGTGAAGTGATTCAATGCTGAAATCACATGGATTTCTTCATAGCGCTGCTTAATAAGAACCTCGTCCAGCTTTTGTTCAATAAGATTGGCTGGTGTCTCTTCAGTAACGAAATAAGACTT
This sequence comes from Chryseobacterium sp. S0630, assembly GCF_024158915.1. GTDB lineage: Bacteria > Bacteroidota > Bacteroidia > Flavobacteriales > Weeksellaceae > Chryseobacterium. The sequence continues at coordinate 104,561 of NZ_JAMZGF010000005.1, read as the reverse complement.
TTCCTCCAGAATGTTTTTGTTTTTAACAATCTGGCAAATCAATCCGTCTTTGGTAAAAAGTAAATTAAGTACGTTCATATTTCAATTCCTGCAAATTTAGTGAAATTCTACCATTACCGCACCCGATTGATGGTGAAGTATTTCCTTATTATAAAAATCAATATTGACCTGGCTTTCCAATACATCCCGAACCATCCTCTGCAAAGTCCCGTCACCAATGCCGTGAACAATTTCCAGTCTCTTCAGGTTGTTTTTTCTGCAAAACTCAATCACTTCAATCAGTTTTTCCTTTTGAATAAACAATCTTTCAAAACTGTCATAATCATTGGGATTCTTTACCAAATTATGAAAATGCAGGTCTAAAACCAAATGATTTTTCTGATGTTTCTTAGAAATATTTTTTTTAGGTTCCGCTTTTCTTACGACTCTGATATTTTCATAAAGATCAGCATCTTTAGGAACCAGTTTTTCTTTAGGGTATTGATGAGTAAAACCATATTCATCTTTAAAAACGACAATATTTCCCTTCACGGAAGTAATTACTCCGTTTAAATCTTCATCTACTACCGAAACCTTATCGCCGATCTTCATAATTTTTAAGACTTATCTGAACCCAATATTTCTGCAAAGGTAGAAAGTAAAATGGATGAACACAAACTCTCAAATTCTCAAACCCTCTCACCCCGTCAGGCTCTTGGTCCCAGTTCAATGACCTCCAGATCTTTGATTTCCTCACCGTCTACCACAAAGCGCATCATAGTTCTCACTTTATGCCAGCCCTGTTTACCGCAAGCTCCCGGGTTAAGATGAAGAAGGCTGTTTTTCTCGTCATACATTGCTTTTAAAATATGAGAGTGTCCTGAAATAAATAATTTCGGAGCTTTTTCTGCAATTTCTTTTTTTGTAAGTGGAGTATATTTTCCCGGATAACCTCCGATATGGATCATCAAAACTTCCAGTTTTTCACAAAAGAAACGGTTCACTTCCGGAAATTCAGCCTGAATTTTAGCATCATCAATGTTTCCGTAAACACCCTTCAGTGGTTTTATTTTTTCAAGCTGTTCAATCACATCCAGACTTCCGAAATCTCCGCAATGCCATACTTCATCAGCCTGAGAAGCATATTCCAGAATTCGGTCATCAATATAAGAATGAGAGTCGGAGAGGAGAAGAACTTTTGTCATTATCTAAGGGTTCTTTCAGTAATGTTTTCGTTGTATTTATCTTTGAAAATGGCTACACGGTCGGGATTCAGTGCTCCGTCATGATTAATGACTCTTTCTTTCAATAACCATTTCACCAGCTTTTCCATCCCTTTTTTAGAATTCATAAAATTGGCAATTTTACCGATATCAGTAGATTCTACCTTTACCTTTTCTGTCAGAAAATTCAGGATAAAATAATCATCACTTACATAACTTGGCGTTTCATTATCCATATATCTGTAAAGAAGAACTTCCTCATCATCTTTCATGGAGAAAAATGAATATTGTGCTACATTGATCTTTTCAGCTTTCAGGATCTGTTTTCCATCCAGTAAAACTTTATCGTCTTTGATGGTTACATCCTGAGAGAAGTATAAATTACAGCTTATCATCAATAAGAAGAAAGTCAATAATCTGTTAACTGTCATTTTACTATTTTTTTAAGACTGCAAATATAAAGAAGCTTTTATCAATTCACAGGAGATCCTAATCAGTAATATTTTTTGTTTTTCTGATAGAATCCATTTTCTTTTCAATATCTGCGCTGAAAACCTTTTTCAGTTTCAGTTGATTCTCTGTAAGCTTTGAAATAACAAAAGTACCGGTCATATTGGTATTAGAAGGGAAAACTAACGTCACTGTAGAATCTGAAGCTTTTTTCCAGCTCCCGATATAACGGTCTGGCTTTTCATTTTTTTTATTTACAGGTTCTTCCAGGGTATCATATCTTAAGGTAGATTTAATCAGATTTCCTGTGATTTTTCCATTTTTCTGAAATCTTATTCCTTCTCTTCTTGCTTCAAAACCATCCTGTTTTTCATAGGTATAAATATAGGTGTCCATTTTACTGAGATTCCAGGTCTGTAAAAGTAAAGGATTGGAAGTTCTGTCCTGGGCTTTGATACCACTGATTGCGAAAAGAGAGAAAATACAGATACAAATAGGCTTTTTCATGAATACTGCTGATTTATCGTAAAGTTTTAGCACGGCTAAAATTAGCATGCGTAATATTTAGTAAATTTGGGAAAATTAAAATAAACAATGAAACGTAAACTTTCTTTTTTCATTTTTCTTTTGACCGTTGGATTGGCCAATGCGCAGGTGGAAGAAAAAAAACTGGATGAACTGATCCAAAATACCCTGAAAACCTTTGATGTACCGGGAATGTCGGTAGGAATTGTGAAAGATGGAAAAATGATCTATTCCAAAGGGTTTGGTGTACGTTCTCTTACAACAAAGCAGCCGATGGATGACAATACGCTAGTAGGGATTGCTTCCAACTCAAAAGGCTTTACCTGTACAGCATTAGCCATCTTAGCAGATGAAGGAAAACTGAACTGGGATGATAAAGTTTCAAAATATATTCCTGAGTTTCAAATGTATGATCCTTACGTTTCTCAGAATGTAACGATCAAAGATCTTATCACTCACAGAGCTGGATTAGGACTTGGACAGGGAGATCTAATGTTTTTTCCGGAAGGAGGAAATTTAACTGTTAATGATATCGTTCACAATGTGAGATACCTGAAACCGGAGAATCCTTTCAGAACAAAATTAGATTATAACAATATCATGTTTATTGTGGCCGGAGAAGTCATTCACAGAGTTTCCGGATTAAGCTGGGCAGAGTTTATTGAGCAAAGAATTATGAAACCTGTAGGCATGACTTCAAGTTTCGGAAGCTACAACAGAGCAAAAGCTACAGCAAACAAAATTGACGCACACGCTCCGGTAGACGGAAAAGCAATTGCTGTTCCTCATGACTGGAATGAGACAGGCAATGCAGCTGGAGGAATCATGAGTAATATCAAAGATATGACAACCTGGGCAGAATGTCTTTTAAATAACTTCACTACAAAAGATGGTAAAAAGCTGGTTTCTGATAAGAATGTACAACAGTTATGGAGCTTGCAAATTCCAGATAGAGTGGCTGCAAAAAATCCATATGATACAAGTTTTTACGGATATGGTTTAGGATGGTTTCTGAGTGATGTAAAAGGGCATAAGCAAGTACAACATACCGGTGGTTTGATTGGAACGGTTACACAGTTTACTTTAATTCCTGATATGAAGTTGGGAATTGTAGTCTTGACAAATCAGCAATCAGGAGCAGCCTTCAACACGATTACCAATACCGTGAAAGATTCTTATCTTGGGGTTACCGACAGAAACTGGCTGAAAACCTATGGTGACAGAATGTCTAAAATGGAAGCTGAATTCAACAAACAGAAGAAAGATGCTTTTGCAAAGTCTGAAGCCTTCAAAAAAGAAAAAGCGCTGCAACCAAAAGCAGAGCAGTTCACAGGAACGTATAACGATGTTTGGTTTGGTGATGTAGACATTGCCCAGCAGGGAAATACCTACAGAATTTCATGTAAAAATTCACCAAGATTAAAAGGAGAATTGCTTCCTTATTCCAATAATTCTTTCATCATCAAATGGGACGACAGAAGTTATGATGCGGATGCCTACATTATTTTCAGCTATGATGAAAACGGAAAAGCAGAATCTGCAAAATTGAAAGCGATCTCTGATGTGACGGATTTCAGTTTTGATTTTGATGATCTGGATTTGAAAAGAAAGTAAAAGATAAAATCTTAGAAAAATATTAAAAAGAATGGGCTTCGGTCTGTTCTTTTTTGTTTGTTAACTACGAATGCCACTAATTTATTCACAGATAACACTGATTTTAATAATGATTGAAAATTAGAACTGATATAATTTAATAGGAAACGGGCTTTAGCTGAAGATAACCACCCCGTCAAAAAATAAATTTTTTGCCACCCCTCCGGTGGAGGGGAATAAGCAGTCGGTAAAAGATATATTGGTTTATTGCACAAGATTCAGGTCCTGATTTGCTAAAGTAAGCTCTGTGTTAAGATGTTGCTTTTCAAAGAAATTTTTTAGTTCAAGTAATCTTTTTTTATTGTTGTAATGTATGCTTGAATTCAATTTTCTTTGGCATAACGAACAGGCTCTGGCAAGATGATAATCAGTTTCAGTTAATGAATTGGTTCCATTCATCACGCAATTAGCATTCAGACAATGGCTGATTCCAAACATGTGACCAATTTCATGTGAACTGATTTTTATTAATCTTAGAAGACTTTCATTAAAATTAGAATCAGTTAAATGACCACCTGCAAATCTGTACATCGAAGTTACTCCTACACCATTTTCATAAGAAGCCAGTCCGAAAACATAGTTCCACTCCGGTTTTGGGAAAAGATCTTTTTCGGTAATTCCCATCAGTACTACAGCGTCTTTTGGTTTTCTTTTGATCAGAATGCTGTCCAGTACATATCCTGCAAGAATCTGTTCATTCCCTTCTTTTGAAATTCTTTTGACATTGCTGGGGAAAATACTGTTTGATAAAACAGGAAGTACTTTTGTCTCCAGCTGATAATAGTTTTTCAAATATTGTTGAGTAAGTGTTATTTCTTTTTTCTGAAGTTCATCAAATTTCCCGATGGGCTGAAGATAAATAGTGTTTTTTCCAGATACAGGTTTTATCTTTTTTAATTTTTGAAAATCTTCAAATGTCTGGAAATGCTCATCATGATTATACCGCCAGCTTCCGGGTTTTGGAGAAGAGGAAAGTTTGATATCATTCAGTGCAATAGATTCATAGTAACTTTTCTTCTGTTTCTGGCAAGAGAAAAGAAGCGTAATTATTGTGACATAAAAAAATAGAAAAGTGAAATTATATTTTCCCTGGTTCATAAAAGAAAAGAAGTTTCTTTTTAGCACCGTCGAATTCTGCCCAGGATTCACAGTCTACTTCAAAACCGGCAACTCCGCAAGTGGGAAAATGGAAAATATCCTCAGAAATGGAATTGGCAAAATTGGAAATTCCATTATTGTGAGAGAAGAAGGCAACTGAATTCAGGTTGTCATCCAGATCATAAATTACAGATTCAAAGCTTCTTTCCGAAGGGTTATATAGTTTTTCATCAGTAGAACATTTCAGCTGATAGGCCTGATTAAAGATTTTACAGGTATTCAGTGCACGAACCGCAGGGCTCGATACAAAATGGTCTATAGAAATATTATTGCTTTTCAGGAATCTGGACATGTGCATAGCATCCTCCAAACCTTTGTCTGCCAAAGGTCTGTCAAAGTCCTCCGTTTCCTCCGGCCAGTCGCTTTTTGCATGTCTAACGAGGATGAGTTTCTTCATATAATTGTTTTTTGGAAGATTAAAATTATAAAAAAAATAATGGAATAAAACATGATTTATATAAAAAAACTGCGTTATGAATAAAATCAGTAAATTTTACTAAATTTGCAAACTTATGGGACAAATCCTTGCAATAGACTACGGAAAGGCTCGTTGTGGCATCGCTGCAACCGATGATATGCAGATTATAGCCAGTGGGCTGGAGACTGTAGAGAACCGTTCTTTAATGGAATTTTTGAAAAAATATTTCAATGAAAACAAGGTAGATGAAGTGGTAGTTGGGCTTCCCATAGATTTGAAAGGAAATGTTTCTGAAGTGGAAACCGATATTTTAAAATTCATAGAAGAATTTAAAAAAGAATTTTCCGATATTGCAGTTCATCGTTTTGATGAAAGGTTTACCTCCAAAATGGCTTCATTTTTTATTTCCCAAAGTGGAAAAAACAAGAAAAAGAGGCAGGAAAAAGGATTAATAGATAAAGTAAGTGCAACAATCATATTGCAGAATTTTTTAGAACAAAGATTAAGATGATATTACCGATAAGAGCTTTTGGGGATCCTGTTTTGAGAAAAGTAGGAAAAGATATAGACAAAGATTATCCCGAATTACAGGAACTGATAGATAACATGTTCGAAACCATGTACAGCGCAAATGGCATAGGTCTTGCAGCGCCACAGATTGGTTTGGATATCCGTCTGTTTGTAATAGATGTGACGCCTCTTGCAGAAGATGAGGATTATGAAGATATTAAAGATGAGTTGGCAGAGTTCAAAAAAGTTTTCATCAATGCCCAGATTCTTGAAGAATCAGGGGAAGAATGGAAGTTCAATGAGGGTTGTCTTTCTATCCCGGATGTAAGAGAAGATGTGAAAAGAAAAGGAACAATCGTTATTGAATATTATGACGAAAATTTTGTGAAACATACAGAAACTTTTTCCGATATTAGAGCCCGCGTAATTCAGCATGAATATGACCACATTGAAGGAGTTCTGTTTACCGATCACCTGAGCGCTCTGAAGAAGAAACTCGTAAAAGGTAAGCTGACTAAAATCTCTCAGGGTGACGTGAACATCGGTTACAAAATGAGATTTCCAAAATAATTAAATAAGGATTAAAACGAATAATAAAAAGCAAAAAGCTAGTGCTGATTGCAGAATTTACAAAAAATAAAATTATGCTGTTAGAAAAAATAATTTCAATTTCTGGAAAACCAGGACTTTTCAAATTAGTTTCTCAATTAAGAAACGGATTCATCATTGAAGATGTTACCAACAAGAAAAAAGTAAGCATTGGAAACTCAAGCCAGGTAAGTTTATTGGACAATATTGCCATGTTTACATTTGAGAAAGAAGTTCCTTTGTTTGAAGTATTTGAAAATATTGCTAAGAACAACGACTATAAGGAAACAATTTCTCACAAATCTTCTGATGCAGATTTGAAAGATTTTATGCTGGAATCACTTCCTAACTATGATACAGAAAGAGTATATTCTTCTGACATCAAGAAATTGGCTCAGTGGTACAACATCCTTCATAAAGCAGGATATATCACTCCGGATAGCTTTGTAAAAGCAGAGCCTGAAACTTTGGAAGGTGAATCAGCTGAAGAAGTAAGCATTGAAAAAGAAGCTAAAAAAGCTCCAAAAGCAGAAAAACCAGCTGCTCCAAAAGTAAAAGCTACTTCCGCTGCAAAATCAGCTCCTAAGAGTACACACAGAAAACAAGGATAATTCATTTTTGAATTAAAAATACAAAACCTTGTCTGGAATTTCCGGACAAGGTTTTTTGTTTTTTCAGACAAAAGATAATTGTGTGCTAATATTCCAAACCTAACAGGTTTCGAAAATCTGTTAGGTTTATATATCGAATCTATCCGAATTCTGCTCTCCGCAACTTTTACTTCCAACGTTTGTAATGATGTCCGAATATCCCTTACATTTGTATGAGATTGAATTTCCCATTATTTATGAATACGAAACAAGAGAAACTGGACGCCTTCGGAAGATTACTGGATATTATGGATGATTTGCGTGAAAAATGTCCGTGGGATCAGAAACAGACATTACAATCACTTCGCCATCTTACCCTTGAAGAAACCTACGAGCTTTCAGATGCTATTTTACAGGAAGATTTACAGGAAGTAAAAAAAGAACTGGGTGATGTTCTGCTTCATCTGGTTTTTTATGCTAAAATAGGTTCTGAAAAAGAAAGTTTTGATATCGCAGATGTGATTAATTCCCTGAATGAAAAGCTGATTTTCCGTCATCCTCATATCTATGGAGATGTTGAAGTGAAAGATGAAGAAGAAGTGAAACAGAACTGGGAAAAATTAAAATTAAAAGAAGGGAACAAATCTATTTTGGGTGGAGTTCCGAAAAGCCTGCCAAGTTTAGTGAAAGCCTACAGAATCCAGGACAAGGTGAAGGGAATAGGTTTTGAGTTTCATGATGCAGAAGATGCATGGAAAAAAGTAGATGAAGAGATTCAGGAGTTCCATGCGGAGACGGATTTGGATAAAAAAGAACAGGAACTTGGCGACGTTTTTTTCTCTTTGATTAATTATGCAAGAATTTCAGGTATTAATCCGGATTCTGCGTTGGAAAGAACCAATCTTAAGTTTATTTCAAGATTTCAAAAGATGGAAGGACTTGCCGAAGATCAGGATTTAAAACTGGCAGATATGTCTCTGGAAGAAATGGATGTTCTTTGGGAAAAGGCAAAAAAACTTTCATAGTTGCCGATTGGAACAATTAATGCTTCTTATATTCAGTTAAAAAAATAAAAAATAAATATGTTACGCTTTCTTATTTTACCCGCCTTGCTTTTATTGAGCTGCAATCCAAAAGCTCAGAATTCTCCCACTAACGAGGATGAATTGAAAGTTCAGTTTACCTTACCTAAAAAGTTGAAGGAAGTTTCCGGAATTACTTTATCAAAGGATAAGAAAACAATCTGGGCGATAGAAGACAGAGGAAATAAAAATGCAATATACGGGCTGAGTGATAAAGGCGATATGCTGGCAAAAATACCGGTAGAAAATGCTGAAAATACAGACTGGGAAGATATTATATCTGATCCTCAGGGAAATATTTATATCGGAGATTTTGGAAATAATGACAATAACAGGCAGGATCTGGCGATTTTAAAAACAGATTTAAAAGATACCAAACAAATTGCTGCCAAGGTTGTTCAGACAACTAAATTCCATTATCAGGGACAGACGGAGTTTCCTCCAAAAAAATCAAATCTTTTGTATGACTGTGAAGCTTTTGTTGAAAAGGATGGTAATTTTTACTTATTCACCAAAAACAGAAGCAAAGGTTTTGACGGAACTTTCCTTGTATTCCAGGTACCCAATAAAGAAGGTGATTTTGAAGCGAAGTTAATAGGAACATTAAAACTTAATGGAGGGTATAATGATGCAGCTATTACCTCTGCTACCATCAACAGTACAAAAGATAAAATTGTATTGCTTACCCATAAAAATGTACACGTTCTTACTGGATTTACAGCAGACAATTTCAGTGCTGCAAAAATTCAGAAAATCCCTTTGAATCATAATTCCCAAAAAGAAGCTATGGTATTCTTTGATGATAAAACGCTAATGATTGCCGATGAGAAAGGGAAGAATGAAGGTGGAAATGTGTATACTTTTTCTTTAAATTAAATTATATATTTATAAAAAATAAACTAACCAACCATGAAAAAATTACTTTACCTTTCACTTGCATTAAGTCTGTTTTCATGCAGCAGTAGTGATGATACTCCAGCAGACACTCCACCGCCTCCGGTTATACAGACAGAAAAAGCGTACACATATTGTTCAGATGGTGCTGGAACCCTTAATCCTAAAGAGTTTTATGAATTTACCTTTGAAAATGATAAGTTAACTAATATTAAAGGCAGGTTTTATCCAATATATGTACAATTTGAAAATTTGTTTTTTGCTGATCATATCACTAAATTATCTTATACTAATAATAAAGTAGTTGTAAGTCAATTGGAGGAGGCAAATGCTGTAGGGCATAACGAATATCATTATACAATGGATAATAATAGACTTTCAAAGAAAGAACATTATTATGTAAATAATAGTACTGGCACAAGTTCTCTATCTTTTGCAAAAACTTATACTTATGAACAGGATAAATTAAAAAGTGCCCATTTGGTATTTCCTGGTCCTGGAAACTACGAATATTTCACAACCTATTATTATGATAACAGCAGCAATCTTACTAAAAGCGAGTTTTTGGAAAGAATAAATGGAGTAGATAATAAGATGACCACCACTATATATTCTGATTTTGATAGTGCAGCTAATCCATTTAAAAAACTTTATCTGATCAATGATACTTTTTTTGAGAAAAGTTTATCCGTTAATAATTTCAGAAAAAAAGAAACTACTGTTGTAAACTTAGTTCTTAGTATTCCTCCAAAAACATCAATAAAAACATGGAACTATAAATACGATGCCAATGGGCAAATATTATTATACTTTCCAGTACCATAAATGAATAAATAAAACCCCACAGAGAAATCTGTGGGGTTTTTAAATATATGAAATGTTAATGAAGTGATTGACGTTTGTATTGTTTACGGAGTCAGATACGAAATATGAATATTTCCGCTTGATAATCTGAAATCCTGAGTATAACGGCAGCGTATCCTAAAGGTTTCTCCTGTATCAAAAAAGTTAATGGAGGAAAGATTATGATTTAATCCTGTAGTACGCTCTCCATGGCCTGTAGAGATACCCGCAAGCGTTGTAAGTGTAGGGGAAACTTTTTGTATGTATGAATTAGCTGTTCCTGCAGTTTGCCCTGATGGATTTAAATTAAGATCATAGGTAGCATAAGGAACAATATTGTAAAATCCAGGTTTTACTACAGTGAAAAGCCCCGTTGTAGAATTGTACGTTAAATAAGCATTATCAATCTTATTACTCACATTGAAAACATAGGTTTGCGAATAGCTTTCATGAGTGTTCACCGGTGTAGAATGCGTTCCTGTATAGCTTCCACTTGCAGGGCTGATATTTGTTTTGTTTCCCACATAAACCACCTTTAGAAAGTTTTCAGATTCAATCGTTTTCCAAACCGGAGCATTTCCCGCTCCGTTGGACATTAAGACCTCGCCTTTGTTTCCTGAATTTCCCTTTGTTCTGTCATCTCCGCCTACATTCAGATCTTTAACTACCTGAAGAGAACCATTTACATGCAGAGTATGTTGTGGAGTTGGAGTTTTAATCCCTATCTGTGCATTTAAGTGTATGAACATGACAAATAATGCCATATACAGTAGCTTTTTTTTCATCATTTGTTGATTTTTTGTTGCCACAAATATAAAATGTTTTTAAAATGTCTATTTTTTAAGGAATTGATAATCATATTGAACTATGTCTGGTTTTGACTTATATAGCTGAAAATATGGCCTTTATTTAAAAGCCATATTTATTTTATCAGTAAAAAGTGTGAGTTGAAAATTTGAATTATTAAATTTTATTAAAATTGAAATTTTTTCAAATTTTTAATTTTAAATAGTTTAATATATTGTTAAACAGTGTTTTATGTTAAATTTTTGACTGCGGTACTCATTTCAAAAATGAGATTTTTTTTAATGACCAGATTAAAATTTCATTCCCACTCCGGCAGAAATCCTTCCACCGTCTGAGCCATAAAAATAATTCAATCTTGCAGACATCATTTCCACAATACTCAGCCATACACCGGCACCGGCAGACTGATGCCATTTTCTGGAGTTTTCATTGTCATTCCATACACGGCCGATATCATATCCGATAAGAATTCCCATGTTTGCAGGAACAATATTATTTCTTACCCGTCCGAAATCCCATCGGATTTCCGAGTTATTGGTAAAATATGATCTTCCTGAAAATCTTTCATTTCTGAAGGCTCTCATTCCATTATTGCCTCCAATAGCTGCAGCCTGGTAGAATTCAAAATTATTATTATTGATCCACATCACATTGCTGGAATTGGCGAATACAAATGTTCCCTTTTTATCAATTCTGTGGTCAATGGCAAGTTTTCCTTTTACGGTAACAAAGTTTTTATTAAAATCAGAGAGTGTTGCTTTCCAGTCTGCATTCAACATAAACTCCAATCCAAGAGTAGGGAAGGCTGTATTATCTGCATTTTTATAGCCAAAGGTATAATTGGCTCCTACAAACTGCTGGCTGTTAAATACGCCAGGTCTTACATCCGGAGACTGATTGATGAAACGGTCAGCTTTTCTCTGTACTTTATTATCTTCAAAAGTCAGTTGAAACTGGTGGCTGAGATTCATCCAGCTCTTTTGAGAGATAGAAGGTGCGAAGTTAAACTTGGATATTCTGGCTCTGTTGTATTCTCTTTCCGTATCCTCTTTGTCATATTCACTTTCATTGGAAAGTCCAAAGAAGTTTTGAGAGAATCTCGGAGTCGTATAAAATGCATCAAGGTTGATATCCCAACCTGAGATTGCCTTTTTAAATACCCCTTTGTATGTAAGGCTAAATCCTGCAGTTGCTGTATAAAAATTAGCTTTTAAGCTATGTCTCTGAGTAAATGGGTCACGGATAAAATTATTCACCGTATAATTAGCCAGAACTCCTACAATAACACCATCATCCGGGTTGTAATCCAGGTTTGGATATCCGGCAACAGAATTATATTTAGGATGCTTATAATTATAGCTGTTGATATCATAATCATCCGTAATATTCTTTGTTGCATTGCCGTCATTATAGGTGTTTTTCTGAGATTTAAAATCATAAATCTTCACTTTTCTTCCATCTGCAACGTTATAGGTATCATGGTTATAGCCACCAATCAGTCTGATATTCATTTTAGGATTTCCGCTTCCTGTTACTACATAAGTATCATCATCTTCAAGTCCATAGATCCATAATTCTTTTGTTTTCGAATCATGATAGGTCTTTTCAAAAACCAGTTCATTCTGGTCTTTATTCTTACCCAGATAATATTGCTGTACAAGTACTGAATGTCCGTTTTTGGTGATGACAAACTTATCAGGGTTTACCGTTCCCGCCAAAGGAACTTTTTTCAGCAATACATCATAGTACTGAGCGGCATAGCTCTGAAGTTTTGTTTTTCTTATTTTCAGTTTTCTCTGGATTTCAGCAATCGTTTCATCCTGCACCTCTTTTGGAAGATTATGAAAAGCATCATCAATATCCGTATCCGTAAGATGTTCCTGAATATATTTTGCCTGGGTTTCCCACTCATTCTGGTCTGAGCCTTTTAAGAATACAAGATCCATTGGGTAAGGTTCCATGGCAAGCCATTTGACACTGCTGATGTCTTCTGTAAAGGTTTTCATATGGCGGATGGCCGGAACATTCATAATAATTCTGAAAGCTGCCCCGTCATATTTACTGAAAGCCTGATCCCTGTCTTTTGGAATGGGTTTATAGATCACTTTATCACCCTCATCATATTGCGCCCATTTCCATTGATCTGAGTGTCTGTCCCAGTCTCCGATAAGCATATCAAATAACCTTGCTCTGATGTAAGATTCTCTGTCTACAGAATATTTATTACTCTTGCTGAGGTTTTTTAATACATCATCTGTAGAAACAATATCTTTTGCATTATCGAGAGAAGCCAGTGTTTTCGGATCTGAAGAAAAACGTTCTTCAATCATATACATTTCATCTCCATAATTCTCATTATAGGTTCCCAAAGCCTTTTGTTTAGGAATATAATACAGTTTAGGATTACTGTGGAAAATGCCCAGTTTTTCAGACATATTTCCAATCGTAAATGGAGTAAACGGATGATTGGTGGTATAAAAATCAAGTAAGAATTTTTCAGGATAAGTATCTGCAAGTTCTTCTCCCAATGTGCTTTTCTGGAAAGCCATATTATTTAAGAAACGGATCGCGCTTTTTTTCACGCCACGCATCACGAATTCCTGTCCGTCTGCAGACTTCAATCGCAAACTGTTGGACTGGTTTCCTCCACCTTCTCTGAAAGGAATGTATCCACCATTCAATTCAGAAAGATTAGCTGTTGGAGCTTCAATGGGAATTCCGTAATATCTTCTGTAATGGTCTCCCCAAAGCCAACGGTAAAACTTTCTTTTTTCGGTAAGCGGTACCGGGTAAATGGTTGAAGAGAATGTTGCAGGAAAAGAATTAGGGAAATTATTAACAAACACATCCGGTTTGGAAATCACGGAAATATGAGTCAGTTTTTGAAGTTGAGCATCTTTAGTAGAAAAATACTCCACATCTGTACTTTCATCTTTTCTGAAATTTAAAACTGCAAAACCACTGCCTCCATAGGAAAAGTCTGTTTTTTCTACAATGGTAGAAGGATCTGTTTTAGAACCTGCGCCACTGATGATCTGTCTTAAGTTTCCATCTTCGTGATATTGCAGATTATGGTCATGGCCGGATACGAAAATAATATTTTCTTTATCCTGAACAATACTTTTCAATCTGTTGGCCAGATCTGCATAATGTTGATTGTTGATATCTTCAGGGCTGGCTCCTGATGAACTTCTTAATATATTGATTACACTTGCCACCACAGGTACAGGAACTTTACTCTTTAAGGGAAAGAGATGAGATTTTGCAGAATTAAAACCTGCATGTGTTCCACTACTGATGATGGGATGGTGTAGGGCAACAATTATTTTTTTACCCTGATTTTTAATGATTAGATCTTTAAACTCTGTGAAAAAATCTTCACGGGTTTTAATATTGCAGTTCTTGTTAATTCCCGGATGATTGTCCCAGTTTGTAATTACCCATTCCGTATCAATGGCGATAAGCTTAATATCTTTAGAAATATTGATATCGTCAATAGGACATCCGTTTTTGGGTAGAAATGCTTTTTTATCGTCAAGATATTTTTTTACCAGACTTTCCTGAGTATTCAATCCTTCCAGTCCACTGTACCAGTCATGATTTCCCGGAATTACAAGGGTTTTCCCTTTGAAATTTTTGGTAATGGCAAGCTGATTTTCCAGTTTCTGCTTAGCCAGTGGGTAATCTTTATCTGTTTCTTTAGGCATCCCATTGGGATAGATATTATCGCCCAGAAAGATCAGCATAGAGTTACTGTCAGCAGAATCCAGCTTACTTTTCAGTAAATTCAGTGTTTTTTGTGCCTGAGGTTCATCTGAGTTTCCAGCATCTCCAATCAGAAAGAGTTTAAAATCATTTTCAGATTTTATTTCGGAATCTTTTACTTCAAATAAGTTTTTGCCCTTTTGCACGTTATAGGTAGCACAGGAATAAAGGACTCCTGCGGACATTACCGTTCGAAGAACAATAGAAGTATTTTTTAGATGAGTTTTAAAGGATAAATTCATAAATTTACATTAACAAAATTTCAGGGATGAGCATTTTACAAAAAGCTAAAAATTATGTTGAAATCTTATTCAAAGATAAGTTATCTTCGGTATATTTTTATCATAATTTTATCCATACTGCCTATACTGTTAATAAGGCTGAGGAAATCATGAAAAACACTCCTGTTTCTGAAGAGGATCAGGAGAAGGTACTTGTTGCATTATGGTTTCATGATACAGGGTATATAGAATGTGCCCTGAACCATGAGGAAAGGAGTGTAGAGGTGATGAAAGCCTTTTTACACCAGGAAAACTATCCGGAAGACTATATTGCAGCCGTTGAAAAACTAATTTTGGCTACGAAAATACAGTATGAACCTCAGAATTTACTGGAAAAAATTGTAAAGGATGCAGACTTCAGCCATTTTGCGGGACATGATTACAGTGATATTTCCGATGCTTTGAGAAAAGAATGGGAGCTTACCAATGTAAGATGTTTTTCCAATGAAGAATGGAATGCCGGAAATCTGGACATGCTGAAAAATAAGCATACTTTTTATACGGATTACGCCAAAGAAAACTGGGAACCGCTGAAAAAGAAAAATATTAAAAAGATCGAGAAGAAGCTGGAAAAAGAAGAAGAGAAAAAAGAAAGTAAAAAGGAGGTTTCAGAAGGTAAAAAAGAAAAAGAAAAATCGGACAGAAGTGTGGATACTTTATTCAGAGTGACGCTGAATAACCATACAAGATTAAGTGATATTGCAGACAGCAAAGCCAATATTCTTTTATCGGTAAATGCCATTATTATTTCAGTTTGTCTTTCTGTATTGGTACCGAAACTGGATGCTCCTAAGAATTCGCATCTGATTCTTCCAAGCTTCATATTATTACTGTCTAGCGTACTGACAATCATATTTGCGATTTTATCCACAAAACCGAATGTCACAAAATCAACATTTACTTCTGAGGATATTACTAACAGAAAAGTAAACCTACTGTTCTTTGGGAACTTTCAGCAGATGTTATTTGACGATTATAACAATGCGATGAAAGACCTTATTAAAGACAGGGATTATATCTACGATTCTATGGTGAAAGATCTGTATTATCTTGGGAAAGTTCTTAACAGAAAATACAAGCTTTTATCCATTACCTATAAGATCTTTATGGCGGGGATTATTATTTCCGTTTTATCTTTCGGGGTGGCTTTTCTTAGTCTTTAATTAAAATATACACACAAATGATCGTCAGACAGCGTACCAATTGGCTGAAAATGTTATTTATATGGAGAGGTTCCGTATTAAAGAAAATTGTTGTTCAGCTTTCCATTATCACGCTGTTTTCCCTGGCTATCTATTTTTTCAAAGGGAGAATATTCGATTATAAAGTACATCTCAATCCTACCATTTTTACATTGATAGGATTGGCACTTGCTATATTTATGGGTTTCTGTAATTCTGCGAGCTATGACCGTTTCTGGGAAGGACGGAAACTCTGGGGATTACTTGTGATTGAGACCAGATCTCTCACAAGACAGATCTTATCCTTAGTAAATGATTCTTCTCCTGAAGCTAAAGAGGAAAAAGAAAGAATCATTAAGCTGATTTCTGCATTTTCCTGGTCACTGAACTTTCAGTTGAGAGATAAAACAGGGACAGAACATCTTGAGCGGTTGCTTTCTCCTGAACAATTGGAACAGGTGAAGCATAAAAAATTTATTCCCAGTATTATTCTTGGGTTTATCGCCGACTGGCTTAATGAACAGAATAAAAAAGGTAATATTGACACCATTGTGATGACTTCTATGGATCATCAGCTGAATCAGTTTTCTAATATTTCCGGAGGCTGCGAGAGAATTTATAATACTCCATTGCCTTTTGCTTATAGTGTTTTGCTGCATCGCACCGTTTATCTGTATTGTTTCTGGCTTCCTTTCGGGTTGGTAGATTCTTTGGGGTGGATGATGCCATTAATTGTTCTGCTGATCAGCTATACTTTTATTGCTCTTGATGCCATTATCCAGGAGATTGGAGAACCTTTCGGTGAAGAAGAAAACGACCTTGCCCTGAACAGCATCTGCCGCACGATTGAGTTTTCTATTTTTGAGCAGGCCGGAATTCCGCAAGGTGAATTGAAGAAGCCGGATACTTATTTTGTAGATTAGCACAAAATTTTTTCCTAGATTAGGTATTTCTGTTATTTATAAAAGAATTGTGGAAACCCGTAATGCTTCATAGTATTTTTTCTTTATATTGCTCATGCTTTTTTAAGTATTGAAACTTTAACTATTTTAAAAACACAAAATTATGACGAAAAAACTACTTTCATAGCTGCTGCTTATGATAGTCTTTAGCCTTGCAATACATTCCTGCAGGAATGATTATTTCCCAGATCAGCAGGAGAATCCTAATGACAGGAATGCTCTGCGGTATACTTACAAAAGAATTTCACTGGATGAAAGTAAGCACAAGACTAATCTTATTCCTGAGCTTAAAAAAGTCAATGAGAAATTTAAAACATTAGAAACCTATGTTTCAGGGAAAGCTGTAAAGTACAGTAATGGGGTTTCTGTAAATACAGATGATGTGATTTACATAGAACGAGGGCCTGATGTTCACAGTTATACTTTTCATCTTACAAGGGATAATGCTGCTGAGGATGCACCTTTGGAAAACCTTGTGCTAAGTCTACTTCCTGATGGGACTTACAAAGAACTTTTAATTACTTATCACTTTACCCTACAGGAAAAGCAAATTCTGGCCAATGGAGGCTCTGTGGATACAAAAGGAAAACTGACCGTAGAAGAACTTAATCCGGGAACTTACAATGGTGGATTAGTTGGGAAGTCAGATATCTCCTGTGAATGGGTAGAGGAATCCTATTATACTTCCTGCAGTGAAGGACAGCATTTCAATGGAGAGCTTCCAAAAACGCAAGGAGGTCCCTGTAAAGCAGATCAGCCTTCCACACGGGTAACAGTAGTTGTCCATAGATGTAAAGCTCTTCCAGCTACAACTGGATTGGGTGATGATGGAACTGGTGGAGGTGGTGGACCTTTTGGAGGATCAGGAGGAAATAATAATGGTACACCTACAATCCCTAATTTACCACTTCCTAGTGGACCTTGTAAAAAAATTATTACTGAAAATGCAAAAGCAAAAACCCTTTTAAATGAATCTGTAGTTGATTTACAAAATAATACAATGAAGTCAGGTATTTCTACTTCAACTGTTGAAAAAGCTTTTACTTTTGGTAAAAATCCTTCAGGTATTTATAAAGTTTCAAGTATCATTTTAGGAAGCTCTTCTGGGGCTAGTGTACCAATGCCTGCAACAAATCCTGATTTTGTTGTGGAAGGAGGTATACATAACCACACATCAGTAACTTATGATGTAGCTTCCCCTGGAGATATTTATTGGTTTTGGAAAGTTCATAATATTAATCCTAATTTTAATTATTACTATACTAATGGGGCTTATACAGGAGCAACTTACGTATATACGATCACAAATCCTACGGCTTTTGCTAATTTTACAACAACTTATCCCGAGCTTACTTATTTTGATATGACAAGTCAAAACTGGAATACATCAATGAATATTGGAAAAGACTTTAATTTAGTATATAATTATTTTTTTAGTGTTTCAAAAAAATCTGATGAAGAATCAATGGAACTTGCAACAGCTTTTGTAATAGGAAAATATGGAATGGGAATTGGTATAAGTAAAAAAGATAGTTCGGGTAATTTTAGCCCAATTTATGTGAAAGAATTACCTGATCCAACAGACCCAACAAAAATAATATATAAAGAAACAATAGACTGCAATTTAAAATAATTACCAATGAAAAAAATATCAAAAATATTATTAATGATTACTTTTTGTCTATTCATTAAAAGTTTTGCTCAACTAGATACGTTGAATTATTTAAAGCAATTTGAAGTTAATAAAACAAGTTATATAGGGAAGCCTTTTTCTAAGTTATTAAATGATATGACACAAATTCAACCTAAAACGGTTTGGCCTGTCCCAAATTTTAGAACTAAATATTATAATTTTTCAACTGATTTTAATTTTTGTGATAAAGAAGCTTCTTTTCATAATGTAGTTACTTTATCAATAGAATGGGAAACTCCAATTTTAAGACATGAAACCAGATATTTCCAAGAATTAAATAATGCCTTATTCACCAATGAAGAAAGAAATTTTTATGGAAGTAAAATCATAAAAGGGATAAAAGTATATCGTTAATGATGAAGAAATTAATGTTGATTTACTCAATTCTTTTTCTATCCAAAGTATCTTCGCAAGAGATTAAAGGAGTAGCACATACTAGAAAAGTTATTAAAAATGATACGTTACACTCTGTAAAATCAGAAGCACTAATTCATTATATTTCAACATTAGAGAATATAAAAATACTTCCATCTACATCAGAAGAAAGAAAAGCAATTGATTCATTAAAATCAGAAGCTGTAACATCTCTGGAAAAATGCCAGAAAATAAATGGGAACTGTATTGATGATATAGAGCTGTTTGAGCCTAATTATGCAGGTTTTAAGACCGGAATAGACAATTTTCGCAAAATCTTATTTGAAAAATTTAAGGTTCAGGCAAATGCACAGAAAGGAGAAAACAGACTTCGCGTAACAATAGGAAAACAAAATGCGATTGAAAAAATTGATTTCATAAAGTATACAGATGAAGCTTCAAAGAAAGAAATAGAACGTTTATTTCAATCAAAAGAACTTGACAACTGGTATTCTGCTAAAGTTTATAAATATCCTGTAAAACAGGAATTTGAAATCAGTATTTTTATTGAAGAGAAAAGATAAATAATCATCCGGGATGTATATTCCGGATTTTTTTATTCCTGCGGAAGCGTAAAAGAAACCCTCAACGCCAGCAATCCTGTAATTCCCTGAAGATCCTCTACTTTTAAAAATTCTATGTCATGTTGTAAAACTCCCTTTTTCTGAAGTTTTGAAATGTAGTCAAGGTATTCCTTTTGATTTTCCATTCCGAAATAGACGATGGTGATTTTTCCGGGTGCAGTGATGCGTTCAGAAGAATCTTTGACATGCGCCTTGTCCAGACGTTTTTTGATAATTTCATAATAGGAATTGTAGGCTCCGTCTACATCGAAGCGTTTTTCATCCATTCTGAAACGGATGTCTATTTTTTCATTATACACAAAGATCAGCGAAGCGATATCCAGCTGTACAGGAAGATATTTTTTGAACGACTGAAATTCAAGTTCCATTTTACAGATGGTCTTTAGCTGCCAGTACCTCAGTTTGTGAACAACTTTTGATGTATAATGAAGCTCAGGAGAGATGGCCGTACCAATGTACAGATTATGTTCCACACCGTCAGATTTGAATCTTTCATAGTAATGTGGGAAAATTTCCTGTGCTTTTACCTGGCTTTCGTCCAGCATATCTGCCAGTTTTCGGTTGACCAGAGTGATAGAATCATCAAGGTTTTTCCTGTGGTGATAAAACAGATCTGTAGAAGTAAAGATGTGTGAAAAATAGTCTTTGATTTTAGTTTTTATTTCTCTTGAGGTTCTTACTTCCAGTTTACCCTGGAGGAAAGGATGAATTTCTTCCCTTAATAATCTCTGGAAACGTTGTTCTGTATCCGCTTTGATCTCATTGTTGATCTCATTCTCAAAAACATCCAGCGCCAGTACAAATTTTTCTGAATCGGAATTGGTGAGTACCAAAACCTCATTCAGCCATTCAATTTGTTGATTAAGATCCTGCAGCATCAGATTAAAACGTTTTTCAGAAGAAGAACGGATATCTGAAACCCCAAACAAAGGAGTCAGATTTTTAAATGCAATCTGCTTTAAAGTATATATTTTTTTTCCAAGCGATGCTGTAAAATATTTTTCAGCTTCATTTCTGAATTTCCACACCACGCTGTCGTGGATGGTTGTATATTCACGCTGAATAATAGCTTCTATCTGATAGTTTTTCTCAAAGTAAAATCTATTCAGAGAGAAAAGAACCATATCGGTGAAAAACTCCAGTTTTTTAAGCTTTAAACCATTGAAACTTCCGGCAATAGGAGAGGTGAATTCCATGATAGCAAGGAGCTCACCATCTTTCATGATAGGAATTACCATGAAACTGTTCACATTATTATCCTTTAAAATACTGAAGGAAGGAAGCAGCTTGACATTCTCGTCCAGGTTGTTTACATTGGAAACAACTACAGGCTTTGAATTATGATTTAAATTATTAAAAGTACTCTTACGAGTTTCTTCATCAAATGCATTGATCCAGAAATCCAGGATATGATTCGTAAGAAGACTCTCATAAATCGGGAGCTTATCCAGTTTCTGTTCCTTTTTATTGAAAGTCATCAGCCCAAAACTTAGCTCAGGAACATCAAAGTAAGATTTGAAAATTTCTGTGAGATTTTCGTTGGGATTCATATTTTCCGGATCAATTTCAATCATGCTTGATTTCAGATCAGAAAGGGCAACTTCAGAGGTACAGTCTACCAGTGAAATAATGGTAAATCCTTTCAATATCCAGGATTGAGATGGGAAATATTTCTTCCAAAGCTTAAAGTCATCAAGATTTTCCAGCAGCATATCCAGAACATCATCAGACGGAATTTTGGCATCTTCTGTAGGAGTAATTTCTGTAAAATCTGAATTGACCGTAATTTTATAATGCTTCATGATTCCCTGCTTATTGGGAATATCATAATAAAACGGGATGGTACTTTTAATATCTTTTTTGAAGTAGCTCTGAAGAATCAGACAGCAACAGAATACATAAAATTCATTATCTGAAATATTCCTGAGTTCTATTTCGAAGTCTTTTCCTGCGTCTTTCAGAATATCTTTAAACCTTTCGGTATAGTTGAAAGTAATGTTGGAAAGCGGAATACTTGCTGCTTTTATTTCGTTTCTGGTGAGGCCTGTTGGAAAAAGATCAGCAAGAAGTAGTCTGATGAGGTCTTCATGTTTTTCAAGAAGGGTAGTGTCATTAAAACCTTCTCTAAGTTCTTTAAAATTTCTGGTGCTCTCTAGTAAAGACTCTGCATAATTGACCCTGTATTCCAATCTGTCATTATACCGGATATGTTCCAGAACATCCAAATATTTTTTGAATGATATATAAACCTGAAAGGGAGAGTCTTTTTTATAGAGATTAGCCAAGAGCTGAAAAATTTAAAGTAAAGTTATGAAAAAATCACTATTTATACATTTGTTATTAATTATTGAAAATAGCCTTTTCTTTCGCTTTATTTTTGTTTTATAGTAAAATTCTTAAAAAGAATATTGAATTTAGTGAATCTCTGTTTCTTTTTATAAATATGTCTGAGCTTTTTTTAAATAGTAATCTAGTTTTAATAAAATAATAGCTTCCATTGACTATAGAAAAGCTTTATAGTTAAAAATGTTGACAATGGTGAAAAGAAAGAAAAATCGTCTAAATGTTATTACCAAAATATATTTTATTACGTATTAATCATTCTTTATTCTACTTTTATGAATATAGCCTTGTTTTCCATCCTTTGTTTCCACAAGCCACCAATCTCCACTTTGATCTAAAACCTTTATCTGTTCACCTGATTTTATTTTTTGTAAAACTTCAGAAGATGTATTTTTATCTTTTCTTAGATTGGTATATCCATCAGGATCACTAATTATTTTACTGTCTTCCTGACCATTGAATATTTCTAAGTTTTCACAAAATGTTTTTAATCTTTCATTACCATAAAAACTGTTGTGTTCTAACTTTCTAATGAATTCTTTGTTTTTATTGATAAAACTCTGAACATCTCCAATATCACCTACATTTAATGATTTCTCACATAAAAAAGCAATGCTTTTATCACATTCTGCATAGTCGAATTGATTTTTATACATCATATTCAGGATTTCTCCCAATGAGTCGTAGCCGTTTCCTTCCTTTGCTTCAGAAAGTATCTCTTTGGTTTTGCCTTTATAAACAATCTGTTCAATATCATTCACTATGCCGTTTCTAAGTACAAATTGTTGATTTTTATTTTTTCTTCCGAAAATTAATTCGTGGAAAGATGTTATGTTTGAAAAATCAAAATCTTTTAGAGCAAAACTTACAAGATCTTTATCTTCATTATATCCGTAATATAAAACCAGATCTTTTGCAAGATAAGGATCTCTCATTTTCAGGATTTTTAACGCCGTTTTATCTTTATAAATAATAAATTTATTATACTGATATAAAATATCTGGCGTGATAGAATATTTAGCATCTGAATCGCTATCCTGTATTAGTATGTAAGCTTTATTTTTAATAGCAATTTCCGGAAAATCTGACATTCTTAGGGCGACAATCCTATTGGTATATTCATCAATATTTACCCCGTAAACTTCTGATATTCTTTTGGAAAATAATTCAGAATCAGGAAATTTATAATTGAAGTTTTCTAAAGATTTAGCTCCGTAATTGATAATATCTGGTGAAAGATTATCATAATTGAACTTAGTGTTATCACCTTCTTCAACCAGGTTATAGGGAGCTTTATTTTGTGAATTCATTTGTTTGTTCGTTTTATTTTGTCCACAGGATAATGTGAATATTAATAATACTATTTGTGGCAGATTCTTATTCATTACTAATTTATTTTAAATTCCTGTCCATTTTGTGGTTCCATATGCTGGGTTATCCCATTGTGATTCTTTTACTTGACGCGGCTCAACAATAAAATGTACAGGTCTGTTATCGCCTAAATTTAAATCGGATATTTCTTTAACAAAGTTTTTAACAGGTGTTGTATCTTTTCCAGAATTGAATGTGAAACAACCTACTGAAAAGCGTGGGCAATAATGATGCAGGGCAACTCCTCCTCTTGCCCCATCAGGTCCATTTATTCCATTTTCATCACCTGCAGATTTTGATTCAGAATCAATTACATAAACTAAATATTTTTGACTATCTAAACCTGGAACCAGGAAATATTCACCAGGAGGAATTTCATTATATTTTCCAAATCTTTTATCCGAATGTTTAAAGGTTTCATTAGAAGATTTGGAATAAGTTTGATGTGTATCTCTACTTAAGTATGTTGTATAGTCCGGGTTAGGTAGTTTATTTTCTCCTTTAAGTTTTTTGAATGTTGCTAGCGTAATATCTTTGTAAACTGTTGTCTTGTACATGATCCAATATATATTTTGTGCGGGATCTTTTTCACTTTTCTTATCGGTGCCGGACACTAAAATTACCGTCCCTTTTTCAGTGGCAATTGATTTGTTCTTGCCTAATGTACATTCATTTACTTTTAAATGAGACACACTTTTTTTAAAGAAATCAGTGGCCACATCCAGATTTTTTAAACCTACATTTATTTTTTTTCTAACGGGTCTTACATTTTTTACATCATTAACCATTAATGTGGAATTGCTCAATCCTTTACCTTTCCAATCTGCCAATGCACTGAGAACTGCATATTTGGGCTCTGTGGGCATGTCATAGTAAGTAATAAAATCGAATAGATCTACATCTTTTATGGTTTTCTCTTTTCTGTTTTCTTCAAATTCAAATTTATCAAAGTGCTTTCTCCTTTTTTCAGTGGATATTAATTCGTTATAGATTTTTGCGGGAACATATTCTTTAATCAAGCCCATTGCAGATTTGTAATTACCTTTGCCCGTTAATTGAATCAAGCCTTTTCCCCGGAAGTTAAAGCCATCTCCGCTGGCTTCATTTCCATTACCGTTTCCAAATCCGTTTTCTGCCGCATATAAAAAACTGAAGAGTTTTTTTTGATCGGGCCTTTCATTACAGAATTCTTCAATTTGTCCTCTTTTATCCAATAGTTTACCACGTTCCCCAAAAGTACCACCTCGGATATTTCTGGGAATATATTTTACATTTCCTTCAGCCATTTCTTTTTCTCTAAAATGGGTTTCTGCTGCAATTTGAGCTAGAAAATGAGCTTTTTTTGCACATGTATTTATTCCAAAATCTAATTTATATTTATTAATCCAATTAATACAATCCATTCTGAAAGTTTTGTCACTTTCTCCAAATATTTCTTTTATTTCATTCCAAGTAAAATCTTTTTCACACCTCGGGCACTTTCCTTCAGAACCTTGCTGATCTGGATCCTGCCCCACATTAGTGGCGGTCTCCGGGTTTTCCGGTGGAGGGTTGATTCCATTTCCTTTTACTGTAATGATTTGATTCAGAACCTGAACTGTTTGTGGACTGAAAGTGGAAATATTATTATGTTTAACTACCAAATAGTATTCATGTTCTCCTCCATCTATCATAAAAGATATTCCACTTCCCTGAGCTTTTTTCATCATCAATTCAGTAAGGACTATATTTTCATCATTTACTCCATTAGCATTAACTGCAATTTCTTTTTCATAAAGTAGTGTATTTTCGTCTTTGTTGTGGCCGCTTTCTGCTGTTGTATCTCGTTCCCAGACCTGCAAAAGCAGCTTTTCTTTAAACATATTCTGCGTTTTTATTTCTGCAACTATAGTCTGGCCATATTTGGGTTTTATTGTAATCTTTTTTTTATTGCTGTCAAGAAGTGTCAATGATATAATTTTAGGTAATCCTTTAGTAGGCTTTATGTAAATAATAGTATTACCTTTTTTTTCAGGAGAATTCAGATAACCCTCTACAAAGAATTCCTGTCCAAGAGCCTTTTCTTCAAAAGTAAAAGTCCCTGTTGCTCCTTTCTTTTTAATATTGGTAGAAGTGTAACTTCCATTATTTCTTTTTCTGAAGAGTTCCCAGGTGATATTATTTCCATTTCGTTGACTGGCAGGAGTTTCCTTATACCATTCTGTAACTGAATAGGATGCCGAAGCACCAATTTGTGGATTTGTGGGACCTGTTATTTTTGCTACACCTTTTTTTGACATTGCCTTATAATTTTAATGTGCATAACTATTTTCACTATCAATCTCTTCTTTCAGCTCATCAATGTTCACTACGGGATTATAAATATGCTGTTCCTGAGAATCAGCATTGGCAATCTGTGTTTTGCTGATTCCGTTTTGTTGCCCATGCTTCAGGACCGTAATTTTTCCGCCGGTAGTGCACATCAATTCAGAAATTTCTGTTAGACAACTTTTTCCCATTACCCTCACTTTTTCATAAGTTTTCTGCCATTTTCCTGCGGGAGCATAGGTACAAGGTAGATATCCTCCAGAACTCGGCTTTAGTTTACATTGACCGAAAGGTTGCACAGATGGATCAAATTGTAAATCATCTTCTGTTACAGCCAAATAATCATCTTGACCTTCTGCACTATTCCAGTAATGTTTTTGATGACTTGTCACTTTAAATCTTGGAAATTTGAACCCCTGATTACATTGGCATATACCTTTTTGAATAACAAAATATTTTCCAGTATGTTCATTCGAGTTTTTATTTTCCCGTTTAGTTTCAGTCTCCTTTTGATTTTTTGAAGAAGTATTCCCTAACCCTTCTTCAGATGAATCTTCGTTTGACTTTTCATTATCATCAGGATGAGTTGTAGTATTATTTTTCTGTGTATCAGAATTTTTATCTTCGTATGATTTGATGTTTTTATCATTGACTAAAAACTGTTGGTCTTCAGGAATACAAATTTTTTTTCCTGTTGTCAAATGTCCATGTATAATATCATTTTCCGGACATGAAAGATTATGAAAAGTTTTTAAATAGTTCTCATCTTTTATATTGAACTTTTGGGCAATATCGGCAAAAGTATCATTGTTCTTTGTGATATAAATTTTCATTTTTGTGTTTTTAGATTTAAGTGGTGTTTATAAAATAGTTCATTCCTATTACAAATACATATTGTGGCGCTTGCTTCCGCTAATTGTTTAGTAAATTTATTTGTGAAATAATGAATTTCTATACTGGTGTTTATACTATCTTCCTGTTTTTCATTTTCAAAACGAGATCCTTTTATTAATTCATGAAGACTGCAATTTTCTGCAATTATTCCTTTAATTACTGTTTCAACATATTCTATATTTTCATGAAAATATTCTGCATTAAAATCAAATTTCAAGGAAAAAGAATTGTGGTATATTTTGAAACGTTCTACCCAGCTTGATTTTCTGCTAAACCAATTTATATCAGGAAATAATACTTCATTTAATAAGGTAGAGCTTATCTGTTTTAGAAAATATTTTTCATTTGAGATATTTTCATAGAATAAATCAATATAAGCTTTTGAAGGCGCACCTGTAAAAAAATCTCTGATCGCTGTTTGATTATCTTTGAAATTTTGTACTAAAGTTTTATGACCGGCAAATGAAGATATTTTTCCATGTGGTGATATAATAAATGGAATAGGAGAGACTGTTTCCATACAAGCTAGCGCAAGGGAACTTACTTTGTCATCTGGTGTGCAGTTGTTTTTTTTGAAGTTTTTTTGTCTCGTTTTAGCAATAATCTGGGTTGTCTTCTGCTCTATTTCAATATTGACTTTATAATTAAATTCTAGTTGATCTTTATTTAATTCTTGTATATTCTCTGTGATATTATATTCACCAGCATGAAACAAGACTAAATCTTGGACACTAGGAAGTCTTTTTTGTAGTTGGTCCTCTTGTTCTTCTTTAGAAACATAGTCTATAGGTATCAAAATAAACTCGACTCCCCTCAGGCTTTCAAACCACAACTTATCCATCTTACCACAGTTCTGATTATGAAACTCCTTTAGATCGTGTTTGTTCATATTCATACGAAATGCAATAGAGCTGAGACTATCATTTGACTTGACTTTATATTTGATAAAATCTTTTTTCATCATCAGTTTTTTTTCAAATAATGTAAATCTATAAAATTTTAAAAAGATAAACTGTAGTAATTCTACGATAAGTGATAATTAAATTTTAAAGTGATTATATCAACAAAAAAACCTCCCATTAAATGGAAGGTTTTAATATCATTTATAATAAGGTCGTTTTATAATCCGAATATTCTTGCAAATAGATCCGGGAAAACTCCAAGAATGATAATCAAAGCAATAACAACCACTGCAATGATGTTGTAAGTAAGGGTTACTTTTTCTGATGATTTGAATGTTGATTCTTTAAAGAAGAACATCGCAATGATCAGTCTTAAATAGTAAGCAATAGATAGGGCAGAACCTAACACGGCTACTAATACTAAGAAAGCTGCACCGTTCATAGCCTGGGAGAATAAAGCAAATTTCCCCATGAAACCAGCTGTTAACGGAACTCCTGCCATTGAAAGCATAGAGATCGTTGCTGCTGTTGCTAATAAAGGTTCAGTCTTCGCCAATCCTTTGAAGGCTCCGAAAGAAGTTTCTCTCTTTAATTTCTCTACCCAGATCAGACACATGAAAACACCTACTGTAGATAAAGAATAAGCAAATAAATAAAATGCCAGGTTATACGTAGAAAGGCTTGTCATTCCGAAGAATACCAATCCGATATATCCTGCGTGAGATACTGAAGAGTATGCCAACATTCTTTTTGCATTCGTCTGAGCAAGACCCATAACGTTTGCCAAAAGTAATGTAATGATTAAGAATACTCCTAAAACATTAATCCATTCGTGAGTTACTCCTGCGAAACCAAGCGTCATCAATCTGAACAGAGCAAAGAATCCTGAGATCTTTACTACACTTGCCATGAAAGCTGTGATTAATGAAGGAGAACCTGCATATACATCAGGACTCCACATGTGGAAAGGTGCTAAAGCTACCTTAAATGCCAATGCACAAAGAATTAGTAATACTCCTAAGATGAACATTACATTCCCTGAATTAGCTACCCCGAAATCGTGGATTTTGTATAAATCAAAACTTCCTGCACTTCCGTAGATGAACGCAATACCGAACAGTAAGAAACCTGTTGCGAATGCACCCATAAGGAAATATTTAATAGAAGCTTCGTTGGATCTAAGATCAGTTTTATTAGCTCCAGCCATTACATATAATGGAATAGAAAGGATCTCAACTCCTAAGAACATCGTTACCAGATTCTGGTATCCGAAAAGGATGATTCCTCCACATAATGCGAATAGCATCAATGCATATAATTCTGACTGGTGGCTTCTGTGGTTGCTGAAAGCAAAACCTCCCAGGAAGAATAACAATAAAGTTGTTACGATTGATATTTTAGTGAATAATGCGGTATTGTCACTGTACTCGTACATATGCTTGTAATGGTCGAAGAACGAACATTCCGGCATAAAACTTACATACAATGCAATGATTAATCCCAAAATCCCAATGTATCTTGCGAATTTTCCTTGTTCAAAAACTCCTGAAAATAACGCAATAACTGCCGTTAGGAAAACAATAATTAAAACACTCATTTCTTAAAATATCAAATTAACTTACCATTGATTGGTAGATAAACTTCACCGAACTACTCACCATGTCGATTACCGGTTGTGGGAAAATACCTAGTAAAATCACAAAAACCGCTAAACTTGCCAATACAGAAAATTCTACACCTGATAAATCTTTTGCTGTACTTAAAACGGCTTCATCTCCTTCTCCAAACATCGCTTTTCCGTAGAATCTCAATAAATACACTGCACAAAGAATTACCGTAAGACCAGCAATTACTGCCGCTGTTCCGTTAAAATCATAAACTGATTTCAACAAAATAAATTCCCCGATGAATCCATTGGTTAATGGAACTCCCATTGAACCTAATATAATGATCAGAAACAATACAGCAAACTTAGGCGCTACTTTAGCTAAACCACCCATTTGTCTGATGTCTCTTGATTTAAATCTCTTATATAAAATATCACAACAGTAGAATAAACCTACTACGTTGATACCGTGAGCAAATGTCTGTACCAAAGCTCCTTCAGCTCCTTCTACATTGAAAGTTCCTCTTAAAGTAACTACTGCAGAAGCAAAGATACCTGCTACCATCAATCCTACGTGAGAGAAAGAAGAATACGCAATGATTCTCTTCATATCCGTTTGGATAATAGCGATCAACGCACCGTGAACAATTCCTACAATAGCAAGAATAATTACGATCTGTCCGGAAATTCCAGCTATAGGAAGTGGAGTGATTGGAAGTAAATAACGCATTACACCGTATACTGCCATCTTCAGCATGATCCCTGATAATAACATGGATCCCTGAGTAGGAGAGTAGGTATACGTGTCAGGCTGCCAAGTATGGAAAGGGAATACCGGTAATTTCACTGCAAAAGCAAAGAAAATAAACCAGAATACCACAGTCTGCTGTACTTCATTCAGCTGAGCATTATATAAATCTGTTAAAGCGAATGATGCAGAGTGGTTGTACACATAGATCAATCCGGCTAACATAAATAATGATCCAACGAATGTATATACGAAGAATTTCGTAGTGAACTCGAACCTTTTATTCTCTTGTCCCCAAAGTCCGGCAATGAACCAAATTGGAATCAAAGTTACTTCCCAGAAAATGTAGAATAACAATCCGTCTAAAGAAGTGAACACTCCTACAAGACCGAACTGCATCAACAGAATCAGTCCGTAGAATGTATTTCTGTAGTTTACATTTTCATTGAAAGATGATAAAATAATGATTGGAGCCAGAATGTTGGTCAATAATAAAAGAAGCATGCTCATCCCATCGATACCGAAGTGAAGAGAGCTCTTCATAAATTGTGACCATGGATAATTGATCTCGTGCTGCAATACGCTGTCTACTGTCGGAGTAAAATCAAAATCCGATAATATATAGAACGTAAGGAGCATTTGTACCAATGCAATTCCAAGCGCCAAATATTTGCTGGAATTATTCTTCCAGGCAAAAACTAATCCCGAACCTACTAGAGGTAATAGTAATAATGTTAATAACAAACAAGACATTATTATTGTAATAAAAAGTTAACAATTAATATAATTCCCACAGCTAAAGACATGATAAGGATATATGTCTCTACATTTCCGTTCTGTACACGCTTCATAGCTTTTCCGCTGTCTTCAGCACCATCACCTACAAAGTTTACAAAACGGTCTAAGATACCCTTATCAAACATTTTTCCTCCGCGTCCTAATCCTTCAACAGTTTTTACAATCAATGCGTTGTAAAGTTCGTCAACGTATAATTTCTTAGCAGAAAGCTTTTCCCATCCGGTATAGTTTTCCTCTGCAACAGCCATCTTTTTCTTACTTACATAAGTATTTCTAACGATGAACCATACAGTGAAGAACATTAATACTGTAGCTGCTAATAAGATCATTTCAGTATTGAAAGGTACTCCTGAAAGAGTAGCTTCCATCTGGCTGTAGCTTTGTTCCGTAAGAACTGGCTTTAACCATTCCATCAGTTTAGCATAATGGCCGTGACCGATGAAGTGTGGCAGGTTGATAAAACCTCCGATTACAGAAAGAATAGCCAATACGATCAATGGTAATGTCATATTAGAAGGGCTTTCATGTAAGTGGTGTTTTTGTTCTTCTGTACCTCTGAATTCTCCGTGGAATGTCAGGTAGTATAGTCTGAACATATAAGTTGCAGTCATTGCCGCTAAAACAAATAAGATTACCCAGTAAACAGGGTTTTTAGCGAAAGCTGCTACTAAAATTTCGTCTTTAGAGATCATCCCTGATAGTAAAGGGAAACCTGAGATGGCTAATGTTCCGATAAGGAATGTAGCGTGGGTAAGAGGAATATATTTTTTAAGACCTCCCATGAAACGCATATCCTGCTCGTTGCTCATAGCGTGGATTACAGAACCTGCACCCAAGAATAATAAAGCTTTGAAGAAAGCGTGCGTCATTACGTGGAACATTGCTGTTGTATATGCTCCAAGACCTAAAGCGATGAACATAAATCCAAGCTGTGAAACTGTAGAGTATGCCAATACTTTTTTGATGTCGTTCTGACGTAGTGCATAAAATCCTGCCAAAGCAGCCGTTAAGAATCCGATGAATAAAATTCCTCCCTGTACTGTAGGTGCTAAAGTAAATAAGAAGTTGGATCTTACCACTAAGTAGATACCTGCCGTTACCATCGTTGCCGCGTGGATCAACGCTGATACAGGAGTTGGTCCCGCCATCGCATCCGGTAACCATGTATATAATGGAACCTGAGCAGATTTACCGGTAGCACCGATGAATAAACTCGCTGTGATAAAGATAATCACTGTTCCGTCTAATTCAAATTTTGAAGCGTTTTCTGCTACAGAAAGATAATCTACAGCATTAGTCTGAGAAGCGATCATGAAAATACCGATCAATAACGCAAGGTCACCAATTCTGTTCATGATGAAAGCTTTTCTTGCTGCTTTACCGTATTCTTCGTTAGTATACCAGAATCCGATTAACAGGTAAGAACAAAGACCTACACCTTCCCATCCGATAAACAGGATAAGGTAGTTGCTTCCCATTACTAAAAGTAACATCGAGAAGATGAAAAGATTCAGGTAAGTAAAAAACTTATAGAATCCTTTATCATGACTCATATATCCGATAGAGTATAAGTGGATCAGTGAACCGATACCCGTAATGATCATCACCATCATTAAAGAAAGCTGATCAATCTGGAATCCAAAATTGATTTGAACTCCGTTTACTCTAAACCATTCAAAAGCTTTTACAATAACAGGCTGGCTTTCAGAATTGAAATTCATGAAAATACTTACAGCAATACAGAAAGATCCGAAAACCATAGCTGTAGCCAAAGATCCTACCAATATTTTTGGAAGATTTTTCCCGAATAGCCCGTTAATAAGAAACCCTAAAAGTGGTAAAAGTACTATTGCATATACTAGATTCTCCATTCTTATCCTCTTAATTTATTAAATATACTCACATCTACAGAACGGGTGTTTCTATATAGCATCGCAATAATTGCCAGACCTACTGCTACTTCAGCAGCAGCTACCACCATAATGAAGAAAACTAAAAGCTGTCCGTCGCCGTTGCCTTTATACGCTGAAAAAGCTGCCAATAAAAGGTTTACAGAATTCAGCATAAGCTCTACACAGCCCAGAATCACAATAGCATTTTTTCTAAGCAATACTCCCATTACTCCCAAACAGAACAATACTGATGAAAGAATGATGAAGTAGTCCAAAGGGATGCTTTGTATAAATGTATTTACTTCTCCCATAATTTTATAAATCTTTTTTACCGATTAATACCGCGCCTACAATACCTGCCAGAATTAGGATGGAAGCAAGCTCAAACGGTAAAACATATTCATTAAACAAAAGTCTACCCAGATTTTTGGTAAGACCTACACCTCTGTCTACATTTTCAACAACAATGTGATTGTCTTTTACTCCTCTGAAAACTCCTAATACACCTACCAAAAGAAGACCTGCTGTAAAAACTCCAACAAATTTTAAAGTATTGTTCTTTTTACTTTCGTCTTGCTTATTAAGGTTAAGCATCATTAAGATATAAAGGAAAAGTACCATGATAGCACCTGCGTACACTATAATCTGGATGATTGCCAGGAACTGTGCATTGAGAAGAATGTACATTCCGGCAATTGAAAACATCGTAACAATTAATGACAAAATAGCATAAAGAGGATTTCTTGCAAATACAAAGTAAACAGCACTTGCCACTGCTAAAAACGCCACCAAGAAAAATAAAAACTGATCCATTATTTTACCGCATTTTTTTGTTTCTCGGATTGTCTTGTCGTGATATCAATCCTTTCATTTATTTTTTCAACTAATTTATCTTTTCCGTAAATGAAAGAACCTCTGTTGGTTTCTACGTCTACCAATCTGTCGGTAAGATAGATGGCAGATTTAGGACAAGCTTCTTCACACATACCACAGAAAATACATCTTAGCATATTGATTTCATATACTGAAGCGTATTTCTCTTCTCTGTAAAGACCTCTTTCCTCTTTAGTTCTTTCAGCAGCAGTCATCGTAATGGCTTCTGCAGGACAAGCTACCGCACAAAGTCCACAAGCTGTACATCTTTCTCTGCCTTCTTCGTCTCTTTTCAAAACGTGCTGACCTCTCCAGATGGTGGTTCTTGGTTTCTGTACTTCCGGATACGAATATACTGCGGGAGCACCCTTTATCACGGTTCTTACAGCATGCTTAAATGTAATCCCCATCCCTGTAAAGATGGCAGGAAGGTAGATTTTTTCAGCAAGGGTCATTTCTTTATTGGAAACAACTTTTGATCTGTTTGTAAGTTTCATTTAATTATAGATATTAGATGTTAGACATTAGATTTTAGACTAATCTTGTCTGTTATCTTAATTATTTAATATTGATGATTGAATATGATACGCTAAAGATAAAACTTTGATTTCATTATCAAATTTTCAAATCAGCTCATTTTCAAATTTCTTAGTTTGCAAATGCTAAAATTACAGCTCCTGTAATTAATAGGTTTACCAATGCCATTGGGATTAATGTTTTCCATCCTAAGTGCATTAACTGGTCATATCTGAATCTTGGAAGTGTCCATCTGATCCACATGAAGATCAGAATTCCGATTACTGTTTTTGTAAGGAATGCTACAACGCTCAAGATTCCTGCAGCATTTTCTCCCCAGTTCTGAGTTACCCATTCAATACCAGGATAGTTATACCCTCCGAAGAAAAGAACAACCATAAAAGCATTGGAAATAAACATGTTCACATATTCTCCGAACATATATAACCCTAACTTCATGGAAGAGTATTCTGTAGAGTATCCTGTTACCAATTCAGATTCACACTCAGGTAAATCGAACGGGTGTCTGTTGGTTTCTGCCAAAGCAGCGACAAAGAAAACAAGGAATGCAATCGGCTGGTAGAAAATGTTCCAGTTCAATCCTGAAACCCAAGGAATAACTCCCCATAATTTTCCGGTAGTCTGACTTTCAGTGATTTCTTTTAAATCCAAACTTCCAGACATCATGATGATAGAAAGAAGTGCTAATCCCATCGCCAATTCATAAGAAATCATCTGAGAAGAAGCACGGATAGCACCTAATAATGAGTATTTGTTGTTCGAAGCCCAACCTCCGATCATAATTCCGTAAACCCCAATGGAAGCCATACCGATGATGAAAAGTACACCAACATCGATGTTTGCTACCTGAAGATCAAAAGAAGTACCTGCAATATTTAAACTTTTACCCCAAGGAATCACAGCTCCTGTAATCAATGAAATAAACATTACCAAAGCTGGCCCTAATACGAAAAGGAATCTTTCTGCATTGGCTGGCGTAAAGTCTTCTTTAAAGAAGAATTTTCCACCGTCAGCAAGAGGCTGCAGTAATCCGAAAGGTCCGGCTCTGTTGGGACCAATTCTATCCTGCATGATAGAGGCTACTTTTCTTTCTGCCCAGGTAGAGTAGGCTGCAATCGTAAGTGATAGCAGGAAAAGTGCTAGTACAAGTATAAGTTTAAATGTAAGTAAATCCATTTTTATTTTTATAGATGTTAAAGGTTAGAAGATGGGAGCTGGAAGATGGAAATTATAGCAATCACACCAACAGAGACTCTCATTTTCAAATTACCTCATTTTCAAATTTTATTTTTCGTCTTTTTCACTGATTTCTTTAGCCATCGGATTGTCTAAAACTCTTAGCTCATCTTTAGGCTTTTCGTAGTGGTTCAATGAAATTACAGAATGTCTGTCGATATGTCTAGGACCTTCGATGTTCCAGTCTGATAAGGCTTTTCTTTCGAAACGACATGTATCGCAGATGAATTCTTCTACTTCACCCCACTGGTCTTTTCTTGCCGTAACTCTTACAATTTCGTCTCCTTTAAACCATACAACAGCTTTTCCAGAACACTTATCACATTTACAAGTTGCGTTCATCGGTTTTGTAAACCAAACTCTGCTTGCAAAACGTGCTGTTCTGTCTGTTAATGCTCCTACAGGGCAAACGTCGATAACGTTTCCAATGAAGTCATTGTCTAAGGCTTTATTTAAATACGTTGAAATTTCAGCGTGATCTCCTCTGAAAAGGATACCGTGTTCTCTTGTTTCTGTAAGCTGGTTAGCTGTCAGTACGCATCTTGCGCAAAGAATACAACGGTTCATATTTAATTTGATGTTCGGTCCAAGATCATCAGCTTCGTAAGTATTTCTTTCGAATTCTGTTCTTGTGTTTTCTACACCATGCTCATATCCTAAGTCCTGAAGATGACATTCTCCTGCCTGGTCGCAGATAGGGCAGTCCAGCGGGTGGTTTACCAATAAGAATTCGGTAACCGCTTTTCTTCCTTCCTGAGCTTTCTCAGAAGTAAGATTTTTTACTTCCATCCCGTCCATTACATTAGTTCTGCAGCTTGCTACTAATTTTGGCATAGGACGTGGGTCTGCTTCAGATCCTTTAGAAACTTCTACCAGACAAGTTCTACATCTTCCTCCACTGGTTTCCAACTTGCTGTAGTAGCACATTGCAGGAGGTACAGATTTACCACCGATTTGTCTTGCAGCTTCCAGAATAGAAGTACCAGGCAAAACTTCAGTAGTCTGTCCGTCTATAGTTATTTTGAATTTTTTAACTTCTTCGCTCATATGATATGCTTTAAGCTTTATGCGTTAAGCAATAGGCTTTGTTATTTATATTTCTTTGTATTAAATGTATATCCAATTCCTCCCAGAACCTGTCCGAAAACAAAATCCTGACGTGCTTTGTCCGGCTTATTATTCAACGTGGTTTTGATGTCCCACATATTGATATATCCTGCTTTTCCTTCTAATCTCAGCATCCAGTTTTTCCAGAATACTAAGTTAAGACTGGATCTGATATCGGTTCCCATTCCTGCAACGTGAAAACGGTCACTTCTTTCATTTCCAAAAAGTTTTACGTTACTTTTCGGAAACATAAACCCGATTCCGGCTCCATAAGACCATACTAAATCTATATTCTTCTTATGAACAAGATTTTTGTATTTTTCAAGACCTAAGTTTTCATAATTAAGTCCGTCTGTATGTTCAAAAGTAAGGAACTTCTCATCTGCAAGATTTACCTGCCCGTTTTGAACCATTGCTGCATATTCAGGAT
This sequence comes from Chryseobacterium sp. S0630, assembly GCF_024158915.1. Taxonomy (GTDB): domain Bacteria; phylum Bacteroidota; class Bacteroidia; order Flavobacteriales; family Weeksellaceae; genus Chryseobacterium. The sequence continues at coordinate 67,917 of NZ_JAMZGF010000005.1, read as the reverse complement.
CTGAAATATGTCCTTTGAAACCTACAGTCTGGTTTTGATCCATTACATATTTCATATGGTCTATCCCAAGTACCAAAGCTAAATTGTCTTTAATGAAATATCCTATTCTGAAATTATACTGTGTTACAGTAAACCAGCTTGGATCAAAATAGACAATTCCAAATTTTGTAGGTCGGTCCTGTGCGGTTACATTATTCAATTGAAAATCGTATCCGTTTCCTGTAAAATGGATGTCAGAATTGCTATAAGCTGCTCTGTTCCAACCATAAAATACGAAAACCTGACCTTTTTTGCTTAATGGTAAAGGTTTTTCCTTTTTTTCAGCTTTAATCTGCTCTTTCTCACTCACTAAATATGACAAATCCTCTTCAACGGATCTGTTATAATTTGCAGTATCACTCTTCTTGTTCTGTGCAAATACAAGATTCGACATCATTAAGCCGACAACCAATAATTTTTTCATCTTACCTACGCATTCTTTTCAACAGCCGGGATAGGATCTGCATAATGTGCCAATCCATAGTTTTGTGTCTGAGACAATTCTGGGTTTTTCACGTGCCACTCAAATTCATCTCTGAAGTGACGGATCGCTGCTGCAACCGGCCAAGCTGCGGCATCACCCAATGGACAAATCGTATTTCCTTCGATTTTTCTCTGGATATCCCAAAGTAGATCGATATCTTCCATTTTTCCTTCTCCTTTCTCGATTTTCTTTAAAATCTTGTACATCCATCCCGTTCCTTCACGGCAAGGAGTACATTGTCCACAGCTTTCGTGGTTGTAGAATCTTGCCAATGTCATGGTGTGATCTACAATACACTGGTCTTCATCCAAAACGATGAAACCTCCTGAACCCATCATCGTTCCGGTAGCAAAACCACCATCTGCCAATGATTCATAGTTCATATATCTTGGCTCTCCGTTCACGGTTCTCAGCAATAAATTAGCCGGAACAATCGGAACAGAACTTCCTCCAGGAATACAAGCCTTTAATTTTTTACCATCTTTAATACCACCGCAATATTCATCAGAATAGATGAATTCTTCCACCGTGATTGTCATATCGATTTCGTATACACCTGGTTTGTTGATGTTTCCACAAGCAGAAATCAATTTCGTTCCTGTAGATCTTCCAACACCAATTTTAGCGTATTCAGCACCTGTAATATCAATGATCGGAACAATTGCAGCAATAGATTCAACGTTGTTTACCACCGTTGGTCTCTCCCAAAGACCTTTTACAGCCGGGAATGGCGGTTTTAATCTTGGATTACCTCTTTTTCCTTCAAGGGATTCAAGCAATGCAGTTTCTTCACCGCAGATATATGCTCCACCACCTCTCTGTACATAGATTTCAAGATCGAAACCAGTTCCTAAAATATTTTTACCTAAAAATCCTGCTGCTTTAGCTTCTTCAATAGCTTCCTCAAGGATATCCGGAATCCATGAATATTCTCCACGGATGTAGATATAAGAAGTATTGGAACCTAAACAGTAAGAAGAAATTAGCATTCCCTCTATCAATAAATGAGGAAGGAACTCCATCAGATATCTGTCCTTGAATGTTCCAGGTTCAGATTCATCCGCATTCACAACAAGGTGTCTTGGAACACCTTCAGGCTTAGCCAAAAAGCTCCATTTCATTCCTGTTGGGAATCCAGCTCCACCACGACCTCGTAGTCCTGAAGCTTTTACTTCTTCAAGAATTTCGTCAGGAGTCATTTTCAAGGCTTTTTCTGCTGCAGTGTAACCTCCCTGTTTACGGTAAGTCTCAAAGTAGCGAATACCTTCTATATGTGCGTCTTTAAGTAAAAGTTTTTTACTCATTGTTATTTGCTTATTGCAATCGGCTTTTGGCTTCTTGCATTAATTATGATTAAACGTTAAGTGAATAATTTAAAATCTAAAATTTAGAATTTAAAATTTCTATTAGTCTAAAGCAACTTGTCCCTGTCTGCAAAGATCAAGGATTTCATCTACTTTTTCTATCGTTAAATTTTCATGAAAGAATTTTCCAAGCTGCAGCATTGGTGCATATCCGCATGCTCCAAGACATTCAGCAGGCTTTAAGGTGAACATACCGTCTTCAGTAGTCTCTCCGTCCTTAATATTCAGTTTTGTTCTGATATGATCCAGAATTTTTTCGCTTCCACAAACCATACAAGGTCCTGTTCTGCAAACTTCCAAAACATATTTACCTACCGGCTTCATATTGAACATGGTATAGAAAGTTGCCACTTCATATACTTCGATCGGTTGGATACTTAATAGTCCGGCAACATAATCCATCACAGGAACATCTAACCATCCTCCGAATTCTTTCTGTGCCAAGTGAAGTACGGGAAGAAGAGCAGATTTCTGTCTTCCTTCAGGATATCTTGCGATAATTTTGTGTACCTGTGCTAAACTTTCCGGTTTAAAAGCTATTGTTTCGCTCATTTTTTATCTAAGATTAAAGAACATAGAAAAAGAGAGAATAGACTCTGAAATTCGTGTTCTAAATTCAATTTATATTTAAATATGAAGAAAGTCTTTTATCTTTCCTCTTTTATCTTATAATTATGCGTCTAATTCTCCCGCAATAATATTCATACTACACATCGTTACAATGGCATCTGAAATTACAGAACCTGTAATCATTTCAGGGTAGGCCTGATAGTAGATGAAGCATGGTCTTCTGAAGTGAAGTCTGTAAGGGCTTCTTCCTCCGTCACTCACAAGATAGAAACCTAATTCTCCGTTTCCACCTTCTACAGCATGGTAAACTTCTCCTTTCGGTACATCAGTTTCTCCCATTACAATTTTGAAATGGTAGATCAATGCTTCCATTTTCTGATATACATCTGCCTTTTCAGGAAGATAGAAATCAGGAACATCCGCATGGAATGGTCCTTCCGGAAGATTTTCGTATGCTTGTTTGATAATTTTGATTGATTCCCAGATTTCCTGTTGACGAACCATGAAACGGTCGTAAGTATCTCCTGAAGTTCCTACAGGAATAATGAAGTCGAAATCTTCGTATGAGGAATAAGGCTGTGCAACTCTTACATCATAATCTACACCTGCTGCACGTAAGTTTGGACCTGTAAAACCATAGCTTAAAGCTCTCTCGGCAGAAATAGCTCCTGTACCGATGGTTCTGTCCATGAAAATTCTGTTTCTTTCTAATAGAGTACAGAATTCTTTGAATCTTGGTGGGAAAGTTTTTAAGAAGTCTTTCAACAACTCATGAAACTTAGGTGTGAAATCTCTTTCAAAACCTCCGATTCTTCCCATATTGGTTGTCATTCTGGCTCCGCAGATCTGCTCATACATATCATAAATACGTTCTCTCTCGATGAACATATAAGTAAGACCTGTAATCGCTCCTGAGTCCATTCCGGTTACCCCGTTACAGATCAGGTGGTCACCGATTCTGGCTAGCTCCATCAAGATAACACGCATATAGTCTACACGTTTTGGAACTTCCACGCCAATCAGCTTCTCTACTGTCATGTGCCAACCTAAGTTATTGATGGGTGCAGAACAGTAATTCATACGGTCTGTAAGGGTAGTGATCTGAGAATAGTTTCTTCTTTCAGAAATTTTCTCAAATGCTCTGTGGATATATCCTACTGTTTGCTCTGCGTGAAGGATTCTTTCTCCGTCCATCGTTAAGATATTCTGGAAAATCCCGTGCGTAGCAGGGTGGGTAGGTCCTAGATTCAGGGTATATAATTGTCCGTCAATCTGTTCCTTACTTTCGTACTGGTTTAGTATATTAGATAATGAGTTATCTTTCATAATGATTGCTTTTAGCTATTTGCTTCTGGCTATTGGCTAGCTGCCATTGGCCATTCGCTTTTTTATCTTCCGAACATGCTATCGTTCTTGTCGGTTCTTGTACCGTCTTCAAGGCGATATTCCTTCAACATTGGGTGGTATCCAAGATCTTCCATATTTAAAATAGGTCTAAGATCCGGGTGTCCTTTAAATTTAATCCCATAGAAATCATACGTTTCTCTTTCCATCCAGTTGGCTCCTGCATAGAGCTCTACAAGAGAGTCTACTTCAATATTTTCTCTGGACATAAAGATTTTCAGACGTAATCTGAAATTGGCCATCATATTATGCAAATGGTAAACAACACCAATTTCCTTTTCAGGGAATTCAGGATAATGAATACCACAGATATCCGTAAGGAAATTAAATTCCAGTGATGAATCTTTCAGATAGTGAATGATTTTCTTAATATCTTCTTTCTTCACTTCAATAGTCAGCATTCCATACGGTTCTGAGCTTGAAATGACAGATTCCGGAAATTCTCTTGTGATGGCTTCTAATACAAATTCGTTTGTCATTTCCGTTTAGTTGCTTATGTTGTAAGAATCTAATAATTTCTGATATTCAGGCATATCTCTTCTTCTGATGCTTTCGCTTTCTGCAAGAGCCTGTACCTGCATTACGCCTTCAATGATCTGTTCAGGTCTTGGAGGACATCCAGGAACGTAAACGTCTACCGGAATAATTTTATCAATTCCCTGAAGTACAGAATACGTATCAAAAATACCACCGCTGGAAGCACAAGCTCCAACTGCTACCACCCATTTCGGCTCAGCCATCTGAGTGTAAACTTCTTTTAGGACTGGTCCTAATTTCTTTGATATAGTTCCGCAAACCATCAGCATATCTGCTTGTCTTGGAGAGAAAGAGTTTCTTTCCATACCAAATCTTGAAGCATCATAAGTCGGGTTCAGGGTAGCCATAAACTCGATACCACAACAAGAGGTTGCAAAGGGTAACGGCCAAAGTGAAAACTTTCTTGCCATCCCGATTACACTGCTCAGTTTTGTTGCGAAAAACCCTTCTCCTTCATAGCCTTCGGGAGCAGGTGCATCTGTTCTTATTACTGGTTTTTTATCTGACATTTTCTTTTGTTGATATTTAAAGATTAAAGTGTTTATAAAATTTAATCATCTCTGTTTTTCAATGATTAAATTATTCAATCTTTTAATGTTAAAATTTATTTATCCCAATCCAGCGCGCCTCGTTTCCAGACATAGAAAAACGCTACGAAGAAGATCGCAACGAATGTAAGCACAGCAAGGAAACCTTCCATGCCGAATTCTCTGAAGTTGACAGCGTAAGGATAAAAGAATACGATTTCAATATCGAATAGTACGAACAATACCGCAGTCAGGAAGTACTTGATAGAAAACGGTGTTCTTGCATTTCCTTCTACAGGAACTCCACATTCCCAGCTTTGGTTTTTTACAGAGTTTCCTTTTTTCTGCTGTGGACCTAAGAAATGTGCTCCAAGCAAAGAAACAGCTACAAATCCTACTGCTACACCAGCCTGGATAAGGATTGGAATATAACTTTCAGGTAAATTCATTTTTGCATTATTATCTCAATTTGCAAATTTAGCGAATAAACAAGAAAGCATGAAATTAATCGGCTTAAAAGTCGGATTAAAATCAGCTAAATCGGTAATTTAGAATCAATAAAAATTAGCTTTTTATGATTATTTTTTTGTGATGTTTTTCCCCTTTCTTTGTAGTAACTCTGGAAAAATTATATCCCATCATGTACACTGCGGATATTTTGAATTTATTTATTGGGGAATAAAAGCAAGCGATTAAAGCTCCTATTGAGCTATGTTTATCACTTATTTTTTCATTTTTTTCAAAAGAGTGTAAGCCATAAAAGAAATATATCCAAAAAGAATACTGGCAAAAAGAATATTAATTACCGTATTGGTTTTGTCATCGGGCGACTGGAAAAAGATATTATAACCGATAAATCCGGCAATTAAAATAGCAAATATGATAAGCTGTGGTTTCATAAAGTTCAAAGTTTGGGTGTGAGTTTGTGTTTTACAAAATGCAGTATCAATTATTTGAGTTCCATTGAATACGTTCTTCTTCTTTTGTGATTCACCGGATTGTAATCCTGCCACAACAGCTGAATACTTTTGTTTTCTTCCAGCTCCGGATTGGTTTCAAGATACTTTACTCCTTTTTTTCTGAAAATATCCCAGATTTCTTTGAAAATAATAGAAGTTACTCCTCTTCTCTGATAATCCGGATGAATTCCGATCAGGTAGAAGTTCGCTCTGTCATTTTTCTTTCCTGCTTGTAAGAAATGCCACCAGCCAAAAGGAAGCAGTTTTCCACCGGACTTCTGCAGGGCTTTGGAATAAGAAGGCATTGTAATAGCGAATGAGACCAGATTATTGTGTTCATCAGCAATACAAACAATGAAATCTTTATCAATAAGTTTGAAATATTTCTCTTTGTAGGTTTTGCGCTGTTCATCCGAAATTGGAGTATACGTAGAAAGATGTTTGTAAGTCTCATCCAAAAGATCAAACATAGGATCTACATACTGGATAATCTCTTCTTTTGTTTTGAATTTTAAAACCTTCAGCTTGTACTTTTCAGAAATAAGCTGATTAAATTTATGAATTTTGTCCGGTAACGTTTCAGGGAAGATGATCTCAAATTCTACCCATTCCTTTTCCTTAGTCAATCCCAGGTTCTCAAGATGTTTTGGATAGTATTCATTATTGTAAATTCCAATCATAGTCGCCAGTTGGTCAAAACCTTTGATCAGCATTCCTGCCTTGTCAAGATTGGTAAAGCCCATTGGACCTTCAATTTTGTCAATATTTTTTTCTTTGGCATAATCAACCGCTTTTTGAATCAATGCCTTTGAAACTTCAGCATCATCAATAAAGTCGATCCATCCAAAACGTACTTTTTTAATGCCTAACTCTCTCTCTTCTTTGTGATTGATCAGAACTGCAATTCTTCCTACAATCTTATCATTCTTATAAGCCAGATACTGCTTGGCTTCTGAATATTGAAGCGCAGGATTTTCATCCACATTCCAAATGTTGATTTCGTCATTGATAAAGGACGGAACATAGTAGGGATTGTTTTTATACAAATCCATTGGAAACCTTACGAATTGCTTGAGCTGACCCGCTGTTTTTACTTCAATAATTGAAACTGTAGACATGTTTTTTGAGAGGAATTAAAGGACAAATATAAATAATAATATCTTATACTTTGGCACAGTTTTTATATGATTATGGGTAAAATTAAACACAAAATTTATATAAAATGGTGGGTTATTATATCATTATTGGTATTTCAATGTTGGTGAGCTGGTGGGTTTCGTCCAGATTGAAATCGAAATTTGAATATTATTCCAATGTACACCTTCGAAATGGCCTTTCGGGGAAAGAAGTAGCGGAAAAGATGTTGAGAGATAACGGGATAAATGATGTTCAGGTCATATCAGTACCCGGACAGTTGACGGACCACTATAATCCGGCAGATAAAACAGTAAACCTTTCTGAAGGAGTTTATATGCAGAGAAACGCAGCAGCAGCGGCAGTAGCAGCTCACGAATGCGGACACGCAGTACAACATGCGGTAGGATATTCTATGTTGAATTTACGTTCAAAACTGGTTCCTATTGTAAACATAAGTTCCAATCTGATGCAGTTTGTCCTTATTGCAGGTATTGCGGTAATGGCAGCGTCAAGAACGATTGAGAATCCCAACGGAAATACTACTGTTCTGGCAATCGGAGTTGCAATGTTTGCGATGACCACACTCTTTGCTTTTGTAACACTTCCAGTGGAATACGATGCAAGTAACAGAGCGATGAAGTGGCTTAAAGATACCGGAACTGTAACTGTTGAAGAATTTGTTGGAGTACAGGATAGTTTGAAATGGGCTGCAAGAACTTATGTGGTAGCCGCATTAGGTTCTCTGGCACAACTTCTTTACTGGGGATCTTTGCTTCTTGGTGGAAGAAGGGATTAATCATTAAATTCAAATGAAACATATTGCATCTCAGAAAGCTTTTCTGAGATGTTTTCTTTTTGTGCCAGTTTCAAAGATGCCGTAAGAATACAGTTTTCATTAGCATCGAAATTCAAAACTTTAGCATCAAACTTTGAAAGCAGGGTGAATATTGTATTCTGCTGATTAAAATTGAACTGAATCTCTATCTCTGTTTCCAGCTCACGGGTAATGATATTGGCCTCTTCCAGTGTGATCTTTGCAGATTCCTTATAGGTTTTTACCAATCCGGAAACCCCCAGTTTGGTTCCTCCATAATAACGGACTACAATCACAAGAATATTGGTGACCTCGTTTGCTAACAGCTGATTGTAAATAGGTAAGCCGGCACTTCCGGAAGGTTCACCATCATCATTGGCGCGATAGTTTTCCCCATTTAATCCCATTCTGAAAGCATAACAGTGATGAGTAGCTTTCGGGTGCTCTTCCCTTATTTTTTCCAGTGCACTCTTTAGTTCTCTTTCATTGGTTATCGGGTAAGCAAATCCTATAAACTTGCTTCCTTTTTCTTTTAAAAGAGTATTTTCTATGGGTTTTTCTATGGTTTTGTATTCAAACGTCATTGTGAATTCCGGCTTTAATTATGCAAAAATATTAAATGCTTTAGTATTCTGCATCATGATCATAAATTAAGCCGTCAGAATTTGACGGCTTATCTATTTTTTTGGATGTAAAATAATGCTCCTACATTACATCTCCACACAGATCCATTGGGATCAGGCACATATAACTTGTTGGCCCGCAAAAATCCTGAGGGCATTTATCTCTGCATTTTGTAAGTTCTCCTGTAGGTAGGGTACATGTTACAAATGCTCCGCCCTGGATTGTTTTTAGACCGGTTCTTGATAGCTTTTTCAAATTTTTCATGATATTAGTTCTTTTTATTTTACATTGAAAAAGTCTAGCAAGGGAATGTTCCATCTGCCCAAGGCGGTGGACAGCTCATGCTTGAAGGAGTTGCACAGCAGTGCTGTAGTGAAGGCGGATAGAATGAACAGCATTCAGGAGCAATTCCTCCGTTTACTTTTTTTAAGCTCTGTCTCGAAACTTTCTTTAAATTTTTCATAGTAATTTTAATTTTGTAAAACTAATGTAAAGAAATTATTTCATTTGAAGGTGATAAAAAGTATTATTTTGCTTTAAAAAATGAAACGGTATTATCTCTGAAATTTTCAATTGTAGCAGGAATTTGACCGAATTCCGGGGCTTTTGTCCCATTTTCTAATATCAAATTCTCATTTTTAATTACAATGGCTTCGTCCCACAGACTAGCATTTATAAATTCCTGCAGAGTAAAACGACCACCTTCAATAATGACAGACTGGATTTGTTCTTTATACAATGCCTCCATGAGTTCAGACAGGAAATTATCTTTATTGATTTTAATGAAATGAATATGTCCTTCAGTACCTTCTTTTACGGAATTTAAAATTAATGTTCTTGCTTCATTGTTATAAATATTGAAGCTGGCAGGAACTTTTAAATCAAAATCAATCAGAATTCTGACAGGATTTACGCCTTCAGCATTTCTGACGGTAAGACTTGGATTGTCATTCAAAGCAGTTTGGGTTCCTACTAAAATGGCATGCTCATCAGCTCTTAACTGATGAACAAACTGGTTCACTAATGTATTGGAAACGGCTGTCGGTTTAAAATCCTGATCCAAAAATCCATCACCGGATTCTGCCCATTTTAAAATGATATATGGTCTTTTCTTTTCGTGATAAGTGAAAAACCTTTTGTTAAGTTCAATGCATTCTTTTTCAAGTATTCCTGAAACTGCTTCAATTCCTGCATCCTGAATGATTTTCTTTCCTTTTCCATTCACTTTATCATGAGAATCCATAGCACCAATTACTACTTTTTTAAAGCCTAATTCTTTAATTTTCAAAGCACATGGCGGAGTTTTTCCATAATGTGCGCAGGGTTCCAGGGATACATAAATTGTAGATTCCGGAATAAGATCTTTATTCTTAACAGAATTAATGGCATTGATCTCTGCATGGTGTTCTCCTGCTTTGTGATGATATCCTTCACCTATTATTTCTCCGTTGTGTACGATCACACTTCCAACAAGAGGGTTAGGGTAGGTGTTGCCAAGAGCTTTTTGAGCCAGCTCAATACATCTTTTAATATAAAATTCGTCGTTGTTCATATTTATAAAAAGAAAAAGCGAAGACAAATTGCTTTGCTCCGCCTTTATTTATTTTGTTGTGTATTAATCTCCGCTGATAATGCTGTGAAGATTTTGTTTTAACGTTTCCAGATGAGCTTTTTTCTCATCAATCGTGTTGTAAGTGTCTTTTAAAAGAGGATTTTCTCTGGACGGTTTGTTGAAGAAAGAAAGGTTGTTTTCCAGTTTAACGATTTCTGCCTCAAGATCAGAGATTTGATTTTTGATCTTTCTTGCTTTGTCAGTAAGCTGGTTTTCAGATAAACCTTCCTCTTTCAGTTCAAGTTCATTGATTTTGTTTATTTTCAATTTCTCTCTTAATGTCTTGTTGAATTCAGAGTTGATTGAAATTTTATCTCTTGGAACTTTTCCGATATTATTCCATGAAGTTTTAATCTGCTCGATTCTTTCGATACTTCCTTCTTCGTTGGAAACTTCTTTAAGCTCATCAAGAAGAGCTTTTTTGTTCTTGTAGTTTTCTTTCCAGTTGTCGGTAGACGTGTTGCTCTTCTCTCTGTAGTTGTTGAAGAATGCATTACAAGCGTCACGGAATTCATCCCAGATTTTATTGGTCATGCTTTTTGGAACATGCCCGATTTTTTTCCAGTCTTCCTGAAGTTTTTTGAATAACGGAACGGCAATATCCCATTCCTCATTATTCATATTGTCTTGTGCAGTCTGGATCAGTTTTAATTTTTCTTCAAGATTCGCCTGTTGAGAACCTTTCAACGATTTATAATAGTTATTTTTCGTTGTATTGAAACCTCTTAGTGTTGTTTTGAAATCATTCCAGTTTTGGTTGGAAAGTTTTCTAGGAACACTTCCTGTCTTTAAAAAGTCAGAACGCAGATCTTCCACTCTTTTAATAGCATTCTGCCAATAGTTGTGGTTAGGCGTTTCTGAAGGTTCAGACAGTTTCTTGATTTCAGCAATAATCTGATTTTTCTTTTCAAGATTTTCACTCTGTTCTTTTTCAATAGAAGCAGAAAGTTCAGATTTTCTTTCGTGAATTTTATTGGAAATTTCTTTGAACTCTTCCCATGTTTTTTCACGGAATTCCTCTGCTACAGGTTCAGCTTCTTCTTTCCAAAGTTTATGAAGATACTGAAGTTCGTTTAGAGCCTTCTGGATAACGGGTTCATTTTCCAGCTCTTTAGCACGGGCAATAATGTGTTCTCTCTTTTCCAGATTGTGGCTGTATTCCTGCTCCAAAAATTCTTTATTAAGATCCAGCATCTGATAAAACTGATTCAGGTGATGGAAATAATTATTGTTGAGAATTTTGAATTCAGACTTTGCCACCTGTCCTGCTTTTGACCAGTCTTCTTTAATCTCACGAATAGATTTGAAAAGATTGACACCTGGTTCAGAGTTGGTGTATAGATTTTTAAGTCTTTCGATAATGCTTTGACGGTGATCAAGGTTTTTCTTTTGCTCTTCTTCCTGTCCTTTCTGGAAGGTATCATGTTTTTCCTTGAAAATATTAACCAACGCAGAATACTTAGTCTGAGAAGGGTGTTCGTAGCTGAAATTTTCAGCTGGATTTCCGGCTTCTACATATTCATGCTTTTTATCCTCCACTTCATCATGGATGTAATGACTTGCTTTCTCTTTCAGCTGGTTGAATCTTTTGAAGTTCTCACCGGCATTGGGAGTGTTGATGATTTTTTCCATTTCCTTTAAAGCATCGGCAAGGGAAATTTCTTCTTCATGGTCATCCAGGTGCTCTGCATCATCTTCGTGTTGGTTTGCATCATGAGAAACTGTGTTTTCTGATGGGTCCTGAGATACTTCGTTAGGATTTTTCTTTTCTTCGTTTTCAGAAAGATTGTTTTCTGTAGTCATAGCAAATCTTTTATGTGAGTGGCGTTAATATCCTTTAAATATAGCTTTAAGGCCAATTAAAGTACTAATTTATGTTATTTTTTTTGAAAATTCCAAATTTCCCAAGCTTTTTCTGCTTGCTGTTCAAGCATATAGTACCCATTCACTGTTTTTGCTCCTTTTTCTGAGGCATTGATGATGAATTGGGTGTAGTTTGGGTTGTAAATCAGATCAATAACCAGATGATCTGAAGAAAGCCCGTCAAAAGGAAAGTTCAGACAATCTTTCACATTCGGGAAAGTACCTACCGGTGTACATTGGATAATAATTTTATGTTCTGCAACAGTTTCCTGATCAAGATTTTCATAATTGATTTCTGTACTCCTTGAAATAGTTATAGAAGGAATATTGTGTTTGTCCAATGCATATTTGACTGCTTTTGCTGCCCCTCCGTTTCCTAAGATCAATGCTTTATCCTGTGAAGGTTTTTTGTGTAAAAGAAGCGTCTTTTCAAAACCGAACGCATCTGTATTGTAGCCGGTTTTTTTGCCATTCTGAATAAGAACACAGTTTACGGCACCTATTTTCTCAGCTTCATCACTTAGTTCATCGAGATAATCGATTATTTTTTCTTTATAAGGGATGGTCACATTGAATCCTAACAGGTCCGGAGAAGCAAAAAGATTTTCTACTTCATTGATTTCATTCAGATCAAAAATATCGTAGGAGAAATTCTTCAGCATGAGCTTTTGGAACTTGTTTTCGAAGAATTTTTTAGAAAAAGAATAAGAAATATTTCGTCCTATCAATCCTAATTTTTTATTGGAATCCATACATCAAAAATAAAAAAAAGACCGGATAAATCCGGCCTTGGTTTGAAATATTTTTTAATAATTAATCTACGATAAATTTAGTAGAGAAATTATCTGTTTTAAGGATATAATTTCCTTTTACCATACCTTTAAGGTTGATTTTGTTTGAATGTCTGAAAGGATTTGCAATGGTTTCAATTAATTTACCTGAAAGATCATAGATCTCAGCTTTTGAAATTTTGCTAAGGTTTTCTCCTTTTACAAATAATTCATTATTTCTTACAGGATTAGGGTAGATGGTAAATGCTGATTTGTCTTTTTGGTTTTCAGCAGTAGCTAACGTAGTTCCGAAACATGTCCAGCTAAGATCATCCAGAGCCACTCTGTTGGAAGTAGAAGAATTTGTCAGTTTAATCACTGTATTTCCACTTACATTTATATTACTGATGGTAGTTGTAGTAACAACATTGCTGTAAGGAATAGTTCCTACATTCACATCGTTTACAAGAACATTGAAATATCCTGCGCTCCCGGAGAATTTCAATTGAGTTGTTAAAGTTAAGCTTTGAATTCCACCTGAAAAAGTTGAACTTGTTAAAGTTCCATTTTTTATGGTAATGGCTTTATTATTGATGGTTTGGTCAACTCTTGAGTCAGTAGCAGTCCATGAAATTCCGTTGTTGGTCCAGGTTGCTGTCAGATAAGTATTTGGAGCACCGCTGATCATTTCGAAATTTTCAGTTCCACAGCTTCCTCCTCCGGCAGGTACATCAAGAGTTGTTTCTGTAGCTGTTGTACTTTGTGGAGAAGAGTTTGCGAAAGCATCTTTAGCAATGATGTAGAATGTGTATTGAGTCAAAGGTGATAATCCGGAAACTATAGTAGATGTTGTTGTACCTGAAACAGTCGCTTTTAAGGTTCCGTTGGCATAAATCCCATACGAAGTTACTCCCACATTATCCGTAGCAGCTGTCCAGCTTAAAGCAATAGAGTTTGAAGTTGGGTTGCTGGCAACAAGGTTAGTTGCAGCTGTAGGGGCTTGGTTATCAACAACCGGAGCTCCCCAGATCTGAGTAACATATTCAGGGTGATCAATGAAAGGGTTTCTGTTTCCCTGATAAGCATAAGAAGCATTGTTTCTTGCAATTTCTTCAGCAGACACAGGGTCCATTGCATTCCATGCTAAATATTGATTAAGTGCCCAAGGCTGTAGTCCCGGGAATGCTGTGTTACCAAGCATGTCACCAGTAGTGAAATTAGGAAGTTTATCCTCATATCTTGTCACAAAATAAAGAATCATTCTCGCGATGTCTCCTTTGAAAGCATCAATAGGTTCAAATACCGTACCTCCATATCCTGCTGATACAGATGTACCTAGTTTAGATCCGTTTTTAGATGTAAAAGAAGTGTTGCCAACGATTCCGAAAGGGTAGTTGGATCTCATTCCGTTTACTTTTCCATCGGTAGCTCGGATAAAATGAATATCAGCAACCATAGGAGAAGCACTGTTGAATAAACTCTGAGGAATCACGTGCTCTCTGTTGTAGCAGTCTCCTTCATTAGAATATCCGGCAGATCCGCACTGGCTGGTTCCAAGGGTAAAATTATACTGATCCGGTCCATTTGGATTTTCAGAATAAATATCCAGAATAGTTCCGTCATTTTCATAGAAATAATCACGGTCAGTTGTAGCATAGCCTGTCCATAAACCGCCATAACCGTGGTCTATGTGTCCATCACTGATAATGGTTTGAAGAGCTGTTTTAAGAGCTGCACCTGTTAGTCCGTTAGCATTTGTATAATATCCTGCCGGAGCCTGTGCCAAAGCGCTTATAAATGTCACGCTTAAAAGAAAAAAAGATAAAATTTGTTTCATTTTTTAAAATTGGGGCGTAAAGGTACGAAAAAATGAAACCGAAGTATATTAATTGTATGTAATATATAAAGTTGAAATGTTAGCCTTTAGTAATATATTCTTTACTGATTTTTGAAAAGAACCATGAAATAGTAATTCCAAATAAGGAAGCCGTAAGGGCTACGATAAGATAATTTTTACCTACAATTTTTACCGGGAATGGCAGAACCTCATTGGCTCTGAAGAATTCTGTGTAAAGCTGGAAGTAGCAAAGTGCAGTTCCAAGAATTAATCCGGTAATCACACCGGAAATAACAATCAGGAGCCCGGTGTAGAAATAGGTCATTCTTAAATGGCTTAAAGGAAAGCCGAGTGATATCAATGATTTTGCCTGTTCTTTTTTATCAAGCTGAAGAATAATAATAGCTCCCGCAAGATTAAAGGTCGTAATAAAGATGACCAATGCAAAGATCAGGTAAATAAAAAGCTTTTCAGTGTTAATCATTTTCCAGAAAGCGGCATTTTCCTCTTCCTTGGTTTTGATCTCAATATTTTTTCCGAGAGAAGAAAGCAGGCTTTGTTTTACAGCATCTGCATTTTCCGGATTTTTCAGTTTAATAACAATCTGGTAAGCGGACTTTTTAGGAAGAGTAAGTAATTCTTCTGTAAGCTCAATAGGAGAAACGATATAATTGTCCAGCTGGTCTTTTCCCGGGAAAACACCCGTTACCAGAATATCTCTTTTGTTATAGATATCTTCTTCCTTACTGATAATCCCTGTCCCCGGTTTGGGCATAAAGACGGTTGCATAATGATTGGAAGAATCCACAGGAATTGAAAGTCTGTTATCCAGGCTGTTTTCCATTAATACCTCATTCGAGTATTTGAAACTTGGATAAGTTCCGTAGAACACTTCTTTATTAATAGGATTTACCTTAACATAAGCAGAATCTACACCTCTTAGGTAAGCAATATCACCCTTTCCGTTGAAACTGATGTATACTTTTTCTTCAATAACGCGGGAAAAACTGCTGATTTCCTTGTTGTTGCTCAAAACTTTACTGACGTTATCCAGATTTTTGATGGTTTTTCCGGAGGTGCTTTTTAACGTAAGATCAGCGTGAAGATTGGAAATAAGATCTTTGTTCAGGTCTTCAAGTCCTGAAAAAACAGAAATAATGACGAACATTGCAGCCACAGCAACCGTCATGGCACCTACAGCCAGCCACGTAATGAACGTAACGGCAGTACTTCCCTTTTTAGCCAAAAGGTATCTGGATGCTATGTAAAATGCAATATTCTTCAAGATCTATAAAACAGGATTGTCGCCTTCGCCTCTTAATTCTCTTTCCAGTCTTTCAACATCATCAAGAGCGGTATCCAGGTAAAAGTTAAGTTGTGGAATAATACGCACCTGTTTTGCCATTTTCTGGCCAATGAAGTTTCTGTATTGAGGTTTGTTTTCTTCAATCTCCTTCATCACAGCGGTACGGAATTCCTGTGGGAAAATGCTTAAATAAATCTTAGCAATTCCTAAGTCAGCAGTTACTTTTACATCTGAAACAGATACCAATATGCTCTGTTTGCTTTCTGAAGCCTGTTTGCGGAAAAGCTCTGCGAAGTCTTCCTGAATGATCTGTGCTACTTTTCTTTGTCTGTTACTTTCCATAATTTCTGCAAATTTAGTACTTTTGTTTGAATTGATACTTTGAAATTCAACTACAGTATCAAATTTACGATTTAATTATATTGATTAGTATTTATGAAACTAGAACATATTGGTATTGCTGTAAAGTCTTTAGGGGTTTCTGATGAACTTTTTACCAAATTATTAGGAAAAGAATCCTATAAAAAAGAAACAGTGGAAAGGGAAGGGGTAGTAACTTCTTTCTATGAAACAGGAGAAAGTAAAATTGAACTTTTAGAAGCGAGTAATCCTGAAAGTCCGATCTCTAAATTTATCGATAAAAAGGGAGAAGGCATCCATCATCTGGCATTTGGCGTTGAAAATATCGTGGAAGAAGTGAAAAGACTGAAAAAAGAAGGATTTCAATTTATCTCCGAAGAACCGAAAGAAGGTGCTGATAACAAATTAGTTGTATTCCTTCATCCCAAGTCTACAAACGGTGTGCTGGTAGAACTTTGCCAAGAAAAGCAATAAAAAATTTTGTAGTGAAAGAAATTTTACTATTTTTGCAAACACAAAATTTAACCAAGTTTTGAGGTCCTATAGCTCAGTTGGTTAGAGCACCTGACTCATAATCAGGTGGTCCCTGGTTCGAGCCCAGGTGGGACCACAGAAAATCAACCGCTTACGAAATGTGAGCGGTTTTTTTATTTTTCATAAAATTCAAATTTATTTTTTTAGAGAATGAGCTCTGTTTGTTTTATAAAGACGGAATAAGTGATCATAAACTACCATCTCAAATAATCTTTGATGGGAAATAAACAATCGGTTAATGTGCATATGAAAAATACTTTTGAAGAAATCTTTTGGTTTTATTTTTAATACATTATTGCTTTCCAATTTTGAAAGTTCTTCAGGCTTTAATGTAAGTTCAGTGATATTACTTTTTATTAAATCTCTGATTTCTTCATATTCCTCAGAGGTAATAAATTCAAAGTAATGAGGATAAAACTCATTATACTTTTTCTTTAACTGATCATTTAAGTTCTTATCTGCATTAAATTCTGATTTGAATACACTTTCAGAATCCTTTGCAAACTCTATTTTATGTTCAAGAGATAGGTTGAATGCTGATAAAATTTGATCTATATAAAATAAAGAAGTAATGATCTTTTCTTCATCACTGTATTCCAGGAAGTTTAAAATCAATTGGCTGCTTTTAAAAAAGAGGTTTTCCGCGTATTCTATCGTGTTTTCACCATAACGCTCAAGTTCTCTTGAGTAGGTATCCATAATGATAGAAGAGACTTCTCCTGATTCCAGATAGTCCTTAAATAAGGAATTGATCATTCCCAAGATAATGCTATGGTCAGTTATATTTTTAAGGTTTAATCTTATCCTCAGGTGGGGTTTAGGATCGTTATATCGTATAAAAAACCACTGATAAATAAGGTTTTGAGTTTGTAATTGTTCAACTAGTGGCTCTATAACTTCCTGTAAAATACTATCTGAAGTTTTGATCCCGGTGTAAACTTTCAAATAAAGCCATTCACTTCCCGGATGAAATTTTCTGGTTATCATCTTATTTATAGATCTTTATAAAGAGAGAAAACGAATTGATGAATATAATCTGACTGATCATTGTACAGGAACTCCTCAATAAAAATTGTTCTCTCATTTTTTACGGATGATAAAAACATTTGCATTAAATCGTAATTTTTCAGATTGACCGCCAGTGTATTATCTCCTTTTACCCACTGTATCCATTGTGGAATTTGTTTTAGTTTTCTCCACTCTTCAATGTTTTGAAACAGAAGATCTCTTTTACCAGATTGAAGAATGGAATTAAAATAATGAATTTGTTCAGGATCAATTTTCCACTGTGCTTTAGACAGAATGATATTTTGATATTCAACTCTTGGCAGGAAGTCATAGATTTGGGATAAACCACCCCAGCTAAACGATAAATTAGGTTTTACATTCTGATTATTATAATCGCATAAAAAATGGTAAACAGGTAAAGAGTTGTTTAAATAATTATGGGCATTCGTAAGATGAGGAATAATTTCTTTATTGTGCTTCTTTGACCTTAGAAATAACCGGCTATTCTTTATGGACAGGTACAAGTCTTCCACAAGAATTTGATTGTCTTTTTCTAATACAGAGCTCGCCAGATAAGGGATTTCATATTCTCTTAGCGAAGGCCTTCTGATCACATTTCCAATTCTGGATTCGGGTAAGTGTACAATTTCTGCTAAAATTTTGTCCGGATTAAGTTCCTGTTCTTTTTCAGCAATAGTTTTTACTAAATCTTTTATAGATGATTTTTCTGAGCAGAATCTACCCAATAACTTTCCAGCATTTCCACCTACAGATTTTAAAAATAATTTTTCCTGCTGATTTTCTGAAATAATTTCAGACATAACGAACAATGTATCTGGTAGTTGATTCCATTGTTCCTCAAAACCATTAAAATCATCATCAGTTAAATGTATTATATGATCTTTATTCCAATAAGCTTTTTGTAATTTCTGGTTGAGAATAATTTGTATTGGATTAAGATTTACCTGAATTTCTTTTTTCTGATTAGAATACGGTAGGATTAAATCTTCAATATAAGGATGAACTCCTTTGGCCGGGATATC
Organism: Chryseobacterium sp. S0630; assembly: GCF_024158915.1. Lineage (GTDB taxonomy): Bacteria > Bacteroidota > Bacteroidia > Flavobacteriales > Weeksellaceae > Chryseobacterium. Next base: position 49,125 of record NZ_JAMZGF010000005.1, on the reverse strand, counting down.
TTGTAAATAACCAATTCCTATTTCCGGATCTAAAGCATAAGATAAAGGAACTTCTTCGTTGTCAAATCTTTCATGAAAAGCTTTTTTGAATTTTTCTAAAGCAGATTTTTTGTAAGGAACAGCAATTTTATTCAGAAAGGATATTCCTTTCTTCAGTTCCTTTTTCCATTGATAGGATAAATTTGTTTCATCTTCAAAATAAAGATCTGTCTGAAAAAGATATTTTTTTTCATATTGTACATTCAGCTTTTTGATGAATTCCTCAATTTCAGAATATGGTTCTGCTGTATTTTCAAAATGGAAATCAAGTTCACTGATCTTGTTTTTAATAGTCTTTAAAATATCTTTTTCCTGATGTCTGCCAATTTTGTTTAGCATGTAAATTAATCGTTCCAGAAAATCTCCTCCCGAAACTGTTGGATTAATTTCACTTATTAAAACCTGATTTCCGATAAGCTCATCAATAAATTCCCGTGCTTCTTCAAAAGATATATCTTCATGAACGAGAGAGGTGGCAAGCTGGTCAATTGTTTTACCTGTTTCTGAAAATTGTAGTATAAGTTCTAACTCTTTGGAAAATGGAGCAGAAGAAATTATGTAATCTCTTTTTCCTCCTGTATTTTCATATTCTACAAAGCGAATTTTATTTCCAACCTTATGAATACAGTTGTTAGGAAAAAAAGAGATACTATTTTTAACGGATGGAATTAAAAGAATCTGCTCTGATAGTGCCACTAAAAAATGTATATCCAGCTTTGTATCTCTTACTTTTGTTTGCTCTGAGAATATCGGAAATAGAGTCTCTTTTTCAAATTTTCCTGTACTTACTCCTGAAAATAAACCAAATGGAGTACAGCGGGTACTTGAGCGGTTGTAATATTTTAATAATGATTTTTTTGTTCTTTTGTTTAAGGTTTGATAGTCTATTAGACCACTGTCTTTAGATTTTTCTATCTCCTGATACAAAGAAAGAGAAGCTAAATAAATGGCTTCTCTGAAAATAGGATTACTAAAATTTTTATCAAAGGTGCTTTTATCACCCCAATTATTTTTTAAATCTTTGTATGAAAAAAGTGGTGATCTGACAACAAATGTGTCAAAAAACTGAAATGGAAAACGTGGCATTAATTAAGGGAAATAGGGATTTCTATAAAGCTGTTGTTGTAAAATTTTATTTCCAGAGGAACTGCAGCATCCTTGATGGTTTCTTCGCTCACATCTTTTCCAGTTCCATAGTTGATCTGCATAAGTGGATTTTTTATAACTCCCAAGGCCAAGACCAGTGTACTGCCTTTTGCTATTTTTTTGCTTACAAATTCGTTGTTGACAGCAGCTATATCCGTTTCTTTGTTTTCACGCAACAATTTTCTTTTCTCTGAACTTTTAGCATAGCTTGCTCTTCCATAATAGGTGGATAACAGAAAATATTTCCCCTCTTTGGTCTTTTCATAGAGTTTCATATATACATCAACATCTTTTTTATTGACAGATAATTTCAGATTACCCACAAAATTTCCTGTAAATTCCACCGGTTTTTCAAATGGCTCTGATGAAAATATAACAGCGTTTGGACTGTAAATTTTACTATCCAGCACGTTATCTTTTTGCTTAAAGAGTTCATCTGCATTGGTACGGTCTTTTAAATCTACCGTAAGTGGTGTGAAGTCTTTATCAGTATCTTTTGCCAGAGAAAGCTGATGTTGGCTTGTGATATAGTATTTTAATTTATTTTTATCAAAATCATCAATGTTAGAAGTACTTTTCCATTCATTGGTTCCCATTACCTGATAATTAATTTTATCTTTTAAGAAAGCTGGTTTTAATTTGCCCTTCAGAATATAATCAAACCATTCCATTGTCACGTTTCCGAGATCAATATTGGCTGAAGGATCAATAGCATACCCTTTTAAATTACTTTTAATATAACCTTGAGCTCCTGAATGATCATACGGGCCAATAATGACATAGTGATCGGCGTTTTTGTTATATTTAGAATGGTTTCTTAAATAATATAATGCTCCCAGCTGATCAGAATCATAATATCCTGTAATGGTTAATACCGGGATGTTTATATTAGAATATTCCTTTTTGTAAGGAATCATTTTCTGCCAATAGCTGTCAAATGCCGGATGCTTTAACCAGCGCTGAAATATGATATTTTTTTTACCAGCAATAGAATCTAGCTTGTTAAATGCCTCACCACCTTCATACCATTTTTTAAAAACAGAATTCCATTGATCTTCATCTTTAAAACCTGCATCAAGCATTTTATTGTTGGTAACGTAGTTGATCCAACGAAGAGAATAGGATGAAAAGATGTTATTGTTCATTGGGAAATCTACAACGCCAATTCCTACAGAGGCCTGTGGAATAATAGTTTTTAGAGCTGGATGAATATTTTTAGCGGCTGCCCATTGGCTGAATCCCAGATAACTGCCTCCGATCATTCCTACTTTGCCATTGCTCCATGGCTGTTTTATAATCCAGTCAATGGCCTTATTAATATCTTCCTGTTCATGTTCAAAAGGTTCTATGGCAGCGTTGCTCGTATATTTTCCTCTGGGATATATGTAAACAGAATGATAACCATAGCTTGCCTGTACTTTTTGATCATTGACATCTTCCGGATCAGGATAGATGGAATTGACCAGGATAGTAGATTCTGGATTAGTTATTTTTTTATTTAAAACAACTCTTATACTTATTTCATTATTGATTAATAAACTGTCTTTTACCTCGAAGTTCCTGGAGTCGAATTCTTTTAAATAATTTTTAGCGATATCAAATGTAGGAAGTGTTATATATGAGTTATAACTTCTGCACAGCAGTAAAGCTTTTTTCAGATCTACGCTGTCCTTATTCTCAAAATCATTTTTAAGTGTTGCCAGAATTTCCTTTTTTGTTTTCTCAATATCACCATTGAAATAACGTGGAAGTATTATCTGTGTTTTTATAGGCAGACTTTCGTATTTTTTCAGGAATTCTTCTTTATATTTTTCCTGAAAATTTTTGTATGAATTTTTATTTTTTTGAGCATTTATGTAAATTTCATACTGTGTTCCCATAGCGTATGAAATAATGGGATTACTTTTTCTGTAAACACTGCGTACTGAATCTAGCTGACTTAAAGCAATATCATAGTTTTGTGCTGCCATACTTACTCGGAAAAGATTATCATACTTTACTGCTTTGTCTTTTTCTTTATAATTCTTTTGTATTTCAGAATTTAAATAAAAAATCAAAGGCTGCAGTTTTTCAATATTGTATTCATTAAAATGCTTAATACTTATTTTCTGAGAAAAACTAATATTGAATGTAAGAAGAAAAGATAGGGCTAACAGGTACTTCATAAAATAGAAAATCAGTAATTTTTCTCAAAATTACTGATAAAATGTTGAAATTGTTATTAATTTTTTACTGTCACATCTAGAGTATCTAATGTTTTGTCTAATACAGTATCATTACCATCATTCAAAAGTATTTGATTACCTCCTCCAGAGCTAATCCCTCCTTTTATCTTAGACATTTGAACTTTGTTTAAGGATAATTTTTTTTCTGTTTTTTTAATTTTTTTCACGACTAAAGTAATTTTAAGATTTTTAAATAAATTGAAGTACAAAGGAAATTCTATTCCTGTAAATGAAGAATTTATATATACCGGAATTGATAAATTTCGATAATATTTAATCTTAATTATTTGATTTTAAGTAATTTGTGATTTTGTTTTAATTGAGTGCTTTTATATAATAAGAAGGAAGTGTTCCTGTTATTTTTTTGAAGGCATTCGTGAAAGATTCAGCATTGTTGTAACCAATGTCATCAGCAATAGCAGCAATAGTATGCTTTCTTATTTTTTCATTAGATTTTAATTCTTCCACAATATAGTTGATCCTAAGCTCATTCAGATATTGGGAAAAGTTTTTACCCTTTAGTTCATTGACTAGCTTGGAGAGATAATCTCTGTTGGTATCAAATTCTTTTGACAGAGAATCTAAAGTAATATTTTTATTGAGAAAACTATTAGTCTTTTCAAACTGTTCTATTTTATCAATGAGTATTTTAAATTTTGGATTAGAAGAAAGGTCACTTTTCGTAGCTTTTTCCTTTCTTTCAATGATCGTGGAAGGATTATCTGTAATGGGAGTTTCATTCTTTTGCTCTTTTTCCAACACAGGGGTAATCAAAGGTTTTTCTGATAATACTTTTGCCTGCTTTTCGTATTCTTTTATTTTCTTCCTGTTTTTCCTGATGACGAATATGAAAACCAAAGTAATCAGAAGCAAACACGCTATCAGCCAAGCATTCTGATGGTTCAGTTTTTCAATTACACTTACCTTTTCTTTCATAAGCAAAGGCGTGTCATATTTTTTCAGAATTTCTTTTGAAAGATTTTTGCGGTTTTCAGCTATTATACTGTCGCTATGTATTAGATTGTCAATGTATTTTAGTTGGTTTTTTAAATCGCCTTTCTTTTTATAAAAATCTATCAGAATTTCATATCCATCTCTTTTTATAGGTTCAAAACTGTTGAAAGTAAAAGAAATGGAATCTGCTTTTTTAAAGAATTCTATAGCTTCGTTTTCACTTCGGGTTGCATGTTTTATTTTTCCCAGATAGTAATATAAAACTCCGAGATTGCTATAATCTTTATTATTTATCAATCCTTTTTGTACTTCTAGCAGGATTTTATAAGAAAGCGAATAATCTTTTAGATAAAAGAGGTTAATCCCTTTTATCATAAGGAGATAGCTGTAATAAGAATAATTATTGTATTTCTTGCATTCTGCAAGCCCCAAATCTGCAAATTCAATACCTTTTTTATAATCCTTACATTTAGTATAAATATTAGCTAAAGAAAAAATAGAAGCAATATAGTTTTTCGCATCTACATTGTTGGTTCTTATTTTATCTTTTTCATAACCATAGTATTTCAAAAAAAGAGGGAGGGCTTCCTGATATTCTTCTGTAGCTGTTTTTAGGATGGCAATAAGCTTGTTTATATAAAAAAACTGTTCTTTATTTTCAGCCCTGTTGTGATTAATAGCTCTAGTATATTCATCTAAAGCTTCTTTGTATTTCCCTTCATTGTTGAATAAAATACCTTTTAATATATAAGATTTTGCTGGGTAATCGAAGTTATTAACGTTTTTTGATGCAGAGATGAGTGAATCTGCAAATGGATGTCCGTTTTCATTCTTCAGATTTTTTACCCGGGCTATATTATAATATCCATCAAACAGGATGTCCCTGTTATTTTCTTTCTTTCCTTTTAATAGAATGTAATTGGCTAAAAGCTCAGCTTTATCATTGTCAACCTGGAATACTTTATTGTAAGCATCATTAATATACTTATAACTTTTATTCTTTAACGAGTCTGGAATGTTTAGTCCCTTTATGCTTTGAGAAAAGAAAAAAACAGGAAAAACAGTTAAAATAATTAAATGAAACTTCTTCATATTTCTAAATACCCTGCAAATTTATGAATTATCATCGAATTTTCATCATGGAAGTATAAGTGTTTGTTTATCAGTTATGTGTTGGTCTCTTTGAATCGTGAATTTGTAAATTTTTGGAAAAGGATATACCGATATTGATCAATCTCGGATTAATAATCTTGTAGGCCTTAGGTATAATCATGATGTTTGCATCAGAAATATTGAAAGTAAATGAGGAAAATATTAATATGTGTAAGTGTTCTATTTCCGTTGTTGGGTTTCTCTCAAGAGAAGAAAGATTCTATTAAAACAGTTATAGAAAAACAAATTGCAGAAATAAAAGTGAATGGTAAAAAACCTTTTTTTGAACAAAAGGATGACCGTTTTGTTTTTAATGTTGAAAATAGCGATTTAGTTGTAGGAAACCACATATCCGAAGTTCTTTCTCAAACACCATTGCTAAAAGTAGATGATAATAAAATAACTCTTTTGGGAACGAACGCCTCTGTTTACATCAATGACAGAAAATCAGTTCTGAAAGGAAAAGATTTAATACAATATCTTAATGCTATGCCGGCTTCTAATCTGGTAAAGATAGAGCTGATTACCAATCCCTCCTCAAAATATGATCTGGAGGATGCAATGATTATTAATCTGAAGCTGAAGAAACTGGAAACAGATGGTCTGAAAGGAAGTTTTACTATTACAGATAAACAAAACAGAAAAAACAGTCAGCAGGCAAATATTGCTTTAAATTATCATAAAAACAGATTTTCAAATAATACCATGTTGTTTTTTGAAAATAATAATGACCTGCAAAGAAATAGTATTGATAATTATAGCTCGAAATTCAGTAGAAATCAGATTATAGGAAGTACGCTGATTAAAGAAACCAATTTTGGAGGAAATACAGGTTTTGATTACGAGCTTAATGAGAAAAGCAGCATAGGAGGGATTCTGGAATATTATCACAAAACACCTGAATCTTCCCTTGAAAACAGGAATATTTATTATGATACTACAGGAGGAATTTTTGAAAACAGAACGGTAAATACACAAAATGATAAGCTGAATCTTTTCGGAGGAAATATTTATTACAGCTTTAATGATGATAAAAAAGCCAAAAGACTAGATATCAACTTTGATTATTATACTCATCACAGAGATAATACGACAGAGTTTTTCAATTTGACAAATCCGTATACTAATTTAATATATAATGATTACCAGAAGGACAATTATACGGTAAGAGTAGATTATTCCAAGACTTTTGAAAAATTAAAACTTAGTTTTGAAGCAGGAGGGAAGCTTAACTGGCTTTCTACAGATAACCCCTATGCTTATTACAACGCAGATGGTACATTGAATACATTATTTTCTAATAATTTCACGTATCATGAAAATATCAACGCGTTATATACTAATGTTAAGAAAAAAATCTTTTCTGTTCTGGACGTCAACTTAGGGGTACGTTATGAAAACACAAACATCAACGCAAAACAAAATACAGTTAGCGAGAACTTCTCCAGAAGTTACAACAATATTGTACCCAGCATCAACCTTTCTTATATGATCAATAAGAACAACAGAGTTTCTTTGGGATACAGAACTGCATTATGGAGACCTTATGTGGATGATTTGAACCCATTTATTTATAAGAATAATGAAACCTGGTGGGAAACCGGAAATCCTGACCTTAATGTGGCAAAGATGTATTTATTTAATGCGAGCTACAGCATAAAAAGAACTTGGGTGTTTGTAAGTAATTTCGGAATTGTGAAAAATCCTATTCTTCCTTATACAGAGGTTGTAGATAATGTTTCTATTACAAGGCCCAAAAACTTTGAAGGTAATGTAAAGCGTTTTTATGTGGGATTGAACTATAATAAACCATTGTTTGAAAACAAATGGATGTTTAATCTTTCAACAGGAATGTATTATATCAATAATGCAGATATCTATGATGTTCATCCTAGTTCTTGGTATAATAACTCTTCCGTTACAATTAGTGGAAATAATCTTTGGAATAAAGGCTGGAACATAAGCTATAACTTTGGTTACACCTCTCCATATACATTAGTTAATAAGAAAAACGGTTATTTTATCAATAATCAGCTTGAGGTTTCAAAGAGTTATAAAGATTTTAAATTCAAGCTTTCTGTAAAAGATATGTTGAATCTTTCAAACTCCCGTAATACACTATATAATAATGACGGATATATTGAAACCGTTTCACAATCTAATTTAAGATCCATATCACTCAGCATATCCAAAACATTTGGAAACAACAAGGTAAAAAAGGTGAATACCGGCGATATAGACAAGGGTAGAACTCAAAACGAAAATCCCCGATTATAATCCTGTTTCTTTACTGAAAAACTAATACGCTAAAGGATAAAACTAATAACCATGAAAAACAAAAAACTTGAAGAGTTATCCAAAAAGATAACTCAGGGTAAGCTCAAAAAACTACAAAAACATGAAGTTCTCACTATCTACGCAGGGAAAGACTTTACTGTAGATGATTGCATTAGACATCCCGATTGTAATTCTTATTGCGAAATCTGCTCAACGAATGCTCCCAATTGTTGGAGCTTTTCATAAAGACTTTATTATGAAAACCTGATTCTGGAATCAAAACTTTTCAGCAAAACTGTTAACCTTTAAAATTTATTGTGATGAAAAACAAAAAATTGTATCAAATATCAAAAAAAATTACTGAAAACAAAATCATCATGATGAAAAGAGAATCAGTAGAAATTATTAAAGGCGGTATACAAAAAGAAATAATATCAGACTGTGCATGTTTTGGTGCGAATGCATGCTGGGGATACGGAACCAGTCCATGTGCATTAAATAGTTGCTGGGCTTTCCTCGATTGATGATCTTCTTTCGAACTTGAGTAATTTTTATAGAGCTAAGATTCGTAATAAACATAAAAAACTTATTTCTATGAAAAACAAAAAGCTTGAAACGATTTCTAAAAAAATCACAAATGTCAAAATGAAAAAGCTGCAGAAAGAAGGCCTGGTATTTATTACCGGCGGCTTATTCGCTTACCATTGTAGCCAATGTACCTGTAGTGGGTGCAGGCCGGATCTGCAGACAGATCCTAATTGCTGGATCTTTTCATAAAGAAATTTGTGTTCTGTATAGCCTTGTGTGGAATTAAAACTGTTCAGGGAAATGCTAACCATGAAAATTTATTGTCATGAAAAACAAAAAATTGTTTGAATTGTCTAAAAAAATTACTGAAAACAAGTTACAGGGAATGAACGAGAATTCAGTAAAGACAATCAAAGGAGGTAAACTGCCTCTAGAACTAGCTGCAGACTGCACAAGCCAGAACAGCTGCTGGGGATTTGGAGGTACAGCTACTTGCAGTGGTAACAGCTGCTGGAGTTATAACTAATAGAACTCTGATTCCTCAAAATCATGTTCTGCAGGGTCTTGTGTGGAATTAAAACTTTACAAGAGAAAAAATTAACCTAAGATTTATTGTGATGAAAAACAAAAAATTGTTTGAATTGTCTAAAAAAATCACTGAAAATAAGCTACAAGGATTAAGCGAAAGTTCAGTAAAGACAATCAAAGGAGGTAAGTTGCCTTTAGAACTAGCAGCAACCTGTACAAGTCAGAATGACTGCTGGGGATTCGGAGGTACACAAACTTGCAGTGGTAACGAATGTTGGAGTTACAACTAAAGTAAAAAGTAGAGTAGCATTCGTGCTACTCTATTTAATATTAAAATAAAATAATTATGAAATACAAATTATCAAGATATATCCATACCATAGAAAACGAGGAAATTTTAGATGATCATGTCATTCTTTTTTCTACACGTTCCGGAACATCCATTGAAGTGAAAAAAGGGTTATATGAAAAAATATGTAATCTTGAAACCACTCAAATTCCCGAAGAAATTTTTATCAACCTGATAAAAAATGAGTTTTATGTACCTGAGTTTGAAGATGAATTAAGAGAAATTCTTTCAGACAACATCATGTCTGTTGATCATCAGGATCTGAAAACACTTTCTTATGTGATTCAGCCCTCAGGAAACTGCCAGCTGGGATGTCACTATTGCGGTCAGCTGCATACTAACAAAAGTATGTCAAAAGAAGTTTTAGATCTTACATATGACAGAATCATTACTAAAATGGAAAGTTTGTCAAACGACCTGGAACACCTGAGTATTACATGGTATGGAGGAGAGCCGTTAACAGGTCTTTCGGCTATTTCTAATTTATCTACTCGGCTAATTAACCTTTGCGAAGAGAAAAATTTAAAATATTCTTCAAGAATTATTACAAATGCTTTAAGCCTTAAATATTCTCTTTTTGAAAAACTGGTAAAAAATTACAGGGTTACAGAATATCAGATCACAATTGATGGAACTCAGGAATTCCATGATAAGAGAAGATATCTGAAAAATGGTTCTAACAGTTTTGATATTATCATTAAAAATATCAAAGAAATTGTTAATTCCGAATTATACCAAAAAGAAGCAAGTTTCAATATTAGATGTAATGTAGATAAAGAGAACAGCTACAATGTGATAGATTTTATTGATTATCTGGAAGCAGAAGGAATCCTTCAGCACGTAAGTTTCTACCTTGCTCCTATCCACGACTGGGGTGATAACAAAGCTACTATTAAAGGTGTGTCAAAAGAAGAATTTGCTGAGCTTGAAATAGAAGTTTATATGAAGCTTCTGCAATCAAAAGCAAAATTTAAAACACAGATTATTCCTGAAAGAGTTACTAAACCTTGTATGGTAGTAAGCCAGACCTCAGAAGTATTTGACGCTTTCGGAAATGTCTCCACATGTTGGGAAATTCCGTATACTCCAAAATATGACAACTCTGAATTTTATGCTGGAAACATTGTGAAAGATAAAGATGTAGACAGCAAAAATGTTGTCATGAGAAACTGGTTTAATGAAATACCGGACAACAACTCATGGTGCAAAAGCTGTAAATTCCTTCCTCTCTGTGGTGGAGCATGTCCGAAAAACTGGTATGATAATATCCCGGCGTGTCCTTCCTTCAAATTTAATATTGACGACAGAATTCTTCTTCAGAGATATATTAATGAACAAGCTGTGCTTTCTTAATAGTTTATGTATGGAAACAATAATTTTAGACAAAATAAAGACCGTAGAATTCAGGGAATATGAGGTGAAAAAGCCAAGACATATTTTCGAAAATCTGATTGAGGAATTTAGAAAAGATATTCCGGAAGATATCCAGGCAGGATTGTTTTACTATATGAACCTGTCTGAAAAATCACTTTCTGCTTTCCGTACAGGGAATACCACCTTAGGAAATTACCTTTATTCAAAAATGCAAAGTATGAATAACTATTTCATAGAGCCTATTCATCAGGGGATGATAAGCTTAGACTATGCTTTGCTTGCGTATAAAAATTACGTGGAAAATGATTTTGTACTGGCAGAGAAAAATATTGACAAGGCTATTGAAAGTGCTTTATTTCAGAGTAATACGTTTCCTTATTTTGCCATAATTATTGGAGAACAATCACTTAATAAAATCAGAATTTTTGCACGTACTCAAAATGAAGAACGGTACAAGACAGAAGTCCTGAAGATATTGGCTTTTTTTATGTTTAACCAACATGAAAATGAGAGCTGCAAAAATCTGGCTGAAGATCTTCCCCTTATTGATAAGCAGGGGATGTTAAAACATATCATTAACAACTCTTACATTGCCATTCTTAAATCTTTGCAGGATGAGAAAAAAACAAGGCTGATATTTCAGCAGATCTTTAATACTCTGCTAAGACAAAATGAACTTTCAGGCGATCAGGAAAATTTACTGATAACCATGCGCTGTATTGATAAAATTGAAGATGAAGATTTTTTAGATTATCTGAATGAGAATTTTTCTCATATTAAAAGTTCTCCTCAGAAATTAGTGAAAATTATAATAGAAAATTATTTAGATAAAATATCCAATAACCAGCAATTAGTTAATGACGAAGAATTTACTAAAAAGCTAAAAACACTAGGCATAACAATTTAACTTATTATTGTGTTCAACAAATTTCCCTTTTATTCCCAAATAGAACAGATGGATTGCGGTCCGGTTTGCCTTAAGATTATTCTAAAATATTATGGTAAAGATTGTGATCTGGTATATCTGAGAAATCTTACTGAAGTTACCCGATCCGGGGTTACTCTGGCTGATATTAATGATGCTGGCAAAAAGTTGTATTTTCATACAATTCCCTTTAAGGTTTCTTTGTCTACACTGAATCAGGATGTGCATTTACCCTGCATTTTACATTGGGAGCAGGAGCATTTTGTTGTACTCTATAAAATCAAAAATAATTTTTATTATATCTCAGATCCCAAATATGGCAGACTAAAGCTTAAAAAAGAGCAGTTTGTAAAGCTTTGGATTTCGTCTACAGATAACGAAGGGATTGGATTACAATTAATCCCGAAAGAAGAGTTTGTTGAGTTTAAACCTCCTTTTGAACAACAGGATTTAAAAATTTTCAAAAGCTATATTCGTTCAGTTTTAGAAAAGCAAAATTTCAAAATTGGACTGCTGATTTTTTTAATTACCATAAGTTCCGTAATTTCCTACATCTTTCCTCAGCTGATTCAGAAGATGTTTGATGAAGGAATGAAGTCGAAAGAAGGAAAAGTGATCATGGGAATTTTCGGATTTCAGATGCTTTTGTATGGAGGACAGATACTCATCAATATCCTTCAGAATTTTGTAGGAGTACACTTTAGCTCACAGGTGAGTATTAAAATGCTGAATGACTTGCTGCAGAAAACAGTCAGACTTCCGGTCTCTTTTTTCGAAAACAGATTATATACAGATCTATTACAGAAAATAGAAGAACAGTCAAAAATAGAACAGTTATTAACCAGACAATTGTTATCGAATATTTTATCAGTTTTTTTACTGATTGTACTAATAATAAGGCTTTTAATATATAACCAGTATATAGCATTGGGTTTTTTGGGAATTGCCGTTTTTTCCACCGTATGGATTTACTTGTTTCATAACAAAAGAAGGATTATAGATTATTATGCCTTTAAATTAAATTCAGAAAGCAAAAATCATCTTGTTGAGATGATTACCGGGATGGTTTCCGTTAAAATTAGTAATGCTCATATTTCAAGAATATCAAAGTGGGAAGAGCTTCAGAAAAAAATATATAAGACCAAAGTAAAAAGTCTTATCCTGGATATTTATCAAACCAATGTTACCAGCATTATTAAACAGTTATTTATATTTTCAACTACCTTTTTTTGCGTGTATTGGGTATCACTTGGGAAAATGACAGTTGGTGAGATGCTTAGTATAGGATATATAATAGGTATTGCTTCCGCACCCATAGAAAACCTGGTCGCTTTTTTTCGCTCATTTCAGGATTCAAGTTTAGTGTATAAAAGAGTTCAGGAAATTTTACAGCAAACCGATGAAAACCTAAATTTAAAAGACGGAGATCAGGCTCTGCTGAGAAAAGATATTAGTTTAAATAATCTATGGTTCAAGTATCCGGGGGGACATCAACCCTATGTTTTAAAAAACATCAATTTTAAAATTCCTAACGGGAAAGTTCTTGCCATAGTTGGAGAAAGCGGAAGTGGGAAAACTACATTATCCAAACTTCTTCTGGGATTTTATCCCTCTTCAGAAGGAGATCTGAACATCGGACAAGAAGAGCTGTTTCAGATCAATCATGATTGGTGGAGAAGCAATTGTGGAGTTGTTCTTCAGGACTCATACATATTCAGCGGAACCATAAGAGACAATATTGCTATGCAGGAAGACGCAGATGAAAAATTATTGATCAGTGCTTGTAAATTAGCCAATATATACGAAATGATTCAAAGTCTTCCTTTAGGATTTGACACCAAAATAGGAGCCGCAGGAGATGATTTAAGCGGTGGACAGAAACAACGTATTCTAATTGCAAGAGCGGTATATAAAAATCCGGATTTTATTTTCTTTGATGAAGCTACTTCTGCACTGGATGCAGAAAATGAAAAAATTATACATGATAATTTGCAGGAGTTTTTTAAAGGAAGAACTGTTGTTATCATTGCACACCGTTTATCCACAGTGAAAAGTGCAGACAATATAATTGTTTTAAAAAAGGGAGAAGTTGTAGAGCAGGGTAACCACCAGGAATTAGTATCCAAAAAAGGAGAATATTTTAATTTGGTCAGAAACCAGCTGGAATTAGGAGAATAAAAGAAAACTTAGAGACCTTAAATAATATATTTGATGAAAACAAATTCTCTTCTATAGAACTTGTTGAAAAAAGGAAGCCGGAAGGTTTCCTTTTGTGTATGCCCATTACAGCAATATTTGCATAATTTAATTTCTTATGCATAACATTAAACATTTGTTTAAAAAATCATAAAATACATTTAAAATTCAGTTAACAACCTTCTTCTCCAGATACTGTTGCTTTGCAAAAAAAGTAATGATGGAAAACAACCACCAATTCAACAGAAGAAGATTTCTTAAAAATTCACTATTGGCAGCCGGAGGAATTTTTCTTGCTCCTCTTATTGAAAGTTGCAGTGATGATTTTACTGAAAATGGAAATGCTCCCGATAATCTTCAAAACGGAGGTTTCGAATCCGGGGTAGCGAGTTTTGATCCCAGCGCAACAGGAATTATTATCTGGACCCGATATTCAAAAGGAACTGATGCCGAGATTACATGGGAAATCAGTAAAAACAGTAACTTTTCAGAAGTGGTAAGAAGAGGACAGGCGAATGCCACAGTTGTTAATGATTTTACTATAGCAGTAGACGTTCAGAATATCTCTTCCAACACAAAATATTACTATAGATTCTATAACGTTAAAACTAAGGAAGTCAGTGTAACAGGAGAGACTCTTACTTTACCTTCAAAGTCAGATGCTGTAGGTGAAGTAAAAATGGCAGTGGTGTCTTGTTCCAACTTTCCTGCCGGACTTTTCAATGTATACGGTGCGATTGCAAAATCTGAAGCTGATGTTGTAGTACATCTTGGGGACTATATTTATGAATATGCTCCGGGACAATATGGAACGAATCCTTACACCAACCAGTTAGGAAGAGCACATCAGCCAGCGAAGGAAATTCTTAACCTCAGCGATTACAGAGAAAGATACAGGCAGTACAGAGGAGATAAGAATCTTCAGCTTCTTCATCAGAAAAAACCGTTCATCTGTGTTTGGGATGATCATGAATTTGCTAATGATACCTATAAATCCGGAGCAGAAAACCATCAGCCTAACGAAGGAGATTTTCAGGCAAGAAAAATGGCAGCTTTCCAGGCATATAGCGAATATATACCTCTTAAAACGGGGAAAGATATGAGAATTTACAGAAGTTTCAACTTCGGAAATATCGTTTCACTTTATATGATGGATACAAGGGTGATTGCCAGAGATAAGCAAATGGAATATTCCGATTACCTTGATAGCACTGGGAATTTTAATCAGGTACAGTTTAAAACAGATTTTTTAAGTACGAACAGAAAACTGATCGGAAATGAGCAGATGGCGTGGCTAGGCTCTCAGATCAATAGCGATACAGCAAAATGGAAAGTGCTTGGACAGCAGATTTTAATGACTAAAATGATGGTTCCTGCAGAACTTCTGATGCTGTTGAATCAAATTCTGGCAGAAATTAAACAACATGGAAGCGCACAGCCGGCAACCATGCAGGCCCTTCAGAATACCATCACTCAACTGATTATTCTTAAAACAAGACACCAGCAGCAGGACCCAACACTGACCCCTCAGGAAATAGCAAGAATCACAACTACTTTACCCTACAATCTGGACGCATGGGATGGATATTTCATGGAAAGAGAACAGCTTTATTCCCTTCTTGCAGGAAAAAATGTAGTGGTATTAGCAGGAGATACTCACAATGCGTGGTTAGGAAAACTGAACGATGCACAAGGTAAATTCATCGGGACAGAGCTTGCTTGCAGTTCCGTTTCTTCTCCTGGTCTTGAAGGATATCTGGGAATCACTTCAGATCCGACAAAAGCGATAGAGCTGGCACAGGCATTTTCATTACTGATTGACGATCTGGATTATGCCAATCTTTATAAAAGAGGATATCTGCATGTGAAATTTACCTCAGGAAGTTCAGTCGCAGAATGGAGATTTGTAGATAATGTTATTTCTGATACCTATAATGTAAGTACAGAAAAAACCTATACCATTTCATAGTTTCAATAATCATATCTTATTTTCAATTTAGTAAAAAGAGTCACGGTGTACTACGGTGGCTCTTTTGTATTATAGTTTGGAAGCTGGAAGCAGGAGGAGAGAAGTTATGGAGATCATAACAAAAGCTACTCTTCAACTTTATTATTTTTTTATGGAAAATTTCATGGATTTTACGATAACTGCCAGAAATTATCAGACTAACAGTTGCTTCCAGCCTCCTGCTTCCAGCTTCCATCTTTACCAGAGTTTACTTAATTTTTTCGTATCTTGAACAGATGCAAGAGGAAGTAAGAAAAGATTTTTTGCCATTAGTTTCTAAAACATGGTGGTTCATGACCTTGTTGACCAGGACTTTTGGGATACTTTTATTGTTGGTAGCGTTTCTGATCATAGTAGGATTGCCTGTTGTGATGAGTGATAAACTGGTCATATTTGTTATCGTAGCCATACTATACTATCCGGCACTTGCTTTCGGTTTATATCGTTTTTTTCTTTACCAACGGAGAATCAGAAAAAGAATAGTCAGAAAGATAGAGGTTGATGATAAAGGAGTTCACTATGAGAGAGCCGATGGAACGATAGATAAAATTTTGTACAACAACCTGAAAAAATATTCCTTTTCTGATGAATATGATGTGAGTATCAGCCCAAGGCACAAAACTTATATATTGAAAGTAAATGACAATGGCTCAGTAGCTGAAGTTGATTTTAATGGAATGGATGCAGGCTACCGTACTTATATTGGAAATTTGAGAGCTTTACGAAGAAGATATATCCAGGGAATTGTGCATTTTCGACCAGATTTGCGCATAAATCCTTTGGTGTATGATGTCTATTATATTAATCCTGTTGATTTTACTTTCAATCATAAAAAGTTTTGGTCAGAATTTGGGAAGGTTTTTGCAATAATGATCCTATTCTGTTTAGTATTGGGAACCATCATGCTCGGATTGGTTAAATGGCTTTTTTAAGAGTTTCTCATCGATTAATGAAGAATGTAAACTTCATATCCTTTTCAATTTATTTTTACATCTCAAAATCTTATCCTTATATTTATTTTATATTAAGGTTTACCGGTCAATGAAATAGAGTATATTTCTCTAGAAACTATGGCCGGATTTAAAATTAAATGAATGAAAAGTTTAAAAAAACAGCTCGGACAGTTTCCCGATGAAAAAAGAAAAGAATATTTCAGTACACTGCCCAATTATCTCAACGGACGATTTCAGAATATATTAACAACCCCGGCACTGTTAGAAGGAGAAAGCATGACTAAATTACTTCTTCAAAGCTTGTGCAAAGTAGAAAATACATCACCAAAAACAGCTCTCCCGTTTGTAGTAACTGACCTTAAGAATCTTCAGCCGGATGAAAATGTGTTGGTGTGGTTTGGGCACAGCTCCTATTTCATACAGGTGGATAGAAAGAAATTTCTTATAGATCCTGTTTTCAGTGGAAATGCTTCCCCAATGCCTGGTTCTATAAAAGCTTTTCAGGGAGCAGATTATTACAAACCCGAACATATGCCGGATATAGATTTTCTGCTTATTTCCCATGACCATTGGGATCATCTTGATTATAAAACTGTTCAGGAATTAAAAGATAAGGTCGGTAAAGTTATTTGTGGTCTGGGAACAGGACAACATTTCGAATACTGGGGATGGAGTTTTGATACAATTATTGAAAAAAACTGGTGGGAAAGTATAGACATTGCAGAAGGTTTCAGAGTCACACTCACTCCGGCAAGACACTTTTCCGGAAGATTACTGAACCGTAATATATCACTCTGGACTTCTTTTGTTTTAAAAACTCCGACTAAAAATCTGTTTTTGGGTGGGGACAGCGGCTATGGAAATCATTTTACAGAAATTGGGGAAAAATACGGACCATTTGATTTAGCGGTAATGGAAACCGGACAGTATAATGAAAAGTGGCCTTACATTCATACATTACCAGATCAGTTGATGACAGAAATAAAAGAACTGAAAGCCCAAAACTTTATCCCGGTACACAATTCTAAATTTAAACTGGCTCAGCATACCTGGTACGAACCTTTGGAATTGGCTTCTAAACATGCAGAAGAAAACAATATCAGCATAAGTCTTCCAATGATCGGGGAAAAATTAAAGCTGGATCAATTAGGAACAATAAGCTGGAAAAAATGGTGGGAAGAATACAGGTAAATAAATTACAAGTAGTACATTCCTTTAATTTTAAAATATAAAAACCTGCCCATCACTGAGCAGGTTTTTTCCTTCTTATCAAAAAAATAATCACTACAAAGGCTCCTTATGGTTGACCTTGGAATGAATAATATCGTAAAATACGGCTGGGTTAGCAGCATCAGGGGTAATTCTGTAAGTAAAGGTAGTTTCGTTCAGGACGAGAATATCCACAACACGGGTAAAAGTAGGAGTGGTAAGGGTTCTTTTCTTTCCATCCGGAGAAATAGACCATGTTCCTTCAGATCTCAAGACATCATTTAACCCAAAAATTTTAAAAGTTCCGTTGGCCTTGAAGTAAGAATATCCTACAAATCCGGCTACACTGGCATCATTCAATGCAACATTATTTCCGCTTTTATCCTTAGCGCCAGTCGTTTCCCATGGCGTAGAAGCCAGAGTAAGCTGTCCATTGGTTGGCTCAGCATGAGAGGTTTTGGTATGGATGATATCATAGTAAACTGACTGATCACTGGAGTTAGGACGGATTCTGTACGCAAATTCATTTTTGTTCAAAATAAGAATTTCAACGTTACGGGTGAAAATAGTGGTTCCATCAGGGTTTAATGCTGCAATAGTTCTTGTCTTTCCCTGAGCATCTACAGACCATGTTCCCATAGATCTTAATACGTCAGTCAGATTATAAATTGCAAACTTTCCATCTGCTTTGAAATAAGCAAAACCAACATATCCGGCTACGCTGGCATCGGTAAGAGCTACGTTATTTCCATTTTTATCTTTGGCTCCTGTAGTTTCCCATGGAGTAGAAGACAGTACCTGTGAGGGAGTCTGCTGCTCAATACTTATTTCATTGTCGTCATTTGAACATGAAACAAATGATGCCGATAGCAATACGGCTGCTGACAGATAACATAATTTTTTCAGTGTATTCATAAGGGTATTTTTTAAGTCTTTGCAAACTTATTCCTAATAAATGTCAATGTGTTGTACGAAATATCTCTTTTGTTGTAGAAAACATAACAGATCCCAGATTAGAATGAGAAGAATAATATCATTGACAAATTTAACAATCAAAGGTGTGAAATTCCCCTTCCTTGGAGGGGTGTCAAAAATTCAAAGAATTTTTGACGGGGTGGTTTCTAACATCCACCAAAAACTCTATTTTTGAGTATGAATAACAGAAACCGTGGAAAAAATACTGGCGACGATACTTTATTCGGTTCAGAGAAACAGCTCAGCAAGCTGAAACTAGCTGTTGAAGACATGCAGTATCTGTTGAGCAGAGAGTATCCGGAAAAAGCGGCTTCAGATCTTGTGGGTAACCGATATAGACTGAAAACCCGTCAGATACAAGCTCTTCGGGGAGCATCTGCATCCACTGTGCAGCTTCATAACAGACAGTTGAAGCATGTTGATGCTTCAGATTTAAAAGATAAAACGGTATATCTTGATGGGTTTAATGTTCTTATCTTACTGGAAAGTCTGCTTTCCGAAGCTTATGTTTTTGAAGGATTGGATGGCTGCATCCGTGATCTTTCAGGAGTTCATGGAACTTATAAAAGAGTGAATCAAACCTTAAGAGCGGTAGAACTGGTGGCTTCTTTTTACCGGAAAAATCAGATTCATCAATTGGTATGGATCTTTGATCAACCGGTTTCCAACAGTGGAAGAATCAAACAGATTATTCTGGAATTTGCCGAAGAGCATCATCTCAACTGGGAGGCAGATCTGCAATACAATCCCGATAAATTCCTGGCAGAAAGTTCCGCAATTATTATTTCCTCAGATGCCTGGATTCTGGATCATTGTAAAGAATGGTTTAACCTGATCGGATATTTGATTACAGAAGAAGATCTTCCTGCTAATCTGATCAAAATGGCGTAAAATATGAATCTGTTCGAACCCTATATTGCCCTGTTTTCCGAAACATGGAAAGCTCAGTACAAAGCCCTTTTAGCAAAAGAACATCTGGAAGATCTGGAAAAAAATATTGACCGATTTAAAGACGGAAGCTTAGATTGGGATTTTCCCTATTTTAATGAAGAAATAAAGATTAACAGACAAGAAAGCTTTGAAAAACTGATGAAGATTCTTGAAAATGATAATTCTGATGAGGTAAAAGCCAAACTTCTGGAAGAAATTCCTTTTGAACATTGGCTGAATGTTTTGGGACAAAGAGTAACCTCTGCCAGTATCCGTGATGAAAGTGCTATTCCGCCTTTGAAAGTAACGTTGATCAATGCCTGCAAAGAACCGTTCAACAATGAAATTACCATTGCACAAAGAGCCTGGGAAAAGCATATTGGAAGAATGGATGATGATTTCTGGGGAGAAATAAAAGGGGATAACCAACAGAAGCAGGAAAAAGTAATGGCAAAAATCAACGATATTCTTGACAATAAAACCTGGTGGAATGTTTTCTTCCATTACAAACATGAACTTGTCTTTGAAGTTCGGGAAAAAGAAGGCCATGGAATCCGCTGGAGCCACGGAGGAACAAAGCTGATCGGTTTTCTCGAAAAATTTATCAACGAATAAGTTATCCACAAACATCTGCGCCATCTGTGAAATCCGTGGAAAAATAAAAACGCTCGCAGATTATGCAGATGACGCAGATTTTCTAATCGTAAAGTATTTTGTTTTTTACTTTTTTACTGCGTAAAAACATTGCGCACCATGCTTTTAGTTTTGCAGACATAAAACAGAAGCTATGAATCAATCAGAACAAAAATTTTCAAATAGAATTCTGTCAGTTTCCATTTTATATTTAGAAATTAACATCGAATAAAAATTAAAAAACAAATGAACATTTATATTGATATTGGCATTAATCTGACCAATAAACAGTTCTATAATGAACACGAAGAAATTATCAACCGGGCTTTGGATCATGGTGTTGAACATATGATTCTCACAGGAACCAGCGTACGCGGAAGCAAAGAATCTGCGGAAATTGCAGAAGAATATCCCGAAATTCTATTTTCAACAGCCGGAATTCATCCTCACGATGCCAAATCTTTTAATGAACAAAGCATCAGTGAACTCAGAAAACTATTAAAACAGGATCATGTGATTTCGGTAGGAGAGTGCGGCCTTGACTTCGATCGTGATTTTTCTCCCAGGCCCATTCAGGAAAAATGTTATCAGGCCCAGCTTGAACTCGCCATTGAAGTGAATAAACCCCTTTTTCTTCATGAAAGGTCAGCTTTTAAAAGATTCAATGAAATCACGGATGACTATCTTTCAAGATTACCTGAAGCCGTTGTACACTGTTTTACCGGAACATTAAACGAAGCAAAAATCTATCTGGATAAAGGATTTTATTTAGGATTTACAGGAGCTATCAGTGATGAAAAAAGATTTAAACATCTCGAAGACGTTATTAAATATACACCTCTTGACAGGATGATGATTGAGACGGACGCTCCATTTATGCTTCCGAAAAATATGCCGAGAATACAGAACAGGCGGAATGAACCTTCATTTTTACCTTATGTAGCACAAACCATTGCCCATCTGAAGGAGATCAGCATTTCTGAAGTAGCAGATGAGACTACAGAAACGGCCAGAAATTTTTTCAGACTATAAAAAAGAGCTCTACTGATAAAGTAAAGCTCTTTTTTTATAATTAATTTATTTCTTACAAACTCTTTATTGCCGATTCCAAAGCCAGTTCCATCATAGGATTCAAAGCTGTTTCTCTTTCGTCAGCAGAGATTTTCTCATGGGTAGGGATAATATCCGTTACGGTAAGAATTGTTGCTGCATTTTTTCCTAAATGCTGAGCATTGGCAAATAAACCAAAAGCTTCCATTTCTACTGCAGGACAGTTGTATTTTGTAGCAATTTCAGGAGTATTAGGATCTTTTCTGTAGAAAATATCACTACTATGAATATTGATTGCTTTAGCATTTAAAGATAAATCTTTAGCCGTTTCATTGATGGTGTTAAAGATATTCCCCTGGTGAGAAAGAATTTCGTCTTCAATTCCCCATGCGTATTTGGCATACGTACTTTCGCTGGCCGCTTTATCAATATTTAAAATATCAAAAAGTTGAAGATCTGTATTGTAAGCACCACAAGTTCCGATTCTGATGATCGTATCTACTTCATATTCTGTAAACAACTCAAAAGAATAGATTCCGATACTTGGGAACCCCATTCCACTCGCTCCTACAGTGATTTCTTTACCTTTATAAAGCCCTGTATAATAAAAAATACCTCTGGTTTTGCTTACCAGTTTAGCATTTTCTAAATAATTTTCAGCAATATACTGTGCACGAAGCGGATCCCCCGGCTGCAATACTACTTTAGCAATTTCTCCTTTTTTTGCACTGATGTGAATACTCATAATGTTTTTTTGAATGCGACAAAGATAATAACTTTTAGTTTGTTTCTGTAATTGCGAAAATGGAAACAATGAAACCATCTCTTCTTAATAAAATATATAAGATATTATTAATAAATGCTTTAAATAATATTTAAAATAAAGTCCTTTGTATAATCCAAAACCTAACCTTGTAAATACAGAACAACAAAATAATAACGTAGAGCAGGCATCATGAAAGTAGTCCGGCTACTTTTGCAGAAGAAAAACATTTAAAATTTTAAAAATGAAAATCGAACATATTGCCATTTGGGTTAAAGATCTTGAAAAATCCAGAGCATTTTATCAGAGATATTTCGGAGCGGTTTCCAATGAAAAATATCATAATCCTGTTAAAAATTTTCAATCCTATTTTTTAAGCTTTGAGAATGGCTGCCGTCTTGAAATCATGACCAGACCGGATATCAAAGAAAGTGAAAATTCTTACGAATCCCAGCAGTATGGAATTATTCATCTTGCATTTTCTGTAGACAATAAACAAAAAGTAGACGAACTTACAGAAATACTGAGAAAAGATGGATATAAAGTGGTAGGAGAACCACGTACAACTGGAGACGGATATTACGAAAGCGTGATCCTTGATCCCGAAAATAATATCATTGAAATTGTATCACAGTAAGTCATTGCGAGAAGCTTTAGCAACGAAGCAATCTTTATAGTAATGAATACGTAATTTCAAACCTTATAGGTTTTAAAACCTATAAGGTTTAGATTGTAAGATTTACCTTGCTGAAAATCTCACCTTGAGCGAAGCTGAAATGTTCTCACTCCTTAAAAACAGCATAATGCTTACAACCTTTGCGCTTTCCAATCTTATAATTCCCTTAAAGAATCAATATTTAACAAGAATCTTCTTCATAAAAATTTTATTCTCAACGAAATAATTTTATTTTTGTTAGATCATGGAAACCAAGTCACCGTTTTTAGACACGATCTTTTTGCTTCGTAAAGAAGAATGTATTACTCTTTTTTCAGGCTTACAGCAAATTTCCCCTCAGGAAGAGGCGGAAGCTGGAGATTATTTTGAAACTGAATTCGAAAAAGAAAGACTTGAGTTTTTGTCAGATCGATTAACCTGCAGTAAAGAAACCGCTGTTTGGGCTGCCAAATTGTTCTACCATAGTGTACAGCTTTATCTCATTAGAGAAAATACAGAAAAAAACATTGACAAGCTTATTCCCCAATTCAAAGGAACACGGGATATTCCTTCTATCTTATCTGCAGATTTATCCCTGAGATTTTTGCCACAGGTAATAGTTGCCTTAAATACAGTTGATCCTGAAGATCCACTAATTGCCATGCTGGAAAATATTCTGACACAGTTTCATTATTCCGGAATTGGGTATGATCTTGATCTGAAGAACGTGAACTGGACAGAAGAACTGAAAGACAATACATACAGAAAACTCTATCTGGAAAGAATTGTTGAAAAAAGAGATTATAAACTGGCGGAAATTCCGTTCATTAATAAACAACTAATAGCCGAATTCGGAATGCACAAAGATGCATTCTGGCGAGAACTAAAAACTACAACCGAAGACCACAATGAAAACGTATGAGAAAGTATTTGAATTTTTAACCGATCCTACAAAAGAAACATTCCTGAAATGCCGTGAACTGGTGATCAATAATCCGGAATATGATCCCTATTCCGAAGATATTGAAAACATGCAGGATTTACTGAATGAAAGTAAATTTGAAGAGGTTATACAATATGTCAACGTCAATATTTTACTGAGTCCAAGAGCACATATCTGTAAATATTTTGCTTACAAAGAGCTGGGTGATGAAAAAGGAAGGAATATTGAAATGACCATAGCACAGCTTATTTTTGAATGCCTTGAAAAAACAGGAGACGGAACCCAAGATTCTCCTTATATGATCACAAGAATTTCCGACGAAAGAGATCTGATCAGGCATCACCTCAATAAACAGGATGTTTCACAAAGTCTGGTCAAGGATGGAGATAAAATCATGGATGCCCTTACACTGGATGACGGAACACAGCTGTATTTCGATATCAAAGTGCCTTATCAGAGACTGGCTTTTTCATTCAGTAAAAGAAATGAACAGGCAGAAAATAAAGACGAAGAGAAAAACCCGAAGAAAAAGTGGTGGAAATTTTAATTTTTAAAATCAATGAACCAGAATATAAATCAGCTTAATACAGTCCTTAACTACGTAAAAGATACTTTTGTAGGTAAAAATGATGTCGTAGATCTGTTGGGAATATGCCTGTTGGCAAGAGAAAATGCATTTTTATACGGACCTCCGGGTACAGCAAAATCTGCGATTGTCAGAACATTGGCCAAAACAGTGAAAGACGGAAAAAACTTTGAATATTTACTTACCCGTTTTACAGAACCGAACGAGATTTTCGGACCTTTTGATATCAGAAAACTGAAGGAAGGAGAGCTTCTGACCAATACAGAAGGAATGATGCCCGAAGCTTCCATGGTTTTCCTGGATGAGATTTTCAATGCGAACTCGGCAATTTTGAATTCCCTTCTGACGGCACTCAACGAAAAAATATTTAAAAGAGGAAAAGAAACCAAACACCTTCCTGCACTGATGTTTGTAGGAGCAAGTAACGTTCTTCCGGAAGATGAAGCATTGAATGCATTATTTGACCGTTTTCTGGTAAGAATTAACGTAGACTATGTCAATCCCGAACTCTTACAACAGGTACTTTTGGCCGGAAGAAAACTGGAAAACGAAGAAGAAACGGAAGTTCCGGAAATTCATGCTGACGAAATCAGACAATTACAAAAACTGTGTAGAACCATAGATCTTAAACCCATTTATGAAGTCTATTTGAACACAATCATGAGCCTCAGAAATACAGGGATTGCCATTTCAGACCGTAGAGCGGTGAAACTTCAGAATCTGATTGCCGCAAGCGCCCTGATCTGTGGAAGAAAAGAAGCCGTACTTTCTGATTTGTGGGTGTTGAAGCATATCTGGGATACCGAAGAACAGATCGAAATTCTGGAAGGAATTATCAACAGGACCATTGAGAAAGATGATCATCCGGATTCCCATCCACAGGCCATGCAAAACAAAACTCCCAATCCTGAGGAAGTCATGAAAGATGTGAAAATTCTTGTAGAAAAATGGAATGGAGGAACATTGAGTTTTGAAGAACAGAATGTAATAAAAGATAAACTGAGATATTTACAGACCCGTTGTGACTGGATCAGAAATCCGGAACAGAAGCAGTATATCCAGCAAGAAATTGAAAGCTTATGGCAGAAGATTCTTCAAAGCGTTTAAAAGAATTCTGGGCGGAAATTCCCCGTGCTGATGAAGATTTTCTGGGCTCAATCAGAGACTGGAAGAATATTCAGATTGCTGTAGAGGATGAAACGATCTGGCTGAAAGGTTTTACCGAAGAACAGGCGACAGCCTCAGAAATACAACAATTGCCAGACTTTATTTTATATGAACTTCGTGATGGGCTTTTATTCAGAAAAGAGGCTTTGGTTCCCAGTAAAAAGATGAGAACAGCACTGCTTTGGATTCCTATAGATAAAGCATTGCAGCTTAGTCTTCCCCCTTCGAACCAAAACTATTTTGGGATTCATGAACAGGTTCAGATACAACTAAAAGAAAGTAATGAAGAACAGCCGGCCATCGCTTTACTCTGTAATATTGCTGATATTAAAGACCGTATGGTAGCATTGCCCAAATTTAAACTTGAAAAAATACAATGGACTTTGCTGGGAGATAAAGCCCTGTTTGTAGGAATTCCTTTACTCAGCTTTCCCGGAAAAACCTATTGGACCAAAGACAGACATTTACTGCCAGCCGGTCTGGATTTTGAATTTAAAAATGTAAGCCCATTGTTGCAGCAGAAATATAATAAAGAGCAGGAAGGATGGCTTTTATGGGATGAAAATGGGGACTGTATTTTAATAAAAGATGCCGATTTCCGTCCATTGTCCGTGAGCTCATTCCGTCTTACTGAAAAATCAAGAGAATGGAATTAAAAACGTATTTCCAGTCCTACGAAAATTACTTTTGGGAATGGAAAACAGATGAAGATGTTCCCGGAGATTCCGGTTATCATGACAACAATCTCCTCTCGGTACCGGGAGTGGGAGCCATTGCTTACAGACCTTATGTAATGGAGATTTTGAATTATCTTCAGCCCGTGGGATGGCCTCCGTTCGGAGCATTGCTTATGGTTTTATATGCAATGCAGGATGGCTATACAGATTTTGCAGGTCCATTAAGACGCACAGCAGAGTTTTATAGCGGAGAGGATTTTGAATTCAGTGTGGAAAAACAAATTGAATTTCTTGAAAAAATAAAATCACTTCCCAAAACTTATAAACAAAGACAGAACAGAATTGTACTGCTGCAGACTCTTTTTGAAAACGGACACAACAGACTGTCTCCAAGTCTTTCCGATGGTTTCTTAAGGTTTTATTATAAAAGACCACATGAACTTGCTTCCAGTGCAGAAAAACATGATGAAGGTTCATCAGCTTTAAACAAAGATTTAAGTGCTTTGAATCTGAACGAAAAATTTCCTACGGTACAATCCATCATTGATGCCATGAAAGGACTGATTCATGAGCCGGAACTGGATGATGAGGTGGTAGAAGAAGAGACAACTGCAGATTCCGGTAAAGATTTTATCAAAGAATTAATTGATGAACCAAAGACTTTTCAGGTGGGAAGCCTTATCAAGAGAATCTGGAGTGGTTTGAAAATTCCAATGCGTCATCTTTCTCCTGGAGAGCAGCCTATCGGAGGCATTTCTGATATGACCAACAAAGGCGATTTTCACAGGATGCTTCTTTCCGAATTTGCCAATGAAGATGATGTCTTTATGAATCGTGTTGCCAATAACGAAGCACTTTATATTCAAAGAGAAATTCCACCCGAAGAAAATATTTTTGAAAGAATTATCCTGATTGATACTTCCCTTAGAAACTGGGGAACACCAAAGGTATTGGCTTATGCCTCTGCAATAGCTGTTATTAAACATCCCAAAGCCCATTCTGAATGTAAAGTTCTTGCTTTAGGGCAGGCAGCAATTCCGATTTCGCTGAATAAAGTGGAAGAAGTGGTGGAAAACCTTAACCAGGTAAGTCCGGTTCTGGAAGTTTCGGAAGCATTGGAGAAGTTTTTTAACGAACATCATTCAGAAAAAGATATTGAAGTTTTCTTCATTACCCATCAGGATAATATGGCTGATGAGGAAATTCAGCGGGTTGTACATCAGAATAGGGATAAATTGAAGTTTTTGGTAACAACCGCTTCAGATGGTGAAATTAATTTTTACAAACATCACAAAGGAGCGAGAAAGCATATCCAGAAAATAAAACTTCCATTGCAGGAGCTGTGGGCCAATCCGCCGCAGCAAAAACAATCCACCCAGAACTTCAACGGAAAGAAAACGGATCTTCCACAAAACTATCCGATTCTATTTCCAACGCCTGTTAATAAGATCGCTAAGTTCTTATATGAAGGGGAATTTTTCATCTTGAGTTCAAAAAAGCAATTACTGAAAACTTACCTTTCTGATAATTATTACGACAGACATTCCTACGATTATTATAAAACATATCATGGCTGTGAAGTTTTGTTTGATAAAATTTCTATAAAACCAAAAGGACAGTTTGCCTTAGCAAAAAACAGACAGCAGCACTTTATTCTGTGTCAGTACCATCCTGAGCAGAAACTTATTTTAAAACTTAATCTTAATACCGGAGAATATTCTGACCAGAACCTTACCGGGATGAATATTCCGGAATCTTACAGATTGATTTATTTTGGACGGAATTTTTATCTCCATCATCCGGATAACGTTACTCATTATAAAATAAATATTGATGGGAACATTTCGGTAGAGCCTATTACCGGAAAGGATAAAGAATTTGAAAAAAATAATATAAAAGCAGAAGCGGAAGTTGCTAAACTGAAGGGAAGTGGATTGAAGGTGATCAATAATTTCAATAAAATAGGAATCAACAAGTATGAAAACCTCGTTATTTCCGGAAATGAATTATACAGTGCCTCGGAAAATACACTGGACTTTTCCAAAAATAAATTTGATATCAAAATTTTTGCAGAACAGAATAAAAATAAATTTACATTCCCTGACGGAAGTGAAATCATTACCGATTCCCGGGGAATGCTGACTTTCCGAAGCAGTAACAAAAGTATTGAAGAATTCTTTATTCCTTCTACACTGGGTGGTTTTCTTTCATTGGCTACCTATACCGAATTCGGAGGATCAGAATATTATCTTCCGGAACATGCCTTGTTGAAAGTAAGAACAATGGATGATATGTGCGACAGGTTTTTAAAACCGTTTATAGAACAGATTTTGGATTATGGAGCTTAGAATAAAACCTTTCCCGAAAAATAACTATCCCAAAAAAGGACTTTTGATCAAAGGTTCTTCGCCTGTGGTATGGCTTCAGGAAATGGAAGTCCTTGGAATTAATTTACACCAGGTTAAATCTTATGCTATTCCGGCAGACAGCCCCAATGTGCTGTATGGATGTTTTCTTATTTTTGATGACCATGTTCCACAGGAAATAGGACGAAATAGCTACTTTCAAAAGGTGGATGACAGACTTTTCATCCCTGAAAATACAACCTTTTATCCCAAAATAAATCCTGAAGATTGGGTACAGCTTGATTCTCGTTTTCTGATTATGCATCCCGAATTCGGATTGGTAAAACTCTCAGAAGAAATCGACTGGATTTCATTAATTCAACAGCCGGAAACCATAAATGAAACCATCAGAAAACCACTGAACGGAGTTTCAATCCCTCAAAATATTGAAAGCTACACGGTTGAAATGGATGATGAAAAAGTAATGGAAGCATTACAGCGCAAACAAACCGAAGAAGAATGGATGAACGACCTGCCATTTGATCTTAAAAAAGTAATGGCCGGAAATAAAAAAGAAATAGAGAAATATTTAAAATATATTGAGAAATATCCTGAAAGAGCTGTAGAATTGGGCGTTTCTCTCGATGTTATGGGAACTTCGAGAGGAGATGGATTTGGTAAATTTACCTGGCTGGAAGGATTATTTGGTGGTGCAGGAGGTAAAAAGGAGAGTGCAGGAACCCGAAATTTTCGCAGAGTATTTTGGGCAGTTATTATTGCAGCGATCGTTTTAAAGATTGCATTACCTTCAGATAAAAATAATACTGAACAGAAAGAAGACACTCCTTCTTCAGGAAAGATAGCAAACAATGCGGTAAAAGCACCTTCAGATATGATTGCTTTCCAGTCCGGAACTTCGGAAATTGATCTTAAAATAGATTCAATGTATCACCAGCAGAGAAAGGGATTATCCAAAGAGCTTATTCATGCCGGAATCATAGAATCAAAAACGAAAGAAGACAAAGAAAATTATAAGAAAGGCGGTGGAAGAGATGTAAGTGAAATAGGAAGAGATATCGAAAAGCTTGTTAATAATGAAAAACAAAGCAGAGATTCTCTCAAAACCATTTACACCCAAAAAATTACAAAACATCTTGAACAAAAAACTGAAAATCTGAAACGTAAAATTTCAGATTCTCTAAAGCAATACACCAAAGGAAAACCGGTGAATGGTGATGTTGTAAAATATCTTCTGAAAAAGAAAAAGGCATTGATGGCTGATTCATTAGGGAAACTTTACGGTACACTGGATATCGTAGATCCTTCTTCTGCTTCAATCGACAAATCTAAAGTAAAAGGAGTGGGTTCAGAAGGAACTCCTTTAGAAAAAGAAGCTCCCGTTTCAGATATTCTGTATATGGTAATCCTGATGATTGCCGGAGTAGGATTGTACTCATTCCTGTTTAAAAATAAATCGTTAAACCTTGGTGGAGACAATGTACCCGGCTGGGTAAAGTTTGTTTTAATAGCAATTCTTGTAGCCATGCTGGTGTATTTATTTTACCCGTTGGTAAAAATGTTTGGATACAACTGGTTTGTATGGGTTCTGGTAATTTGCGTGTTGTTACTCCTTTACCGTCTGTTTAGAGAAGATAAAACCATTTTAAACTCCGATGATGATGAATAGACAGAAATTTATAGACAAATTTATAGCAGCATTCGTGCTGCTAGCCATGTTCAAGGTTGTCGGAATTGTAGCTCAGTTATTCCATGAAAGTTTCTGGAGCGTACTGGGAACATTGGGAATTTTCTTAATTGTAGCCTTCATCATTCTTCTTGTGATCACTTCTTTAAAAGATAAGGAGCAAAACAACAGGAATTCATCAGGAAGAAAAGGCAGCGGAAGTAGCAGTTTCTATCTGGAAAATTCACTCTTTGACAGAATCAGAAGCAAATATGAAGAACTTGCCGAAAAATACATCGCCGAAAAAGACTATAAAAAAGCAGCAAGAGTTTATATGAATCTTTTGCAGGATAACTACAGGGGAGCAAAAACATTGGAAAATGGGGGATTCTACAATGAAGCAGCTGTTGTATACCTTAAAAAACTCAACAATAAATCCGATGCTGCAGCCTGCTATGAAAAAGCCAAACAACATAAGAAAGCCATTGATCTTTACAAAGAAATGGAGCAGAAAGAAAAAGTAGGAGATCTTTATAAAGAAATCAACGATCTCAGAAATGCCCATTATTATTATCAGATAGTAGCGGATGATTATGTGAAAAACAGCCAGATGGTAAAAGCTTCTTTAGTGTACCGCAAAAAGATGGAAAAAACAGAAGATGCTCAGGAAGTACTGTTAAAAGGATGGGAAGAAGATAAAGACGCTTTCAATTGTTTGAATAACTACTTCGCCAATATCGTTGATATTAAAAAGCTGGAATCTGAAATATTGAATTTATACGAAAAAACGCCGTCCTATAAAAAGATTACTTATCTGGATGCTATGAAATATGAATTTAAAAAATCTCAGGAGCTGCATGCTGTAACAAGAAATATAGCCTATGAAATTATTGCTGAAAAAGTAAACACCCGTTCTGAAATTGTTAATGAACTGAAATTTTTCAATCCCAATGATGAAGTGATTCTGAAAGATATTTCAAGATTCAAAACAGGAAGAAACAAAATGTTCAGGAACTAAATATTTAAAGATTGAATCAATTAAAAAATAAATAAAACTTCTGCTTCATCAAATCAATTTTTAATTGATTCTTCTTAGCTCCCTAAAAATAAGAAATTCCTGAAATTAAAACATTGCGTTGAAGATAGCATGGCAATTCTGTTTTGTTGGAAAATAGCAAAGGCGTTAAAAATTAATGTTACTGCAATTTTCTTGAGCCTTTGCGTGCCGAAAACCTTCCCCAAATTGTGAATATTATAAAATAATACTAAAAAAGATTTATCTTTGCACCAGAAAATTATGACAATACAAAGAGCACATATCTATGCAGAACTATGCGAAAGTCCTTCTAACAAAGGATTATTCGGACGTGATGAGGTGATATGGAATGAGGCGAAATGTGCTGACTTTGGAAATTATTTACTATAAACTTGTAAAAAATTAATCAAAATACAACAGAAACGCCTCGGAAAACCGAGGCGTTTTTTGTTTTTTAGGTCAGAAATTATTTAGAATGAAAAAAAATAACCATAAACATGAAAAATTTTTAATAAACAATGAAACTTTAATACGATAAAATAGAGTGATAAGCAACCCGGTGAGAGACAGTCATTTAGGTAATTAAGATATCTGCAAAATATTGCGGACAGAAATTCTCTATTCTAAAAATAACATGTAATTAATTGATTATCAATATTTTAATTTGAAAATTTATTTGCAGGTTAAAAAAAATCATATTTACTTTGCAACCGAAAATTGAAAGCAACAGGTTTTCAGGATTCAATTAAAAATAATTTAGAAACAAACAAAAATAAAATGAAACAGTTACACAACATATTCAATCGATATTCAAGACTATTCGGACAGGAGCCGGCAGGTTTTGCGTGTATTCTTGAAAGTGGAATTGTGGATAAAAGGTGCTTATATACGTGGGTCAGCTAATGATCTCTTACGTTTAAATATATGAAGCGCCTCCCGAAAAGAGGCGCTTTTTTTTATGGTTTCTTTAGCTTATTTGGTAAAGCGCCGGTCTGTGGAACCGGAGAACAGGGTTCGATCCCCGGAGATACCCAATGGAGAAAATCTCATGGCTCAATTGGATAGAGCGTCGGTTTACGACACCGAAGGTTGAAGGTTCGAGTCCTTCTGGGATTACAAAAATGTGAATTCTGAAATTAAAAATTGACAAGCGAAGCGAATTGATTATTGACGATTCACAAAATTAAAACAATCTCATAGCTCAATTGGTTAGAGCATCGACCTGATACGTCGAAGGTTGAAGGTTCGATTCCTTCTGGGATTACAAAAATGTGAATTCTGAAATTAAAAATTGACAAGCGAAGCGAATTGATTATTGACGATTCACAAAATTAAAACAATCTCATAGCTCAAATGGTTAGAGCACCGGTCTTTTAAACCGGGGGTTGAAAGTTCAAATCTTTCTGGGGTTACAAAAACGGTTCCGTAGCTCAACTGGATAGAGCATGGGTTTTCTAAACCCAGGGTTAGAGGTTCGAATCCTCTCGGAATCACAAAAAGGTTCATGGAAACTTTCCCATCCGGCTGTCTCCCGGAAAAGAAACAGAAATGAACCCTAAAGCTGGAAAGATAACGGTGGTTGTTTACCCGTCTTGGACGCGGGAGGTCGCAAGTTCGAATCTTGCTTTCCAGACAATTGGTTCCATTAGCATAGAGGTAAGTGCATTCGGCTTTCTACCGAACGACAAGGGTTCGATTCCCTTATGGAATACAAATGATTTCGTAGCTCAAGTGGTTAGAGTGTCGGTCTGATACACCGAAGGTTGAAGGTTCGAGTCCTTCCGGAATTACAATGATTTTGTAGCTCAATGGCAGAGCACCGGTCTGTTAAACCGGAAGTTGAAAGTTCAAGTCTTTCCAGAATCGCAGGTAACTAATTGTTAATTGTTTCAGGAGAAAAAGTGAAAGTTTGTCGAGAGCAGAAGATCTTTACGCCAAACACGAAAAATAGAGACAGGCTTTTCTTCTCTCCGGATTCATTAAAAGTAGGAATATCATTTATAAATTTTTAGGTAAAATAAAGTTTGTCAAGCGCAGAAGTTCTTATATCAAACAAATGAAGACAGACTTTATTTTTTAATCTGATGGTTCGCCGAAGTGGAAGAGTCGGGGCGGTCTGCAACACCGTTGTGTAAACTGAGTGGGTTTGAATCCCATAACCATCTCAATGTAAAAACTATAGGAGATATAAGAATCTTTTATCATCTATAGCAAAGAATATCCTTTATTAATAAAAGAAAAAGGCTGTCGAGCGCAGAAGATCTTTACTCAAACATTCAATATAAAGACAGACCTTTTCTTTTTAATAGGAAAAATGAGGAATTACTTATTACTCATAAAAATCCGGAAGTACGCCGAAGTTGGAGAGTCGGGGCAGACTGTAAATCTGTTGCTTCATTGCTGAGTAGGTTCGAATCCTACTACTTCCACCAACCATTGATAATGTAATGGCAGCATGCAGGAAATGTACTCTTGTTGTTTAGGTTCGATTCCTGGTCAGTGGCTTAATGCTCTATTCGTCTAACGGTGAGGACGCCTGCCTTTCGAGCAGAAAACAAGGGTTCGATTCCCTTATAGAGTACTGGATGTGAATAGCTGGTCAATATTGAATTGATATTAATACCATGAAAGTTCAGATTTTATTGAAAAAATTGGCCAGTTACCATTCACACAAAAAATGAAGAAAAGAGAAAAAAGGACTGTCGAGAGCAGAAGATCTTTAGTCAATAAAAACAGACAGCCTTTTACTTTTTTAAAACAAAATAGAATTAGGAAAAGAGAAAGGTTTGTCAAGCGCAGAAGATCTTTACAAACACTAACAGGCATAGTTTATCAACAGACAGAGCTTTCTCAAACCTAGCATGACATAAGTAATAAGCAATGAGCAATGAGTAATAACCCTAGATTTTCATATTACTCATTACCGATTACTCATTACTAATAAGTTACGCCTCTCTATTCCAATTGGCAGAGAAAACGGCTTTAAACCCCGTAAAGTCCCAGTTCGAATCTGGGGAGAGGTACAGAATATGAGTACTAAGTAATGAGCAATGAGTAATAATGAAAATAGAAAGTATTACTAATTACCAATTACTCATTACTTATAAAAAACCTGCGGGAATGGTGGAATGGTAGACACTCTTGATTTAGGATCAAGCTTTTGGGGGTTCGAATCCCTCTTCCCGTACCAAAAATATAAGCAATAAATAATGAGTAATGAGTAATAATGCCAGTCATAGATTTTCATATTACTCATTACTTATAAAATCCGGAAGAGTGGTGTAGAAGGTCTGCACATTAGTCTGAAAAACTAAAGGTACAGGTTCAATTCCTGTCTGTTCCGCAAAACATGAATGATAAGTAATAAGCAATGAGCAATCATTGATACCTGACTGATTTCTGATGTTACTCATTACCAATTACTTATTACTCATGAAATTGATTCATAGTGTAATTGGCAGCACACAAGATTTTGATTCTTGGAGTTTAGGTTCGAGTCCTGATGAATTAACAGTATTTACTCTGATAGTGTAATGGCAGCATCTCAGTCTCCAAAACTGATGGTATCGGTTCGAGTCCGGTTCGGAGTGCAAAAAATGAATAGTCAATAGTGAATTTTGCTTTGCAAATGAATCTTTACAAATTGACAGTAAAACGAATTGACGATTCACAATTCACAAATTAATTTAAAACAAAATTTAAAACATGTAGAAAAAATGGAAACGCAACAACAAACATGGCAGAATATGAATGGAAAAATTTTCCAACACTCTATCACACAGCTGGTAGAAGAAGCCATCCTCCGCGAACAGGCCAACGGACATCGTCTGAAAGTATGTGTGGGATCAGACTCCCATGTATACGGAGATGCCATCAACTATGC
The DNA here is from genome assembly GCF_024158915.1 of Chryseobacterium sp. S0630. Lineage (GTDB taxonomy): Bacteria > Bacteroidota > Bacteroidia > Flavobacteriales > Weeksellaceae > Chryseobacterium. Next base: position 13,935 of record NZ_JAMZGF010000005.1, on the reverse strand, counting down.
TACAGCAGTAGTATTTATTCGTGAGGGAAAAGGAGCGTTTACCTTTATCAGAAAAGAAAGAGAAATACAGAGTATCAGTATCAAGGAGCGAATGCTGAATGAAGTCAACAAATCCGTTGAAATTGCATACGCGATCTGCTCTGTGTTGGATGCTTATGGTGTGGAAATGGAGGTACACGCAGATATTAATACCGATCCGGATTTTAAATCCAACGTAGCATTAAAAGATGCCATGGGATATATTCTCGGAATGGGGTATGTATTTAAAGCAAAACCTTTTGCTTTCGCCAGTTCCAACTGTGCTGATATGATGGTGTAATAAAGCTGGAAGCGGGAAGTAGGGAGATGGAAGCTTGATGAATTAATAAAATTTAAATCATGGAAAAAACAAAAAGATTACTATTTCTGGATGATATAAGATACCCGATTGAGGCCTATCATTATACGAAACAGGATATTTTCCTCAGAAGCGACTGGCATATTGTTCGGAATTACGAGCAGTTTGTTAACAGGATTTTGGAAAAAGGACTTCCGGAAATGATCTCTTTTGACCATGATTTGGCAGATGAGCATTATTTGAAACAGGATTCTCAGGAATTTGTTGAAAAAACAGGATACGACTGTGCCAAATGGCTGATAGAATATTGCATGGACAATGATCTGGACCTTCCGGAATTCCATTGCCACTCTATGAATCCGGTAGGAAAGGAAAATATCTTAAACCTGCTGCAAAACTTTAAAAAATTGTAATGAACATTTTTAGATTTATTGAAGATATAAAAACACATCTGAAACTCACATTTAGTGAAGTGGACAGATGGTTTGAAAAAGATAAAAAAACGTTGAATCATCAGCCTTCAAATGGAGGCTGGACGGTTCAGCAAATTTTAGAGCACATTTATCTTACGAATTTTTATCTGCTTATCCTTATCGAAAAAGGCTCAAAGAAAGCAATGAAGAATTCTTTGGATCTTGATCTGGAATCTGAAATAAAAAACTACAGTTTCAATAAAGAAAACTTTGGCAAAGTAGGTGAATATGGTGCTTTTGAATGGATAAGACCAGAACATATGGAGCCGAAAGGAGAATTGAGTTTGAATGAAATCCGAAACTTAATTAACCAGCAATATCTTCAATGCTTACACTATCTTGAAGTAATGAAAAATGGGGAAGGACTCTTGTATAAAACGACAATGACAGTGAATGAACTGGGGAAAATTAATGTATATGAATATATTTATTTTCTTTCACTCCATGCCCAAAGACACATTACCCAGATGGGAAAAAACGAATCAGAAACGATTAAAAACTAAAACAAAATGATTTTCAAAACATATAACGCTATAGAAAATGCTTACCAGGCCCGCGTGATCGAACAGATCAGGATGCAGGGTTTTGGGGATGAGGTTTTCATCGTACAGGAAAAAGTTCACGGAGCTAATTTCTCTTTCTTTACCGACGGAAAGGAAATTAAAATCGCGAAGAGAACTGCTTTCATCGAAAAAGATGAGAAATTTTTCAATGCCCATCAGATGTTGGAACGCTACAGAAAAAATGTAATAGAAGTATTTCAAAAAGTGAAAACCATCCATCCGGATGTTGAAACTGTAGTGATCTACGGTGAATTGTTCGGTGGTGGATACAAACATAAAGAAGTAGAACCCGTAAAAGATGCTGTGAAAGTACAGAAAGGTATTGAGTATGCACCTTACAACGAATTTTACGCTTTCGATATTAAACTGAATGGAATTACCTATTTGGATACAGAAGTGGTCAATCAGATTTTTGAAGAAACAGGATTTTTCTATGCTAAAATTTTGTTTCAGGGAAGTCTTGAAGAAGCTTTGAAATTCCCTAATGTTTTCAATTCAAAAATTCCGGCTTGGCTTGGGCTACCTGAATTGGAAGACAATAGGTGTGAAGGAACCATCGTAAAAACTTTGAAAACCAAATATTTTGGAAACGGAGCCAGAATTATTCTGAAAAATAAGAATGAAAAATGGGTAGAAAAGTCCAAAATGGTTAAAAAAGAGGGTAAAACTGTTCAGAAACAGATTCATTTCAGCGAAAAAGCTCAGGAGATCTGGGAAGAAATACAAAAATATGCTACAGTCAACAGATTGAATAATGTGGTGAGCAAAATCGGCGAATTCGAACCTAAAATGATAGGTAAGCTAATTGGTCTTTTTTCACAGGATATTTTAGAGGATTTCCAGAAAGACTTCCCGGCAGCCTTTGCAACTATTGAAAAAGAAGAGCAGAAAAGGATCAACAAAAAGTTGAATTCTCTAGTAATTGATTTTATAAAAGAAGAGTTGATGACTCTTAAAGTATAGTTTCGGTAAATTTTACCGAAACTTTTTTATGTATAATAAGTATCCATCAAAGTCAGAAGAACGAAAAACACTTCATTTTATTAAAAAAAATAGTACTAATGAAAGTGTGAAAAATTCCCATCCTTTGGAGGGGTGGCGAAAATTCAAAGAATTTTTGACGGGGTGGTTTAAAAAGAAAAAAACTATGTTACAGGCAGAAATAAAAAGTCTTTTAAAAGAAGACATCAGTATATTAATTAAAGTTCCGAACTCAGGAAAACATTATTTATGTGATTGTGGTGAAGCAAGTTTGCTGACTGTGAAAGAATTACAGTCTGTATCGGCAGTATTCATCAGTCATACCCATATTGATCACTTTTCAAATTTCGATGGAATTTTCAGACATCAGATCGGAAGTGGTGAGAAAGTAGTGATTGTCGGACCGAAAAATATCCATCTACAGGTTGAAGCAAGATTAAAATCTTACACATGGAATTTGATTGATGAAAAAGCCATCGAATATGAAATCCGTGAGATTATTTCAAAAGAAGAAATTAATGTTTACACCCTTCGTCCGCCACAATGGAATCTGGAATTGATCAACACTCAGAATTTCCTGTTTGAAGATAAACATGTCAACGTTGACTTTGCTATTCTGGATCACAAAACAGATTCTATTGCTTATTTGTTTAAAGAAAAAGACACGGTAAGCTTCAGTGAAAATGCTTCAGATTTCAAAAAAGGAAAGTGGATTGGTGAGCTGAAGACTGCATTTGAAAATAAGGATGCAGGGAAAGAGATTGAAATCGAAGGGAATGTTTACAAAGCAACAGAATTGTTCCACTTATTAACCCTTAATGAAGGTTACAAATTGGGTGTTATCATGGATCATGCAGTAGCCGAGGACAATTATGAAAAAATAAAAACGGTTTTTGGAGAAGCGGATTTGGTGTATATAGAAACATTCTACAAGGACTCTGATCAGGAATTTGCAAAGATCAACTCTCACAGTTTTGCTTCAGCATCAGGAAAAATCATGAATGAATGTAAGGTGAAAGAAGCCATTCCGATTCACTTTTCGAGAAGATACACGGAAAGTGATCAGGAAGAAATAGAAACTGCTTTTTATAAAGCGTTTCGCAAGAATTAATTAAAAATATTTATTAAACAAAAACTACTAAGTTAAACATTGAATGTGTCATTGACTACGTCGAATCTACGATTTCTGACGAAGGAAGAATCTGTTTAAAGTACTAGAGATTCTTCATTCCCCTTCGTTTCATTCAGAATGACACTGGGAATTTTGTAGTTAAAAAAACAATTAAAAAAATGAAACCCAATATATTTTTTACAGCAGACCATCATTTTGGTCACGAGAATATTATAAAGTTTTCAGAGAGACCCTTTGAATCACTGGACCATATGAATGAAGAACTCATTAAAAGATGGAACGAGAAAGTTGAGCCCGGTGATACAGTCTACCATTTAGGAGACATGAGTTTAGGAAAACCGGATTTTACAAAAGAAATTTTAGATCGGTTACATGGTAATATTCATCTGATCAAGGGCAATCATGAAGGAGCTGCTTTAACGTATCCCAAACGATTTGCTTCCATCAGAGATTACCACGAACTCAGAATTGATGAATCGGATCAAAGTAATGGAAAACAGAAAATCATTCTTTTCCATTACGCCATGCGTACCTGGAATGGCTCACATCGCGGGGTCTGGCAATTATACGGCCATTCACACGGAACTCTACCGGATGATGAAATGGCACTCAGTTTTGACGTTGGGGTAGATTGCCACAACTTTTATCCGGTTTCCTACGAGGAAGTCAAAGAAATAATGAAGAGGAAAAAATGGACGCCTCCATTTGCTCCCAGAAATTAACAATTAACGATGAAAATGAAGCTTGAGGATATGAGAAGTATAAACCTGATTAATTTCTAACCTCTGGCTTCTAATTTCTAAAAAATCATGAAAACAACCAATGAGATGATAATCATCGATCTGGAAGCCACATGTTGGGAAAACGACAGGATTCCCATTGGGCAACAGGTCGATATTATAGAAATAGGAATTTGCAAATTAAACTTAACATCAAAAGCAATTTCCCAGAAACAAAGCATTTATGTAATTCCGGAACGGTCAGAAATCAACAGATTCTGTACACAATTGACTGGAATTACCCCGCAACTGATAGAAGAAAAAGGAATCTATTTCGAAGAAGCCTGTGAAATAATCAGGGATCAATACCATTCTGCACCGCTTACCTGGGCAGGATATGGAAACTTCGACGGAGAGCAGATCATAGAACAATGTGACTGGCTCGGGATAACCAATCCTTTTTCAGAAAACTATATGAATGTGATGCATGAATTTAAAAGACATTTTAAACTGCATAAACAAATAGGGCTTAAAAGAGCTTTACATTATCTGAATATGGATTTTGAAGGCACTCATCACAGCGGAGCAGACGATGCTTATAACACAGCCAGAATTTTAAGTAAGATTCTGTAAATAATAAATAGGCTGGAAGACTGATGATGGAGGCTGGAAGTAAATGAGACGTTATTAAAACTTCCTCCATCCCATATCATCCATGCTTTAACAATTAAATTTTAAACAAGTGAAAACAACAGATAATATATTAATAGTAGACCTCGAAGCAACGTGTTGGGATAACCGCCCGCCAAGAGGTCAGGAAAGTGAGATCATTGAAATCGGGGTATGCATTATGAATGCAAAAACCGGTAAGATCTCTAAAAATGAAGGGATTTTAGTAAAACCCCAGTATTCAAAAGTAAGTCCGTTCTGTACGGAGTTGACTACTCTTACCCAAAATATGCTGGATCATGAAGGAATCATGCTGGATGATGCTTTCGATATCCTGAGAGCAGAATATGATTCGGAAGAACTGACTTGGGCGAGCTACGGAAACTACGATCTGAATATGCTTCAAAACCAGGCAAGAAGATTCTACACAGATTATCCGATGAGTGATGACCACATCAATGTGAAGACATTATTTGGTGAAATTCATCCTACGATCAGGAAAAGTGTCGGAATGAACAGAGCTTTGGGTGAATTGGGTATGACTTTAGAAGGTACTCACCACAGAGGAGTAGATGACGCCAAAAACATTGCAAAGATTCTGCATTGGTGCCTGAAGAATTATTAAATCATCTGAAATAAAGCAGATATTTAAAAAATGAAGACTGTCTCAAATGATGAGGCAGTCTTTTTATTATGCTATATCAGATATCCTGTTAGAAATAAAGTTGTGAAGTTCCACCGGAATAGAATGTCCCATCCCCTCAATAAGAAGCCATTCGGCATTGGGAATAGAATCCGCAATATCTTTTCCGCAATCAGGATGAAAGATCAGATCGTCTGTTCCATGGATGATCAGAGTAGGAACGGTTATTTTCTTCAGCACTTCAGAGTTATACTGAAAGGAACCCATGGCTAAAAGCTGCCGGATAATTCCGTTTTTGGTTCTGAAACGTATAAGTTCCTCTTCAAGCAAAGCTTTTTCCTGATTCGAATCAAAAATATATCCCGAACCCGATATTTTCTTTGCAAAACGGATCTTTTCTCTTAGATACTCTTCTTTCTGAAGAACAGGATCAGCAGTTACCTGTGTCATCATAGCCATTACTTCCGGATCAGGCTTAGGAAGAGACGGATTCATAGAGGTCGACATAATGATCGTCAATGATAAAACTCTTTCAGGATAATAGGAACCTAAAAGCTGTGCAATAATTCCTCCCATGGAACGTCCAGCTATATGAGCCTTTTCAATATTTAGATGATTAAGAAGACCAATAACATCATTCGCCATATCCATCAAAGAATAAGAAATCCCTTCTTTACTGAGATTCTCGAAAATCTCTTCAATTCTTTTACCAGAAGGAATTTCTCTTTTTGCATTAAAAACAGAACTCCCCGAATCTCTGTTATCAAAACGAATCACCTTAAAGCCTTTTTCAACCAGAAGATTACAAAATGTAATATCCCAACGGATCATCTGACTTCCTAATCCGGGAATTAATACAATGACATCAGAATTTTTTTCGCCAAATACCTCATAGCATAATTCTACATCATTCATTTTGACTGTTTTCATTTAATCTTTTTTTACATTCAACAATACTTCTTCCAATGGTAAAAGTCTGGAATCTTCTACTGCGGCCATTCTATGACCCATAATTTTCATATAAGCTTCGTTCTTTTCAAAACCGAAAAAATCATTGACACTTTGTTGTCTGATTAAGAGACATAGATCCCAATATTCACTTTCAGGACCTATCAAAAACTGATCTCCTTTCCCGATAAATAAAATTTCTCCGCCACTTTCCTTTAAATAAGGTTCGGTTTCCCTGATATAGGTAAGATAGGCATCCCAACCACTTGTTTGCTCATTGGGTTTCAGATCCGGATATTCAGAATAATCTGCTTCCATCTTTAATCTGATAAGGTTAAGATTAATAATGGCCCCTTTTATATTTTTAGTAAACAGATGCTTTCCAGCTTCAAAAGTAGGAGATAGATATTTTTTTGACATCACTTTAATATAATTCTGTAGTTAGTCCGGAAATATAAGACTGTTCAGCCTTTTGAATCTCTTTACGATAGTTGATAAATTTGTTGTTCTGATCCGGAACAACGACTACAAACTCAAAAGTAAAAGAATCATTTCCTGATTCAGTCCATTCTTTCTGTAATTGTGGATGGGTAAATAGTCCTCCGTTTAAAAGAAATTTCATCTTATTCACCAGTGCTTCCAGATTTAAAGAAGCCTGAACATATTGTTTCCCGTTTGAAATGTTAGTAACAGCAAGTACTCCCATTGTTGTTGTATGGTCTTTTGCCTTTTCTCTTAGTTGTTTTTTTAATGCATTTTTCATCTTTTCATTATTGTATATTTCCTCCTAAATCAAATAAAAATTCATTGACCATGCGTAGAGATTTACCCTTTTTGGAAGAAAGAATTTCTTTAGTAATATTTTCAGCACTCAGCTTAGCCTCTTCAAATATCTTTTTACCGTTAGGAGTGATGACCACATAACTTACACGGGCATCTCTTTCATTGGTTTCTCTGGATACCAGTCCGATTTTTTCCAATGGATTCAATAATCGGGTAACTCCTGATGCTGTAAGACCTATTTTTTCAGCAAGATCTATTCTTCTCATTCTACTCTCAGAGGAAGAATAGAGTACATAAAGAATAACAAAGTCATTGAATCCCAGACCATGAACGCTCAGAGAATCAAATTTTCTGGCAATTACAGACTGTAGTTTATTGATGTTTATTAAAAATAATAATTCTGTGCTTATCATTGAAAAGTGTTTGAGTTGTCAAGTATTTTATTTTGCAAATATATAAAATTTAGAGAATTACAATCCTGTTTTTATTATTTTAAAAAAAATTAACGTATTGGTAAGCTAACCTGATTTGTTATATGGTATCTTAAATTCTGGAATTAAGACACCAAATGTTGTGTAAATATCATGGTATAACGCTTTTAACCACTTTTTCATTAATATATCTTTAAACAGGGAATTGTTTTTATGTTACCAAAGGCTTTGATAGCTATTGTTTTAATTAACTTAATATTTGTTAAAAAAATCACTTTTATGGGATAATTTACTGTCTGTCAGTCATTTTTTTTTATTTTAGCCGATAAGAATGAGTTTATGCTTATTGATAAAGGTTTTCAGGTGAAAAATTTAAACTGTTGACGTATTGTAAAACAGGAAACGAGTACAAATAACAGAATTCCGGATATGACAAGACACCTGTTGACATTGTCAGTGAATTCTTTGATCGTTACATTCCTGATAATACTTCTTTTTTTAAATACTTCATTCAATTTTATCAAGGTGTTTATGATAATAATCTGATGAGAATTTTATATACGGTATCCTGTTTTTCAGACTCTGCTTTTACAGGGAAAAAATAGTAAAACTCATTAAGTGTTGTATATCAGTATTTTATTTAAATAGATGTTGTGTTTCCGAATGTTTGGATGAAACAGAATACCCTTCCCGGAAGAGGCTTTGTTTATTCTTGTTTTTGGGACTGTTTAATACTATCAAACGCTCTGTGGTACGGCTTTTGAAGCCTTATAAACAGGATGTTTTTGAATAATTTTAAAGAAATGAAGTTGGGAACAATAATCGGTAAAAAGGTAAGATTTGTATGGAATCAGATAAAAGGATTTATCCACAAAATTCCCAAACTTATCAGTCTGATTACCAGTTGTAATGTTGCTTCCGGAAAACTGCTGATACCCATTCTTTCAACAGTTGAAAAGACAGTTTTGAATGCTGAAAAGTTCTTTGGGCTTTATCATAAACTGTTAAAACCAAATCAGTCTGGGATGAAAAAAAATCTTGTCAGACAACCTAAAGAATGGAAAAAAATGAATAACCTGAAACAAATTTATACATCAAATTAAAGCACCATGAAAGAAAGACTTTATGAGATCCTTAATGAGGAAAAAATACATGAGATTATTCCCTTTCTAAAAGAGCTTAGTATTGAAGAAAGGAAAACACTGGTACCGTCTATAAAGAAAATGGACCGTGAGATCAGTAAAATTGTAATGACTAAAAACTCCTACCATACGGCAGGATCTGTGAATCAGCATTCCATTATAGATATTGCTTCATTTGTCTGCATGGACAAAAAGAATTTTGGTAAAAATTACTGGAGTCTTTTCCGTAATGCAGAACAAACTGATCAGATCCTGGAATGGGGATGCCCGGATTGGTTTTCAGACTTTATCAATGAATCAGTAGAAGCTGAATTTACAGCATTTAATTATAAAGATATTTTAGGATGGACAGAGAAAGGATATGTACAGCCTAAACCTGAATTGTTGGGACATCATCTGAGCAATTATCCGGCAGATCTTGACCGTCATCCTGAAACACTCAATACTCATTTTTGGTATTTGTGTGAATTTCCTTCCAAATCTTTGCCTTTCCGCAAAGAATGGTTTCCTATTGTTCAAAAGCTTATTACGGATAAGAAAATTGAAAGAAAAAGATTTCTGAAAGAGTGCCTTTTGGCTGCCAACAGGAATTTTAATAAAAATGTCACGGGTTGGTTTATGGATGCATTTACCTCATTAAAACCAACGGAAGAAGAATTATCCGATTTACAGGATGAACTACTTGCAGGGCTCGTTTCTTCACAGTCAAAAGCCGTGAATACAATATTATCCCACTTGAAAAAAATTGTGGGAACTTCAGAATTTAAGAATGAAGAATTTTCACATTATCTTCCGAATCTACTAAGCTCTGAGGTAAAAACAGTAGTGGTTTCCAGTCTGGGACTTACTGAAAAAATATTCCAGAGAAAGAAAATGGATCCGGATATGCTCGGAATGGCTTTAAGTACAGCATTTGTCAGTAAAGATGACGGCATACAGTCAAAAGCAGCAAAGATCATTCTTAAATACATTCCGGCTTCAGAAAATATGATAGAGGCACTTTCCCATTATTCAGATAATATACTGACCAATGTGCGCCCTCTTTTGGTAAAATATATTGAAGAGAAACAGCCGGAACTTGAGGCGATAGCTTCGGAAAAAAGAGTATTGACCTCAGACGAAAATGCAGTACAGGTACTTCAGAATTTTGAAGACCTGATGTTTTATCTTCCTTTGGCAATGGATGACCCTTACAGCTATCATTGTGATATTGCTTTGACAGGGTTTATCAAATTTGCCGGAGACGTGGATGCAGAATCTGTGAAACTGGTGGAACCTGTATTTTTGAAGGCTTGTAAAACCATTGCGAAATGGGAAGTTCCTTATCTGAATGTTTTACTGTGCAATGCAATCATCAATTATGGTTTGGCTTTGATGGAACAATATCCTGTTCAGCTAAAGAATCTGGAAAAAATATATCAGAAAACCAAAGAAGAAGAAGCTACGAGAGAGTCTTACTCCAATTATCAGAAAAAACTAGGCCCGATAGAAGATGTTGGGGCAGATTGCCCTGCAAGACAGGCCTTTAAAGATATTGCTATCTATGCAGTTGAAAAAATAAAATGCGGTGACAAACTTCCCTTGTTGTTTCCAATAACCCATGCACCATGCTGGATTTCTCCTGTTACTTTGGTAGAAAGGCTGGAGAGCTATCAGAACAGCAATATAGAGCCTCATCATCTGGATATTCAGCTGGCCTTGCAACGTTGTGCATTAGATGATACTTCAAAAGCTATTGCCGAAGCAGAGAAAAGATTAAAAGGTGAATATAAAGAATTACTGCTTTTCTTCTTGGGAAAAAATGAAAAGCCGGAAGGTAAGTTTATACACCCTTCATGGTGGATGACAGCTGGAATTACCCGTTCACCGGAAACTGTTTTTGAGGAATTTAAAAATTTCGGATATGATAATATTCCTGCAGAATTCTTTTCAGGGGCTTATCAATGGAAAACCATTGATAATAAGAAAAACTCATATTATCCGGTAGAGCTCAATATTACGATTCCAAAATATCATCTTGAAAAAAGAAAAGAACCTTTATTCATGGAATATTTTGTTGCTGAGCAGAAAGAGCTTAACGAAATTCCTGCACTGATGCTTTGCTTCCCCAATACACCTGCAAACGCGCTGGCGAAGGTAATTAAATACTGCCTTTTCTATTCAGGAATTGCAGAAGTTTTTGAAAGAAGTCTTGTTCTGAACACTGCAAATACGTTGTACCAGATCAAAAAACCTCTCGATGAAATTGGGTATCTGTTTCTTGGGACTATTTTCCTGGACAGTGATAAGACCATTCGTGGAACAGCTGCTGAAATTTGGCTTGAACATATTTCTTGCCAGATGATGGATAATGCAAGACTGGGAAGAGTGATTGGTCTGCACGAAAAATTAGAATGGGCACCGGTGAAGAGATTGACTGATCTTATGCAGCATCACATGCTTAATGTAAGTAAAAATCATAATGCGGCTCTTGAAGAATTGATTTTCAATATTCTGCTTCAAATGGAAGAACCTGTTACCAATCTGAAAAGAATTCTGGAAATCTATCATGAAGTATTGGCTTTGAACCATTCCTCAGTACATCAGGAAGTCGTTGAAAAATTAAACAGCTGGAAAGAAAACTCGAGTCTTAAAAAAATATGTAATCTTCTTCTGAAAAAATAGAACATGGAAGATACGCTGATTTACAACTATTCAGGAGCTTCCTCTTTAGTCAGGAGAGGAGCACTTGAAGAGTTATTTCTTGCTAAATACAGTGAGATTGACAAAAATACCGATGTTCCCTGTTTTTTCTGGGGAAATGTAGGACAACCCTTTATTTTAGCCCGATGTCTGATTACGCTTTCCAACATCGTGAAATCCAGTTTTAACCTGTCACCTTTTCAGATGGCACTTCTTAAAGATCCCATAGTAACGGCAGGAAATGAAAGACTAAGGTTTGAAGGTTTTTCTCATTGTGCAGGAGTGTATGCAAGAGTAGATGTGCTGCCTGAGGGATTGGATGGAGAGTTTCTTGAAAACGGTACAACGAATGTGGATTTCAATCAGCCTATGATAACGGCTTTGGGAAGCATCCGTCCGAATGAAAAAATTATGCTTTCTGTAGGACAAAAAGAAGTTGGGCTATACAAGGAGGAAAGTAAGGTCATAGAAAGAAAAGTGCCATTGCCTGTTAAATGGATCAAAGGACTGGGAACTGTTCAGGTGTATTTATCAGAATCAGAAAAGCGTCATACCTTCAATAAAATCCAGACACAGCAATTGTTCAGAGGAATGCCTAAAGGAGTGGTGAAGTCAGATTATTATTTAATTGTGAGAGGAAATAAACCTATTTTTTCTCCGGTAAAATCTGCAGATTCTGTTTGTATAGGAGGACTTCACAGATTGCGTCTATTAGAACCTCTTCTTCCTTATATTGATGGTTTGCAGGTTTTCGCACATGCTAATATGCAGTCTACAACATGGCAACTCAATATGGGAAATATCCGGTTCAGTTTTTCTTTATCGAGAGAATGCTGGAGAGGTTTTTCAGGTGAAGGTGCAGTGTTGGATAGCCTGATTTCAGATGTTCCTGATGAATGGATTGATGCGTTGGATAAATATGCCTTTGCCAATCAGACTTTTAATCCTGGCAGGCTTGCTTTGGAAGAGAATATCGGTTTTGACAAAGTTGAAAATAGTACTGGCAGGCTTGCTGCAATGGGATTACTGGGGTACGATCTTAATGACAGAGAATTTTTCTATCGTAGACTTCCTTTTAAATTAAGCCGTATTATCGGACTCAATCCCCGCATAAAAAATGCAGAAAAATTGATAGAAGACGGAAAAGTTGAAATTTTAAATAATAATAAAGAAAGAACAGAAGCCAGAGTAAAAGGAACCGGTGTACATCATACAGTGATCATTCAAGAAGAAAAAGAACGTTGTACCTGTGAGTGGTTCAGTAAATATCAGGGGGAAAGAGGTCCCTGTAAACATGTACTGGCAGTGAAAAAACTAATCAATGTTTAAATACTGCTGATGCTCATCTTATCATTTTGTTGACCAACACAAAGGCGCAACATCTTGCGCCACTGTGTTGTATTAACTTTTTATTAATTGCCAGTCTGATTCAGCCATTCTTCATAGCTAAGTACTCCCAATTCGGGTCTGCCTTCACCTTCTAAAATAGAAATAAATTCAAGCTGGTTTCCATCAGGATCATTAAAATAAATGGCCAGTGCAGGCATCCATGCAAATACCATAGGTTCAATACTTCCGTTTTTCAGAAAATTGTATGGTTTTAAATCCTTTTTTTCAAGAAACTCCACAGAATAATTCAAAATATCTTCTTTACTGCTGGAAAAAGCAAAATGTCTGGTCTGAAGATTCTCTTTTTGCTCCCATAACCCCAGCATAAATTCTTTTCCTTCTCCCACCCATAAAAAAGCAATAGGTCTGGTTTCATCTCTGTGAGCCAGTTTTAATCCTAATACTTTCGTGTAAAATTGTATTGCATTTTCCAGATTGCTCACCTGAACATGGGTTTCATATATTCCTTTAATCATAGTTTAATTTTAATAACAACAAAGCTAGAAAACTCTCATCTGAAAACTCTGCATCAGCGATTTCTTTAATGAAAATGAATGATAGAAGGATTTTATAATGATGAATTATAAATGATGAATGATGAATTCGATTGTATCGTCACAACATCTATGCTAATCTGTGGTTAAAATAATTTCAATATAACATTATTCAATAGGAAGCCGTCTCACAACTGAGGCGGTTTTTCTTGTTAAAAAGTAAATAATTTTTATATATTTTGATTTGTTTTTTTTGTATATTTATTTAGTAATCAATTAGATATATGGCTTTTAAGCATTATAATCAAAATCAGCTGGTTTTATTTCCGCATACTTTTGACGATCTGATTCCTATGGATCATCCTGTGCGGATTGTAAATGAAGTTTTAGACAAGATCAACATCAGGACTTTATTAGATGCATACCGCAAAGAAGGTAACCCTAGCTATCATCCCCTGATGATGCTCAAAGTGATGGTTTTTGCGTATATGGAAAATATTTATTCCTCCCGTAAAATAGAAAAGGCGATGCGGGAAAATGTTTTGTTCA
>NZ_JAMZGF010000059.1 GCF_024158915.1 Chryseobacterium sp. S0630 | reverse complement strand
AAAAACGCAAGGGCGCTAAAAATATTAAAAAACATACTGCCTTAGGGCGCAAGGATTTTATCTCCGATAAAATTGATAAATGCAAATTTTTAAGTCTCTCGCTGATTTTGCAAACGAAGCAGATAAATTATTACGAAAAAAATCTGCATGATCTCCATGATCTGCGAGAGTTTTAATAATCTTTTGAAAAATCTTAGAAATTTCCTTAAATATCCTTCACAGCTTCAAGTTTCTTAATGGTTCAAAATAATTTGAAGATCTCTTCTCCTTTGTGTTTTCCAACAAAAAAAGCGCACCCATCGGGTACGCTTTGTATTGTATAAGCTGAATAGGATTAGTGTAATTCAGCTAAATATTTTTCTGCATCCATTGCAGCCATACATCCGCTTCCTGCAGCTGTAATAGCTTGTCTGTAGATATGATCCTGAACATCTCCGGCAGCAAATACACCTGGAAGATTTGTTCTTGAAGAACCTTTTTCAGTCACGATATATCCGTTCTCATCAAGATCTACCTGACCTACAAAGATATCCGTATTCGGCTTGTGACCAATTGCGATAAAGATACCTTCAACATCCACTGTAGATTTCTCCTGAGTTTGGTTATTAATGATTACAGCTCTTTCTACAAGACTGTTTTCTCCTTCAATCCCGATTAATTCATGATGGAATTTCACTTCGATATTCGGAGTACTTTCCACTCTGTGAACCATTGCTTTTGAAGCTCTGAAAACATCTTTTCTCACCAATAACGTTACTTTCTTACATAATTTTGCAAGGTAAGTAGCTTCTTCAGCAGCTGTATCTCCCGCTCCTACTACTACAACGTCTTTTCCTCTGTAGAAGAATCCGTCACACGTAGCACAAGCTGATACACCACCTCCTGCATATTTTTTCTCATCATCAAGACCTAAATACTTTGCTGTAGCTCCTGTAGAGATGATTACTGTTTTAGCAAGGATCTCTTTATTTCCTGCATATAATTTATGAATACCGCCTACTTCCTTAGAGAATTCAGCTTTAGTGATCATTTCGTAATGAACTTTGGTTTCAAATCTTTCTGCCTGTTTTTGCAGATCCATCATCATTTCAGGACCTGTAATCCCGGCTGGATACCCTGGGAAGTTGTCAACTTCTGTAGTGGTTGTTAATTGTCCGCCCGGCTCCAGACCTGTATACAATTCAGGTTTCAAGTCTGCTCTTGCTGCATAGATAGCAGCGGTGAAGCCAGAAGGCCCAGATCCAACGATCACACAATCTAAAATGTTTTGCTCCATAATTTACTTTGTTCGAAAAGATTTAATTTGAATTAAGACTGCTAATTTCGGAATTTTTAATTTCTTTTTAAAGTTATTTTAATGATACTTGTCAATATCTGATATGTTGAATTTCGATGGCAGCTGCTGTGGGGTGAGTTTTGCGGTTCGGGTTCCGGGATTCGGGTTATTTGGATTCGGGATTCGGGTTATTGTGTTACAGGGTTTAGGTTGGTAAGAAAATTTAAAACTTTTTTCTATTAAACCTCAAACCTCGAATCACATATCCCGTTACCTCGCAACACTTATCACGCAGCCGTTACCTCGTATCTCGCAACTCGCCTCACACCTTCATCTTAATCTTATCTACATTGATAATTTTGTACACCAGTTCTCTGATCAACTCCGCTTCTCCCATATTTACCGCTCCGAGTCCTTTACCTTTCATATCGAATTCACGTAAAATAGAAATGACTCTTGTGGCATGCTTCAAAGGGTAAAGTCTGGCACTTTCTGCATAGTCTTTGATAAAATAAGGATTTACTCCCATCTGTGAAGCAATGGTCTGTGGTGGCTGCCCCGCCATCGTCTGATAAATAATAACGTTTGAAAAATAATTGTAAAGGCTTGCCAGCATCATGACAAAAGGATTATTCTTTGGGTTTTTACCCATAAAATGGGCAATTTTAAAAGCTGCATTGGCATTTTTCGTTCCCAAAGCCTTCTGAAGTTCAAAAATATTATATTCTTTACTAATTCCAATATGGTTTTCAACGATGATTCCGTCAAGGATTTCTCCTTCTTTAAGGATCATTTTCAGTTTGTTCAGCTCGTTGGAAATTCTTGAAAGATCATTTCCAAGATATTCTGCCAGAAGATGAGAAATATTAGGAGCTGTATTGATTTTCAGTTTTGCGCATTCATCTGAAATCCATTTCGGTAAGTTGCTTTCCTTTACAGATTCACTCAGGAAAAGTGCTTTGACTTTATCTAAGGCTTTGGCTGCTTTTTTTCTGCTATCCAGTTTCTTATGCTTATGAGCAAAGACCAAAACAGTAGAAGGAACAGGGTTGTCAACGTAAGATTCCAAAATTCTGTTTTCCTCTTCATTGAATCGTAAATCCTGAGCTTCTTTCACAATAATCACCTGCTTATCTCCCATCATCGGAAACTGTCTTGCCAGGGAAAGAACTTCCTGATAAGAAGTATCTTTTCCGTAAGTAACCGTTTGGTTGAAAGCTTTTTCATCTTCTTCCAAAAAGTTATGTTCAAGGGCTTTTACAGCAACATCAATGAAGTAAGCTTCTTCTCCGTGGAAAAAATAAATAGGTAAAACTTCTTTATTTTTAATATTTTTGAGGATTAAATCTAATTCTTTCATCTTATTAATGGAACTTCCAAAACTGAATTTTCAGGAAACTTTTGATTTTAAATTCAAGAAAGACAAAGATAAGTTTTTTATTTATGATTTGGTTCGCAAAACTTATCTTCTGCTCACTCCTGAGGAATGGGTCAGACAGCACTGGATACATTATTATCTTACTGTAAAATCCTACTCCACATCGGCTCTGATTACCGAAAAAAAGATTGTTCTGAATGGCCTTACCAAAAGAATTGACCTTCTGGTTACTGAAAAAACCGAACCCGTAATTCTGATTGAATGTAAAGCTCCGCAGATCAAACTAACAGAAAAAACATTTGAGCAGACTGCCCGATACAATTCTATTATCGGAGCCAGAGAAATTATTCTGACTAACGGGCTTCAGCATATCAATGCTTATTATGAAGACGGACAGTATCAGTTTTACAGACCGGAATAAAAAAAGCAGTAAATCACAACAATATTAATTATTATGAAAATAAAAAACATCATATTTGATTTCGGAGGCGTACTCATGGACTGGAACCCGAGATATTATTTCAAAGATTATTTTAATGATAACGAAAAAATGGAATATTTCCTCGAAAATATTACCCATGATGAATGGAATATTGAACAGGACCGGGGAAGAAGCCTTGCCGAAGGAACAGAAATTCAGGTAAAGAAATTCCCGGAATGGGAAAAAGAAATCCGGGCTTTCTACGACAACTGGACGGTAATGCTGAGAAGTGATATTCCACAAAACGTTGAAGTTCTAAGAAAACTTAAAAATACAGATTATAACCTATTTGGGTTAACCAACTGGTCTGAAGAAACCTTCCCATATGCTTTGGAAAACTATGATTTTTTCCAGATTTTTGAAGGAAAAATAGTCGTTTCCGGAACAGAAAAACTGATCAAACCTGACCCTAAAATCTGGTATGTTCTGTTAGAAAGATATCATATAAAAGCTGAAGAATCGGTTTTTATAGATGATAATACAAGGAATATTGAAATGGCAAAATCTTTGGGTTTTACCACCATTCAGGTTTTTCCGGATACGGATTTAACAAATGAACTGAAGAAATTGGGCGTAGAGGTTTAATTCTTTAAATATTTTCTTACTTTTAATCTGTTTTACAACCTACTAACTCACAAACCATTCATTATGATACGTTCCATCTTATTAACCGCAATGATTATGGCCTCGGGAAACCTTTTCAGCCAGAAACTTAAAACTGTTTCCTATCAGGACGGCTCCCAGAAGCTGAATGGCCTTATTACCTCCAATACAGGAAAAAAACTTCCGGGAGTACTCATTCTTCCAGCCTGGAAAGGTATTGATGAAGAAGCTAAAACAGCCGCTATTGAACTTGAAAAGCAAGGCTATATTGCTTTTATTGCTGACATCTACGGTGAAGGAAAAATTCCGACAGACAATGAATCCGCCGCTAAAACTTCCGGATATTACAAACAGAATTATCAGGAGTACCAGAAAAGAATTTCACTGGCTTTGGAACAACTGAAGAAAAACGGAGCTATTTCTGATAAAGTAGCAGTTATCGGGTACTGTTTCGGAGGTACAGGAGCTTTGGAATCCGCAAGAGGACATCTTCCTGTAGCAGGTGTGGTTTCCATCCACGGAAGTCTGGGCAGAGATCAGAGCAGAAAAAATGAGACTTTGACGGCTAAAATCCTGGTTGAAAATCCGGCAGATGACAAAAGTGTAACTCCTGATGATTACAATAACCTCATCAAAGAAATGAATGAAGGAAATGCCGACTGGCAGATCATCACCTACGCTCATTCTAAACATACATTCACAGATCCGAAATCACCGGATTACAATGCAACAATGGCCAAAAGAGCATGGAATCATACGCTGCTCTTCCTGAAAGAAATTTTAAAATAAACATAAAAAAAGGCAAATTCATAAACTGATGAATTTGCCTTTTTACTTTTATATTATCAGCTTAATTACGGTTTAGCCTGAAGCTCAACATCATATTTTTTGGGAGAATATTTGGTCAGAGAACCTGTTGCAGCATCAATTCCTACTCCTATTGCTCCTCCCAGAATAATATTCAATAAAGTCACGGCATTAAAAGTTTTTGTCAACTTTATTTCCTGCTTCTCAAATCCTTCTTTTTCAAATGTAACCATCTGCTTACCTAAAGCTCTTGGGATTTTAGTAGTACAAGGGGTTGTACACTTTTCTATTCCTTTGTGAAATACTTTTGCTCCTTCAGGGCTTGAAGAAAAAGCGATTGAATCCTGAGTTCCTGTAAAAATGGTTGCACATGAAGTGGTAGAAAGCGCGATTGCCAGCATGAATACAATTGATAATTTGTTTTTCATAGATTTTAGTTCATTTTTTTAAGTCCGCGAACTTACAAAATAATTCAAAAACAAATACTATCAATTGGAGTAAATATTTCTTCAGAAACAGTATTCATAAGGGTTTCAGTATTATAAATCACAAAAGCGCACTAAAGTGCGCTTTTTCATCATTATTAGTTTTTACCGGTACAAATTTATTTCTTGATCAATGGTAATGAACCTGAGTTTCCGTTGCTGGAGCTCCAGTTGACGTAATAGGTTCCTTGTAATGAGGTTTGAATATCAATAGGCAGTTTAACAGTTCCAGCTTCAATATCCGTCTTATATCCATATACTGTTCTGCCTGCAATATCAGTAACAATTACAGTAATGGTTTCTCTTCCTGAAGCAGTGTATGAAAGTTCTGATAACCCGTTGCTTGGGTTTGGATAAAGTTTCGCTTTATTCTGCCCGGACGTACTTGATTTACTAGCTGTCAGAGTCGGAGGATTACACGGGTTAATATCACATATGTGGCAGAGAAATTTAGTACACTGAAGAAGGTAATTAGTAGTAGACTTACGGGTAAGTGTTACCCCATACCCGTAGCTTCTATTAGGATTACTAAGGGTATTAGGTCCTCCATAATAAAATAATCCTGGGTCCATCTCAGGTGACCAGCACCCGGGAATAATGGTTGTAGCTCCATCAATTGCCATTGGAATGGGATAATATCTGCTTGTTAATCCAGGATTAGAAAATGAAACTTTAAAAGTACGTATTACAGGAGGACTTCCTATAGTTGTAAAGACATCTGGAAGTAAAAAATTCTGACTAGTAATCTGACCTGCAGGGAAATCTTTTTTTTCTACTATTGTACCTGTCTTAAACTCCAATGATACGGGAGAAGGAACATATCCAGGAGCATTGGGTAATGGGACTGGGGATTGGTCTTCTCTCTTTACACTTACTGTTGTGCCTGAAGGATTAACGGGAACAAACTGAGCACTTAAAGCCGTACTGCAAAATAAAGCAGCAAAAATAAGAAGGTTTGTTTTTCTTCTTTTTAAAAATGAATCTGATGATCGAAAGATCTTAGTTAAAGTTTTTTTCATAAGATAATATTTTTGTGATGGCGTTCTTTATTGTCACGGGACGCCGTTACCGATAAACAGGTACAAGTTGTCTCTTTTTTAAGGAAATAAAAAGAACTAATGAGCAAGTGAGTAAGATAAAATCCCAGGCGAGTATTTTGATCCTTTCAATGAGACAAAGAGCTGTAAATATGACACATGTAGGTATTTCTCATTCTGGAGATTTTTTTATATTAGCCTGAAAACTATGTATCATTACCTCCTCATATTATTCCTGTTATTTCAAAGTCTGCTGATGTACTGCCAGAAGCCGCAACTTCGTCATTATAGTTTAAGTGACGGTCTGCCAAGCAATACGGTATACTCCGTATATCAGGACAGCAAAGGATTTATCTGGTTTTGTACCAGCTGGGGAATTTCCAGATTTGACGGACATCATTTTGAGACCATTACCAGTAATCATGGACTTCCGGACAATGAAACTTTTCAGGCATGGGAAGACTCCTGGCAGAGATTATGGGTAAGCACCTATAACGGAAGCCCAACCTACATTTATAATGGAAAAGTGTATTCTGCACAGAATGATAAACTATGCCGTCTCCTGGAAAAAAAGAAAATTGGTTTTTACGATATTGTTCCAAGATGGAGTCTTTATTCTAATCAGCATACGAAATATATTATAGGTAAAAACAGCATTTCCAATCCCAAAGACAGCACATCACAGTCTCCTTACTTACATTTTTCTGATCAGGGAAAAGATTACTATGTGTCAGCAAAGAGAATCATAAGGAATAATTATCCGGGATCAACAATCATTCATACCTTTAAAGAAAAAGCGGTTAGAACATGTTTCTATTTCAAAGGTCACCTTTATACAAGACATCTTAATATCTTATATGATGTTGTATTTAAAGGAAATAAACCGGTGGTCAAAAAAATTGAAATGCCCAGCAATATCCTTGATCTTACGATAGGTAAAAATGGTAAAATATGGAGTTGTACAACAAGCGGAATCCTGGAATATGATCCTGATCAGAGAACAGGTCAAAGCCCCAAATACATTGCAATGAAAGGTATTGTAAGTTACAGCAGCTTTATAGACAATCAGGGTAATAGCTGGTATCCTACCAACGAAGGTGTTTATATGCAGCCTGCCAATAAAACCCTCATTTATACTACTGATGATGGACTTACTGACAATAATGTTCTTACCGTGAAATATCTGCCGGGAGGAAAACTTTTGGCAGGATATAACAACAGTGCCATCATGATAAGAGATAAAAACAGCTTCAAACCATTATATACACTGGGCGATGGACAATGGAACAGACTCAGATATATTGCCCCAATTAATAACAATGCCTTTTTCGCCGGAACAGACAGAGGTTTATATCTGTGCAGTCTTACCGGTAATCAATACACAAAGATTCTGGAATTTTCTCAAAAATCAGCATCTATCAGAAATAACGCCGTACTGATAAGTCAAACCAGCAATGAAAAAAGGAATCAGCTTATTTATGATCTGAAAGAAAAGAAATTCACCAAATTGCCGGAATTGACTACCACCACCATAGCTGCTCCGGCAACCGCTATTGACGAAAAAGGAATCTACTGGCTAGGGACAGTACAGGGTTTATTCTATTATAATCCATCTTTAAAAAAATTCATTCACGATCCATCTTTAGGCAAAAACCGCATCACCTCTTTGAATTTCCTGAAAGGCAGACTTATCATCAGTACTCATTCTGATGGCGTTTTCATTCGGGATGGCAAAAGGATAATCAAGTTGAATACAACGAATGGACTCATCAGTAATATTTGTGAAAAAGCTTATGTAGACGAGAAAGAAAGATTATGGGTCAATACAGATAAAGGTTTATCAAGAATCACTTTTGATGACCAAATGCACTACTCTATTTATCACTTCTCGGCTGCTGACGGAGTTCCGAGCCATATGATCAATAACATTACATTCGGAGAAGGAAAGGCTTTTCTTGCCACATCGAATGGAATTATTATGATCGATCAGGATCAGGTCAGTAAAAGTCAGCCTTACAAAGTGTATTTTCTGAAAGCTGTTTTTAAAGACAGTCTCGTTTATTACCCTAAAAAGGTCAGTCTCAAATACAATCAGAATAATGCTCAAATCTCCTATACTGCTATTTCGTATCTGGATGAAAAAGATATTAAATACAAATATCTTCTTTCCGGAGCGGAGAATGATACAGTGATTACAGAAGAAAGCACATTAACCCTCGGAGCTTTGAAACCCGGTAACTATCATCTGAATATCTGGGCTTCCGGAAAAAATAATACCTGGAATAAAACTCCCGCCGTGCTTGCCATTGTTGTAAAACCTCCATTCTGGGAAGAACTATGGTTCATGGGAGGAATATTTCTGTTATTGCTGGTTTTCATTATCATTATATACAGACACCGCATCAGTATTATCCGTAAAAAAGAAGCAGAAAAAACCGAAAGAAAAAAGATAATTGCAGAACTGGAAATGCAGGCGCTCCGTGCACAGATCAACCCTCATTTTATCTTCAATGTACTGAACGCCATTCAGAACTATTATGGAAAAGAAGATGAACTGAATGCCAATTATTATATGGCAGCCTTTTCAGATCTTATACGAAAGACCCTCACCCATTCTAAAGAACACTGGAATACCATAGAAAAAGAAATGGCTATGCTTAAAACGTATATTGAACTGGAGCAGATGCGTTTTAAAAACCATTTCACCTATGAAATTTTTGTAGAACCCGGATTGGAGCAAATAAAAATTCCCACGATGCTTCTCCAAATTTATACTGAAAATTCAATCAGCCATGGATTGAGACATTTGAAAACAGGAGGAACTCTAAGGATATCCTGCAGCAGAAGTGAAGATTCAATCATTTGTATTGTGGAAGATAATGGTGTAGGATTTGAAAAAGCGCGTGAGTTTGACAGCAGACCAGATGATTATAAATCTATGGGATTAAAAATTACCGCCGGAAGAATTTCTGCTATCAATGAACTTTACGGAACATCTATTTCAACAGAAATTACTGATAAAAAAACGACAGATCCTTCAATACAGGGAACCATTGTGAGAATAACTATTAAAAACACCCCATTCCTATGAGTAAAATAAAATCTATCGTTGTAGATGATGAACAGGAATCACGCGAAACTCTTCTTAGATTCTTATCCAAATATTGCCCGGATATTGAAATAATCGGGGAAGCAGATTCTGTGAATGAAGCTGTGGAGGTCATTATAGAAAAGTCTCCGGAATTGGTATTTCTGGATGTCAATATGCCTGTTGAAAATGGGTTTAAATTGTTTGAGAAGATATCGGATATTAATTTTTATACCGTATTTGTTACTGCTTATGATCAGTATGCTGTACAGGCATTTAAACATCATGCAGTAGATTATCTCCTGAAACCCATTGTGATTCACGAATTGATTATTACAGTGAACAGGGTGGCTAAACTTTTAGAGGATAAAAACAAAATCCAACAATTATCTGCCTTGCTTCATCATATTAAAATTCCTGTAGAACAAAGCAAAATTGCATTGCCAACTATGGAAGGTCTTGTCTATGTACATACTATGGATATTGTACGTCTTCAGGCTGATGATAATTATACTTCCATTTTTTTCAAAGGAGGAAAAAGAATGATGATATCCCATACATTGGCCTACTTTGAAGAAACACTGAAGGATCAGGGTTTTGTCCGTATTCATCATCAGCACCTCATCAATCTTCAACATGTTGAAAAATACATCCGTGGCCGTGGCGGTTATATCATCATGAGCGATGAAACTTCTTTACAGGTTTCTCAGAGAAAAAAAGATGAGTTTCTCCGGATTATTAAAAGAATGAAATAATAATGCATGGCATAAAAAAACAAACCTACCTTTCTGCAGATTTGCTTTTTATATATTTTTTAATCGCTTATTAGTCTACACCTTCCTCTTCCCTATGTACCAATTCCATAGAAAATGCAGGAAGACAGATGGCAAGATATTCGCAAGGTTCTGAAAACGGATTGCTGTAACGGATTCTCGCTCCTTTTTCAATAAGAATACTCTGCCCTTTTTCCAGCGTAACAATTTCCCCGTCTATTTCAAATTGCTTTTTCCCTGAAATAATGTAGGTAAATTCATCAAATTCAGGAGTCTGGTGAGGTTCACTCCAATCCGGAGGGGCCACCATGTGAGCAATTGAAACAGTAGAATTTCCCGTAGAGTTTCCCCAGTGTTCTTCGATCAGTTTTCCGTCTGTAGTAGGCACTACAAATGGTGACTGTTGGATTTTATATTTTTTCATGCCCAATCTTCTTTTTTAATTTCATACACGAAATTGGTTCTTGTAGGCTCTGCAAAATAAGCTACTTCTTCCTCAGCAATTTTTTGCCCTCCCAATCTTTCCAAAGCTGTCTGCGAACGGAAATTCTCTTTTCCAATGTGGAAATGAACTTTGTCTACAAACTGGAAGATATAATCCAGCATCAGTTTTTTTACCTTAGGATTAATGCCTTTTCCCCATGATTTTGTTCCATAGAAAGTATATCCGATGAAAATATGATTGTCCTCTTCATCAAAATTATAATAACGGCTGCTTCCCAATATATCTCCGGTGGCTTTCTCCATAATTTTGAAAGCACCATTACTCTCCATAGCTCCTTTAAAAAAGTTTTCAAAAACCTCTCTCTTATATCGATCTTTGTTGGGATGTTGTTCCCAGACTTTCGGATCGGAAGCTACTTCATATAAAGATTCAAAATCCCCTTGCTGTAAGGGGATTAATTGAAATTCTTCATTCTCTAAAACAGGCTGAACAGAAAAATTCATTATTTAGCTCTTTTTAGTAGAATCTGATTCTATTTTCTTGATTTCTTTCAGTTTGTCTGAAATCTTGATGACAGTGTCTAGTTTTGATGGCTTCAACGGAACTTCTGCCTGAGCCATATCCCATTTGATGACCAGGTTTCCTGTATTTTCATCAGTAGGATTTAAAGTGATTTCAAACCACTCCTGTTTGTCGGTCAATTTGTTAACTGGTACTGTAACATCTACCACATCCTGTTTTGGATCGTAAGTATAAGCTCCCCATTGCTGGAAATCTTTATTAAGGATAACTTTCCATTCTTTTTCTGTAGGAACGATGAATAATCCGTATGTTCCTGCAGGTACTGTTTTCCCTCCGAAGTTAACGGCCTGTCCGAAAGTAATTTTTGTAGATGAGTTAGCTCCTGCTCTCCAAACCTGGCCATAAGGAACCAATTCTCCAAAAATCTTACGTCCTTTCACTCCTGGTCTTCCATAGTCGATAGAGATCTTAGACATAGAAAACTGCTGCTCAACCTTCTGACGCGGACTTGCTGCCGGTACAGAATAATCCTGAGCAAAACTGAATGCTGAAACTGAAATGCAAACTGCTATTATTAACTTTTTCACGTGTAAATTTTTGCTTAAAATTACAAAAATCAAAACGAAATAGCTTTCCCAAACTTCGTTAAATTTTGTTTTACCGATATTTTTCTATGAAGGTATTTTTTAATCAAATCCTTATAAAAAGTAAATGATTAACTATTGAACAATTTATTTTTCTTAATCGTTTTCCCTTTTCTCAGTTGTATGGAATGAAAAACAGAAGGAACATCATTCGCCCAGGTTTTCAGTATAAGAAGAATGGCTATAATCTCTGCTTTGGTAAGTAAACCAACCCAAAAACAAAGGTTAAATAAAACAATAGATTGGCATTGTAAAATGACCTGAATCAGTGTTCCAAAAAGTAATAAAGTCCAGATCTTGGCACCAATAGAGTGTGTCGCCACTTCCTTTCGGAATTTTAAAAAGCTTACCAGATAAATAAGGGCTTCAGATCCTGCAAGAATGATTATTTTGGAAGCGTTTGTTTTGAAAAACTCAGGACATTGTATATACGCTGCAATTCCTACCGAGATAAAGAAAATCTGATCAACAGTAGAATCCAGACGTCTGAGTTTCTGAGTTGAAACCTGAAGATGCCTTGCTATAATTCCATCAAAAATATCAGTTAATAACCCGATTGATAACAGAATAACAGTAATAATCTGATAGTTTTCAATTTTAATTACACTTAAAGAAATGATGATAAACCCAATAATCAGTCTGGAAAAAATTAAGATATCCGGAATTTTCGATTTCATAAAAAGAGGAAAAAACTTATTGTAAATGGCGAAAGATAAGGATAAAATTCTTTTTATATTTCTAAAACAAAATAGCCTTTTCCAGTTCCAGTAATTTTTGCTTTCTCCAGATTCCTCCTCCATAGCCTGTTAATTGTCCGTTGCTGCCAATTACACGATGACAAGGTATTATAATGGATATCTTATTCAGACCATTGGCATTGGCTACAGCTCTTACAGATTTTGGGTTTCCCAGAATATCTGCCTGTTCCTGATAGCTTCTTGTAGCACCATAAGGAATTTCCTGAAGAATATTCCAGACTTCTTTCTGGAAAGCTGTTCCTACAGGAGAAAGAGGAACTGTAAATACGACTCTTTTCCCTTCGAAATACTCTTTCAATTCTTTTTCCAGCGTAACAAAATGAGGATTTTCTCCTTGTATAATATTTGCTTTAAAATAGTTTGCAATACTCTTCAGTTCTGTGGGAAGCGCTTTTCTGTCGGAAAATTCAAGAAGGCAGATTCCATGTTCATCAGCACAGGCTATCATCGTTCCCAGCATCGTTTCTATTCTCTTCAGGTCAATGATCTTTTCCATGGAATTATTCTTAGGTGATACTCCAAAAATATTCTTAAAACTCTCATTAAAACCGCTCAGACTTTCATATCCTGTATCAAATGCTACCTCTGTCACTGATTCTCCCTGTTGAAGCTTTTTAAAAGCAGTATTGAGTTTTGACATTCTCTGGAAAGCATGAAACGTAATTCCATGGTGTTTCAGAAACCATCTGCGGACTGTTGCGGGTTCCAATCCTCTTTTTACAAGATCATAATCTTTAAGCTTTACTGTAGGATCATCAGCAATTTCTTTCAGTAACTCCTTGATATACGGAGGTGTAGCATTGAGATTTTCCAAAGGCCTGCACACTTTACAAGGACGATACCCTTTGAGCATCGCATCTTTAGTATTGGAAAAGAATTCTACATTTTCAAATTTAGGTTTCCTTGCGGTACAGGTCGGTCTGCAGAATATTCCTGTGGTTTTTACACCCATCCAGAATATCCCTTCGAATGAAACATCTTTGGTATAAGATGCCTCATACATGATTTTTTCGGTAAGTTCCATCATTCAATAAAAAGAGGTGAAAAACTTCTTGTATCTGTAATTTTCTGACTTGCTTTTTCAAGCTCTCTGTAGATGTGTCTGTACATAAAAGCACCTGAAGTAACTCTTTTTACACCTAATGTTTTAAGCATGTCAAAATCCAGTAAATCAGGCAATGCCATAACATTCACAGGAAGAAAGGTTGCTTCTGTAATCGTCCTGATGTCATTTTCAGCTGTCATCCCTGGAACGAAAACACCATCAGCATCAAGTTCTTCAAATAGTTTAATTCTCTCTAAAGTTTCTTTCAATGCATTTTCAATATTCAATAAAAAAGGATCTGTGCGTACATTGATAAATACCTTACCTCTGTTTTCTCCTAATTTGATAAAAATATCTTTTAATCTTTTATAGAAAACATCTCTGTGTAGCAGTTTTCGTGTTCCGTCAATAACGTTTGTATCTTCAATATTAATTCCTGATACTCCAATTTCTATAAGTTTCATAATATTGGACACAACGGTATCATTTTCATGACCATATCCGGATTCCAGATCTACCGACAGAGGAATTGAAACGGAGGCCTTGATTCTCTTAATGATATAAAAATATTCTTCAAAGGTCATCTGCTCTCCATCTTCATATCCTAAACTCAGTGCGACTGCCGAACTTGAGGTTGCTAATGCTTTATAGCCCAGCTTTTCGTATGCCTTTGCGCTTTCTACATTCCATACATTACCCAAAAGTAATGGTTCTTCACCATGATGTAACTGTTTAAAACTGATCATAATTTTTTTATTCAAAAATAGAAAGATTACTACCTGCTCTACAACCGAAAAATGAACATCTATTTTTTATAATTCTCTGAATGTAAATTTTGGTTTTAAAATAAGATTGCCTTTTCAAGCTCCAGCAGTTTTTGTTTTCTCCAGATACCTCCGGCATATCCAACCAATTCACCGTTTGAACCAATCACCCGATGACAGGGAATTAAAATAGCAATTTTATTGATGCCGTTGGCTGTTCCTACGGCACGTATCGCCTTGGGGTTTCCCAGTATTTCTGACTGTTGTTTATACGTTCTGATTTCTCCCATCGGAATTTCACGGAGAAGCTGCCACACTTTTTCCTGAAACTCAGTTCCGGTAGTAAACAATGGAACTTCAAAATGACTTCTTTGTCCGTCAAAATATTCTTTCAGTTCTTTTTCAAGGTGAACAAAATGAGGATGTTCTTTTTCTACAATTTCTGCATTCAGAACCTTTGATAAAGCCTTCAATTGCTTTTCAATATTTTTCCGGTCAGTAAATTCCAGCAGACAAATCCCCTGATCTACGGCACAGGCAATCATTTCGCCCAACGGGGTTGATATGTTTTTTTGGTGTATAATTTCCATTAGTTTAAAATTAAGCTTTTTGGAAATCATAACTTGTTTTTAATCCGTTAAAATTCTTTTTATCTGTTCAACATGTCTTGCATTATGATAAATAACAAAACGAAAGGTATCTCCCAATTTCAGTTTGATCAGCTTTGAAATACTAATACTTGTTTTTGTCTTTTCTAAATCAATATATTGCGCTTTCTCCAATAACTCAAGTAATTTCCCCTGATGGTTAATGAAGGTATTCACTACACTTTTATCCAGATTGCTGTGGATAGGATTCATCGCTTTAAGTGTTTTCATTGTATTCAGTTTCTCTTTGGGAAGCATACTTTTAGCAAAATAATTCCCAAGAATTCCGGGTTTAAAATAGAGTTGAGAAGATTTTCCGGCAGAAGAAATAGTACGGTTAATTTCAGGAATATAAAAATCTCCGTACCGGTTAAGATGTTCCAGACATTCCAATGTACTCCAGCTTTCTGTTGAAGTTCTGAAATTCAGATCATGTTCCGTCTTTAAAGACAACATTTCAGCAAAGTGTAAATGTTCTTCAGTTCTATTTCTTAATTCATTCAGTAATTCTGAGGTTGAAATTTTCATTACGTTTTTTATGCAAATATGCTGATCTGAATGTTCTTAAATCTTGACTGAACTCAAGATTTTTTAAGTCTGGACAAAGTTTCCGGCGACATTCTCAGATAATTGGCGATGTATTTATTGGGAACTTCCTGAAACAGTTTCGGACTTCGTTTTAAAACTCTTTCAAAACGTTCTCCGGGAGCATTGATCAGCAAGTCTTTTTCTCTTTCAAGCTGCTGTAATACGAGGTCTTCCAACACGTTCATCCAGAATTTCATATGTTCTTCATTTGATTGTATAAATGCATAGAAATCCTTTTTCGAGGCCATTCTTACCATTGTTTTCTTAATGGCCTGAATATAAAGATCCGAAGGTTTTCCCGATAAAAAGGAATCCAGGCTTACTATAATATTTCCGGTATATCCAAAGCGAATAATCCTCTCCTCATTTTCATCCATCATAAAAATCCGGACGCTTCCATTTTCAATAAAATAAATATGGGTGTCTATACTGCCTGAAATCTTCAGGAATTCGTTTCGTCTGAATTCTTTCTTTTCCCAATGGATTCCACTCTGAAGCAATTTTTCAACCATTTCATTTTATTATTTGCTTTTCCAAAGATAATAGGTAATTTTAAAGTTTTAAAACACTAATCACTGATAATGCTCAAAAAAACAGTACTTTTTATACTGCTTTCGGCCGGATTTTACGGTATGAAAGCACAGCAGACCATCCCTTTCCGGATCACCAAGCACAATAATATTATTGTCAAAACCCTTGTCAACCAAAAGGATTCGCTGAATCTGATGTTCCAGATTGCCATGAAAGATTATGCCATTTCTCCTGATGGCAAGCAGAAAGCAAATCATATTATTTTCAACAAAGAAGAACTCAGCGACCACAATACAGTACAAATCGGAAAAATCACTCAGAAAAATGTACGTTTTTTTGACAATCAGTTAACAGGCCACGAAGCAGACGGAAAAATCGGAACCGGAATTTTTGAAGGGAAAACATTTAAAATTGATTACGATAATAACCAGTTTGTGATGTACGACAAAATGCCGGATCTCAAAGGCTACCAACCCATCAATATCATTCTGGATCATGATGGATTTTATCTTGCCGCAGACAATGTCCTTGATGGTGATCAACAACAGGAAGCCTATTTTGTTTTGCAATCCGGATTTTCCGGAGCGCTTCTGTACAGCAATGAGTTTGCAGAAGAAAAGAATCTGGAGAAAAAACTGAAGGTAACGGGAGAAAAAACATTAAAAAATTCTGAAGGTAAAACTTTAACGACCAAACAAGCTGTTCTGCCGTATTTCAAGTTGGGAAATAGTGTTTTTAAAGATGTTTCCGTAGGATTTTTCTCCGGTGAACTGAAAACCCAAAATGTAAGTTATATCGGTGCTGATATGCTTCGCAGGTTTATCTGGATCTTTGATGCAGAAAGGAAAATGGCTTACATCAAACCCAGCAAATATTTTTCAGAACCTTATTACAAAATGAATTAAAATATTAATAACTCTTTACTATTAAGAAAGATGATAAAGATTAAAACTGTAGCAGCACTTATATGTTTTCAACTGGTTATTGTGAGCTGTCAAAAAGAAGAGAAGAAAACGGTTACCACAGAAACAAAAATTACGAATGATACTATAAAAACAGTAAAAACTGAAGAGAAAATAGATTACACCAACTTTAATATATTCAGTCTGTCTGTTATTTCATCCGCAGAAAAAGATTCTGATATGGATATTTTCATTTCTGTTTCAGATATCTACAAAGGAGAGCAACCGATGCCTGCAGAAATTGTTAAAAATCATAAACAGATGTCTTTCGAAGAACTCCAGCATTTTGAACTGGATGCACCAAGCAGAAAAAAATTGCTCAACGGAATTCAGCTCACTGAAAATGATTCCCTGTACATCTATGAGTATGGCTCTAACCTGCTTCAAAGAATGCCAGTCAGCAAGCTAAAGGCCGTGGCTTATTTAAGTCCTTATTCCGATGATCAGGATTTAGATCCGGATTCTTATATGATGGGATTTCAGGTAGCCACTCATCAAAAAACAACAGAATACGACCGTTATAATAATGCCATCGCTTATTTTGGAAATAAAAATCCTTTCGTAGACAATAAAATGAAAGCTGTGAAATGGCAAAAAGCCAACGCTGATATTTCAAAAAAATACTTTTCTCACTCAAAACTGGCTCTGGGAAAAACTTATCAGTCACAATATGAAAATCTAACCTATTATCTGCAGGATTATCTTGAAGAAGGAAATATCACAGAGCGCAAACTTGTAGTAATCAATGATCGTAAAGAAAAAATTGCGGAAAAGACATTCAGTCTTGCAGGAAGTGATGGAGGAGAATTTATGCCTCTTTATGGAATAGATGCTGATGAAGCCAATATCTCCCAATGGACAGGCCATCTTTTCAAAGGGAAACCTCCTGTTATTTTTGGGTTCATGGCGCAGTCTTTTGGCTGTCCTTCCATCAGTTTTTTAGATCAAAAGGAGAAGGATTTCCCGATTAATTGTGATAACAGGCATTAACCTGAAAAGAATCTGCATGGATTCCTATGGAATGACAAACTGTGCGGATAATCTTTGAGAATAAATCTGCTCAATCAGCAAAATCTGCGAGAGAAACATTCAATAGGAACGGGCTTTAGCCCGTTTTTTATTATATCAGCAATTCCATTGGCTTTAGCCAAAACCTAATTTTAAAATTAGTATATATAAAAAAGAAACTGTCTCAAAAGCCTAATTGTTTGACTTTTGAGAGTTTCTTTTTCAGCGTATTATTTCTTAGAATAATATTTGTCTTTCAGATTCATAAAATAAGTTTCGGAATCTTTGAAGCCGTTACTCTTCATGAATTTGATAACTACATTCAGATAAGTTTCTGAAGGAATAAAATTTGTTCCCATTTTTTCAGAAAACTGTTTATAATCTTCTTCAAGCAGTTTGGGATTTTTAGCCAATTGTTTTATATCCGTTCTGAATCCTTTGAATATAAATTTCAAAGCCTCATAATTTCCGGGATAAGAAACCGTTCCGTGGGTTTCTCCTTCAAAAAAGCGATGTTTATAGTTCAAAGAACCGTTCTTTTCTATAATTCCTTTAAACTCTTCAATAGCCTGTGTCATATCAGAATTCCAGTTTTTCTGCTGTTCTTCATTATCTGCCTGGGAAACATACAGTGATTTTTTTTCAGGAAAGTTCTTATTTTTTTCCAGATAATCTTTCGTTCTGGAAATGGTCACTTTATGATCCCACCATAAGCTAGGATCATTCGCAACATAAGCATTAAAATAATCAGGATATAAAAGGAAGGTATTAATAGCAAATAATCCTCCGAAAGAGTGCCCTACCAACACAGAATAATTCTGAGTCCTGTAGTTTTTGCTGATAAATGGTTTCAGCTCTTCCTGAATGAATTTCACGAAGTTTTCACCACCTCCACTATCTGCAAAAAGTGTAAGAGAAGGATTTACGGGACTTTTCTTTTCAGACTTTGTCGGGGTAAGATCTCTTGTTCTTTCTGTGTTTTTAATTCCGACAACAATACATTCCGGAATATCGGCATAGGGTGTTCTGGCAATGAAATCCGTTAATCCTGTATAATATTCAAAATTGATTTCTCCGTCCAAAAGATAGATGACAGGATATTTTGCAGGATTGATGGTATTGTCGTTATAAGTTTTGGGCAGATGAACCCAGATTTCTCTGTTTTCATTGAGAACTTTTGAAAATACGTTTTGCTTCTCTCCTATCGTCAGTTTTTCCTGGGATTTCCCCAATGTAAACAGTAAAAATACAGGAATGTATATAATTTTAAACCAATTGTTCATGGTGTGAATCTTTTCTGTGTTGATGAATGTTTTTAATTTCTTTATTCTTTTTGGGTGATTTGTTTCTTCTTCCCCACCAGATCAGAAATCCGGTAATCGGGAGACTGGTACAGATAATTCCGATAATGAATGTGAATATTTTACCGAACATGCCGCCCCAGTAGCCTACGTGAAGATCAAAATTCATATGTTCTATCACTTCATGCATCTGAACTTCTTTAGGATAATCTATCTCTTTTCCGGTGTATTTATTGGTTTCCATACTTTTTCCGTTGATAAGGCTTTTCAATCCGATAAACTGAGCGACTCCAACATGGTATACCGTTGCGGAATCATTTCTGGGAATACTCATTCTGAACTGTTTTGCATCAGGAAACTCATTAAACTTTCTGTCTACAAAATCAGTATAAGTCAAAGCTTTCTTTTCCGGATCAAACTTAGGTTCATATTTTTCCGCAATAGTATGGGCATCTACAGCTCCTCCGAAAGCCTGTTGGGTAAGATTGGTTAAAACCTCATAGGCCATAATCAATCCTGTAATAGTAATAAATACGGCCGGAAGTAATGAATAAAACCCAAAAACATTATGAAAGTCGTAGTTTTTCCTGCGCCATTTTGTTCCGGATTTGATTTTAAAAGCTGTTGTTCTTGTTGTTTTGTTCCATTTTTTTGGCCACCAGAGAATCAGTCCACCGATAAGCTGAACAAAAAATATGATGGAAGCAACACCGACTACTGTTTTCCCGAACTTTCCTGCCAGTAGCTGTGCATGAATATGGGCTACAACATAGAAAAACTCATAGCTTTTTGTAGAACCGATTACTTTCCCGGTGTAAGGGTTGAGATAATGATAAGCAAATACACCTCGCGGGCCACGCCCTTTTTTCTTTGGTTTCTCTGCTTTATCTGCATTTTTATCTTTAGGCGGTTTGGTGGCTGAAGCTACTCTGAAACTTCTGTCAGCACCTTTATAAGTATCAAAATAGAACGCTTTTCTGTCCGGAACCTGTTGATGAAACTGAGCAAGTAACGCTTCAGGGGTCATCTTTTTTGTATGAGCCGGAGCATTGACGTATTTAGCACTTCCCCCGCACAGATCAATGATTTCGTCACAAAAGACAAATACAGTTCCCGAAAGAGTAACAGTAAGCACAATGATTCCGGAAACCAGCCCGAGCCAGAGATGTAACCAACCGGTGATCCTTTTGGTAAGGGATTTTCCCTGCTTTTTTTTAGGATTCGTTTTTTTATTTTCCATATCTGTTTTCATCCAATCAAAAATGTAAGTGTAGAAAATGCAAAGGCGCAATTGTATTTATAATGGCGTGTTTGTAAAGTGAAAAGAGTTATTTCTGCTGCCGTTTACTTTAGCATATTTGAAGGCTTCAGAAATAGTGAGTATTATAAATCAAAGTGTTGCACCTTTGCGGTTTTCATCCTTATATTTTTTTGAGATTATTTTTGTTTTTAGGTATTAAAATTTGAATGCAAAATTGGCAAGGATTTCTCTTGGCTTCTGTGGTTGTCCGTAGAAGTTCCAATAGTTTTCATTCAGAGCATTATTCATTTTCAGACCGATTCTGTATTTTTTCTTATCATAGAAAATGGTAGCACCTACAGTAGTATAAGACGGAGCAAGGAAATGATTGGTAATATTGATATAAGTTTGATCTACGAAATTAAATCCAGCTCCGAAACCAAGTCCTTCATAAGCTCCATCCATGATTTTGTAACTTGTCCATAGATTAGCTACATGTTTTGGAGTCCAGGCGATTCTTTTTCCGCTATCTTTGCTTCGGTCATCATATTTATTATCGTTATATCCATATCCGGCAATGATATTCCATCCTTTAAAAGGGTTGGCAATGATACCTATTTCCAGTCCCTGACTTTTGATATTACCATCCTGAATACTTCCTATTCCGCCCGGATCTGCAACCAGCCTGTTTTTAACATTAATATTATAGTAGCTCACGGTTGTCAGTAATTTTTTATGAAAAAGATCTACTTTGAAACCTGTTTCAATCTGATTTCCCTGCTCAGGATCCCATTTTGTCAGAACACCCACTTCATTCAAAGATGGCGCATAGTTTTTAAAACCATTCACATAATTGGCAAAGAATGAAATCTGTTCTTTTACTATTTCATACACCAATCCAAACTTTGGTGAAAATTGGGTCTGACTGTACCCTGTAACTTTATTTTCAGGATATCCGTTTTTCGTAGAAATTTCAACACCGTTTACCACCGTGTCGTCATTTTTATAGCTGTCTACTCTTAAACTGGCCATCACCAGTAAATTATCTGTAATATTTAAAACATTGGAGATATAACCACTGATCGTTCTGAATGTTGTGATATCAGATTCTGTGGATTTTCTCTCCTTATTCATGAATTTATTCCTTGAGATAGGATCCCATGCTGAAGAACTGTCCAAAGTTACTTTGTCATAAGGCATGAAAACATTACTGTATCCATTGGCTTCATAGTAAGGGAACTGATATTTTGTTCTTTGCTGGAAGTAATCTATTCCCACTACCAATCGGTTTCTTAAGCCGCCTATTTTAAAATCTCCTGTAAAATTCTGTTGAATATTGTCTGTGGTTACTTTAAAGCTGTCGAAAGGACGGATCATTCTTTCTACCTGATTGTTATTCAGATATCTCAGCACTAAAAAGATCGACTCATTTTCATTAGCTTCCCCTCTTTGATAAGATGTTCTTGAAGTCCACTGATCATTGAATTTATGAGTTACCTCAGCCATTGTCACAAAATTGGTTCTTTTGGACCCGATATCATTACTGGTAAATGCTCTTTTGTAAGCGACTTCCAGATCTTTCATTGAGTGTAAGGTTAATTTCTCTGAGTTTCTTACATAAGCATTCAATGTTTTGTCCGGAGCATGGAACTCTGTATCAAGTGTCACCGTGGTTTTGTCGCTTACTTTATACAAAACACTTCCTGAGAAAAATAATCCTTTGTTGTAGCCTGCATCCTGGAAAGAATCCTGAGAATAGGCAGCGACATTGAATCTTGCCAATGCCGTTTTTTCTTTGTTCAAAGGGGTATTCACATCTGCAGTGATTCTGTTCATTCCCCAGCTTCCGGTGGTATAATTGATAATTCCTCCGAAGTTTTCCTGTGGTTTTTTCGTAACGATATTCACCACACCGCCATAGTTGGCTAATGTCCCTCCAAATAAAGTTCCGGATGGGCCTTTTATTACTTCTACTCTCTCGATATTAGCGATCTCGGACTGAACTCTTGGGTTTTGAATCAACCCGTTTCTGAAACTGGCATTGGAGCTAAAACCTCTCATGAAAATGTCATTCCCGCTGTCGTTGACACTGTTGCTTACCACCACTCCTGGAGCAGAAGCCATGGCTGTGTTAAAGTCCATTGCTCCCATTTCACTGATGATTTCTTTGGGTACAAAGTTGTAAACGGTAGGATTTTCAAGATTTTCAAGAGGAAGTCTTGCGATGGATTCAGATTTTTTGGTTCTGTAATTGTGAGTTCCCTGAAGGGATACGGACTGGATTTCAGCCACTTTGATGGTATCCGTTTCCTGGGCACTCAGCATTGTTACGGCTAATAGAGCTGCAGAAATAATAGTTTTTTTCATGTTTATAATTAAGTTAGTTCTGCAAAATTATCTTATTTTTATTAATTCTAAATAAAAACATGATACAAATCATAAAACTTCCTTAATGAAATAACCGATCAATAAAGGATTTTATGAAAATAAACAACAATTAGAATATGAATTTTTCTTATCTTCATCACTCTATACAAAGTTAATTATTGATTATAATTTTCAAGAAATGAACAGCAACATCCAAGAAACCACCCAGCAATTTCTACAGTTTATGTCGGAAAGAAATTTGACAGAATTAACTAATCTTTTTTCTGACACCGTAGACTGGTATATACCTGGAGATGAACAAAAAGCACTCTGGTTGGGAGTAAGAAATAATAAACAGGAAGTCGCCGAATTTTTTGAACTGCTATGGAAAAATACAGAACCTGTTTCTGCAAAAATTGATCATATTTTTACCGATGATGAAAATGCCGTGATTACAGGAGAATTTGTAACGAAAATGCTTGAAACAGGCAAAATTGTAGAGTCTTTATTCTGTATTCAGATGCGTATTCAAAATAATAAAATTACACGCTACAGATTGCTGGAAGATAGTTTGGCTGTTTCAAAGGCTTTGGAAAAGTAGGTAAAGACTATTTATCTTATTGGTAACAACATATATTGAAGTTGTTTAAACTTATAAAAAATATTGGATATTTCTTAAACCATTAAGAAGGATTTAAGCAGTAAAGCATAATTAAGTTAAGATAAATCATTCTGATTTTTAAGCTTAAAGCGAAGCTTATCTTAATACTCTCAATACCTTAATACAATCTTAATGTTTCAAAAAAGTTTAAACAAGTTCATTATTAATGAGATTCTTTGAACAATATTCGCAGAATTTCATTCTGTGTCAGAATGACATCGCTATTAAAATCTAAAATTATCTTTTATATCACGGCAGCGGCCATCATCGACATATAATAATTGGCGCAATGCAGTGCATTAATTAAAACGATTTCTTTTTCGGGGAAGGTTTCAAAGGCATCAGAGGTGGTAATCTGGTATTCGTAATTCATGGAAGTCCATTTCAGATGGGGTTTTATGATCATCAGCTCAACGCCGTCCTGATCTGTAAGGACAAATGATTCTTTAAAAATACCTCTGTGTTTAAAAAGATAACCATTTTTAATTCCGTCAAAATAGGTCTGCACTACAATTTCTCCGTTCCAGTTCATCCTGAATTTCAGAAGCACTCTTTCATGATCTTTAAGCTCAATCGTAGTTCCCCAAAAACCTTTTGGCTCCACCTGATAGGTTTGTCCATCAGCAATTTCAATAACAGCATTAAATTTAAACCAGCTTGTATAAGTAAGTTTTCCAATTAATCTTTCTTCTCTTGTAACTTCAAAAGATAAAGAATTGCTTGATTTTGCGTAATATTCTGCCATGGTTATATTTTGATTTGGTGGAAATTCTATTAGTTTTTAAATAATAATAACAGCTTGAATTTTAACGCTCTAATTTATAAATAATTCGGTAAACATCATGTAATTTTAATTTGATATGGTAAAAACGCTCCTGAATTCATTTTAACCCTGTTTTTTGTATTGAAAATTTGCTTTTAAATGTAGGATAATATGATAAACAATTACTTAATTGTCTTCAAACCAGTACTTCCACTTCTCATCATCAATTCCAAATTTTCCCTGCCACCATCTTGCAGGATAACCAACATCATCATTCCTAATGGGTCTGTGTTCTCTTTCCGGATAGGTAACGTATTGATCAGCATATCCAAAATGAGCATCATCATGTAAAATTCCGATCACTCCCAATATTTCTAACAATCCTAACCGTTCTTCATCGTTTGATTTTATTATTTTGGAAATCTTCTTTTTAAGTTGAGAAATTCTGTCGTTGGGTTCTGATGTTTCAATGATTCCTTTTAGTTCATTGAGAATCTTGTAGTCATTTTCATTGGGTTTAACAACCGGAAGTTTTGGAAATTGTTCCAGATCAAATAAAATCTGGATTAAACTATCAAAACAGCATCCATCTTTGTATTTGAAATAATTGATTGTATTGAATTCGATAGGATCTTCAAACTCATAAGTATGAAGCCCACATATCGCACAGATGCCTTCATTAGGTTCCGGACTTGGTGTAAAGCTATGCTCTTCCAGACTTTCTGCAATACAATAGCTGGATAAAAATGAGCGGTATTCTAGTTGCCTGGTACCTAAACTATACACGAAAGCATCTACAACTTTCTGTTTTTCAATACCAGCCACAGCCCTTTTAATTCTTCTGCAAATTTCATCATGACTTATCTCTTCCTGATCATACATTACAGAATGTTTCTTTGCATACTCAAAATCATCTTCAGAGATATACTGCATATAGGTTTCCCAATAAAACCAATCCCTTACACTTTCGTTCTGGGAAGTTTTTATGGTGTTGAGTAAAATTTTAATTGCTTTTTTATTCATTCTTCATTGGTTGTTAATTTCAATAAGGACAAATGTATCGAATAAAAATAATGAAAGACTCCTGTTTTAAAGCAAAAAACCTCATAGATTTCTGAAATCTATGAGGTTTAAATTGTTTTCACATCAATTTTATTCAATCTTTGTAAGTGTCATTGTTTCGTCATGATCTATACTTTCAGGCCGTTTCCCATTCATGTTGATCAGCATAAGGAATTTTGAATCGTTAACCGGAACAATAATTCCTAGCAGTCTTCCTTTTTCCTGATTATCTTTTATTGCAATAAAATCAATCTCAATTGGTGTTTTATCCATATCAATTTTATATTTTAATTCTCCCTTTTGTCCATTATTAGGACCTCCGTGGATGATAAAATTCTTGCCGTCAATTTCTTCCCCATTAATTGTAATGGATACATATCCATCTTTTGTAAAGCCTGCTTTGCCTTTACTCTTCCAGTAATCAATAGATTCCCAGTTTCCCACAATATTAAACTGGGATTTTTGAGCTTTGGCCTGAAAACCAATAATAAGTATAAACGCTATTACGCTTTTTAGAAAAGCCCCTTGTATTTTCAAATAAAAATTCATAGTAAACTTTTAATTAATTTTATAAACATAATCCTTACTGATATATCTGCTTTTATTTATTAATTCTGAAGGATAAAAAATGGTTCCATTAATCTCAACACTCTTAATCCTATATCTCCAGCTTCCATTATGGCTTTTGTAAATTTTTGTTGTTGAATTTGGATAAAGCACCAGAACAATGGAAGAATCTTTCACTTCTACTTTTTCAAGAGACTTTGGGTTTTGATTTTATAGAAAGACCGAGGTGACAATATTCCACTTTCATAATTAAATGCAAAGCTGTCGGCTTCATTATCCATTGCTTTTGAGATGGGATAACTGTAATTGATCTTAATTATTTTTTTGGAGTCAGTCAGGTTTTGAATATAGAAATCAGTTATCCAGGAACATCCTGAAAGCACTGCTACGAAAATACAACATAGAAATCCTATCGTAATTGATTTTATATTCATTGTACTGGAGTTTAAATGGCTTTTGCAAAAGTAAACAGAATCCTTTATTTTTTCTGGATTAATTGATAAAAAAATCCCACAAGATAACTTGTGGGATTTTAATATTTATTCTAGTCCGAAATTACATCGTCTCCATTTTGAAGCTCATGCTTTCGATTACTTTTAGGATTGCTTCTACTGTATCCATTGAAGTTAAACAAGGAACACCGTTTTCCACACTCATTCTTCTGATCTGGAATCCGTCTCTTTCTGCCTGCTTACCTTTTGTAGTGGTATTTACAACATACTGAACTTTTCCTTTCTGAATCAGGTCGATAAGATTTACACTTTCTTCTCCGATTTTGTATCCGATTTTGCAAGGGATTCCTTTTTCTTCGAAGAACTTCGCAGTACCTTCTGTAGCCCAGATTCTGAATCCTACTTCATGGAATCTTGCTGCAAGAGCTGCTGCCTCATCTTTATGCTTATCTGCTACCGTAAACAGGATAGATCCGTGCATAGGAACTTTTCTTCCCGCTGCTACCAATCCTTTGTAAAGTGCTTTTTCAAGGGTTGTATCTTTCCCCATAACTTCTCCTGTAGACTTCATTTCCGGGCCTAAAGAGATATCCACTTTCGTTAGTTTAGAGAAAGAGAATACCGGTACTTTTACAAATACTCCTTCTTTGTTTGGAACCAATCCGTTTTCGTAACCTAAATCTTTCAGTTTTTGTCCTAAGATTGCCTTTGTTGCAAGGTTCGCCATCGGAACTTCTGTGATTTTAGATAAGAAAGGAACTGTTCTAGAAGAACGAGGGTTTACTTCGATTACATATACATTTCCTTCGAAAAGAACGTACTGGATGTTCATTAATCCGATAACATTAAGTCCTTTTGCCAGTCTCTTCGTATAATCTACTAAAGTATCAATCTCGCTCTGAGAGATATTTTGTGGCGGATACACTGCGATTGAGTCTCCGGAGTGAACTCCTGCTCTTTCGATGTGCTCCATAATTCCTGGGATCACTACTGTTTCACCGTCACAGATGGCATCCACTTCAATCTCCTTTCCTACCATGTATTTGTCTACCAATACTGGGTGCTCAGGGCTTGCTTCTACCGCATTTTCCATGTAGTGAGCCAGTTCTGCTTCTGCGTATACAATTTCCATCGCTCTACCTCCAAGAACGTAGCTTGGACGCACCAATACCGGATATCCGATTTCGTTGGCA
Organism: Chryseobacterium sp. S0630; assembly: GCF_024158915.1. Lineage (GTDB taxonomy): Bacteria > Bacteroidota > Bacteroidia > Flavobacteriales > Weeksellaceae > Chryseobacterium. Next base: position 5,267 of record NZ_JAMZGF010000059.1, on the reverse strand, counting down.
ATTTCGATAGCTTCTTCTTTCGAAGTTGAAGTTCTTCCTTTTGGCTGAGGAATTCCAAGCTCCTGAAGTGCTTTTTCAAATTTATCTCTGTTTTCAGCTCTGTCAAGGTCTTCCAGTGAAGTTCCTAAGATCTGTACTCCGTGAGAGGCTAATTTATCTGCAAGGTTAATCGCAGTCTGCCCTCCGAACTGTACTACTACTCCTTTTGGTTTTTCAAGCTCGATGATGTTCATTACATCTTCTTCAGTAAGCGGCTCGAAGTATAGTTTGTCTGAGATAGAGAAGTCTGTAGAAACTGTTTCCGGGTTATTATTGATGATAATCGCTTCGTAACCCATTTCTTTGATCGCCCATACTGAGTGAACGGTTGCATAATCAAACTCAACTCCCTGTCCGATTCTGATAGGTCCGGAACCTAGTACGATGATTTTTTCTTTGTCTGAAACAACGCTTTCGTTCTCTTCTTCGTAAGTTCCGTAGAAGTAAGGCGTTTCACTTTCAAACTCAGCAGCACAAGTGTCTACCATTTTGTAAACCGGCATGATTCCGTTTTCTTTTCTGAAGTTGAAAACCTCACGCTCTTTTACATCCCAAAGAACCGCGATGTTGATGTCTGCAAAACCTAATCTCTTAGCTTCAATTAGTGTTTCTTTATCAAATTTGTTGTCAGCGATTACTTTTTCGAAATCAACTAATTTTTTCAGTTTCCAGATGAAGAACTTGTCTATTTTGCTCCATTCTACAATCTGTTCCCAGTCGTATCCTCTTCTTAAAGCATCTCCGATAATGAACAATCTCTCATCATCACACACTCTGATTCTTCTTTCGATTTCCTCATCAGTAAGTGCCTGAGCCTGCTTTGTTTTTAATCCTAAATGCTTGATTCCTGTTTCTAATGAACGGATTGCTTTCTGTAAAGATTCTTCCAGGTTTCTTCCGATCGCCATTACTTCACCAGTTGCTTTCATCTGAGTGGAAAGTCTTCTGTCTGCCGTTTCGAATTTATCGAATGGGAATCTTGGGAATTTTGTTACCACATAGTCAAGAGCCGGCTCGAAACATGCGTATGTTTTTCCTGTTACCGGGTTCATGATTTCATCCAGCGTCAATCCTACAGCAATTTTTGCAGCAATCTTTGCAATCGGATATCCTGTTGCCTTACTTGCTAACGCAGATGAACGGGAAACTCTAGGGTTTACCTCGATGATATAATATTCGAATGAATGCGGATCTAAAGCTAACTGTACGTTACATCCACCTTCAATTCCTAACGCTCTGATGATTTTTAAGGAAGCATTTCTCAGCAACTGATACTCTCTGTCTGAAAGCGTCTGAGAAGGTGCTACTACGATAGAGTCTCCTGTGTGAACTCCTACCGGATCAATATTTTCCATGTTACAAACCACAATGGCGTTGTCGTTTGCATCACGCATTACTTCGTATTCAATTTCTTTGAAACCTGCGATTGATTTTTCGATAAGACACTGTGTAACCGGGCTGTGTTTCAGTCCCAATTCAGCAATCTCTTTCAATTCAACTTCTGTAGAAGCGATACCACCTCCGGTACCACCCATTGTAAAGGCAGGACGAACAATTACAGGATACCCGATTTCATTTGCGAAAGCAAGTGCTCCTTCTACCGTATTGACAATATCAGATTCCGGTACCGGCTCGTTCAGTTCTCTCATCAACTCACGGAAAAGGTCTCTGTCTTCTGCTCTGTTGATGGCAGAAAGCTTTGTTCCCAATACTTCCACTTTGCACTCTTCAAGAATTCCTGATTTTTCCAATTCTACCGCCATGTTAAGACCTGTCTGGCCACCTAATGTTGGTAATAATGCATCCGGACGTTCTTTTCTGATGATGTGGCTTACAAACTGTAATGAAATCGGCTCGATGTATACTTTATCAGCGATTTCCACATCTGTCATGATCGTTGCAGGGTTTGAGTTGATCAAAATTACTTTGTAGCCTTCTTCTTTCAAAGACAGACAAGCCTGCGTTCCTGCGTAATCAAATTCAGCTGCCTGACCGATGATGATAGGTCCTGAACCGATTACTAAAATTGTTTTTATATCTGTACGTTTTGCCATTTTTCTTTTTTTAGATACTAAAAGTTTGAACTTAAACTTCCAGCATTATGCTTTATTTAAATTGAATTAACACACTTTGTCATTCCCAAGGATCTCATTTTGTTGTTGAGATTCTTCATTCCGCTTTCGCTTCTTTCAGAATGACAATTGGAGTGTCTTACTTTTTAAAGTCCTCCATCATTTGAATGAACTCATCAAACAGGTAGTTTGCATCTTCAGGACCAGGGCTCGCTTCAGGGTGATACTGAACTGAGAAACAAGGGTGGATTTTATGTTTTAATCCTTCGTTTGTTCTGTCGTTCAAGGCGATGTGTGTTTCGATAAGGTCTGTTCCTTTTAAACTTTCCTGATCAACTGCATATCCATGGTTCTGAGAAGTAATGGCTACTGTATTTTTCTCCAGATCCAATACCGGGTGGTTTCCTCCTCTGTGTCCGAATTTCAGTTTGAAAGTTTTCGCTCCACAAGCAAGACCAATTAACTGGTGTCCTAAACAGATTCCGAAGATTGGAACTTTTCCTAATAATCCTCTGATCATATCCAACGCGTGTGGTACATCTTCCGGGTCACCAGGACCGTTTGACAACATAATTCCATCCGGATTCATGAGTAGAATTTCTTCTGCTGTAGTATCCTGAGAAACCACAATAATGTCACAGTTTCTTTGAGACAATTCTCTGATAATTCCCAGTTTTGCACCGAAATCTACTAAGACTACTTTGAAACCTCTGTTGGGGTTAGCGTAAGGTGTTTTTGTAGAAACCTCCTCTACCTGATTGGTTGGGAAAGTTGTTGTTTTCAGTTCAGAAGCTACAGCAGCTTCGTCAGCATCAGCGTTTACAATTTTTCCTTTTACTACTCCATAGTTACGAAGAACTCTTGTAAGTCTTCTGGTGTCGATTCCTGAAATTCCTGAAAGGTTTTTCTTTTTAAATAATTCATCTAAAGTAATCTGAGTACGGAAGTTGGAAGGAAGATCGCAAAGTTCTTTTACGATAAGTCCTTTAATTGCCGGCTCGATACTTTCATAATCATCACGGTTAATACCATAATTTCCGATAAGCGGATAGGTCATACAAACTATCTGACCGCAGTATGATGGGTCAGAGATCAATTCCTGATACCCTGTCATTCCGGTATTGAAAACTACTTCCCCTGCAGTTTCCAATTCTGCTCCGAAACCTTCTCCATGAAACACTTCACCGGACTCCAGTATTAATTTTTTCTTCATTTTAAACTTTTATCTCTTATTATTTATATGTCATTAACAGGTCGCCCTTACAGGGCTCGGATTTTTTAAATCCTTTTATTTTCATGGGCTTCACCCATTGCTATTAGCAGGTCGCTCCTCTGGAGCTCTTTAACTTCTTACTTCTTACTTTTAACCTGGCTCTTTTTTATCTTGGCTCTTATTTAAAGGTATATCCTTTGCTTTCCAACGCTTCTTTTAAAATGGCCATTCTGGCGAAAACACCGTTTTCCATTTGTTTAAAGACTCTTGATCTTTCACATTCTACAAGATCTGAATCTATTTCCACTCCTCTGTTGATCGGAGCCGGATGCATGACAATTGCTTCTTTTTTCATGGCCTTCTCTCTTTCTTTCGTCAGACCATATCTTTTATGGTATTCTGAAGCAGTGAAACTCATTGCTGCATCATGTCTTTCGTGCTGGATTCTTAACAACATTAAAACATCTACTTCAGCGATTAGTTCGTCCACTGACATATATGTTCCGTTGATCAAGGCTCCTTCATCAAACCACTGTTCAGGTCCTGAGAAGTATACTTTTGCTCCCAGTCTTCTTAATGCCTCAGCATTTGAATTGGCAACACGACTGTGTTTTACATCTCCTACAATTCCCACTTTCAGTCCTTCAAACTTTCCGAATTCCTGATAGATGGTCATCAGATCCAGCATACACTGTGAAGGGTGATTTCCTGTACCGTCTCCTCCGTTGATCACCGGAATTTTAATATTTTTCAGTTCCTCGAAGTATCTGTCTTTCTTATCACGGATCACCACAAGGTTTACTCCTATACTTTCAATCGTCTTTACAGTGTCATAAAGACTCTCACCTTTGTTTACCGAACTGTGTGATGCATCAAAAGGAACTACCTGAAGTCCCAGTTTTCTTTCCGCAAGATCGAAACTTGTTTTCGTTCTTGTACTGTCTTCGAAGAAAAGGTTTGAGCAAAAAACTTCTCCTTCAATTTTAGCAGTTTTACCATTCGCAAAAGCCAGTGCTTCTGTCAGTATACTGTTGATTCTCTCGGTGCTTAGTTCTGTAATCGTAAACATAATTCTAATTTTTGGGCATAAAAAAAGCGAAGACAACTATCTTCGCTTAATAACAATAAATATCGTAAAGGGCGCTTTCGCCCGGTAAATCTAATGATATAAATGCTTTTTTATTCATTAGGTGCAAAGATACAACAATTTTATGAACCTACAAAAATTATGTTTAAAATAAATTAAAAACTTCAGTCTTTCCTTATTCTCATTTAAAATTAATATTTTTGTTAGCACACAACTTTATTTATGGATTTAAAAGACAAAATGATTCTCAGTATTATTCAGGAAGACTCTACACTATCGGTTAAGGAAATTTCCGAAAAGATAGGTCTTACCTTTACTCCTACGTATGAGCGAATCAAACAATTGGAGAAACAGGGCATCATTGAAAAATACGTAGGTCTTTTAAACCGTGAAAAACTAGGTCTGAATATCATCGTTTATTGCAATGTCCGTCTTAAGGAACAATCCAAAAAAGTATTGGAAACCTTTGAGGACAACATTTCCAAATACGATGAAGTTCAGGAAATCACCAGCCTTTCCGGGGAATATGATTATATGCTGAAAATTATCGCAAAAGATATCAATTCCTATAATGAGTTTGCCGTGAGTGTGATTTCAAATCTTCCCAACATCGGACAATATCACAGTTCTATTGTACTTCACGAGGTGAAAAAATCTACCAAGTTTAAAATTGATCTGGAATAATCCCTTCTATTTTAAACTCATTATTTATTCCTGTTTTACTTGCTGAAAATCTTTGATTTTCTTGCGTTCTTGAAAAGAATATATATATCATTATCATTTTGCGCCTTTGCGTTTTCCAACAGACTTTTTTCTGATCTTTTATTTTATTAGAAAAACGCAAAGACGCAAAAGA
>NZ_JAMZGF010000058.1 GCF_024158915.1 Chryseobacterium sp. S0630 | reverse complement strand
TGTGGGTCCTGAGGGATTCGAACCCCCGACCCTCTGGGTGTAAACCAGATGCTCTGAACCAACTGAGCTAAGAACCCTCTAGACTTGTTCTCTTGTTTAGAGTGGTGCAAATATACGACTTATTCTTTAATCTCCAAATTTTTTTCTAAAAAATCTCCCACTACAAAGTTGCTTCCGCCGATAAAAATCATTTCTTCATTTGTACATCGTTCTTTTGCAGCTAGATACGCTTCCTGTACGGAATCAAAAATTTTATAAAAAATTTTCGCCTCCTGAAGCAGATTTTCGTAATCTTCCGGATGTCTTCCCCTGTTGATGGATGGTTTTGCAAAATAAAACTCAGAATTTTCAGGAAGTAATTTCATCACATCATCTATTTTTTTGTCATTCACAAATCCCAAAATAACATGCTTGTGTCTGTTAATTGAATTTAATTGTGAAAAAACATACTCCAAGCCTGCCTGATTGTGTCCCGTATCACAAATCGTAAGCGGATTTTGTGAAAACTCAAACCAACGGCCAATAAATCCTGTATTCTGATGAACATGGAGCAGTCCATTTTCAAGAGAATCGTCAGAAATAGGTACTCCCAGTTTTTTTAACTCTTCTACCGCAGCTAAGACAACTCTGATATTCTTTTTCTGATAATTTCCTTTCAGATCAGATTCAAGGTTGGTATTTATAAGAGTAGCATCTATAAACGGTGCATTTTCTTTGGTTGCTTTCTCTTTAATGATATTTCTAACGGATTCATTCTCGTCACCGGAAATAATTGGGATATTATTTTTAATAATTCCAGCTTTCTCAGTGGCAATTTCTTCGATGGTATCTCCAAGAATATTCTGATGATCCAGCTGAACATTAGTAATAGCCGAAATCAATGGATTGATAATATTTGTGGAATCCAGTCTTCCTCCTAATCCTACTTCAATAATGGCAAAATCTACCTGCTGCTGATAAAAATATTCAAAAGCCATGATGGTGGTAAACTCGAAGAAAGAGGGGCGGATATCTTCCGGAATCGTTTTTAATTTTTGAATAAAATCAAAGACAAATTCTTTATTACAGTTTTTTCCATTCACCTTTATTCGCTCCGTGAAGTCTATAAGGTGTGGAGAATTGTATAACCCGGTTTTATAACCAGCCTCCTGAAGAACCGATGCCAGCATATTGCTTGAAGAACCTTTTCCATTAGTACCGCCAATGTGAATACATTTTATTTTATCCTGAGGATTTCCAAAAAAAGCACAAAGCTTTGTAATGTTATCAAGCCCAGGTTTATAAGCCTTCTGTCCATCTATCTGATAGTTGGGCATCTGTACGAAAAGCCAGTCGATAGCTTCCTGATATTGTTCATTTGTCATGATGCAAAATTCCCAAAAGTTTTTTTAAAATAAAATATAATTTTTCAATCTGTAACTTTTTTATATTTAATTCGTCTAATATTGAAAAATCTTAATATGAAATCGCTGTGATTTACATGGTATACTACTCATGAAGGCAACACGATTCCATATGACCATTAAAAACAAATAAACATATACAATATGAAAAAAGTTTGGATCATCGTTTTTGGATTAGGTTATCTGGGTTTAAGCGCTCAGAAGAAATGGTCCTTAAAAGAATGTGTAAGCTATGCAGTGGAGCATAATCTTCAGGTTATCCAAAATCAGTATAACAAACAAAACCAGGAATACAACCTTAAAGCGGCCCAAAAAGAATATTTACCTTCCCTATCTGGAAGTGTGACGAGTGGGGTGAGTTTCGGACAAGGATCATTAGGAGCCGGAAGTTTTAGAAACGATAGGTTCAATAACAGTGTTGGTCTGGGAGCCGATGTTTTGGTGTATAATAATGGGAGGTTAGAAAAAAATATAAGAAAAGCTCAGTTTGATGTGGAAGCCAGTCAATATGATATTGAAACCATTAAAAATGATATTTCTCTTCAGATTGCTCAGCAATATCTGACCACTTTGTTGAATAAAGAGATTGTTAAAATCTCTCAGAGTGCCGTGGATAATGCGCAGAAACAGTTTGACAGAGCTAAAATTACAACTCAGGTTGGAACAACAGCCCAGACGGTTCTGGCAGAGGCTGAAGCTGCACTGGCAAGAGAAAAACAAAATCTTAAAACTGCAGAAGTAAACGTTGGCCGTGCTTTATTTGCCATTGTTCAGCTTTTACAGCTTTCAGATTATAAGGGGTTTGATGTGGAAGATGTGAATATTCCTGAAAAACTTGATTTACAACTTACTAGCGCAGATGAAGTGCTTACAACTGCATATGAAATACAACCTCAGATCAAAGCAGCGGAAAGCCGTATAAGATCTGCCGAAGCACAAACTGAGGTAAGCAAAACAGCATACTGGCCTACATTAACAGCGAGCGCTGGTCTTAATACTTTCTATAACAGACAATTTGATCCTATGCCAGGTACTGTGCAGGGAACTTTTTTTGAACAATATAAAGATCAGTTTGGTCAAAACGTAGGGCTGTCACTTAATATTCCTATCTTCAATAAAGGGAAAACAAAACTTCAGGTAGAACAGTCTAAAATAAATGAAAGTTTAGCCAAGAATTCCTTGGAACAACAGAAACAGACTGTAAGACAAAACGTACAGAAAGCTCAGTTTGATGCTGACGCCAATTATGAAACCTATCTGTCAGCAGTAGAAGCAGAAAAAAGCTCGAAACTAGCTCTTGATTTTGCTGATAAAAGTTATACTGCCGGAAGAACAACCATTTATGACGTCAACGTGGCGAGAAATAATTATGCAAATGCACAGGGATCAGTAGCGCAGGCAAAATATAATTATCTTTTTAGTCTTAAACTATTGAATTTCTATGCAGGAATTCCATTAAGTTTGTAAAATGCCAATCAAATCATTAGAAAAATACTTACCTCAAAATACGCTTAAATATTTAAGAATCTGGTTTTCAGATTACTATATACATATAAAAGTCACAAGAAACAGAAATTCAAAACTGGGAGATTATAGAAAGCTTCCAGATAATTCTCATGAAATTACGGTAAATTCTACCCTTACTCCACAACTTTTTTTCTTTGTACTGACTCATGAGCTTGCTCATCTGATTGCTTTCGAAAAATATGGACGAAGAATTTCTCCCCACGGCAACGAATGGAAAGAAACTTTCAGAAATATGCTCCTGGAAAGTCTTGAGATTTATGATGAAGAACTCAAACCTATCATCATAAAATTTTCAAAATCACCCAAAGCCAATTTCATGGCAAGCCCTGATCTGGTAAGATATTTCCATACTGAGAAACAGGATGATACTCTGCAATTTATCGAGGAACTTAAAAAGGGAGAATTTTTTATCTATCGCAACGAAAAGTATTTATTAGAAGGTCTGGTTAAAAAAAACTATCTTTGTAAGAACCTGGCTACTGGAAGGAAGTATTCTTTCAAGCCTTTAGCGAGGGTAGAAAAATGTAGCTAAGAATGTTAAAATCAGATAGATACTGCGTTATAATGGCGGGGGGAATCGGAAGCCGGTTCTGGCCTATGAGCACGCAGAAATTTCCAAAACAGTTTCAGGATATTTTAGGAACCGGGCGTACCATGATTCAGCAGACCTATGACCGAATCAGCAAGGTAATTCCTAAAGAGCAGATATTCGTGATTACGAATAAAGAATATGTTCCTGTTTCCCATCAGCAGCTTCCGGAAATTCCTGAAGAGAATATTGTGGGTGAGCCGTTGATGAAGAATACAGCAGCTTGTAATCTGTATATGGCTAACAAAATTGCTGAGATTAATCCGGATGCAACCATGATTGTATTGCCGGCAGATCATCTGATCCTTAAAGAGGACGTATTTCTGGAAAAAGTGGAGCTGGCATTTGAGGTAGCTTCACAGCATGATTATCTGGTAACATTAGGGATAACTCCAACAAGACCTGACACAGGCTATGGCTATATTCAGTTTGTAGAAAAAAAAGGATCAGAATATTTTAAAGTGAAAACATTCACGGAAAAACCTATCCTTGAAATTGCCCAAAGCTTCTTAGAAAGTGGTGATTTCCTGTGGAATGCAGGGATTTTCGTTTGGAATGTGAAAAGCATTCACCATGCTTTTGATCTTTATCTTCCAGAGATGATGCAGCATTTTATGGCTTGTGAATACAATTCGGAAAAAGAAAACAGCTGTATTGAAACCATTTATCCAAAGGTTCAGAAGATTTCCATTGATAATGGAATTTTAGAAAAGGCAAAGAATGTTTACGTGATTCCTTCAGATCTAGGATGGAGCGATCTGGGTACATGGACTTCCGTATATGAAAATACAGATAAAGATAAAGATGGAAATGCTGTAAAATTGAAGCATTTACTTTCCTATAACTCAAAAGGAAATATTATCCGTTTAAAGAATAATAACAAGGCAGTGATCATTGACGGCCTTGAAAACTACATCGTTGTAGATACAGATAAAGCGCTTCTTATCTGCCCGAGGGATAACGATCAACTTATTAAAGATTATGTTCTTGACTTAAAAAACTTTAAGAAGGGCGAGAAGTTTATGTAATATTTGGTATATTTTCTGCTGATTTTTAAATTATGATTAAAACTGCAACCCGATTTACAATTCTTACATTTTTACTTTTGGGAGTCTTAGGATTTGCCCAGGAGAAGAAAAAGTTTTCAAGCATTCCTGCTATTTTGCAGCAGATCAATCCCGGTAATAGGGTAGATTCATGGGTGTTGGTATACAACAGCTATGGGAAAGGACAGGAAATAAAGATTTCGGGTAAGGTAGACTATACTCCTCAATTCTCAGGATTCAATCTTTTCCCTAGTGAAGACAGTTTTTATTATATCGCTTATTCGGAAGGAGGTAAAGTAAATTACGTTACGGATGTCGAAGGACTGAAGAAGTTTGTAGATAGAATTGATAATGCTCAGGAAGCAGCTATTGTATTAGCTGCTGACGGATATATGGTAGATGAGGAGTTTAAGGACCTTGCTGGTAATTATCATGAAGATAAGTCGAATTACTATCTGGACCTTGGAAAACTAACCTCAAAAGAATGTCCATACCAGAAAACACATTATACAGTTACAGTAAATAAATCTACTGGTGCTGTAAGCAATGTCAAAGACAATGGAACTTATATTGAGCTTTACAATAAAAAATGTGCTAATAACCCGAGACTTTTAAAAATCGAAAAAAAAGAAGAACCAAAGAAAGATGAGCCCAAAAAAACACCCAAGCGCAAATAATACCTATGAGACTGAGCGATTAATCCTTCGCCCTATGTCCCGTGAAGACAAAGATTTTGTCTTTGAACTTTATAACAGACCCAAATTTATTCAACATATCGGCAACCGCAATGTAAATTCCATTGAAGATGCTGAAAATTATATCCTCAACAGATTTGCTCCACAGATTGAAAGACTGGGATTTGGAAACTATCTTTTAGTAACCAAAGAAGGAAATGAAAAAGTAGGTGCAGTAGGAATCTTCGAAAGGGAAGGGCTTGATATTGTGGATATCGGATATTCTTTATTGGAAGAGTTTGAAGGCAAAGGCTATGCTTATGAGGCAGCTCAGAAAGTGAAATCTATTGGGATGGATGATTTTGGATTAACAAAAATATCTGCCATCATTTCAAAAGATAATATTTCTTCCCAAAAACTGATTGAAAAACTAGGGCTGAGGTTTAAAAAACATGTTATACTTCCTGGTGAAACAGAAGAATTAAATTACTACGAAACAGAATAAAAACATAAAAAAGCTTTCACAAATAACGTATAGATTGTACATCATGTTATTTGTGAATGCTTTTGTGATATTTGTGTTTAACAAAGAATTATCCTTCCAGAATCTGCTCCGCAGCAGTCTTTGAAGTTACTTTTTCAATCACTCTTGTACAAACTCCATTTTCATCAAAAATAAAAGTGGTTCTTACAATTCCCATATACGTTTTTCCAAACGTTTTTTTCTCCTGCCATACTCCGAATTTTTCGATAATATCTCGCTTTTCATCTGCGATAAGATCATAAGGGAATGCAAATTTGCTATGGAAATTTTTCTGCTTTTTTACCGTGTCTCCACTTACTCCCAGTAATTGAAATCCTGCTTTTTCAAGCTTAGAATAATTATCGCTCAGGTTGCAGGCTTCCACTGTACAGGTTGGTGTACTCGCTTGAGGATAGAAGAAAACGACCAGCTTTTTTCCAATTAATTTTGATGAGGTTACTGTTTCTCCGTCTTGATTGAATCCTTCAAATTCAGGTAATTTATCTCCAACTTTCAGCATAATGATTTAATTTTGTTCAAATTTAAGGCATACATGACAAAAAAACAAAGAGCTGAGCTCGTTCAGATAGAACTGGAAAAATTATATCCCACTACACCTATTCCGTTAGATCATACCGATCCCTATACATTGATGGTTGCTGTAGCGCTTTCTGCGCAGACTACAGACAAAAAAGTTAATCAGGTTACGCCTGATCTTTTTGCCGTGGCAGGAACTCCCCAAAGAATGGCCAAACTGGAAGAATTTGAAATCAAAGAGCTGATCAAAGAAATCGGACTTTCCAATACAAAGGCTAAAAACCTGAAGAGAATGGCAGAACTTCTGCTGGAAAGACATAATGGTATTGTTCCACAGACTTATGAGGAATTAGAAGCACTTCCTGGAGTAGGGCACAAGACGGCTTCTGTTGTTATGAGCCAGGGATTTGGATTTCCTGCTTTTCCGGTAGATACACACATTCATCGTCTGATGACACAATGGAAACTTACCTCCGGAAAAAATGTGGTGGAAACAGAGCGTGATGCTAAGAATTTATTCCCTGAAGAAGTATGGAACAAACTTCACCTTCAGATCATTTTCTATGGAAGAGAATATTCTCCGGCAAGAGGAAAAGGAGAGAAGGATTTTATTACGAAAATGATGTTTGAGAAATAAGGATTAACATTTTTTAAGATTATTTAAGCTGTTTTCGGCTTTTAATATCAGTATATGAACACCATTTCTTGGTGTTTTTTTTTATCTCATAAATTGCTTTTTGGCTTTTTTTTTCACCAATAAAGGATATTTATAAATTTTCACCAAAAAATCTCTATTTTATGAATTTAACTTTATCTGTTTGATTTATAGTATCATTTGGAGACAATAATGGATCTTTCAAAATTTTCTTTGCTGTAAATAATTACAGAGGTATTGTATTTCAATAAAAAGAGATATATTTGGATCAGTACCATGAAGACCCAAAATGAAAAAAGTTAATCTTTTCGTTTTATTTGTAGTTTTATTTTCCTGTGCTTGTAAAGGGCAGGTTCATCGTTTTTATTATGAACTTACCTATAAACCCTCTATCAAAAATAAGACGATAAAGACCGATATATTCTATTTGGACAGTCTTGATAAAAGATCTGTATTCATTCGAAAAGAGAAGTGGGAATCTGATTCTCTTTTTACATCACAATCCCCGGTTTTATCATTAGGAACAATGAATTTTAAGGTAATAAAAGATCTTGGTAATTCATCTGTTATTCTGAAAGATGATTTATTTATAGGTATTATTTCCTATAAAGAATATCCTGATCTTCATTGGAAGCTTTTACCTGAAAAAAGAAATATCGAAACGCTTCAAGTACAAAAAGCAGAAACCCATTATGGAGGAAGGTCTTGGATAGCTTGGTTTACTCAGGATATTCCGGTTTTTGATGGACCTTATGTTTTTATGGGGCTTCCTGGATTGATCATAGAGCTAAGAGATGATGCTAACGAGTATCAGTGGAAATTTAAAGGGAGCAGAAAAAATGTCAGGGCTACATTGCAAACAGAATCAGTAATGGATGATGTTGTAATGTCAAAAGAAGCCTATATAAAAAGTAAAGAAAACTTCATAAATGACCCTCTGCCAATTTTGATGCAAAGCATGACAGATGTTAGTAAAAGTTCCGAAATCATGAATAAAATGCACCAACAGGCAGAATCAATAAAAAAATATTATCAGGACAACGATAATACTATTGAAAGATAGTATAAACAAACCAACTATAACCATGGAATTAAGAAAAGAAATTAACGCTGTGTTTTTATATCTGAAATCAATTGATGTAAAGATTGATAAGAATGATTACATCTATCAGGTAGAATCACATCCAGAGACTCCAAGTCTTTTGGCTTTCAGTGATGCTCTCAGCTTTTTTGGTATTCCAAATGGTGCTTTTACAATTGAATTCCAGGATTTTGATCATTTACCGGATACTTTTCTTACCATATTGGATGTAGGAAACGGACATTTGATTTTATCATATATAGAAAAAAAAGGACAAAATATTTTATATACTGATCATGAAGGGGTTCAGAAAAGTATTTCCCTCACTGAAATGGAGAATGTATGGACCGGAGCAGTACTTGCAGCTGAAAATAATGGGGAAATTACAAAATCATCTGATTCTTTTTATGCCAAATTGTTACCGACGTTGATCATTTGCGCTGTCTTTTTGATATTGTTTTTTATTGGAGGATGGTTTTTAAGTGGCTTTGGATTCATTACAATGATAGGATTGTTTTTTTCTTTCGAAGCTATAAAAACAGAATTAGGTTTTGAATCCGGTTTTTCTGCTCAGCTTTGTGATGGCAGTGAAAAGTCAAGCTGCATTCAGATTATCAATTCTGAAAAAGGAAAGATTGCAGGTTTCAAATTAAGTGATCTCAGTATTTTTCTTTTTGGAACTCAGCTTTTATCATTGGTAGTGCTCAATCAGGATTTTCTCAATAACTATTATTTTCTCATTGGAGTTTCTCTGCTGGCATGCATTCCATTTACTTTATATTCTATTTATTTCCAAATGAAAGTAGAGAAAAAATGGTGTCCGATATGCTTGAGTATTATTGGGGTAATTTATGCACAACTCATTTATCTGATGTTTAATATGACAGGGATTTTGAGTAAAGTAAACATTGATTTTACAACGATTTCTCTCCTGGCTGCAGTCGCTGCTGCTTTTGCCGGAGCCTATTTCTTTGTTAAAAAAGCACTTATAGGCTATGGTAAACTAAAGAAAGATACTGAATTTGATTCCCGATATATCAGACATTATCCTTATTTTAAAAATATACTGACGAGCACAGAACCTCTCCATTTAAAGGCTGAGCCAATCTTGTTGGGAAATCCAAATGCGCCTGTTACAATTACTTTTATTACAAGCCCTTTGTGCGGATACTGTAGAGAAGCGCATGATTTTTTACAAAGAATTTATAATCAATATAAAAATCAGGTCAACATCAAAATCAGATTTAATATGACAGGAGTCGTAACAGCTGAAGTAGAAGAGATGCTGATTCAGCTCCTGAACATTTATCAAACAAAAGGCGAAGATAAATTTATTGAAGCTCTTCATGACTGGTATAGTCACAGACAGGCAGAGAAATGGTTGAAAAAATATAGTACAACTCTTGATAACAGAACCTTTCTACTGAATAAACTGGTTTCTGTTTCTTATGAAAATTTACAGAATAACCTGTTTTTCACACCGCATTACTTTATCAACGACTATGCATTTCCTGTAAGACTTAATAAAAAGTATATGGAAGTATTTATGCCGGATCTTATTGAGGATGAATGGAATGAACAGCTTGATTCTGTAGAAGAATTGGAGGTTGAATACAGATAAAAGAAGAAAATTATTATAATAATTATACAAAGAGGAAGCCGAAAATCTAAAGAGTAGGCAAACAAATTAAAACAAATTTCTATGAAAAAATTACAAAAGCTGAGCTTAAATGCCATGAAAAACGAAATGAGCAGAAACGAAATGAGAGTTATTAAAGCTGGTTCAGCAGGTGAGCCAGGAACTTGTAACTGTAATTCACAGTACTGCTATATGAATGGTATGAGAGCTGTATGTGGTGGTGGATGGCCAGCAAAATGCTGCTAATCAGTCAAAAATAACTTATATTTTTTCTGTAATTGCAATTTTGCAATTACAGAATTTTTTTAACCTATGAATACACCAAGTTTAGTTTTAATTACCTGCTGGTACGGCAAATATCCCTGGTATATGCCGTATTACCTGCATTCTTGTGCTTTTAATCCAAGTGTAGATTTTGTGATTATAACTGATAATACAGAGGAGGTAAAAAATGTACCCTCAAACGTGAAAATAGTCCATAAAAATCTGGAAGATATCATCTACGATACATCTAATAGACTTGGATTTCCAATCAACATAGATTATCCTTATAAGCTATGTGATTTTAAGCCTGCGTACGGGTTTATGTTTCCGGAGCTTATACAAGGATATGATTTCTGGGGGCACTGCGATCTTGATCTTATTTATGGAGATATAAGAGCTTTTTTTACCAATGAATTTCTCGACAGTTATGATTATATCAGTGTAAGAGACGATTATACCACCGGATGCTTTGGCTTGTACAGGAACAATGAATTACTGAATACATTCTTTAAAAGAAGTAAAGACTATAAAAAGGTATTTTCTATGCCGGATCACTTTTGTTTTGATGAATGCAATTTTGTTTGGGACGATCTCGCAGAAGGGATTCCTATTTTCGAAATTGAAACAGAGATTGAAAGTTTTACCCATATCATGAAACATGCTGAAAGAGATGAAATTCTCAGAACCCATTTTGATTTTATTCTGATGGAAGGTTATACCGGAAGAGTAAAATTTGATAACGGTAAGATAATTTACAAAAACAAATATGAGGCAATTATGTTTCATATGTTTTGGCTTAAAAAAGTATACAACCCCGAAAAAGTACCTGCAAAAATCCCAAACAGGTATAATGTAAGTCCCACTAGAATTTATTGGTAATTACTGTACTACTAATTAAAAAAAATACTATGAAAAAATTACAAAAAATGAGTCTCAATGTTATGAAAAATAACATGAACAGGAACGAAATGAGAGTTATTAAGGCCGGATCTGGGCCAGGTGTTTGTGGCTGTCAATCTCTACACTGCACTGTGAAGGGTTACGCATTAGCATATTGCAACCCTGGTGGATATTTATGTTGCTAATTTATTTTGAAAACTTATAAAAAGAGAGAATATTAGACTGTTCTCTCTTTTTTATTCATTAGCATAAATTGTTTGTACTTTTTTTGATAGATACCAAGAGTAAGATCTGCTGTTTTAAAATATTCTTCAATATTCCCATTGACATTATTTTCTTCTGTAATATCAGAATATCCGAAATCTTTCTGAACAGAGATAAAAGGGTATAATACCATTTTATGGGCCGTAAGCTGTGATAAAAAGTTATCTGCAGTATCTTCCGGGCCAAAATCAGCATTGAGTATCTGATCAAAAAAACGACTATAAATCACCATAAACTGGGTACACCAGAAATGATTGATCCAAAATTTGTTTTCCGTAACAGGAACAACAAACCTAAAGCCTCCTCCGATACCTCCGGCAAGAATATCTGCTCCCTGTTCATTAGATTCTATGATATGCTCCATCAATACATCTCTATCATAATGTTCTGTGAAAATATGATCATCTTCTACGATAATAATTACATCATCTTCGTTTTCAATAGCAATGCTTACCGTTTTTTTTATGCTTTCCCACAATCCTATATTTCCTTTTTCATGAATACATGCTTCTACAATATGGCAATCAAATTCAGGTTTTCCCTCAAACTCTTTTAAAATACTTTCCCTTCTGTCTTCTCTATGTTTCAGATTAATAATGTATGTAGGGATCATGATGTCTGAAAAATGATTAAGGCTCATAAGTGTAATATTTTTTTATTTGGGAAAGTTCATCCAGAAGATCTTCAGGATTGTCATCCAGATTCTGGAAATCAATAGTATTTTCGAAGGATTGAAAATTCCCATCATTATTATAATGAGAAATAAAAGGATGCATGACAAAAACATCTTCCAGATTTGACGATAAGAAAACATCAAGTGGCAATGGAACTGTAGAATTCTCATGTAAGAAAAGAGGAAATGTTTTTTTGAAAATGATTAGGAATTGCGATCCCTTAAAACCATCCACCCAAAAAATATGATCCGTTGCTTCTATTGTCTTTTCGAAGCTTAATAGACCTCCCAATAATAGGTTTCCTCCAATTTTTTTTACTTTATCAATACAACTTTCAAGGTATTCTTGTGAAAAATTTGAACAGAACTGATGTTGAGAAGTGGAAATAATGATATGCTCTTCTTCATAGTTCTTTTTTATTATATTCTTCAGTTCTCCTGTGATGCAGAGAGGTTCGTCAGTGAAAATAAATTCTGGTGCAAAATGCCTTTCTTCATATTGTTGCAAATCAACAGGTGATTTTTCAGAATACGAAGAGAAAACAAAAATTTTCTTCATAAATGATTAGTTTTTCAAGGTAAATTAGTTTTGTAAAAATAGGTTATCAGATTAAATATCCAGCAACCTTCTGTGATAATTTATCTGTCCCAAATGATAATCCAGATGGGCAACCAGATGAATAAGGAAGTAATCCGTGGTCATTTTGTTTTCAAAGACAACCAAAGGATATTCTTTTTTAAGATCTTCTTCAGATAATTGTGGCAGAACAGAATCTATCATCGCTATGGTGGCTTCAACTTTTTCAATAAGTTCAGCTCTTGGAACATCTTTTAATGAAAACTCCAGCTCACGATGCCTTACGTAACCCGTATTTCCAAGCTGTGCTCCTACAAAATGATTGATATTTCCCACCAGATGAAGGGTCAGATTACCCGCAGAATTGGCAATGTTTTTATCAATCTTCCAAAGGTTTTCTTCTTTCTGATAGGCTTCTATCTCTGTTTTTAATTTATTTAAATCTCTGTTGAAAAGAGATCTTAGGCTTTCTGTGATCATATCAATTTTACTGTATTTTAATTTTAAAGTATCCTCTGAAGTGTTTAAAAACCAGGCTGTCAATGCTGCATTTGTAATCTATAAAACCATAAATGCTATCATTTTTGTTAAATTTATTGGTGTTTAGAGTCAGTTTCTGTTCCAAAACTTTTGATTTTATGAACTTTTTCTCTGTTTTTAAAGTTTTAGGATCAATATCTTTTATATAAAATTGGTTGTTGAATACTTTTACCAAAACCCCGTTTCCAAAATAGCCATTATGATTGTTCAGCAGAATATTTAAAGTATCATTTTGATATTGAGCCTTACATTTATAGTCATTAAAAATAAAAGATCCTTTAAGAAGACCATCATAATAAAATGCTTTCTGGACAATATAAGCTGTTCTTGTTCGGCTTTCAACAATTTCACTGTTATACAGCTTCAGCTCCGGATATTTCGTGAGAAGCTGAATGGTGTCATAATTGGGTAAATCTTTATTAACAGAGAATTTTTCAAAATTCTGCTCCTTTTGACAGCTTAATAACACCAATAAAATACTGGTAAAAAATAAAAATAGTCTCACAAAGAAACTATTTTTGTTTTTTAGCCCAAAGCTCCATCTTTCTGTTCAGAACGTCCAAAGGAAGACATCCCTGGCTCAATACTTCATCATGGAAACTTGCCAGATTGAATTTGCTTCCAAGTTCTTTCTGATATTTTTCTCTCAGCTCACGGATTCTTAAAGACCCTATTTTGTAGCCTAATGCCTGTCCCGGCATTGCCATATATCTTTCTACTTCTGCAGTGGCAGATCCCTCGTCATAAGAAATATTGCTTAGGAAATACTTGATCGCCTCTTCTCTTGACATTTTTCCGGTATGAAGTCCAGTATCTACAACAAGTCTTACCGCTCTCAGCATCTGATCGCTCAGGTAACCCATTTTCTGATAAGGATCTGTGTATAAACCAAACTCAGGACCTAATGTTTCACAATAATGAGCCCATCCTTCACCGTATGCTCCAAACCAACCGAATCTCATAAACTTAGGAAGCTTTGTGTTTTCCTGCTGAAGAGAAACCTGATAGTGATGCCCTGGAATTGCCTCATGAAGGAAAAGAGACTCCATTCCTGAAGTAACATTGAATTTTGTAGGATCAGGAAGCGGAACATAAAATATTCCTGCTCTTTTTCCATCCGGAGTTCCCGGCATATATTCTGCGCTGGCGCTTGCCTCTCTGAATTTCTCCGTCTGTCTGATCTCAAACTTTGTTTTTGGCGTTACATTAAACATTGTTTTCAGCTTCGGAGTGATTTTCGTTAAGATTCCGTTGAATGCATTTAAAACCTCTTTAGATGTTTTATAAGTCATTGCCTTTGGATCCGTTTTTACAAAAGTGATAAACTCTTCAAGAGTTCCTGTAAAACCTACCTGTTGTTTCACTTTTTCCATTTCTGCACGAAGCATAGCTACTTGCTGAAGTCCGATCTTATTAATTTCTTCAGGAGATTTCTTAGTGGTTGTCCAGCTTTTTACATAATAATTGTAGATCTCATTTCCGTTAGGAAGGCTGTTGTATCCGTCTGTATCCCTTGCTTTAGGAAGGTACTCTTTTTCTAAAAATGTTCCCATTTTAGTATAAGCCGGGATGATTTTTTTCGTAATAGCATCTTTATAAAGTGCAGAAAATTTCTCTTTCTGTGCCTCTGTGAAGTTTTTAGGGAAATTTTTAATAGGTCCGTAGAAAATATTTTTTTCCATATCAGACGTTGTAATTTCTTCAGCCTTCATTTGAGGAATCATCTTGACAACCAGTTTTTTAGGAAGCACAACCTTATTGTTGATTCCCTCACGGAAGTTGTCTGCTGCTGCATTCATCCACTCCGGGAATTTTTCCATTCTTTTCAGCCAGTCGCTGTAGTCTTTTTCTGTTTTAAAAGGTTGATTGCCCTGTCCGCTTCCATACAATGGGAACGTTAGCGGAAGTCCTCCAAATTGAGTAAAAGGAATATATTCCGGATGGTAAGCATAGGTCTCAGTTTTATCTTTTAAAGTATAATCCAAAACATCATACACCACTTTATCTTCATCAGAAAGGGTTTTATAATCTACATGTTCCAGTTGTTTTTGCACAGAATTGTAGAAAGCAATTTCTCCTGAGATAAAATCTTTATCAATATTGATAGGAAGCTGGTCGTTATATCTTGTATCTCCTTGTGCGGTAGCATCTAAAGGATATAGTTTAAGATACTGCTCATAATAGTTGGAAGCGATAGAATCCAGATTGCTGGGCGTCACTTTTGTAAGGGGAGAATCCGATTTTTTGCAGGAAGCAAGCCCAATCACCAACCCTAATCCTAGAATACTTTTTGATAAAATGTTTTTCATTTTCAGAATCTTTATGAAAACAAAAATAAGTATTATTGGGAGATTCAGACTTATTGTTTGCATTGATTTTAAAAAATTATTTTCAAAATCCTTTTAACTTTGAATCAATTTTTTATCTTTGTCTAAAACGTTTAACAATCATATTATTACAGTTCTTTTTTAAGAAAAAATGAAAGGGATTTTAAAAATTTACCATCCGGAGGAGACGCTAAAATACAATATCAGAAATACTTATTGTAAGGCAGTTTACAGCAACCAGCAACACTTTTTAGAGGTTGAAGTGATTACGGATGACAGTTTGGATCACGTAGATGATGATTCATTACAGTACAACTTTCCACAGCTTTCACTTGAAGTGTTCGATTTCCCTATCGAGTCAACGGAAATTGAAGGAAAAACAATCAAAATCAATGATTCTGATGAAGAAACTTATACAGAGGTAGATCTTTTCGATGACGAAGAGGCCTATATCTATGATAATGAGCTTCTTTTTGAAAGAAATGAAGAAGGGGAGCTTCAGGTCATCTGGAAAGGGACCATTGATGATTTCTATACCGGATCAGATACACCGATCCCTTTTAGATTAAAATGCGAATTTAAGCAAGATGATATTGAGGTAGGAGAAGACTAATATAGGCTTCTATCTTTTTCATACCAGATTTCTTTTCAAAATTATTTTTGGAAAGAAATTTGCTGTTTGTAAAATTGTAACAAAATTTAAGTTGTTTTTAAGCAATTTTTAAGAGTTCAATTCATAATATTCTCCTACATTTGTCGTTGAAATTTAATAAAATTTACATTTAATGCTGTTAACGGAACTTTCTCAGATTTTATTTGCACAAATCGCCACACCTGCAGTTGCTGCAGACAACTTAGAGTTCTCATTCTGGAAGATTATGTTCCATGGAGGAGCTTTCGCTAAAATAGTGATGGTCACTGTATTACTATTGGGAGTGTTTTCTCTATATCTGTTTTTTGAAAGATTTTTCTTTATCAAAAGGCTGACATCAAAAACAGATTCCAACTTCATGAACAATATCGAAGACTTCATCAAGGCAGGAAAAATAGAGGCAGCAGCAGATTACTGCAAAACCCAGAACTCTCCTGAAGGAAGAATTTTAGAAAAAGGAATTTCAAGATTAGGACGTCCTGTTTCTGATATTGTAAGTGCTATGGAATCCCAGGCACAGGTAGAGGTTGCCAATATGGAAAAAAACCTGAACCTTTTGGCTGTAGTACCGAGTATCGCACCCATGTTGGGACTTTTAGGTACAGTAATCGGGATGATTATTGCTTTCTTTAATCTTTCCCACGCAACAGGATCTTTCTCACCGAAAACACTTTCAGAAGGGATCTATACCGCTTTAGGACAGACCGCCGTAGGTTTGGCTGTAGCGATTCCTGCTAACTTCTGTTATAATATTCTATTGACAAGGATTGATAAATTTGTCCTGAAAGCTCAGAATATGTCAGGAGAATTTTTAGACCTTATCAACAAACCTTTATAAATCTTTCTTACGATGAAAATTCAAAGAAGAAATAAAGCAAATCCGGAATTCAGTTTAGCAGCGATGACAGACGTTATCCTGTTGATGCTGATTTTCTTTATGATCACCTCTTCAGCTGCCAATCAAAGCGCTATTGATGTGAATCTGCCGAAAGCCGGAGCCGTTGACGATAATATTCCGAATCCTGTGACGGTAAGCATCAAACCGGATGGCTCATTCTTTGTGGATGATAATCCTGTAAATAGAGGAGAACTGGAGAAAATTATTTTAGATAAATTAGCCAGCCAGCCCAATAAATCATTTACGATCAGAGCTGATGAAAACACATTGCACAAAGATGTTGTTTTTGTAATGGAAATTGCTGAGAAATATAAATTTAACATTGCCATTGCAACCGTTAAAGATAAATAACAGACCCGGATTTCCGGAAAGAATTACGTTTTAAGATGAAAAGCTATACAGCAAACAGAAACGAAGAAAATAAAGATAGAGTAAAGAGCGCACTGCTTTCTATTCTCATCTGGGCTGCTATTCTGCTTTTTGTTTTTTTGTATAAATTAAAGCCTGAACTGGACAAAGATCCTGAAGTGGTTACTACCATGCTGGTGAACTTTGGAGACAACAGAAATGGAAAAGGAATTGAAGAACCTGCTGAACAGCCGGGAAGTCTTGCCGCAGCCACAGAAGAAGTAACTCCTGAGCCTGCAGAAACTCCTGTTCCGGAAACAAAAACAGTTATAAAACCAGAACCAGTTCCTACTCCGGAACCAAAGAAAACTGAGGTTAAGGAGAAGGTAATTACAGGAAATAATTCAAAAGCTACTGTTCCTAAAAAAGAGGAATCCAAAAAAGCTGAGAAAAAAGAAGCGACCAGTACAAGTGCTTCAAAAAATACTAAAAAATCAGGAGCCGCTACGGCTAACTCAAAAACAGGAAATGGAGACGGAAAAGGAACTGCAGCTATCGGAAACCTGATCAAAGGAAGAGGAACCAAAGCCGGAAGCCAGGGCACTGGTGAAGGCATTGGAAATGCAGGAGATCCTTTAGGAGGAGATGGAAACGGAGACAGTAAAGTAGGGATCGACAGAAAACTGGTGGGCTATATTCCCGGAACAATGGGAAGAGGAGGATCACAGCCTTCTCACAGCTGTACGGCAAGTGGATCAATTACCATTGCTTATACGGTAGATAAAGCAGGAAATGTGGTGTCTGCAAGAAGATCCGGAGGTGTTTCAGATCCTTGTGTAGCATCTACCTCTGTGAGCTGGGTTAAGAAATATGTAAAGGCAGAGAAAGCCAATACTTCTTCTACCGGAACTTATAAAATTACATTCTAAAATACAAAAGCACTTTATTCAAGTGCTTTTTTTAATTCATTTATTCTGTTGATGACCGGAAGGGCAAAGATACCGCTGGTCTGAAGATAAAGCTCATAGAATGTCTTTGCTTTATCCTGAAAATCTTTGTTCTGATCATGTCTGCTGTTGAAATAGAAAAGATTTCCCAACATTTCATAATAATCTTTGTGATCTCTTTCCTGTCTTTCATTCACAATAGCAATCATTTCTTCCTTAGTTTTAGAAGCAACCTCTGTGAAGCTCATCTTAAAGATATCTCTCATCAATGTATCAAAATCCAGCTCTTTCTGCATTAAGCTTTCTTCAGGTTTATCCAGAATAAGTTTTTCCAATGCCTGGGTTAATTGACGGATGAGTCTTAGGGTAAATTCTTTATCTGTGATCATAATGGATTTAAAGTTTTAAGTTTAATGTTTAAAGTTAATAGCATCTGCTCAACCAGTAACGTTTAATTTAATTAAGCAAAGAATAAGTATGCCAATGCAATGGCTGTGATAACGCCTACCAAATCGGCCAGAAGCATAGCAATTACCGTATATCTTGTATTCTTAACGGCTACGGCACCGAAGTATACTGCAATGACGTAGAACGTCGTATCTGAGCTTCCCTGAAGTACAGCGGCTAATTTTCCCTGAAAACTATCAGCCCCGAATGTGGTCATTGTATCCACCATCATTCCTCTGGCTCCGGAACCGGATAAAGGCTTGATTAACGCAGTCGGAAGTCCGTCTACAAATCTTGGATCCATATTGGCAACGTTGGCTACCCATTTCATCCCGTCAATAATTACATCAAATACACCGGAAGTTCTTAATAACGAAATCGCAATCAGCATTCCAACCAGATAAGGAATAATCTTAACACAGGTAGTGAAACCTTCTTTTGCGCCTTCAATAAAGGCATCAAAAACGTTGATCTTTTTATAAACGGCTCCTAATACAATTGCAAGGAAGATAAACAGAATTAAACCATTGCTTAGTACTTTACTGAAGTCATCCAGTTCATCTTTACTCAACTGTACAAGGTACAGAACTAATAAAGCAATAATTGCTGAAATTCCGCCTACATAAGCTATTACTACCGGACGAAGCAGATTGATTTTCTGATACAAAGAAACGATAATCATTGCCGCCAGCGTAGCTGCAAAAGTGGCGATCATACAAGGCAGAAAGATGTCTGTGGGGGTTTTAGATCCCATAGACGCCCGGATTGCAATAATAGAAACAGGAATCAGGGTCATTCCTCCTGCGTGAAGACACAGAAACATGATCTGTGAGTTGCTTGCGGTATCTTTATTAGGATTTAAAGTCTGAAGACTTTCCATTGCTTTTAAACCAAAAGGAGTGGCTGCATTATCCAATCCAAGAAGATTGGCACTGAAGTTCATCAGCATATGTCCGAATGCAGGATGATTTTTCGGAATTTCAGGGAATAATCTGGAGAAAAATGGCTGAATCAAACGGCTTAGAAGGTTAATTCCTCCTGCTTTTTCAGCAATACTCATGAATCCCATAAACAGGGTCATAATTCCGATAAGACCAAGACAGATCTTCACTGCAGTTTCTGAAGTTCCGATAACTCCATCGGCTTCCTGAACACGGTAAACGCTAACATTCTGTTTTAAAGAATCTGTTTTGTAATGAATTCTGCTGTCTGCAAAATCATTTTTTTTCATCAGGCTGTCTCTGACAACAGGAGAGAGGCTGTTCATAGGCTGAGAAGCAATCTTCACTGTATCACCTCCTTTTCCCACTACCATATCATTGAAAATGGTTTTGTAGTTACCTGACGAAACGTATTTTATACTGGCAATGGCAATGGCAATGATAATGAAAGCCGACCAAATTCTGCTGAGAACCATCTGATTGATTTAATTGTTTAAACTTATCAAAAATACTTTAAACCACAAAAATAACTAAAGTCTTTTGTTATTCCGGTATGAAAGAGAGCTAATGATGGTTTGGCAGTTTTATATTATTTTAACGCAGTGTTCGCAAAGTTCCTAAATAATGGGAAAAATGATTTTTCTCGTTCGCAAAGGCGTTAGCACTAAGCAAAGAGAACTTCAATTATGGAACATTGTTGAATGAAATGCCCTTGCGGACGAGAATATGCATAAAGTTTTTAAATTTTCCTTGCGATCTTTAGCGTTTAAAATAAAAATAATTTACTCTTCCAGATAAACAAGATGTCCTTCAAAATCATCATCCAGATTTTTCAGAACTTTAGCATCATCCATTTTTTTGACCAGTGCGTCTACAAAGAAGCTTTTCTCAAAAAACTGGCGGTGAATTCCGGGTAAAATTTCCATGAAATAATCCATTCCGATTTTGTTGTTATGGAGATCC
Organism: Chryseobacterium sp. S0630; assembly: GCF_024158915.1. Taxonomy (GTDB): domain Bacteria; phylum Bacteroidota; class Bacteroidia; order Flavobacteriales; family Weeksellaceae; genus Chryseobacterium. The sequence continues at coordinate 12,833 of NZ_JAMZGF010000058.1, read as the reverse complement.
ATTTTAGTTTCTAAAGGCTCATTGGGGAAGAGTTCTTCATGCATGTCTGTTATTCTCTTGCAGAAATCCAGTGCTTTTTTAGGGGAAGAGATTTTGCAGCAGTACATCATAATGAAGCAGCACCACAGGGCATGTCTGAAAGCATTTCCAATTCCGTTATTGGAGGCTGTTGCAGGGAATTTTTTCTGTGCAATGGTAAATGCCTTTACCGTAGCATGAAAACTTAATAAAGCGAAAAGAGGATGGGGAAGGACAAGTGATAAAAGACGGATAATCTTTTTAAAACTCATGCTTCTGATGGTATTGAAAAATATCTTAAAAGTCCTCATAAATAAAAATCTCTCCCTAATTAGAGAGAGATTGTATTGTTTTTGTTACAGATACTATGCTTTTACAGCTAATAAATTAACTGTTTTGGCAACAGTATCCTGAATTTCAGTTCTTTTTACGATGAAATCTACAAATCCTTTTTCCTGTAAGAATTCTGATGTCTGGAATCCTTCCGGTAAGTCTCTACCGATTGTTTCACGGATTACTCTTGGTCCTGCGAAACCGATCAGTGCTCCCGGTTCTGCCATAATGATATCAGCAGTCATTGCAAAAGAAGCCGTAATTCCACCGAATGTAGGGTCACAAAGATAAGCGATGTATAAAAGTCCAGCTTCAGAAAGCTGAGCTAATTTAGCCTGAACTTTTGCCAGCTGCATCAAAGAGTAAGTAGCTTCCTGCATTCTTGCTCCTCCGGACTGACAGATAATCATATACGGAAGTTTGTGTGCGATACAGTAATCTACAGCTCTTCTGATCTTTTCTCCCATTACAGAACCTAAAGATCCACCGATGAAAGCAAAGTCCATACAAGAAACGACCATTTCAGTTCCTTTTACAGTTCCTACAGCGTTTCTGATAGAATCTGTAAGCTTAGTTTTAGCTTTTACTTCTTTCAAACGGTCTTTGTAAGGCTTTGTATCTTTGAAGTTTAAGATATCAATACTTTCAACATTAGCATCCAGTTCGGTAAATTTACCACCGTCAAAAAGGATGTCAAAAAATTCTGCACTTCCTATTCTCACATGAAATCCATCTTCAGGAGAAACATAGTTATTTCTCTTTAGTTCATCATGTTCCACTACTTTTCCGGATGGAGTCTGATGCCAAAGACCTTTGGGAACGTCCTTTTTCTCATCAGTAGAAGTGGTAATGTTTTTTGCTTTTCTTTTAAACCAGTCGAATGCCATTTTTGTTTGTATTAATGTATAAATGTAAAATGTACCAATGTAAATGTATTTCTATGAATACTTTTTACATTGATACAAATGTACAGTTCTTATTTTAAAGTATTTACGTTATTTAAATCTTCAAATGCTTTCACCAATCTTGTAGAGAATGTTTCTTCACCTTTTCTTACCCAAACTCTTGGGTCATAGAATTTCTTGTTAGGTTTTTCTTCTCCTTCAGGGTTTCCGATTTGAGCTCTTAAATATTCAATATTGTTAACCATATAGTCTCTCACACCTTCTGTGTAAGCAAACTGAAGGTCAGTGTCGATGTTCATTTTGATTACTCCATAGTCGATAGCTTCTCTGATCTCTTCTAAAGTAGATCCTGAACCTCCATGGAATACGAAGTTGATAGGTTTTGCAGCTGTTCCGAATTTTTCCTGAACATATTTCTGAGAATTGTCAAGGATTTTCGGTGTAAGAACTACGTTACCTGGTTTGTAAACTCCGTGTACGTTACCGAAAGCAGCAGCGATAGTGAAGTTATCAGAAATCGCTTTTAATTTTTCATAAGTATAAGCGATATCTTCAGGTTGAGTATATAATTTAGAGTTGTCAACATCTGAGTTGTCTACACCATCTTCTTCACCACCAGTTACTCCGATTTCTACTTCCAGAGTCATCTGAAGCTTAGCCATTCTTTCGAAATACTGAGCTGAAATCTCAAGGTTTTCTTCTAAAGATTCTTCAGAAAGGTCCAGCATGTGAGAAGAGTAAAGAGATTTTCCTGTCTGCTTGAAGAATTCTTCGTTAGCATCCATTAGTCCGTCAATCCAAGGAAGTAATTTCTTTGCACAGTGGTCTGTGTGTAGAATTACTGTTGCTCCGTAAGCTTCAGCAAGAGTATGAATATGTTTTGCTCCAGCGATAGATCCAAGGATAGCAGCTCTTTGTCCGTCATTGTTTAATCCTTTTCCTGCGTTGAATGCAGCTCCACCATTAGAAAACTGGATAATTACAGGAGAGTTCAATTTCGCTGCAGTTTCCATTACAGCATTGACGTTGCTTGATCCAATTACGTTTACTGCAGGTAATGCAAATTTGTTTTCTTTAGCATACTGAAAGATATCAGTAACTAACTGACCTGTGGCAACTCCTGCCGGAAAAATTCTGCTCATGTTTTACTTTTTATTATAAATTTATTAGGTGTTTTAATTTCGTGTAAAGGTAATCATTTTTAAGAAATTACTAGTTTCTTTTATCTCGGCCCCAAAGGAGCTTCTGACGGATGGTTTCGTAAAAACTCAAACCGTTGGGCTGTACCAGAAGAAGCTGGAATTTTGCCTTTTTGATAATGATTTCCTTATCCGTTTCTATGTGTATCAGTCGGGAATCTAAGGAAAGAGAGTATTGAGGTACACGGCTTTCCACCCTGAATTTTATTTCTACTTTGTCATTCACTACTAAAGGTCTCACATTCAGATTGTGAGGAGCGATCGGAGTAATGACGAAATTTTCATTGTTGGGAGAAATGATTGGTCCGCCACAGCTCAGAGAGTAAGCGGTAGAACCGGTAGGTGTTGAAATAATGACACCATCACCCCAGAATACATTCAGAAACTCATCATTGATATAAGAATCCACGGTAATCATCGATGTCGTTTCTTTTCGGGAAACGGTAACGTCGTTTAATGCATAAGGGAAAGCTCCTTCCAGTTTGGGCGAAACGACCTCAATTACTGAACGGCGGCTTGTTTTTACATCTCCCTTTAAAATGGAATCCAGTTCTTTAAAGGCTTCTTCTTTTGTGAAAAAGGCTAAAAATCCTAGTCTTCCTGTATTAACTCCTACCACCGGAATTTCAAGATCCTCAATAAAGGTTAAAGAATTTACAATGGTTCCGTCTCCACCAAAAGTGAAAAACAAATCTACCTGTTTATCAAGAAGATCCTGTTTGGAGTTGAAAGTTTCGAATATTTTTGAAAACTGAAGTGCTTCAGCCATTTCATCATACAGAACAGATTTTACACCTCTTGCTTCAAGTTCAGAGATAAACTTGCTTAAATATAAAAAAGTATCAAGATCTTTTTTCTGAGAATATATGGCTGCCTTCATGTTATATTTCTATGAATTTTTGTAAAAAACCATAACGGTCTTTAAACAGATCGGATTTCTCATCAGAATAGTATTTTTCAACAATTCTGTAGTCGTACCGGTCAAATGTAGCATCTATCGAGGCCAGGTTTTCATTACTGATCTTTATTGTGACTTGGACCACCTCTTCAGACATAAAGCTTATAAATCCTCCGTAAAACTTCGAATTGTTGCTTTCTACAATATTGGTAATTTCCGTCATTGAATATTTTCTGGCCGGAGTTTCTACGGTAAGAATAGCTCCTGTTTCTGAAAATAAAGGATAACGGGAAAGGTCCTGAAAAACATCTTCACAGGTAATATAGCCCAGATATTTTTCATTTTTATTAATCACCGGAATCACATTGGAGCTGAAAGTATAAAACAGACGGATGCTGTCCATCACATTGTTGTCCTCCAGAATTGCAAACCGTTCAATCTGGTGTTCCAGGTCCTTCAGTGTTCCCCCATCTTCTTCATACAGAAAATCCATGGCAATGGCTCCGAAGAAGTGATGAGATTTTTTGATGAAAATATGGGAATATCCGAAGTCTTCCAACAGGTTTCTGGCCGACTCTATGGAGTCAGACAGGCTAAAACATGGAAAGTCTTTTGAGATATAGTCCTTGATAAACATTGTGCTAATTTATAAAAAATTAAACGAAACTTTTTCTGAAAAGCCGACTTTTTTTAAGATGAAACAAAAAAAATGCCGTCAAAATTTGTTTGTAAAAAAAAATAAAGTACCTTTGTCGCCTTTCATTTTTACTTTTTATTAGATTTATTTCAAACTGCACTGTCTACTAAGGACATATGCAGTTTTTTTATTTTAATGCTTTTGCAAATTCCCACATCACAATTCCGGCGCACACACTTACATTAAGAGAATGCTTGGTTCCAAGCTGTGGAATTTCTAAAAACACATCAATATTCGGAAGTACTTCATCGCTGATTCCTTCCACTTCGTTTCCTAAAATTAAAGCATATTTTTTCGATCTGTCAATGGTGAAATCAGTAATAAGCTGACTTCCTGTAGTCTGCTCAATCCCGATGATTTCGTATCCTTTGCTTTTCAAATCAGCAATAGCACTATTAGTTTCTGCTTCATGAGACCAGTCTACACTTTCCGTTGCCCCCAATGCCGCTTTATGGATCTCACGGTGAGGTGGTTGCGGTGTAATTCCACAAAGGATTATTTTTTCAATTAAGAAGGCATCTGCCGTTCTGAAAGCTGCACCTACGTTGTGCATACTTCTGATATTATCTAAAATGATGACCAACGGAATTTTTTCAACCTTCTTAAATGTTTCTACATCTATTCTGTTTAGTTCTTCCAGTTTTAGTTTCTGTACCAATTGTATTATTTTGTTGAGATTAATTTTCCGTCTTGATAGACCTCTGTTTTTTCTATGCTTCCGTCTTCACGGTAATGAACTCTGTTGCCGTTTCTTTTATCGTTGGCAAGCTCCGTTTCACGCTGCAATTTTCCTGATGGATAAAACACTTTCCATTTTCCGGTGGCAAGCCCATTGTCGTATTGCCCAATGTCTTTTATAGACTTTCCGTCTTCATGGAAGGTTTTGCTTTCTCCCTGTAATTTATTGAATTTATAATTAGAAATTTCAACTATTTTACCGGCAGGAGAATAGAACGTTGCAGTAAGACTGTTGTCATAAATGTTCTTTTCTCCGTTTCTGAAAGCTTCTTTGGAAGTCAGCACTCCGGTCTTATCGAAATAGGACCATTCTTTTACTTTGTATCCTTTTTTATATTCTCCTTTTGACTGTACTTTTCCGTTATCGTGATAAAAAACAGCATCACCATCCAGTTTCCCTTTCTTCCATTCTACCATATTTTTTACCTGACCATTGTCATAGAATTCTTTGCAGGATCCTTCCTGTAGCCCGTCCTTATATCCACAAGGTTTCTGAGCTGTGATCAGAACAGAAGTGGAAAAAAACAATAGAAACATGTACTTCATAGCTATTTTTATTTCAAAAATAGTAAAATACTTATATTTGACTCAAAAATATACTATGAAAAAATTACTCACATTATTTATACTGACATGGGGATTTATGTATTTGGGTGCGCAGAACACGTATTATCCACAAGCTTTCTTCGATAAAAAATTAGCCAGAGAGATGCTTGGATTCGGAAATTCTACCATTGAAGGAGTGGCTTCTACCAAACAAAAGACAGCCCTTGGAATAAAGCCTCTTCTGGGAGAAAAACATTATGCTAAAGAAGGAACTGTAGTGATGCTTTTTCCGGTGACACCTTATTTTGAGGAGTTTTATGATATGAGGAGGAAATATGAGAATAAAAAGACAACTGTCTATATGTCTGAGGAAGCCTTTAAATATAGAGTAGAGGCTTTAACAGATAATAGAGGAAGGTTTAAATTTGAAAAACTGAAACCCGGGAAATACTATCTTGAAACGATCGTGAATTTCACAGCTTCAGCAAGTTATCAGCAGCAAACCGGGACTTCAAATGCTTATAACGGATATGGAGCCTATTTGTATTCCACACCCATATACAGTACGTTTTTCTACGGATATTCTGCTGCCAACAGGGAAAGCAAATTTGTAGAAATAAAACAGGATGGTGAACTTAAAGAAATCAAGCTTTAGAAGCTTGATTTTTTATTTTCTGTTCATAATCTGATGTACATTCTTCTCGATATTCTGAGCTAAAGTCTCCATTGGAATATCATTTTCATCGTTATTGAACGGATCTTCAATTTCTTCTGCAATAAGTTCAAGACTCATCAAGACATAATATACAAAGACTGTAAGCGGAATCATGAAAAGACCTATCGTAATCACGTAGGCAATAGGAAGCGCAAAAACATACAGAATAATAAATTTCTTGATGAAAGAAGAGTAGGAATAAGGAATTGGAGTGTTTTTGATTCTTTCACAACCTCCACATACATCCAGAAATCCGGAAAGCTGAGTGTCTAAGTACAGCATTTCAACTTCTGAAATTTTACCTTCTTTTTTTAACTGGTTCAATTTGTGAGTGAGAAGGATAATCATTTCACTTGGGCCATGATTTTTTAACGAGCTTTCAATTTCAGAATAATCTTCATCCAAAGCCAGCCTTGTGGATTCCTTGGAAAGGTGTTTGGCTAAAAAGTGAGGAAAGTATTTTAAATACCTTGCTATCTGCTCAGCATCCTGGCGGTTATCACCAAGAATAGTATTGATTTTTATGGCAAAGTTTCTGGTGTCGTTGACCAGTTTTCCCCAAAGTTTTCTGCCTTCCCACCATCTGTCATAAGCAGTATTGGTTCTGAAAACCAGCAAAAGAGAAAGTACAAAACCCAGCAGAGAATGGATCATACCAACATTGCTCACTCCTGATTTTGTGGTAAGGTGCAAATATTCAACTTCGAGATACTGAATTCCCCAGGAATATAATCCTACAAGAATCATACTTGGGAAAAGAATTTTTAAAGTATCACTTTTGTGTAAACTGAAAAGGATTTTAATGAAATGTTTGGTATTGTAGACTCTCATAAACTCGCTTATTACTACAAATATAATTTTTTCATCTGAGCTCTGCTAATAAAGTAAGGAAGTCTGAAACTGGGAGCGGGAAGTTATTGAAGCTGAAGAAGAGCTCTAAGTTTTCCATAAAAATCTTTTTATAGAGTGATGTATAGACGTTTGCAAGACAAATCTTAACTTCCAGCATCCCTCTTCCAGCTTCCAGCCATTTTAATCTTAATTTTCTCAGGTTTCAAAAAAGCACTATTTTTAGTTCGCATTAAATACAAAATACATGATCCTCGAAAACGTAGATATTGTAAATGATATCAGCAAAGAAGATTTTCAGAAAAATTATTTTAAAAAGCAAAAACCTCTTTTGATTAAGAATTTTGCCAGTAGATGGGACGCTTTTGATAAATGGAATCTTGCCTATATCAAAGAAAAAGCAGGAGATCAGGAAGTTCCGTTGTATGATAACAAACCGGCTGATGCTGCGAAAAGTTCTGATGCCCCGGTTACCCATATGAAAATGAAGGACTATATTGATACCATCAAAAACAAGCCTTCTGATCTGCGAATCTTTTTCTATATCATCACAGACAGACTTCCCGAGCTGCTGAAAAACTTTACCTATCCGGATCTTGGAATAAAGTTCTTTAAAAGACTTCCGACTTTATTCTTCGGTGGAAGTGAAGCTCATGTTTTAATGCATTATGATGTGGATCTGGGGGATTTTATGCACATCCATTTTGAAGGAAAGAAAAGAATTTTATTATTTGATCAGAAACAGTCTCCGTTTTTATATAAAGTACCTTTGTCTGTTCACACCGTTTACGATGTCGACTACGAAAATCCGGATTACGAAAAGTTTCCGGCGCTGAAATATGCCAAAGGATACGAAATTTTCATGGAGCATGGCGATGCGCTCTTTATTCCAGGAGCTTTCTGGCACTTCAACAGATATCTGGAACCCGGTTTTTCGCTTTCACTGAGGGCTCTTCCCAATAAACCCAATGTCTTTGCCAGTATGTTATATCATGTCTTCATTATGAGGTATACGGATAAACTGATGCGAAAAATTTTCAAAGCAAAATGGGTGAATTATAAGCAAAAATGGGCCTACAAGAAAAGTTCCGAGGCTTTGGAAAAGTACACGAGAACAGGAAAATAACGAGGAAAGGGAGATGGAAGCTGGAGGAGGGAAGTCTCTTTACAGCTCAGTACTAATAGACTACATTTTATTTAGAGGGTGATCATTATTTAAACCACCAATAGAAACCTCCATCATCCATCTTCGTGCTTCCAGCTTATTTATTAATCAGTCCGAAGATTGTTGCATCTACGAATTTTCCTTTTTCAAAAAAATAATCTTTCAATGTTCCTTCTTTGCTGAAATTTAAAGAAGTCAACAGTCTTTCAGAAGAAATATTGGAAGGATCTATGAAAGCATCCACACGATGAAGCCTCATTGTTTCAAATCCATAGGTTAAAATAGGAAGAATGGCTTCTTTCATATAGGATTGTTGCCAGAATTTGGGATTGAGCTCATAGCCGACTTCTGCTCTGAAATGTTCCCTGTACCAGTTGTGATAGCCGCAGGTGCCGATGACTTTTCCATTGGATTTCAGTTCCAGAGCCCATCTGAAGCCTTTGCCTTTTTCAAATTCACTATTGAAGTGCTGGATAATACGTCGGGAGTCGTCTTCCGTCTTGAAGGTATCCAGATCATAATATTCCATAACTTCATCTAAAGAAAAATATTCAAAAAGATCTTGGGTATCATTAAAAGTAAGCTGACGCAAAATAAGCCTTTCAGTCTCTAAAACAGGAAATTCCATGAATAATGTGATTTGATGGCTGAAAAATACGATTAATTACTGATAAAGAAAAGTATAGAAGATTAACCCCTAAAGAAAAGTATAGAAGATTAACCCCTAAACAATTCTCTTACCCTGAATTTATTTTTTTAAATTTGGGGCTCATTTTTTACTATGGCAAAAGCAGCGAAGAAAGAAACCCCGTTAATGACGCAGTACAATACCATCAAGGCAAAATATCCTGATGCGCTATTATTGTTCAGGGTTGGGGATTTTTATGAAACTTTTGGGCAGGATGCTGTCAGAACTTCTCAGATTCTGGGTATTGTGCTTACCAAAAGAGCCAATGGTGAGGGGCATATAGAACTTGCTGGGTTTCCACATCATTCTGTAGATTCTTATCTTCCAAAATTGGTAAGAGCGGGAATGAGGGTGGCAATCTGTGATCAGCTGGAAGATCCGAAAATGGTGAAAGGGATCGTAAAACGTGGTGTTACTGAGTTGGTTACGCCTGGGGTTACCTTCAATGATCAGGTTTTGAATTCCAAAAAGAATAACTTCCTTCTTTCATTGCATAAAGAAAAAGAGAAATACGGAATTGCCTTAGTGGATATTTCTACCGGAGAGTTTCTGGTAAGTGAAGGAAATCTGGAAAAGATTTTGCACATTGTGAATACCTTTGATCCCAGTGAGATTATTTTCCAGAGAAGTACACAGATTCCGGAACAGATCAAAAATAAGAATGCCTTTAAGCTTGAAGACTGGGCTTTTCAATATAATTTTGCCTACGAAAAATTAACGAATCATTTCAAAACCAATTCATTAAAAGGTTTTGGAGTAGAAAACCTTCCGCTGGCGATTACAGCGGCAGGAGCTATTTTTGCGTATCTGGTAGAAGATACGCATCATAATCTGCTTGCTCATATTACAAAGCTTCAGATCATTCCTCAGGAAGATTATCTGATGATGGATAATTTTACCCTGAGAAACCTGGAAATTGTTTATCCAAGCAATCCACAGGGGAAATCACTGTTGGATATCATTGATAAAACGTCCACTCCGATGGGAGGAAGGCTTTTGAGAAGGAGAATTATTCTTCCTTTAAAGTCTGTGGATGAGATCATGAGAAGACTATCTCTGATTGATTTCTTAAACGAAAATGATGCGCTGAAATATGAAATCTGCCAGCTTCTGAAATCCATTTCTGATCTTGACCGATTAATGGGAAAACTGGCTGCAGAGAAAATTTCACCTAAAGAACTGGGATATTTACGTCAGAGTTTAATTAATATTCATAAAATCAAAGCTTTATTGCATCCTCATGCAGATGTACTGGCGTGGTTAGAGCCTTTATTTGATCTTGAAGAACTGATTAAATTCCTACAGAACCATCTTAATGAAGAGCTTCCAGTAAATATTGCGAAAGGAAATATCATTAAAGAAGGGGTTTCTGAAGAGCTTGACAGACTGAGAAATCTTCAGAGCAAAGGACGCGGTTTCCTGGATGAAATGTGCCAGAGAGAGATTGAAAGAACTGGGATTACCAGCCTTAAGATTGATTTTAACAACGTTTTCGGATACTATATTGAAGTTCGAAACACTCATAAAGATAAAGTTCCGGATGACTGGGTAAGAAAGCAAACCTTAGTGAATGCTGAAAGATACATTACCGAAGAACTGAAAGAATATGAAAACCAGATCCTTGGTGCCGAAGAAAAAATAGGCGTTCTGGAAACTTCACTGTACAGAAATGTATGTGGAGAAACAATGATTTATATAGATCAGATTCAGGGGAATTCTAATATCATTGCCCAGCTTGATGTGGCTGCGGGATTATCTGAACTGGCTGTTTCTGAGAGTTATACAAAGCCTGTTTTGAACGACGGCTATGCGATTGATTTAAAAGAAGCCAGACACCCGATTATTGAAAATGCGCTTCCGCTAGGAGAAAAATATATTCCGAATGATATCTTCCTGGATAAAGATTCCCAGCAGATTATCATGGTAACAGGGCCTAACATGGCCGGTAAATCAGCAATTCTGCGTCAGACAGCTATTGTATGTCTTTTGGCTCAGATTGGAAGTTTTGTGCCTGCCAAACATGCTGAAATCGGATTGCTGGATAAAATCTTTACAAGGGTAGGAGCTACCGATAATATTTCTGCAGGAGAATCTACTTTCATGGTAGAGATGAATGAGGCAGCCAATATTTTGAACAACATTTCAGAACGAAGTCTGATCCTGCTAGATGAAATCGGTCGTGGAACTTCCACTTATGACGGGGTTTCTATTGCATGGGCTATTGCAGAATATCTTCATCAGCATCCTACACAAGCGAAGACGTTATTTGCAACGCATTATCATGAGCTGAATGAAATGACTGTCAATTTCGAAAGGGTGAAAAATTTCCACGTTTCTATCCAGGAAAACAAAGGGAATATTATTTTCCTGAGAAAACTGGTTCCGGGAGGAAGTGAACACAGTTTTGGTATCCACGTTGCAAAACTGGCCGGAATGCCTGCCAAAGTGGTCAACAGAGCGAATGAGATCCTTAAAACTCTTGAGGCAAGCAGAACGCAGGGAAATGGAAGTACTTCTGAGAGTATTAAAAGAGTGACAGAAGAAAATATGCAGCTTTCTTTCTTCCAGCTTGATGATCCAGTCCTGGAGAATATCCGCGAAGAATTAACGAAAATAGATATTAATACATTGACACCAATTGAAGCTTTAATGAAGCTGAACTCGATAAAAAAAATGATTGGAGGGTAATCCAATCATTTTTTTTACAGTTATTTTGTGTTAGCAGCAGAATCCATCCTGCATCCCCGGAACTCCAGAACGTTCTTCTCCGGTATGAGGATCTGTACAGCTTATTACTCTTGGGCATACAGGTCTGTTTGCTCCACCGCTGATCTCTTTCAGCTCAATTTTACTCAATTTTCTTTTCTGATTTTTTAAATTTTTCATAATAATTTTAATTTGGTAAAAGCTAATTTACAAGATATTTTATTATGTTCAAAATATTGTGAGTCAAATTGTTAACTTTTTTAGAAGAGAATCTATTTTATAAAAAAAGATTGAGGGGCTGCCTCAATCCTGATTTATCTAACAAGTTTCAATGTATTAACAGCAATAGCCATTTTTGTCACCAGCTCCAAGCTGCCATTCTTCAAATTCTCCTCTGCGGCAGAATCCGTCCCAGCATACTCTGCCACTTCCTGTAATTTCTTTTAACTCACTTTTTGTCAGTTTTCTTTTTTGAATGTTTGATTTTTTCATGATGATTTGATTTTGGTTATTGTTTTTAGTGTATTGGATTAGCAGCAAAATCCGGTGCTGTCTAAAGGTCCTACAGTATATTCATCATCTGTTCCTCTTACCCTGCAAAGACCTTCCCAGCATATCCCAGGTCCATTTCCTCCTGTGATATTTTTCAATGCTTTTTTAGTCAGTTTTTTCTGATTGCTTAATTTTTTCATGGTATTTTTAGTTTGATTCAACTCAAATATATAAAAATCATCTATATAATTCTATTACTTGTGAAAAAATTAACATATCTGCAAAAAAAAGAGCCTTAGTGGCTCTTTTGTATTATAAATGATTGTATTCGTAAGTATTAACGTCTGTGGAACCTGTAAATGTAGTCCCATTTTTATCATAATAGCTTCGGATTTCTTTGGTAGGATAACCGCTGGAATTATATTCGAAATTAGATTTAAATATGGTCATTCAGTTCCGGTTCCATTATTGTAACTGATGATGTGGTTATAGCTTAATGTATTGTGTGCAGATCCGCTTTCATCTTCATTATCAATCATCTTCATATAACCCGTTATATTTTTTAGAGGAGCATTTTTGGTATCATATACTACCGTTTTTAAGGTAGAGGTTCCGGTTTCAGTGGTATTATTCTGAGTTCTTGAAAGGATTAAAGCTGGTTTTATAACAAGCGCACGATTAGTTTACCATCATAGAACTGAGAAAATGTACATTTTTCTGAGCTGTTTTTTTCATCAAAAACGAAAATACTAGATATCAGCCTTCATTTTGGGAGAAATGGAAGGTTTTAGGAGTATTTTTTCATGAATTCCTGGAGTATAAGAATTTTTAATAGTGAAAAGATATCTGTAGTATTTTTTTCATCAAAAATAAAAATACTAAAA
>NZ_JAMZGF010000057.1 GCF_024158915.1 Chryseobacterium sp. S0630 | reverse complement strand
GTAAAACTCGACAAGAACGGAAAAGTAGAATGGGAGAAGAACTTTGGTGGAAAAGGAGATGATCATTTGAGAACCCTGGCTTTAACTTCAACTGGTTTTATCATTGGTGGAGAATCCAGATCAGAAAGATCGGGAAACAAAACCGTAGGTATTGAAGAAGGAACAGATCTTTGGCTTATTTCCCTAAACGAAAGAGGTGAAGAACAGTGGCAAAAGTCCTATAGTTTTGGCAACCGTGATATTCTGATGGGAATGAGCGTTCTTCATTCTGCGGATGACAACTCTTCTAAAGGAATTTTATTAGGAGGATACACTCAGGCAGAAGGAAGAATACAGACAGATGATGAAACTTTTTGGATGCTGTATTTGGATCAGAATGGAAATGAACAGTGGAGGAAACATGTGAAAGGAGAATCCAGACAAAAAGAAGAAAGGCTTTCTGATTTAAAACTGAACAGAGATGGTTCTATTATTCTGGCAGGAACCAGTGCAGAAGAATTAGGTAAAGAGAACTGGAAGATTGTTAAGCTGGGAGACAAACAAGTTGATCAGTTGATTGAAAAATATGATATCAAGATCTATCCGAATCCAGTATCAGATTATGCTTATGTAGAAATAGGATTCAACGACTTCAAAGAAGCAGATATTCTGTTGTATGACATGAGCGGAAGACAACTTCAAAGTATAAAAACCAAAAACAGAGTTACTAAGGTTAATACCCAGGCTTTGGTTCAGGGAGCTTACTTAATTACCATAAAAACAGATACCAACAAAACGGCAAGTGCTAAATTAATTAAGAAATAAAAACACAATGAAAAAGAATATAACCAGTTTGTTTTTTTGCCTGTCCCTTGGAACAGCATTAGCGCAAACTACAGGCAGCAAACCATCCACCCTTCCAAATATTATTCCTCCATCTGCAGAGTCTTACAAACTTGGCTCTTTTGGAAACCTTCCCGTAAGTCTTTTCACGGGAAATGCTAATGTAGATATCCCTGTAACCTCCTTTGCAGCAGGAAATATTACTATTCCCATCAGACTTAATTATTTTTCCAATGGAATCAAAGTGGATGATATGAATGGCTCTACAGGCTTAGGCTGGAATCTTGTTTCAGGAGGCGTAATAACCAGGGTAATAAGAGATATGCCTGATGAAGACCATCAGAGCAATGTAGTGATTCCCACTAATATTGATGGACTTGGCGTAAACCATCCAACAGTCATGCAGTTTTTCCAGGATGCTTCCTTTGATGATATAGATACAGAGCAGGATTTGTATATGGCAAGTTTTGGAGGGATGCAGATTAAATTTGTCTTTGACAAAAAAGGAATTCCTGTCATTTATTCCCAAAAAGATGTAGTGATTGAGGGAACTAGTGGAGGAAATTCCTTTACTATAACGGTAGATAATGGAACCAAATACTATTTTACAGATAAAGAGACGACATCTAACCGCACCGCTGGTGCAGGACATTCTCTTATATCCATTTCTACCACAGCCTGGTATCTGACAAAAATTGAGGATATAAACAGTGGAGAAATTGTATTTATTGAAAATGTAGATGGTGGTTATACCAACACGATGAGCCAGTCACAGACCTTATCTTACACATCACCTAACGCGGGTCCAATGACATCAAGTTGTGGAAATCCTGCATTCATCCGATACCCTCAGGTCAGTGAGCTGATCAGCCATAACCAGACCGTTGCCGGAAAACAGATCAAGAGAATATACAGTAACAATCCTTCTTATGGAGAGATTATATTTGATTACCTACAATCAGGAGGCAGCAGTGATTATAAACGATTGCAAAAGGTTACTAGAAAAGTTAACGGCAGTATTATTAATGATGTTACCCTTAATTACAACCTTACAGCCAACAACAGGTTATTTCTCACTTCCGTCGTAGACAGTATTTTAAATACTACCTATGGGTTTGAATATAATTTACCGGATGTATTTCCTCAAAGACTCTCCTTCAGTAGAGATAGTTGGGGATATTATAATGGTGTAACCGGCAACACCAATCTTGTCCCTTCTATATATGAGGTAGCTTTGTGGAGCTCATATAACGGAGCATCGCAGCCAGTCAGCCCGCAACATACACCAATAGGGATGCTTCAGAAGGTTATTTACCCTACTAAAGGCTCTACTGAATTTTTTTATGAAAATAATACTTCGATTGAGAAAAATGTGATGTTGAGCCCATCAGAAAGAACGGGGGTCCAGATCAAGGCAACTGCGGATGATAATAATGCTCATGTTGAAAATACAGTGGTTTTTACTCCACTAAAAACAGAAGAAATAAGCTTGGGAGGGAGTGCCCAGTTTAACAATACGTGTGATCCTGCTGAACAAATCACCGGAAAGCACAGAGCTATTGTTAGCCTCTTGAAACCCGGTGGACAAGCCGTGCCATTGTATTATAAAACTTCAACAGGGGTTGTTACCAATGCAGGTAATTCAGTTACTTTTCCTACCAATAATGGAGGAGGTATTTTTGCCCATGTCCAGAAAGATGAACCTTTAACCCTTAAGCTTTGGACACTATTTGTTTGTACCCGTTCCACAGCATCCGCAAGCTATACCAGTAAAGAGGCAGTTTATGGAGACAGAGAAGTGCCTATTGGAGGTTTAAGAATCGCTAAAATTGTAGATACCTCAGAAAATGGAGTAGCCAATACAAGAAAGTTTATTTATCGTGATTTAAATGAACAAAACACGGAAGCTACTGTATTAAGAACTCCGGCATTTCAGGAGCAGCTTCTTTATACCAGAACTTGTAGTACAAATAATCCCAATCTGCCAAGTGGATCAGTTCCTACAGGAGTAGAAAGGTTTCCCTATACAATGGTAACATCTTCCAATATTAATCAGCTATTTGCTACCCATCCCAATGTATTTTATAAAACCGTGCAGGAAATTGTAGAAGGAAAATCAAATATTATTCATAAATACTCTACCAATGCAGATGATTTCGGAAAAGTAATTCATGGGGATAATATCCGAAACTCTGTATGGACCAATTTTGGTTGGAATAATGGACGAGAAATTCTGACTCAATATCTTGATGCAGGAGGTAGTCTGGTACGCACCGTAGAGATGAACTATGAGGAAGACAACAGTAGAAAATACCAGGTAGATGGTTTTTCGATCAGAAAGAACTATGAGAATCCAATCCCTAAGAATGTTACCTATACCTGCAGCGCTGAAGATATCACAAAAATGATTTCATATACAGTTTGTACTACCGATCATCATCATATTTATAACACTTCCGCTGCACTTGAAGATTGTATTGCCCCTGGAGCACATAACGTGACAACCTATTACAAAACCAGATGCTATGGCAAGAATGCAGGTGAAGTGATCACTTTTGAAGAACAATTGGATAACCTGGATATTATGCAGTATAAAAACATTTCTCATTTCGAATACCTGAAGTCTCAGAAAACAACAGATTATCTGAATGGTAATGCCATGAAAACAGAAACCCAATATTTCTTCAACAATCCCAAACACCATCAACTGACCAGTGAGAAAACAATTTTCCCTGATCTTTCTACTGCAGAAAAAACCTATCAGTATGCTCACGAGAAAAATAACCAGCTGATGATTAATAAAAACATGGTGGGGATTCCATTGGAAACGAAAGCACAACAAACGGTAAATAATATCACCAAAGTGACTTCCCGTGATGAAACAATTTATCCAACGGCTCTGCCTCATTCGGTTACCGGAAACTTTGTACTTCCATTATCTGAATACTCTTATGATACCCTGAGTCCTGCTACTTCCTCTAAGGATGTTACCTATGAAAAATATGATGACAAAGGAAATATTCTTCAATACAGGGAGAAAGATGGTACTCCGGTAAGTATTGTGTGGGGATACAACAAAACAAGACCTATTGCCAAAGTTGTAGGGGCATTGTATAGTCAGGTGGAAGGTTTGATCAATACTATGGTAGCGAAATCCAATGAAGATGCTGCTGATCCAACGAAAGAAGCTGAACTCTTACTGGCTCTTGATGCTTTTCAGCCTGTTGGAATGACCACCAAATATACTTACGATCCTTTAATAGGGGTAACCACCATTACTCCACCTTCAGGAGTTAGAGAACTCTATATCTATGACACAGCTAACCGCTTGAAGCAGGTTCAGGTAAGGGAAAGAGACAACACAGGAACCTATAGCTATAAGGTAGTTAAAGAATTCAAGTATAATTATAAACAGTAAACACCAATGAAAAAAATACAACTTTTAGGTCTGCTGTTTACAGCGATGACGGCATTTGCACAAAGCACCACAGAAAACTATGTGCAATCTAAAACCTGTTTAAATGGAGACTGTAGCAAGAAAACAGAAACAGTTACCTATTTTGACGGATTAGGAAGACCCAAACAGATCATTAGCGTAAAAGCAACCACTACCGGGAAAGACTTAGTTACTCCTATTACTTATGATGGGTATGGAAGACAGGCTAAAGATATTCTTCCTGTTCCTGCCAATAGCCTCAATTCAGCAATCCATACTGGGATTGTGAATGAAACGGCGGCTAATTCTTATTACGGTGTCACCAATGCGTATACAGAAAGAGAGATTGAAAATTCTCCATTGGACAGGGTAAAACAAGTGGCCCAGCCGGGTGAACCTTGGAAAATGGCATCCGGACATACCCAAAAGTATAAATATGAAGTAAACCAGGGCTTAGAAGTAAAGAAATTTATCACCAATACAACTACCAGTACAACCGGAACAGATAACAAAACGGTTTCTTCTGTATCCATAGTCCCAGGCAGTGAATTTTATGGGGCAGGAACATTATACAAAAATACGGTAACCGATGAGGATGGAACTCCTGTGATACAGTTTCAGAACGGACGTGGTGAGACTATTCTCGTACGTAGAACAGATGGAACCCAAAACATTGATACCTATTATGTGTACAATGAATACGGACAAAAAGCATTTGTAATTCCCCCTCTGGCAGTAAAGAAAATTGAACAAAACAGCAATATTGTTACCACAGATATTGTAAACACTCTATGTTACCAGTACCGATATGATGGATTGGACAGACAGGTGGAGAAAAGGCTGCCCGGAAGAGACGATTGGGAATCTGTGGTGTATGATGCGTCTGACCGCCCGGTGCTTACCCAGGATGTAAACCTGAAAAATAAAGGGAAATGGCTAATGACCAAGTATGATGCCTTTGGCCGTATTGCCTATACAGGGCTCATTGACGGAGGAAGCCGTGCAGATCTGCAGGGACAGGTTAATAATCTTGTCATCAGCGAAACCCCTACTGCTATAGGTTTCAGCAAAAACGGGATTGTAGTGTATTACACCAATACTCTTTTTACTAATTTTCAGACGCTTCTTTCTGTTCATTATTATGACTCTTATCCAAGGGATACCAAAGAGTTTCCTCCTGCGAAAATTCTTGATCAATATGTAGTTAACGAAGATAAATCGCTTAACGGAGGTGCGAATACTCAAGGTTTGACCACCGCCTCTTATGTGAAAAATATTGAAGATGATAGCTGGACGAAAACCTATTTCTATTACAATACCAAAGGAGGAAAAGTAGCAGAAAAAAGCTGGAATCATTTAGGAGGTTATACCAAAAAGGAATTTAAGCTTGATTTCTCCGGTGCTGTAGATGAAAGCTATACCTATCACAAAAAAGGGAATACAGATGCAGAAGTGGTGATCAAAGAAACGTTTGTGTATGATGGGCAGAAAAGACTGCTGAAGCATTATCACAAAGTGAACAGCCAGCCAGAAGAACTGCTGGTAGAAAACACTTACAATGATCTGGGACAGCTTACCAATAAAAAGACAGGAAATACCACGGGTACACCGTTACAGTCTATAGACCAGACCTACAATACCAGAGGATGGATTACGAAAGTGAATGATCCTGCCAACCTGAACGGGAAGCTCTTTGCCTATGAAATTAAATATCATAATCCAGTATATTCCACAGTTTCTACTGGCAAATACAACGGGAATATTGCAGAGATAGATTGGTCAAGTGCGGATAATGGTACATTCAGAAGGTATAATTATCAGTATGACGGATTAGACAGGCTAAAAAATGGTATTTATTCCGAACCTAATGCAGCTCTTCCAAAGAATAACTATTTTAATGAAAGTCTTACCTATGATGTAAATGGTAATATCGAAAGTCTTAAAAGAAATAGATTGTTGCAAAATTTTGGAGCAGAGCAGATTGATGATCTCACCTATACTTACGCAGGGAACAGAGTTAATACAGTAAGTGATGCTACAAGTAATTATGCAGGATATCCGGCTTCAGTATCAACTGCAATTCCTTATGACGGTAACGGAAACATGATTACCCATGAGGATAGAGGAATGCTACAGATAGACTATAATTTCCTTAATCTTCCCAACTATATAAAATTTAATAAATTATATAACACACATGATTTTGAGACTTACAATGTCAATACAAAATATCTGTATAATGCTGCCGGAGCCAAACTGAGAAAAGTCTATACCTATGGAACAGGTAGAGGACAGTTGGAAGCTATCAGCAAAACAGACTATTTGGATGAATTTCAATACACCGATGATGTATTAAGCTTTGTTCCTACTGCAGAAGGCTATTATGACTTTGTTAAAAATCTGTATATTTATAATTATACAGATCAGGTCGGAAATGTCAGATTAGCGTATTACAAAGATGCTTCCGGTATCCTGAGAATAGACAGAACCAATCATTACTATCCTTTCGGACTTGAGTTTGGCGGAGATTTTAATATTAATGGTACAGTAACCCCAAGCTATAGATACTCTACTCAGGGGCAGGAAAACCAGATTGATACTAAATGGAGTTCTTATAGATGGAGGAATTATGACACTGGTATGGCGAGGTTCTTTAATGTGGACCCGCTAAGTGAAAAATATAACACCTGGTCAACCTATGCTTTCAGTGGAAACAGAGTGGTTGATTCAAGGGAACTTGAAGGGTTAGAACCTATGGAAATAAATAAAACTACTAAAAACTTAGTTATTGTAACTCAAGGATGGGTAGGGAATCCGCCTAATGGGGCAACACAAGCTCAAAATTTTGTTAAAACAAATAAGGATGGAGGAATAGATTATGATGGTATAGGAATTATTAATAATCTTAATAGCAAAACAACACAAGTTGGTATCTTTGCCTCTTCAAAAGGGGAAAATACTAAAAATGATATTTTATCCTCGATTCAAAGTTTTAGAAAACAGAGCCCAAGCGGTAAATTAATTATGGTTGGACATAGTATGGGTGCTGACAATGAGATTGAACTTGTAAATGAACATCCTAATATCAAAGTTGATTTATTATTTACATTAGATATAGCTGATGATCCAAGAGTTGGGATTGATGATGATAAAATACCATCTAATGTTAAAACAGCCGTTAATTATTATAATAAAAATGATGGATTCATGCATTCTGGGATAGGTGGGGAAGATATTGAAATTAATGATCCTTCAAAAACAAAAGGAATAAATGTACCTGTAAGTGCAGCTCATACACAAATTGATAATAAATATCGCTATAATGCATATAATGCTGTAGTAAAAGAGTTAAATACAAAAGAAAAAAAGAAACCATGAGAAAAAATATTATAATTTTACTAATTAATATTGCTTATTTCCTTTTAATAGTAATTTTTTCTAAAAGCGATTATACATTCTTAACGACACAAAATGTTATGATTACTCTTTCTTTAATAGGCTGTTTATATAGTTTATATGGCGGTATTGATTCAATAAAAATCAAAAACAATTTTAAATGGTTGTTTTTATCAATTAATGTGTTGTTTTTTTTAATATATTCTTATGGATTATATTTTGATATAGTAGCTTATAATAAATAATTTTCTGATGTGATGGTTCTCTTAATTATAAACTATTAAGATTCTGTCTGAAATTTGAAAATAGGTAGAATCTAAGACTAGAACTTTTTAAGTAAATTAAAAAACAGATAATCTAAAGGTTATCTGTTTTATTCTTAGAGAGTGTAATCCCCCGCTCCCGCACGAATCCTTTCGTGTGGTAGATAAAAATAAACCCACTGCAACCGCGGTGGGTTTTATTTTTGGCTCAGAAACCTGAAATCTTGTTAACCATTAAATCGTCTTCAGCAACTTAGAAAGTTCGTTCAGCCCGTTCTATAACCCTTATAATCTCCTTAGTCAAGGGGGAGCTAAGGTATAGTATATTGTAAAAATAGCTGTTTATCGTATTTCCTGTTAGACTTAAATAAAACCTCCGCTGCAATTCATTGCAGCGGAGGTTTTTATATTTTCAAAGAAACTATTCTTCCTCTCTTTCTCCCAAAGATTCTTTCAGCTTAATCAATTCAGCTTTTACAAATTCCAGGCGGTCAATCAGAGTAATAGTTTCAGAAATTTTACTGTTGGTCGTCAGGGCAACACGGGCTCCGTCAAGGGTATATCCTTTTTCTTTTACCAGATGGTAGATCATCTGAAGGTTTTTGATGTCTTCAGGAGTGAAATATCGGTTTCCTTTTCTGTTTTTTTTAGGCTTGATAATCGGGAATTCCTGTTCCCAGTAACGTATTAATGAAGTGTTTACATCGAATGCTTTAGCAACTTCTCCTATCGAATAATACAGCTTATCAGGTAAATTTATTTTCATTTTACAACTCCTAAACTTCAAAGATAAAAATTTTTTAAAGTTTCACCCAAAATATATTGTAAAAAGTGCGGTCATACTTTGTTTCAATGGAATTTATAGGGCCAAATTCATGATTCAATGGCACACATTTATTGTAGCATATACAGAGGACCGTTATTTACCAGCTCTTTTTTGTCTAAATTTGTGAATTCTTACGATACATAAATATAAATGAATCCAATTTCTGTTCTTCATATCGACCTTTTTCAGGCGGGTAAAAATACTTCAGATTTTTATTTTAATACAATGAAGAATCATTTGGTGGTGGGACATCGTCATATAGAGAAACCTCACAGACATGATTTTTATGCTGCGGTTCTTTTTACTAAAGGAACAGGCGTACATGAAATAGACTTTCAAAGGTATGAAGTTTCGGAAGGAAGCTTGTTTTTTCTGTCGCCGGGACAGATTCACAGTTGGGAACTTTCCGAAGATATTGATGGATATATTTTCTTCTGTTCTCAGGAGTTTTATGAAATGCATTATGTGAATCAGAAACTGAGAAATTTTCCTTTTTTCGGATCTGTATCTTTTCCGAGAAAACTTCAGTTGGATGCTGGTGAGCTTAAGAAAAACATTAGATTATTTCAGGAATTGGGAGAAGAGCATCAGACTAAAAGTATAATGAAAGAAGGGCTGATTTTATCATTGATGTCTCAGATTTTCATCAATGCTTCCAGATTGTTTTCAAAGGATTTTGATACAATGGATTCAGCTGCCGGACTTTCTTATTTTAAACATTATCAGGATTTTGAAAATCTGATTGAACAAAACTTTACCCAACATAAATCCATTACCCATTATGCCTCTTTATTAGGAATTTCATCCAAACACCTGAACAGGATTGCACAGACTGTTGTTCAAAAAACGGCTACTGATGTGATTACAGAAAGGGTAGTGCTGGAAGCCAAAAGAATGCTTATGTATCTGAACGAGAGTCTGGTAGAAATTGCTTTCCGTTTAGGGTATGAAGAATATTCCTACTTTGTAAGAGTATTCCGGAAAAGCTCCGGAATGACTCCTACTCAGTTCATGAGGAAATATAAGGCTTAATGAGTGTAAAATTTAGAGTTCAAGGTTCAAAGTTTAATGTTTAATGAAAGATTGTTGGAAACCACCCCGTCAAAAATTCTTTGAATTTTTGTCACCCCTCCAGAGGAAGGGAATTAAGGAAATATCAACGACTTTTTCTGATCCCAACAACCTGCAACCTATCACCTACCATCTTCAACCTAAAGTGCCAACTTAAACGGTCCTTCAAAAGTCGTTTCAAACGAATCTACCAACTGACCTTTTTCATCAAATACTCCGATGACCATATTTTGTTTTGAGAACTTAATTTGTTCTTCAGGGAAGGAAATGTTGATGTTTCCTTTCAGGATCTGATCTCCTTTCAATATGATTTTTTCAGAACCAAAATAAGTGATCTCTGCATTTGTTGGAGTAATGACTTTTATGGTAAGTGTTTTTTTCTCGTTGGATTTATTCAGAAGAGTGTAAATAAAGGTGTTGGTGATTTTACCGTTTTTAACAAAGAATGTAGAACCTGCCGGTTTGATGAATTTTGCTTCCATAGAACCACGATCGTACATTAAAAATCCAAGGAATCCGATTAATAATGCAAGGATAACGGTTGTTGCTTTCATTCTTGGGGTAAAACGGAATTTATCCTGATTTTCAATTTCGGCTTCCGTTGCATAACGTACCAATCCTTTAGGTAAACCAACCTTTTCCATGACTTCATCACAGGCATCGATACAGGCTGTACAGTTTACACATTCCAGCTGCTGTCCGTTTCTGATATCGATTCCTGTAGGACATACCACAACGCATTGGTTACAGTCGATACAATCTCCTTTTCCTGCAGCTTTTCTATCTTCATTATTTCTCCATTTGGCACGGCCTTCACCTCTTTTAAAATCATAATATACATTGATGGTTTGCTTGTCAATCAATACCCCTTGCAGTCTCCCATAAGGACAAACCAACGTACAAACCTGCTCACGAAGCCATGCGAAAACAAAATAAAACGTCATGGTAAAGAAAATCATAACAAGAAACTTCAGTGAGTTTCCTTCCGGTCCTTCACTCATGATACGAAAAACTTCTTCGTAGCCCACAATATACATGAACATAAAGTGGGAAATAATCAGTGAAATGAGAAGAAAAACAGACCATTTAGTCAGCCTCTTTCTTATTTTCTCCGCATCCCATTCCTGTCTGTCAAGCTTCATCTGTTTATTTCGGTCACCTTCAATCCAGTATTCGATTTTGCGGAAAACCATTTCCATGAAAAGAGTCTGCGGACACAGCCAGCCACAGAATATTCTTCCAAAAACCACCGTAAACAACATCACAAAAATGACAGAGGTTACCGCTCCTAAAGCCAGGATAAAAAAATCCTGCAGGTAAAATGGTTGTCCAAGAATAAAAAACTTTCTGTCGATCACGTTAATGAGAAGAAAAGGATTGTTATTGATCTTTACAAAAGGTAATCCAAAGAAAATCGCAAGAAGAAGATAACTGGTGTAATTTCTGTAGTTGGTATACTTTCCTTTAGGTTTTCTGGGGAATATCCATTTTCTTTTCCCGGTTTCATCCATGGTTCCTACGGAATTTCTGAAATCTTCATTTTCAATTTCCAAAGACTTGATATTGTTGGACTCTGCGCTCATTGTTGTATGCTATAAAGTATTTTGGTACAATTTTCATCCGGATTCATCATTTTTTTAAGATATTTTCCATGAAAAAAAGTGATTGATCCTGTTACTGCAAAGCTCCGGATTATATCTTTTTATTACTAATATGATCTACGTCCAAAATAGGACAATTGGGACATTTTACTTCGGTGGTTTTTATTGTATCAAAATGAGAAAATGTTTTGATACTTTTGAGCCATATCGTAAATTGCAGCTTTAAAAATGAAGCATGAAGAATATCTTTAAAATAAGTATGATTGGTTTGGTTTTCGCATTGGTAAACTGTCAATCAGTAAATTATAGTAAAATGTTTTATGAAGGAGTACAACCGGAAATGGTTTCCGACAAGTTCAGTTTCACAGAAGGACCATCAGCAGATAAAGAAGGGAATGTTTACTTTACCGATCAGCCAAATGATAAGATTTATTATTGGGACTGGAAAAGTAATAAGGTGATAGAGTTTTTAGATAAAACAGGAAGAGCCAACGGGACACACTTTGATAAAGACGGCTATTTGATTACCTGTTCAGACGATCAGGGTGAGATCTGGAAGATTTCCAAAGACAAAAAAGTTGAAGTTCTGCTAAAAGGTTTTGAAGGAAAAAGATTGAACGGACCCAATGATGTCTGGAATGATGAAGTGGGAGGAATGTACTTTACTGACCCTTTGTATGAAAGAGATTACTGGATCGGTTTTAAACAGGAAATCCAACATAAAAGTCTTTATTACAGAGATAGAACAGGAAAAGTTACGAAACTGGATACCTTCACACAACCTAATGGAATTGTAGGAAGCGAAAAATTAAAGAAACTCTATATTTCTGATATTGATGCCGGAAAAACCTATGTATATGATATTTTAGGAGAAGGAAAATTATCTGAGAAAAAACTCTTCTGTGAAATGGGTTCAGACGGAATGGAGCTGGATAAACATGGAAATCTTTACTTAACGGGAGATGGCGTACATGTTTTTAGCCGTTTGGGAAAGAAAATCTATCATATTTCTATTCCTGAGAAATGGACATCCAATGTGGCTTTTGGTGGAAAAAACAATGATATTCTGTTTATTACTGCCTCGAAATCTGTGTATACTTTTCCTACAAGGGTGAGAGGGATCAGATAAACTTTAATAATTATATATAAATACAAGAGTTCTGAAATTTAAAATTTCAGAACTCTTTTTGTTATGCTGATGAAACCACCCCGTCAAAAATTCTTAGAATTTTCGCCACCCCTCCAGAGGAGGGGAATTCCTCGCACGTATTACAATTAATGTGTGACTTTGTGGTTGATGAAACTCTTAATAAGCAACCTCCATTTTCACTTTCTTACCTTTCAGTTTTTCGTTCTGAAGTTTTCTTAAAAGAGCGTTTACTTTATTTCTGGCAACGGCAACATAGGATGTGGTGTCCTTTACTTCAATAATTCCTACATCTTCTTTTTGCAATTCTCCTTTCTTTAGTAAATATCCTACAATATCCACTTTGTTCACTTTATCTTTTTTTCCTGCACTGATGTAAACAGTCTGGAAAGGTGTTTTTTGCGGAACTTTAGTAAATCCGGCAACACTTTCTTCAGGGGTATTATTTTTAATGAACGGGAAGTTTTCCTCTTCAGTCATGATCAGGTATACAAAACCTTTGGCATTCATTCTTGCTGTACGGCCGTTTCTGTGAATGAAAGCATCTTCTTTTGGAGGAAGCTGATAATGAACAATAGATTCTACTTCAGGAATATCAAGTCCGCGGGCAGCCAGATCTGTGGTAATAAGAATTCTTGCAGAATCATTTCTGAATTTCAGTAAGGCACGTTCTCTTTCATCCTGTTCCATACCACCATGGAAAGTTTCTCTGTCGATTCCCATTTGGTTGAGAAGTTCAGAGATACGGTCTACAGCTTCACGGTGATTGCAGAAAATCAAAGTTCTCTTGTTCCCGATTTTACAAACCAGATTGAAAAGAGTATCCAGTTTTTCTTCAGGAATAGTCATTACTTTTCTCAGTTGGAGATCCGGTTTTACATCATTTTCTTTTAGGAAACTGATTACTTTTTCATCTTTTAAGCCTGTAAAAGCCGGAATTTCATCCATAGCTGTGGCAGATGTTAAAATTCTTTGAGAAAGTCCTTTTAAAGAATTGGAAATAAATTCCATATCATCATGAAAACCCAATTCCAGAGCTTTGTCGAATTCATCAAGAACCAGTGTTTTAATCGTTTTCGGATCAAAATTGTTATTTCTTAAGTGGTAAACAACCCTTCCAGGAGTTCCGATCAATACAGCCGGAGCTTCAATCAAATTATTAACCTCAATTTTTTTATCATGTCCACCATAGCAGACAGAAACTTTGAAATCTGTCCCCATAGATTTAAAAACCTGCTCAATCTGTAAAGCAAGTTCCCTTGCCGGAACTAATATCAATGCCTGAACTCCCTGAACATTTTTTTTCAGATTTCTGAGAACAGGAAATAAAAAGGCTAGCGTTTTCCCGGATCCAGTTGGGGAGAGTAAAACAATGTCTGTATTGTTTTCAGACGCTTTATAAGTAGATTTCTGCATTTGATTCATATCCTGAATCTGCAGTTTTTGATAGATCGGCTGTAATTCCATGCTGCAAAGGTAGTGAATTTAAGCGGGTGATGCGTGGGAGAGTTTGAGGGGTTGAGAGTTCTAGAGTGGTAGCGTTTTAGAATAGGAGAGTTTGAGAGGGATAGGACTGTAATGTTCTTCTTTAATTCTGCGTTCCTGTCATTCTGAATGAAGCGTAGCGAAATGAAGAATCTCATTTTATCTCCCACTAGTTATAGATGCTTCGACCCTGCTCAGCATGGCATCTCTAATACTAACTGTTTTAAATTTAGAACGAAGCAATATCAGCTGTCATGCCTAGCTCAGTCGAAGCATTCTTTTAATCAAAGTATTGATTTTTAAATATATAAGTTAAATATTAGCCTGCTGAAATCTATTGCTTATTTTAAATAAAATTCATATCTTTGCACCCACTTTTGTGGCGAAAAGGTTTGAAGAGTAAATTACTTACAATTAATTACTTCCGTATTTTTTAATCCGCATTTATTCAAACCGTTAAAAAAGAAGGAATACAAATTTTATTAGAAAATGTCAAAAGAGACAAATTCAGCAGAGGTTTTATTAAACCAAAACGTAGCACCAGAACAATTTGATTGGGATTCATTCGAATCAGGTCTTGATGCAGATGCGAGAAAAGAAAAAAGCGATTTAGAAGAAATCTACAACGGATCTTTAAACAACCTTGACGATAACGACGTTTTAGTTGGTAAAGTTGTAAGATTAACTGACAAAGAAGCTATCGTAGACATCAACTTCAAATCTGAAGGTGTTATCTCTCTAAACGAATTCCGTTACAACCAAGGCCTTAAAGTAGGTGATGAGGTAGAAGTAATGGTTGACAAGAGAGAAGACAAAACTGGTCAATTACAATTATCTCACAGAAAAGCTAGAACACTTAAAGCTTGGGATAAAGTAAACGAACTTCACGAAACTGGAGAAATCGTTAACGGTTTTGTTAAATCTAGAACTAAAGGTGGTATGATCGTTGACGTTCACGGAATCGAAGCATTCTTACCTGGTTCTCAAATTGACGTTAAGCCAATTAAAGATTACGATCAGTTCGTAGGAAAAACTATGGAGTTCAAAGTTGTGAAAATCAACCCTGAGTTCAAAAACGTAGTGGTATCTCACAAAGCATTGATCGAAGCAGATATCGAAGGTCAGAAAAAAGAAATCATCGCTCAGCTTGAAAAAGGTCAGGTTCTTGAAGGAACTGTTAAGAACATTACTTCTTACGGTGTATTCATTGACTTAGGAGGTGTTGATGGATTGATCCACATTACAGACCTTTCTTGGTCTAGAGTGAACCACCCATCTGAAATCCTAGAGGACGGACAGACTGTAAAAGTTGTAATCCTTGATTTCGATGATGAGAAAACAAGAATCCAATTAGGTATGAAGCAATTAGAAGCTCATCCTTGGGATGCTCTTTCTGCTGACTTGAAAGTAGGTGACAAAGTAAAAGGAAAAGTAGTAGTTCTTGCTGACTATGGTGCATTCGTAGAAATCGCTCCAGGTGTTGAAGGATTAATCCACGTTTCTGAAATGTCTTGGTCTACTCACTTAAGATCTGCTGGAGATTTCGTAAAAGTAGGTGATGAAGTAGAAGCTGAAGTATTAACTTTAGATAGAGAAGAAAGAAAAATTTCTCTTGGTATCAAGCAATTGTCTAAAGATCCATGGGAAAACATCGAAGCTAAGTATCCGGTAGGATCTCAGCATGTAGGAACTGTAAGAAACTTCACTAACTTTGGTGTATTCGTAGAGTTAGAAGAAGGTATCGACGGATTAATCTACATCTCTGATCTTTCTTGGACTAAGAAAATCAAGCACCCATCTGAGTTCTGCGCAGTAGGTGATAAATTAGACGTTGTAGTTCTTGAATTAGATATCCAAGCTAGAAGATTATCTCTAGGTCACAAGCAATTGACTGAAAACCCATGGGATAAATTCGAAACTAAATATGCTGAAGGAACTATCCACGCTGGTAAAGCTGTAGAAGTTCACGATAAAGGAGCTTCTGTTCAATTCGAAGATGCTGAAGTAGAAGCATTCTGCCCTTCAAGATTATTAGAGAAAGAAGATGGATCTAAAATCAAAAAAGGTGAAGATGCTCAATTCAAAGTAATCGAATTCAACAAAGAATTCAAGAGAGTAGTAGTATCTCACACAGGTATCTTCAGAGACGAAGAGAAGAAAAACGTAAAAGAAGCTTCTTCTAGAAACGTAACTTCTTCTTCTAACAACGAAGAAAGATCTACTCTTGGAGACATCGATGCATTAGCAGAGTTGAAAAGAAAAATGGAAGAAGGGAAATAATCTTTGAACCATTTATACATAAGGAGCCGCTCATTTGAGCGGCTTTTTTTATGAGTATATTATAGTGTGATCTATATTTAAGGTATTGAAAAAGAGGCTTTCTTAGACTTAATTTTATAAAATAGTAAAAAAATGAACCCTGTTTATATTAGAAATTCATATTAATTATATCTATTTATGTTGCGAAATATTTGAATGAAAAAAATCAAAAAACAGAGTAAACATAATTTGGAAGACTTGAATGTATTATGTTGTTCTATAAATTGAGAATTACATAAAATAATTTTTAGGCTGTATTTTATATATGTATTTGTTTACGTGTTTATTTTTAATAAAAAAAATAGTAAAGTTTTGTGAATTATTTGTAGATTAGCGGCTTTAATAATGGATATGAAAAACAAAGCTCTACCTCTTCTATTTGCGGTATTTTCTGCATTTCCGACAATATTGTTCGGACAGGATAATGAAAAACTGATTAAAGATTATATTTCTCAAAATAAAATAAGAGAATATAAAAAGTCTGATCTTAATAATATCATTGTTGATAATATAGATCCTTCAAAATCATTGAATGGTAATGTTGTTAAATTTTTACAGACTTATAAGGGGTTATCGGTATACAGTTCTGTAGGAACAGCATTGATTAGAGATAATAAAATTATTTACTACACCGATAATTTTGTCAAAGATTATACTGCATCTACTTCAGGTATAGCTGCTATTAATAAAAATACAGCTCTTCAAAAAATTGCTGAGGATCTGAAGAATCCTGATATTGCGAATTTCACGATTCTCGGATATCTTGAAAAGACTCAGAAAAGAGCTACATCAGCTAATCAAAGGTTAGTTTATACAAATGATGAGAGTGGAAACTTACGTTTGGCTTACGAATATACTTTAATGGAGCCAAAATCTCCCAATTACTGGAATATTTTAGTAGATGCCAATAATGGAAATATACTGTTGAAAAACAATCTGACACTATCATGTAATTTCCATCATGATGCTTACGGTTCAGAAGCAGGAGAGAGCCATGCTGATCATTTTGAAAATACATTAGTTGGGCCTCAAAATAGTGTAGTACAGAATAATAATATTCCATTACTTTTACCGGATAATGCATCATATAATGTATTTCCATTGCCTATTGAAGCACCTACTTTTGGTTCAAGATCAATCATTAACAACCCTTGGAATCTGACTGCTTCTCCAGAAGGATGGCATTCTGACGGAACTAATCATTATACTGTTACAAGAGGAAATAATGTTTTTGCCTATGAAGATGTAGCAGGAACAGCTTTAACGGCTCCTGATTATCTTACAGGTACTCCTGCAGAAGGAGGCTTTACAAGAAATTTTAATTTTACTTTTAATATTAATGATACTTCTGTAAACAATAGGAATGCTGCCATTACCAATTTATTTTATCTGAATAACAAAATTCACGATGTTTTCTATCAGTTCGGATTTACAGAATCTGCAAAGAACTTCCAGCAGAATAATTTTGGAAATGGACCTGTAGGAGGAGATGATGACTCTGTATATGCAGAAGCTCAAGATGGAGGAGGTTTGAATAATGCCAACTTTAGCTCTCCTCAAGACGGCTATAATCCTAAAATGCAGATGTATCTTTGGTCAACAACCAATAGCAGATTATTATTTTATAATAGTCCGCTTACTGCAATTACCCGTGAACCTATAGTTATGGGGGCTCAGTTTGGGCCAGCATTAACAGTTGCTGGTGTAACAGGAGACGTAAAACTGTCATCAGATATTCTGGCTTGTCAGGCTTTACCAGCAGGATCTCTTGCAGGAAAGATTGGACTTATTGAACGAGGCGGAACTAATTGTGGGTTTACAGTGAAAGTGAAGAATGCACAAAATGCAGGAGCTATTGGAGTTATTGTTTATAATAATGCAGCTGCAGTTAACATTCCTCCTGCAATGGGGGGAACAGATGCCAGTATTACAATTCCTTCAATACTTGTTACAAATTCAGAGGGAGAGTATATTAAAAGCCAGCTTGCTTCTAATGCAACGGTAAACGTCACACTAAAAAAAGACCCTGCATATAATGTAACTCCAGATGGTAGCTTTGATAATGGAATTGTAATTCATGAATATGGACATGGAATTTCAAATCGACTTACAGGTACAGGATCATCATGTTTGAACGCAAATGTAAGTAAAGAGCAGATGGGAGAAGGGTGGTCTGATTTCTTTGCATTAATGTTAACCAATAAATCAGGAGACAATGCTTCAGTACCAAGAGGTATGGGGACATATGTAGGGGGACAGCCAACTGAAGGAGGAGGTATAAGACCAGTGAGATATTCACCTAATCTAGCTATTAATGATTATACCTACGGAGATACTAATACAATGCAATATACCAATACAAGTGGTAATCTGGTTCCGGATGTGCACTCGATTGGGTTTGTTTGGGCAACAATGCTTTGGGATCTTCACTGGAAATATGTTGAAAAATATGGATATTCTTCAGATGTATTAGCAAATACTACGAATGGAAGTACGAGAGTACTTCAGTTAATCACCAATGCTTTAAAACTTCAGTCTTGTAATCCTAGCTTTATTGAAGGTAGAGATGCGATATTGGCTGCAGAATTAGCAAGTACACAAGGACAAGATAAATGTATGATTTGGAGCGTTTTTGCAAGAAGAGGTTTAGGATTAAATGCGTCAGCTGGAGTTAAGAATGTGATTACTGATCAGGTAGAAAATTTTGCAGTGCCTGAAGAATGTTTGTTGGCTACAAATGAAGTGAAAACAATTAAGGATAATAAAGTTTTGATCTATCCAAACCCGGCTAAAGATGAATTTTACATCAACTTCCCAAGCAACACTCTTGGAAAAGTAAGTGTAGAACTTTATGACATGTC
This sequence comes from Chryseobacterium sp. S0630, assembly GCF_024158915.1. Taxonomy (GTDB): domain Bacteria; phylum Bacteroidota; class Bacteroidia; order Flavobacteriales; family Weeksellaceae; genus Chryseobacterium. The sequence continues at coordinate 14,130 of NZ_JAMZGF010000057.1, read as the reverse complement.
TGGTAAGCTGGTTTCTTCAGAAGATAAAATCTCACCAGATGCTAAGAAAGCAATTTCTACAAGCAATCTTGTTAACGGAACTTACATGGTTAAAATCAAAGGACTAGGTTTCGAAGCTTCTTCGAAAGTAATGGTTAAAAAATAATTTACTTTTATAAACAATCTCAAAATCGCCACAAGCTTGCTTGTGGCGATTTTATTTATCTATTATCATGACGCTTCAGAATGATTAAATTAATATGTTGTACCTTTGCAGGCTGTTAAAAAAATTATGAAGAAGAAAAATATACTAAAAGGTGTTTTATTTGTAGGGATTGGAGCTAGTATATACGGTATGTTGGCCACTTTTGTAAAAATGGCTTACCATGATGGTTTTACCACCTCAGAAGTTACTACTTCCCAATTCGTTTTAGGTTTGACAGGACTTTTGATCCTCAATTTTATTCAGACCCTAACCTCAAAACAGAAATTATCGATGCCAAGTTCTAAAGAAGTAAGAATGCTCTTGCTTGCAGGGACTTCTTTGGGAGGGACAAGTTTATTCTATTATATTGCCGTACAATATATCAATGTTTCCATTGCTATTGTATTATTGATGCAGTCGGTATGGTTCAGTGTGGTAGTAGAGAGTATTATTACAAAAAAGTTGCCCAATACAAGGAAAGTGGTCTCTGTGGTTATCGTATTGTTGGGAACCGTTCTGGCAACCAATCTTATTTATATGGAAATAGAACTGGACTGGCATGGGGTTTTCTGGGGACTGATGGCAGCAGCTTCCTATACTTTGACGATGTTCACTTCTAACACACTGGCTACTCATCTTCCGGTTTTCAGAAAGAGTATTATTATGCTGGCAGGTGGTTCTGTTGTCGTTTTTGCATTCTTATTCTTTGCCCAGATAGGACCCATGTATTTTGATGGTTTAAAATCATTATACCTGAATTTTACAGATAATACAGAACATATTCATTCATTTAATTATTCGATATTTCTTACGTATGGATTTGTACTGGCTCTTTTTGGAACTATTATCCCGCCAATCTTATTCAATGTTGGGTTTCCAAATGCAGGCTTAGGACTTGGAAGTATCGTTTCATCACTGGAACTTCCGGTTTCCGTTACCATGGCTTTTGTTTTACTGGGAGAGAAAGTATTTTTGATCCAGTGGGTAGGAATTGTTCTGATTCTTTTTGCTATTGTTTTGATGAATTTACCTTCAAAAAAAGAAAAAGAAGTTTCAATAGCATAATTCTATAAAAATATTTAACTAAAAATAACAATTGAAACCGTTCCTTTTGGAGCGGTTTTTTTTAATTTTAATCTCTAAAATAAACGTTTCATGAAACATTTCAGAAATATAATGACTGTTTTTACTTTGACAGTCTCCGGTTTTATGTTTTCTCAGGTAAAACCTCTGGATGCAATGCTGTCTGATTATCAATACCCTTACGAAGTACATTATCTCAATTTCAAGTCTCAGGGCGAAGATTTGAAAATGGCTTATATGGATATACAACCACAAAAATCCAATGGAAAAGTGATTATGCTTCTTCATGGGAAAAACTTTAATGGAGCTTATTGGGAAAGAACGGCGAAAGATCTTTCTGCTAAAGGATTCAGAGTAGTGATTCCTGATCAGATAGGATTTGGAAAATCATCAAAACCTCATGCATACCAGTTTTCTTTTTCACAACTGGCAGAAAATACAAAGGCGGTTCTGGATGAATTGAAAATAGACAAAGCTATAGTATTAGGACATTCAATGGGAGGAATGGTGGCCACCAGATTTACATTACTATATCCTGAGAAAGTACAAAAACTGATTCTTGAAAATCCGATCGGGCTTGAAGATTATAAAACTTTTGCAGCGTATCAGACCATTGATCAGGCTTATCAGTCTGAACTTAAAAATACAGCCGAAACGTATAAAAATTATCAGCTTAAGTTCTATTACGACAACAAATGGAAAGAAGAATACCAACCCTGGCTTGATTTAATTGCTGGATGGACGCTTCATAAAGATTATCCTCAGGTAGCATGGGACGCTGCACTTACCACAGATATGATTTACAATCAACCCGTATGCTATGAATTTAAAAATATCAAAGTTCCTACATTGCTAATCATTGGAACAAGAGACAGAACAGCCATAGGAAAGGACAGAGCTCCTAAAGAACTTCAGCCGAAGATGGGGCAATATCAGGAATTGGGAAAGAAAACCCAACGTGAAATTGCGGGTTCAAAGCTTGTAGAGATTGAAAATGTAGGGCATCTTCCCCATATCGAAGTCTATCCTAAATTTATTGAAGCACTGTATAATTTTATACAATAATTTCATTTTAAACTATAAAATATTTGAAACATTAAGTTTTTTGCAAGTGATTAAAAATAATAAGCTTTATAAACATTTTGCTTAATTTTTCATCTTTGATGAAACTTAACCTTATCCCCTTCATTAAACTTAATGTTTCAAAATCAATTCTTTTTGTTCCCAAACAGCAATAAAGTACAAACTCCAATTCCAGAAAACAATACACATGCAATTCCCAGGTTTTGTATCAATCCAATGGCTATCAGTCCAAGGCCTATTTGTATATAATAAATCAATCCTAATAAAGCACCTGCACTTCCGGTTTCGCTCTTATAATTGATAAGCGCTGTGCTCAGGATATTAGGAATAGCAATGCTGAAAGCCATTACAATGAAGAAATAAGGAATTAAAAAGTATATTCCTTTACCTATCAGAATCCATACAAAAATAGAGGCGATAAATGCTATATATGTACTTGTTTTAACTAAATATTTAGATTGTATATTCCTGAATAACAAATATCTGTTAAGTTTTGCTCCTGCAAATGTACCTGTTGCCAGTATCATACTGCTGTATCCAAAGACATAAGAAGAATAATGATTTTCTTTAAAGATAAACGGAGCCAGCGAATAGTATGAAAATAACAAGACATTAAAACTCATGATCAGTAAGCAACATCTGATGATCTCCTGATCACGAAGCATTCGCTTGAGCAAATTTCCTAAAATACTGATACTAATTTCTTTTGAAGCATGATGAGTTTCAGAAATTTTTTCTCTGGAGAGAATCAAGAATAATAGGGACAATATACATAATGCTATAAATACACCTTGATGTCCCACAGAGGAAGCTAATATTGAACCGGTAATCATTCCGATTACAGGACTGATGGATAAGCCGATTCCAATCCAGGAAAATACTTTGCTGATATGATCTCTGTCATAGCTGTCTCTTAAAATGGTTTGGGTTACAATAGAACCTACTGAAATTCCAAATGCAGAAATAATTCTGGCTGTAAGAAGAATCATAAAATCAGAAGCAAAAACAGCAGCCAAAGTTCCGATTCCATAGGTGATGAGACCATATTCCAATGATTTTTTTCTTCCAATCCTGTCGCATTGAATGCCCCAGAATGCTACACCCAGCGCAAATGCTATAAAATATAAACTGATCGTTAAGGTAACTGATTCTTCATTCACTCCAAACTTTTCCTGTACCATTGGTAAAACTGGACTGTAGATGGTTTCTACAAACTGAGGAAGCATCACAAGTAAAGTCAGCAACCAGATTGGATTTGTCTTTTTCATTTTTTTTTCTGCAAAGTTTCCAAAAAATCCATGTATATTTATAATGATATAAAAACAAAAAACATCAAAAATAGGACATGGCTATACTGAAGCAAAATGAAAGCTTTAATGCAGATACTCTTCATGAAAAAGTAATTGGAATAGCTTCTGATATGGTATTGCATGATTCCGGTTTTCACTTTCATAAAACAAAGTCTCAGCTGTTGTATGCGCCATCAGGCTGTATGACAGTGACTACTTCCGATAGACAGATGGTTCTTCCTCCGTTCAGAATGCTTTGGATCCCTGCGAACGAAGTTCACCGTGTGAATTTCAGGAATATTGTCGCCTATAGATCCATCTATTTTGATGAAGATTATTCCCAAAACTATATAAAACCGGATCTGAAAGTTCTTCATGTCAACGCTTTGTTAAAGGAAATTATAGAAAGGATTTGTTTTTGGGAATGGTCTGCTCTTAAAAATGATCAAACGAATCTTTTAAAGGTGTTCTGGGATGAAATGCAAAGGGCTCCGGAAGAAAAGCTGGCACTTAAAATGCCGCAGGACAGGCGTTTTAAGAAAGTAGTTGAAGAATGGACACTACGTGATTCTATGCCTCCCATGTTGAAAGATCTTGCAGAAAAAACCGGAGCAGTGGAGAAAACGATCAGCCGTATTTTTAAAAAAGAAACCGGACTGTCTTATCAGGATTGGAGACAGCAATGGAGGTTACAACGATCTATTGAACTTTTGGTGGAAGGTAATTCAATAGGAGAGGTGTCGCATATCCTGGACTTTTCATCAGATAGTGCTTTTATTGAGTTTTTCAAAAAACAGACAGGATCAACACCTTTGCAATATCTTATGAAGAATGAATAGCCTTTTTGCAACTGATAAAAAGTAATGATTGTGAACCCTGTCAAGGTTTTAAACCTTGACAGGGTTGATGTAATAATATAGGATTCCAAAACTGCTCAAGAACGTATATTTCTTGTCTTATGAAAAGCCTGATTCATAGTAAATTTCATAAAATTGTACTACCTAATACAATATTTTATGAAAACGATGAATACCAATAACGTTGAGAATTACATACATATAATTGAGATCAACACTACGGCAGATAAAGTGTATCATGCTTTGACTCATGAAATTCCTCTTTGGTGGACTGAATTGTTTGAAGGTTCATCTTCGGAGGTTGAAAATCTCTTTACCATAAGATTTGGAGATCAGATTCACAAAACAATGCGTGTGAAAGAAGTAGCTGCTAATGCAAAAGTTGTATGGTTGGTTGAAGACTCATTAATTGCTCTTCCTGATTTAAAGAACCAAACAGAGTGGATCGGGACAACAATTGTATGGGAAATAGAGGAAAAGAAAGGGTTAAGCCAGATAAAACTTACTCATATCGGTCTGAATCCGGCTATTGAATGTTATGAGATCTGTTCAAATGGTTGGCTGCAATTTATAGTCAGTCTGAAAAAATTTCTGGAAACCGGAGAAGGAGCTCCCTTTATAAAGTAAAAAATATTGAAACAAAAAAAAGAGACTGTTTACATGTAAACAGCCTCTTTTTGTATTTATTGTTGTCTGAATTATTTCTTCTTGTAAGCAGCGTCTTTGATTCTTGCTTTTTTACCTCTAAGGTCTCTGAAGTAGTAAATTCTAGCTCTTCTAACTCTACCTCTTCTATCAACTTCGATTTTTTGAAGTGCAGGCATGTTAATAGGGAATACTCTTTCTACACCTACATCACCACTCATTTTTCTGATAGTGAAAGTTTTTGTAGAACCAGTACCTCTTAATTGGATAACTGTTCCTTTGAAGAACTGAGTTCTAGTCTTTTGTCCTTCTTTAATTTCGTAATACACAGTAATTGTATCACCTGCTTTGAATTCAGGGAATTCTTTTTTCGCAATGTACTTGTCTTGTACGTACTTTAATAAATCCATTATTAATAAAATAAAATGTTAAAGCTAAGCAACTTACACGTTCTTCGTCAGAGGTTGAATAACAGGTTGCAAATGTACAAAATAGTTTTTGAATACACCAAATATTTAATGTGCTAAAAACTATAATTTTTTCATTCCGGTTTTGCCAAAAAATTAACGGTTTCTTTAAAGTACCATCAGACAGAGTTTATATGGGAACTCTACTTTTGCCCGAAGTAAAAAATCTGAGCAAGGATTTTTAAATAGTTGATTTACAATTCGAAATTCTATATGTTATTTTAAAACGAAAACGATTATGAAACATTATTTCTTCTTTTTTTGTTTCGCGGTCCAGATGGCTTTCGGGCAGGCTTTGTATCCTTATTTACAAAATCCGACCCCGAATTCTATGATCGTCAATTGGAAAACAGCTTCCAATAATGAAACAACAGTAATCTACGGAGATTCTCCAGCGAATCTGAACGTAACCGTAACGGGAACTACCAATATCTTCTCAGATACGGGATACAACAACAATTACTACTATCACACAGCAAAGATTGCGAATCTTCAGCCGAACACGAAATACTATTATAAGATCAAAACAGGAGCAAATGAGTCTGCTGTTTACAATTTCAGAACACTTCCTCTGCCGGGCCAGGCCGTAACTGCCAATGGAAAGATCCGCTTCCTTATTATGGGGGACAACCAGATCAAAGCAGAGCCAAGATATGATACGCTTACTTTGAATGCTTATAAAAAACTAAAAGAAAAATTCGGAGCCGCTTCAGATCCGTCAGATAATATTGCGCTTACTTTTATGGTAGGTGATCAGGTAGATGTAGGAACATTGGATCACTATGAAAATGTTCATTTCAAAAAGAATATTAGATTATCACCTTATCTGCCTATTCAGACAACGGTAGGAAATCATGAAACCTACGGCACAATGGGAATGAATTCTTACTATGCCCATTTTTATATTGATGAAATCAGCTATAAAGGGATAAGCTCAGGAAATGAGAATTATTATGCCCAGCAGGCAGGAAATGTATTATTTGTAAGTTTAAGTTCTGAACATACCGGTTCAGCACAGCAGACATGGCTCCAGCAGATCTTAACAGCAGCCAATAATGATTCTACAGTAGACTGGATTATTTCTTTGAGTCACAGACCGTATCAGGCTGAGCAGTATGTAGGAGATATTTCTACCTGGGTAAGAGATAATGCTGTACCGCTTCTTGTAACTTCTGATAAATATTTAATGCACGTTGGAGCTCACCATCATTTATACCACAGAGGTCAGCTTAAAAATACCCCAAACTACCAGATTATTTCCGGAGGAACAGCATGGGATCAATATTGGGGAATGTCTAATGAGCAGGATTTTGATGATGTTCAGAAAACTTTGACAGATTGGACCTATCAGATTGTGGAAGTAGATATTCCCACCGGAAAAGTAGATATTGAATGCTATTCAATCGGCGGAGTTTACAACAAGAAAAACAATGTGCTGGTAGATTCTTTCCATAGATATAAAAATCAGCCTAAACCGGCAAAACCATCCATTACAAATACTTTCTCAGGACCAATTACTTTACCTTTGACATTGAATGGAAGTGCATTTGCGTCTTCCAACGGAGAACTTTTAAATACAACACAGTTCCAGATCAGTAAAGCCTCGAACTTCTCTGTGATTGAAAAAGAATTCTACCGCGATTTTGAAAACTGGTTCGGAAAAGATGGAAATGGAACTCCTGATAAAACGAAAAATCTGAATGATGGAGTAGACATCACAAAAGCAACATTGGCAGCGAATTCTATTCCCAACGGAATCTATTATGTGAAAACACGTTACAGAGACAGAAACCTTGAATGGAGCGATTGGAGTGATGTGAAGCAGTTCGAAATTACAGGAAGTGTGGTTTCAAATCCTACCTTCACTTTAAACAAAACAGAATATGCTCAGAATGAAGCTATCACGGCTACATTTACTGGAGGTCCCGGAAATCAGCAGGATTGGGTAGGAATCTATAAAAAAGGACAAACTCCGGCTTCTACCACTTCACAAGGGTATATTTATACGAATGGACAGACTGCAGGAACAGTAACTTTTAATAATGGTCTGGCTACTAAAGGTCAGTATTTTGCAGGATTCTTTGCAAATGGAGGATATACAGAAATCACTCCAAGAAAAAATTTCTATGTAGGGCCGAAAGTGCAGCTGCAGACCACTGCTGATACATATCCTGTAGGAGGAACTGTTGTAATCAATTTTACAGACGGGCCTAATTTGCAGAAAGACTGGATCGGAATTTATAAAATGGGGCAGACTCCGGGAACTACAGCTTCTATCAAATGGAGCTATGTAACGACTGCATCAGGAACTCTTAATTTTACAGGGCTTCCGAAAGGATATTATTATGCTCAGTATCTATTGGAAGACGGGTATAACGGAATCGGGGAGAAGGTATTCTTCAAAGTAGGTGACATCGTTACCGATCTTTGGATCAATAAACCTGTATACACTTTAGGAGAAAATATTACGGCTTCATGGACAGATTCACCGGGAATCATCAAAGACTGGTTAGGAATTTATCCTCAAAGTGTTCAGACGCCGGATGATAATTTTGTTTCTTATACTTATTTTGATGGAGTAACTCAGGGAACAAAAACCATTCAGGGAACAGCCGTACCTGCAACACCAGGAAATTATTATATGGTCATGTTTACCAATGATTCCTATACAGAAGTTTCAAACAGAGTACAGTTCCAGGTGGCTTCACCTACTTTAGGAACTGAAGAAACAAGAAGTACAGAGAAAAATGTAGTATTGTATCCTAACCCAACCAAACCGGGACAGCCTACTTTTATTAAAAGTGATTACCCGATTGAAAAAATTGAATTGGTTTCAGCTTCCGGAGAATTACTGTATGTATCGAAAAATATTAATAACCAACGTTTCTCTTTGGTGAATGAAAATCTTCCGGCAGGCGTTTACTTTGTAAAAGTACACGGAAGAAAACTATTTACTTTAAAGCTGATTATTCAGTAAGGTAAACTAAACACAATTATAATGCAGAGGCTGTCAGCAATGACAGCCTCTGCATTATTGATGTAAATAACCGTAAAATCATCCGTGAAAATCTGTGTTTAAATAAAAAAGCGATTCCAAAAAAAATTGAAACCGCCTTTGATATAGAGACATGGTAATTAGTCAAATGGATAGTACAGATCATCCTCATTGAGTAAAGTCTGGTTTTCAGCAGAAGCATTTTCATCCTGAGTATCAGCAAGAGTCTTTGTTTCCTGAATAAGCTTTCCATCCATATTATAAAGCTTTAACAGAATCCATTTTCCGCTGCGTTCAAGTTCTTTGGCTCCATCAAATGTTTTTAGTCTGATTTTTCCGGATTGAATAACACCGGCTTTTACAGAAGATTTATTGGCTGGTTTGCCTTTTATATACTGTGTGATTTGTGCTGTGAAATAATAATCTTCACCATCTTCACTGAAAGGTTGTGTAAAAGTATACAAAACAGTTCCTTTAGTGTCATAAACAGTTGCTTCATAGCCTGTTTGCTTAGCATTCAGCTTTTTTTCATAATTCAGTTTATTAAGCCCTTCATAATAGTTTTTGATATTTACAATAACACCGTCTTTATAGAGGGTTTCATTAAAGCCTTCATAAGTAGTACCATTATATGGAATACCATCCTGGTACGTTAATGTAGATTTCAGCTTTCCATCCGGAGAATAATATTTGATTTCCTGTATAACATCATCTTTTAAAAACTTCTCAGACGATAATTTTTTGTCTTCATCAAAGTATTTGCTATTTACAATGGAGCCTTTTTCATAGGTGTCGATGGATGAAACCTGTGTGTATTCATAGGCCAGTTGATAATCCTCTCCATCCATTGGATTGTAAATATCATTTTCTTTATCATATTGATATACCAGATGTCCTATTTTTTTACCCGATTCGTCATAAGTGGTTTTATAGCCATCTTTTTTGTTCATTTTCTGCTCCTGTAAGATCTTTCCGGTTTTGCTGTAGATTACACTTTCCTTTACACTGCCGTCTTTTCTGTATTTTTCTATCTTAGAAATCCTCATCGGGCTTGAGTAGTAATCTACCATCATATTTTCCCCGGAAGGAGAAGAGGTACCGCTTCCCAGATACTTGCCCTTTTCACCGTAATATTTCGTTTCGGTATTGCTGTCCTTGTCAATAATCGTTTCATGTCTGATCCCTTTGATGTCGTCATCATAAACGGTGGTTTTTGTAGGAAAAGAGTTTTCGTAATCGATCAGAATAGTAAAATCTATTCCGTCCTCAGCATCTTTATAGGTGAACATCTTTCCTGAGAAGTTTCCATCTGCTTTATATACCAAATCTTCTGTCAGTCTCCCTTTCGTATCATAAGTCTGAGCTGGCCCAACCTGCTGACCGTTAGAATAAGTGGCAAAATTTAATACCTTTCCTTCAGGAGTATACCAGGTTACTTTTCCGTCATACACTTCGCTATTAGGAGTTGGATCTGAAGCGAGTCCTTCCATTTGAAGTTTTCCGTCCTTATAGAAATCTTTGATAAGGGTAAGTTTTCCTTTAGGAGTCGTTTCACGGTAATATTCCATGTTGTCCTGAGTAGTTTTTTCCCAGTTTTCATCGAAATAAGTTTTCTCCTGTGCGTATACATTGATGCTGAGTACCAGTGCAAGTAATGCTGAGGTAAATAATTTTTTCATGTTTTTTTTGTAAGCTTTGATATTTATATATGATTAATGTGATGAAGGGTGTTGAAGCAGATCTCTGTAGCGATCAAAAGAAGCGAAAAGGGCAGTAATGGTCCGCCATTGAAATAATTTCTACATTAAAGTTGTGTTTAAATTACAGTCGGAACTAAAAAAAATACAGTATTTCCGGCTTTGAGAGGGCAAATATAGATGAAATTGATGAGAAAAAAGATAAAAATGAACAGATCTGTTCGGTTTTTAATGTAATGGTTTGATTATGATGTTTTTAAATGTTTTGGGAAGGTTTTTAAAAACCGTATCGAATTCAGTACTGTTTCCACTCATAGGATATACAAGAAAATTTATTAAATTTAGCCAACAGAAAAATCTAATATTTCATGATAGATAAAAGAGTAAAAAATGCAAAGGAGGCCATCGAAGGAATTAATGATGGAATGACATTGATGCTTGGCGGATTCGGACTTTGTGGTATTCCTGAAAACTCAATCAATGCTTTGGTAGAAAGCGATGTGAAAGATCTTACTTGCATTTCAAACAATGCAGGAGTAGATGATTTCGGATTAGGATTACTGCTTCACAAAAGACAGATCAAGAAAATGATCTCTTCTTATGTAGGTGAAAATGCTGAATTTGAAAGACAGATGCTTTCAGGTGAATTGGATGTAGAACTAACTCCTCAGGGAACTTTAGCAGAAAAATGCAGAGCTGCTCAGGCGGGAATTCCGGCATTTTATACACCTGCAGGGTATGGAACTGAAGTAGCAGAAGGGAAAGAAGTAAAAGACTTCAAAGGAAAACCTCATATTCTGGAGCACGCTTACGATGCAGACTTTTCTATCGTAAAAGCATGGAAAGGGGATCATGCAGGAAACCTTATCTTTAAAGGATCAGCAAGAAACTTTAACCATCCGATGGCGGGTGCGGCAAAGATTACTATTGCTGAAGTGGAAGAACTGGTAGAACCGGGACAGTTAGATCCGAACGAAATTCATATTCCGGGAATCATGATTCAGAGAATTTTTCAGGGAGAAAAATTTGAAAAAAGAATTGAGCAGAGAACCGTAAGAACTAAAGAATAAGTTCAAACAATAAAAATAGAAAGCGCTGAACATCCATTCAGCGCTTTTTTTTATGCTTGAGGAGTAAGTGTTTTTCTTTCTCCGATCTGTTGTCTCCACATGGCGTAGTAAAGTCCTTTTTCGTCAATAAGATTGGCATGGGAACCTGTTTCTACTACCTGACCACGTTCAAGAACATAAATTTTATCTGCATGCATAATCGTACTTAAACGGTGTGCAATAAGAACGGTAATCTGTTCCCTTTCTTTCGAAATGTCCTTGATGGTTGTGGTAATTTCTTCTTCGGTAATACTGTCCAGTGCTGAAGTTGCTTCGTCAAAAATCAACAGATGAGGTTTTCTCAGAAGAGCTCTTGCAATGGCAATTCTTTGTTTTTCACCACCACTCAGCTTCAGACCGCCTTCACCAATAACGGTTTCAATTCCTTTCTCAGCTCTTTCCAGTAAGGCTGTACAGCTTGATTTCTGTAAAGCAACGGCCAGTTCTTCCTCAGTAGCGGAAGGATTAACGAAAAGAAGGTTTTCTTTAATAGTTCCTGCAAATAACTGAGTATCCTGCGTTACAAAACCAATTTGATTTCTCAGCTCATCAAAATCAAATTCCTTTCCATTGATTCCATTGTAAAAAATATTCCCTTCCTGAGGTCTGTACAATCCTACCAATAGTTTTACCAATGTACTTTTCCCTGAACCACTCGGTCCTACAAAAGCAATCGTCTCACCGTTTTTAAGATCAAAAGAAATGTTATTTAAAGCTTTGTACTGAGCAGACTGATGCTTGAAAGAAACATGTTTAAATTCCAGTTCCTCAATAGCTCCGATTTGTTTCGGATGAAGAGGCTTTTCTTCTACCTCTTTTTTCATCAAGCGGTCAAAATTCTGAAGAGATGCTTCTGCCTCACGATAAGAAATAATAATGTTTCCAATTTCCTGCATAGGCCCGAAAATAAAGAAACCATAAAACATCAGAGACAGATATTGCCCCGGAGTCACAATGTTTTTAAAAATTAAAAATAAAAGGGTCAGGGTAATTAACTGTTGAAGAAAATTAACCATTGTCCCCTGAATAAAACTCAAAGAACGGATGCTTTTCACCTTTCTCAATTCAAGACCAAGGATTTTATAGGTGTTGTTATTTAAACGGATCACTTCCTGATTGGTTAATCCTAAACTTTTAACGATCTCAATGTTTCTAAGACTTTCAGTAGTACTTCCGGCTAAAGCGGTGGTTTCAGTGACGATATTTTTCTGGATCACTTTGATTCTCTTACTCAATAAATTGGTAACAATCGCAATAAAGAAAATTCCACAGATATAAACCGGCATAATAGACCAGTGCAAACGGATCGCATACACGGAAACGAAAATAATACTCACCAGAATTCCGAAGAAAATATTAATGAAATTTGTGATAAATTTGACCGTATCTTCTCTTACTTTTGTTAAAATCGACAAGGTTTCACCACTTCTCTGATCTTCAAATTCCTGATAGGGAAGTGCCATAGAATGTTTTAAACCGTCTGTAAATATTTTCGCTCCAAATTTTTGAGTAATTACACTTACAACGTAATCCTGAAAAGCTTTGGCAATTCTGCTTACCATTGCTGTTCCAATAAGCAGTCCCAAGAAGTAAAAAGCACCGTGATATACAGAGCTTCCGTATAAATATTCATTCAGGTTTCTGGGCAATAGCTTTTCTTTATCAAAAAAATTAGGATGAGTAACCAGCTGATCAAGAATATTTCCTGTGATAGCCGGAGCAAATAAAGAGAAAACCTGGTTGATCGTAGCCAAAAATAAAGAGATGATTATCAGCCACTGATAAGGTTTAAGATATCTAAAAAGTATTTTCATTCTATTAAAAAATAATGGAACAAAATTACAGATATTATTTTAACTAACAGTGTTAATTGTTGAATACAACAAAGCCCTTTTGTATTCACGTGAAAATAATTAAATTGCAGTCTAAGTTTTTATTATGCTTACAAAAGAACAAATTGCCAAAAGAATTTCAAAAGAACTGAAAGATCGTTATTATGTAAACCTGGGAATTGGGATTCCTACTTTGGTTGCCAACTATGTTCCGGAAGGTATTTCCGTAGAATTCCAGAGTGAAAATGGAGTTTTGGGAATGGGACCTTTCCCTTTCGAAGGAGAAGAAGATGCCGATATCATCAATGCCGGAAAACAGACTATTACTATTCTGGAAGGAGGTTCATTCTTTGATTCTGCCTTCAGTTTCGGGATGATTCGTGGTCAGAAAGTAGATCTTACCATCCTTGGAGCGATGGAAGTTTCAGAGAACGGAGATATTGCCAACTGGAAGATTCCGGGAAAAATGGTAAAAGGAATGGGAGGTGCTATGGATCTTGTAGCTTCTGCTGAAAATATTATCGTTGCAATGATGCACGTAAACAAAGCAGGAGAAAGCAAAATCCTTAAAAAATGTACACTTCCTTTAACCGGGGTAAACTGTGTGAAAAAAGTAGTTACGGAATTAGCTGTTCTTGATGTGACTCCACAAGGATTCAAACTGGTGGAAAGAGCACCTGGCGTTTCTGTAGAAGATATTATTAAAGCAACAGAAGCAGATCTGATTATTGAAGGAGAAATTCCTGAGATGCAGTTCTAATCTGATGATAAATATAAAAATTTCGGCCTCACAAAGTGAGGCCGAAAATTTTTTACAACCGACATAGGAACTCGCAGCGTAAAAAAAATAATTCCTGAGAACGTTAAGAAAATTCTCCTGTCCGAAGCG
>NZ_JAMZGF010000056.1 GCF_024158915.1 Chryseobacterium sp. S0630 | reverse complement strand
CTTATTTTTGAGAAAAGGCTCAGATTATAAAATCTAAGCCCTGACTTTTTAACTTACACACTTTACGGGATAGTGTCCTAAAGATTTTTAAAGCATTAAAAAATGATTGGTTCTACCACAGACAGGCATAGCCAATCATTTTGATTTTAAGCCACATCACTATATCAAATTTGAAATAACATATTAGATATTTGATAAGAAGAAATGATTGGTTTTACTACAACTACACTATAGTAAAACCAATCACTCTTATCTAATCCCCAACAACAATTGGATAGTTCTCATCACAATCCTTAAACAACTCATCAAACTTCTGAATAATCATATTTTTAAGATAAGTGAAGGTTTTATCTAGCTTTTTAGTCTTAATATAATTTTTAAGTTTGGTTTTACTCCTACCCTTTGTAGCATCAGAACCAAAATCCTGTTTCCAAAAAGTATACTCTAATTTATTCCCCAGATTAGCAATTTCTGTATCAGTAAGACCTTCAGTAAATCTATCATCCACAATCATCAAAGAATCAAACATTAGAAAATCATTGAATAGTGTAACATTTTTGTATGGTTCGTATAAATCACAGAAATTCAATATTCCAAACTTTTCTAATTCCTTTGAGTTGTATTTTAATTCTATTCTCAAAAGTTCATAATCAAGTTTATTTTGTCTGCCTTTATCATAGATTTTAAAAGTGTAATTTCCTGATTTAAATTTCTTTAGTACAAACCCGTTTTTATCTTAAAACTCAATCACCTCTAACTGTTAATCAGAGGGTCGCTGGTTCGAGCCCAGCAGGAGGAGCAAAAAAGACTTACATTTCTGTAAGTCTTTTTTCATTTTATAAATCCTTAAAACAGCATCTGAATATGCTATAGAGATTGTGACTTATACTCTCTTTTAATTCCCTGATTATTATATTTTAAGCATTAAAATTTCCTGGTTAATTTTTAACCCATACATATATTATTTTCGCTATTTTTGTCGTTTTATAGGATAGAATAAAAATATTTTATTTTTTTACCTATTTTTTAAATAAACTGCATGCTTTTTGTTTATGATAATTGCCTGAAGAAACGAATGATGTTAAACAATAACTCCCAAAAACACTATCTTTTATTTTTCTTTCTGATTCTCGCCGGTTCCGTATGCGCTCAAAACAAAGCGAGCGGTAAGGTGGTTGACGAAAAGAACAGTAAAGAACTCAATAAAGTTGATATCTTTATCAACGACAGTAAAACACCTGCCCTGACGACAACTTCAGGCAGTTTCATCATTCAGTCTGATAGCATCATTCATCAGTTAAAATTTTCCAGAAAAAATTATACTACAGAAACCCTTGATATCACTCCCGAAAATGCTGACAATATTTTCGTACAGCTTTCGCAGGCTAAAGTAAGTGATATTCAGGAAATTGTTCTTCAAAGCGGAAAAACAAAATACAAAAGCAAGAAAGAAAATCCGGCTTATGCCATTATGCAGAAAGTCTGGGCACAAAAAAGAAATAACGGACTGGAAAAATTCGATACCTATTCTTATAAAGAGTATGAAAAAACACAGTTTGACCTGAACAATCTTGACAGCGCATTCATGAAGAAAAAGATTTTCAATAAATTGGATTTCATTTTCGATTATGCAGATTCCACAGCAAGCGGAAGACTTGGACTTCCTATTTTCCTGAACGAAGCCGTTTATGAAAATTATGGTAAAAATAAACCCGAAAAGGACAGTAAAAGAACATTAGTAGCCCAAAAGACTTCAGGTTTTCAGGACAATCAGGTGATTACGGTTTCTGCTAAAAACTTATACCGTGATATCAATATCTACGACAATACTCTGAATTATTTCGATATCGGATTCCAGAGCCCTGTTGGAAGTGATGGTTTTGGCACTTACGATTATAGCCTTATGGACACCATTACGATTCGTGGTGAGAAAGCCTTTCAGATAAGGTATCAGCCCAAGAGAAAAGACATTCTCGCATTCCAGGGAAACCTTTATATTGATACCGATACTTATGCTGTTTTAGGAGCAACATTAAAGTCAACACAGAAGATCAACGTCAACTTTGTCAACAGTGTGTATACTCAGGTAGAATACGACAATCCTGATGACGCTACATTTCTTCCTAAAAAACTGATCACCGAATTTGAAATGAGTCCTTTCTCAAAAAAGAAAGGCGCAAAAAGTATCATCGCCAAAAGATCGGTAGATTATTCCGAATATCAATTCAACAAACCTCTTGACCCTAAAGTATTCAAACGTACCGAAGAAGAATACGAAGACAAGTTCACCAATAAAGACGATGCATATTGGACTAAAGCCAGACCTGACACCTTATCTAAAGCAGAACAGGGCGTTTATAACATGCTTGACCAGCTTCAGCAGACTCCGAAATTCAACCGAATGGTAAAACTGTTTGAAACGCTTGGTTCAAGGTATTATAATGCCTTTAAAGGAATAGATATTGGTCCTATTTTCTCAATTTACGGAAGAAATGAAGTAGAAGGTGACAGAATAAGATTAGGAGCAAGAACCTATTTCGGATTGAATGATACCTGGAGAGCTCAGTTTTATACAGCGTATGGGTTCAAAGATCAACAGTTTAAATATGGAGTGGAAGCAAGATATATGTTCAATAAGCTTAACCGCTTTATGATTGGAGCAGGCACCAGCAGAGATATTGTTCAGCTTGGGGGACAGCTTACATCAGGTGATGGTGTTACGCCGCAATCTTCATCTACCAGTACCTTTTTTGCAAGAGGAGAAAACATTTCTTTAAGTTCGGTAAACAAAACAAGCGTTTTTGCTGCTATTGAACCATGGAAAAATTTCCAGATCAGAGTAGATGGAGTAATGCAGAGTATTAAGTCTGCTATTCCTGAGAAATTCAATCTGATGTATTATAAAGACGGGCAGTTGAGACAAACAGTTAATGACTCGCACGTTACCATCAGTTTAATTGCCAAACCTGGTGCAAAATTCTCACAAACTGGTATTGACCGCTACCAAGCCAGAAACTTGGCTCCAACTATCGTTTTAAGATATACACGAGGGATTGAAGGATTATTTAATGCCGATTTCAATTATGACAAACTTCAATTCATGCTTTATAAGCCGTTTTTAATTGGAAGTATGGGAAAATTAGTGGTTAATTTCGAAGCTGGAAAGAATTTCAATACAGTTCCTTTGGCACTACAGAATATTATTCCTGCCAACCTTTCCTATGGTCTGGTACCGAATACATTCTCTCAGCTTAACTATTATGAGTTTGTTACGGATGCGTATACGACTCTTCAATTAGAACACCATTTTAACGGTAAGATCCTTTCTTACATTCCTTTGATTAAAAAGCTAAAATTGAGAGAAGTTGCCTTTATCAGAGGAGCGTATGGAACACTTAGCGATGCTTCCAAAGCAATTAATGTAGAAGGTTTTAAATATTCTGCACCAAGCGAACATATCTATTATGAATATGGATTCGGGATTGAAAATATAGGAATTGGAAACCTTAGAATCTTCAGAGTGGATTTCAACTGGAGAGGAAATTATCTGGACAGACCTGATATTTCTAAATTCGGGGTTAAAGCAGGATTCCAGGTAGGATTCTAAACGGAACATAATATAAAACAGGTTCGGCGGCTTCTTTGAAGCCGCCGAACTTTATTGTAAAGCTTTAATTAAAAGCATTCGCAAGGCTCTTCTACATCAAGAAGGCAACGCATTTTCTGCTCCTTTGTCAGTCCACACCACGTACTACATGAAGTAATTGGCTTTGGTGGACACCATACTGTACCCGCTCCTCCGTTGATTTCTTTAAGGCTCTTTTTCGTTAATTTTTTCAAATTTTTCATGATTGTTTAGTTTTATTTGTTGCCTACTCTCTTTGCTTTTCGGCTTCCGCAATGATTTTTTATTGGTTTACGGACAAATATATCAATATTTCACAACCACGAGATATTATTTAACGTTTTTTAATATTAAAAAAAACTGAACACTATCAAAGGTTCAGCTCTATTTGTGATCTTAAAGAAGATTCGGATTATACTTTCCGATACTATTCAAAACATTCTGTGCATGGCTGAGAAAGAATACAGTGTGATTTCTGCCATGGAGTCCATCTGCACCACTCATCACAAGACTGAAACATGGAAGGACATTCTGCTGCTACACCTCCGGTTAATGCTTTTAAATTCTTTCTGGTTAATTTTCTTACATTTTTCATAGATATTTTGTTTTAATATAGACCTACTCTTTTGCTTTTCGGCTATCGCAACTGAGTCAAAACTGAACAGTTAACAAATATAAAATATTTCACGAATAAATGAATATATCAAAAACAGCCAATAAAAAAACCTCAGTAAAAACTGAGGTTTTAATTTTTATAAAACGCTTAAATTATGCGTTTGGCTCTACAGATACGAAAGATCTGTTGTTTGCTTTCTTTCTGAAAACTACTTTACCATCTACTAATGCAAACAAAGTGTGATCTTTACCGATTCCCACGTTATCACCTGGGTGGTGCTGAGTACCTCTTTGTCTAACAATAATATTTCCGGCAATAGCTTCTTGTCCTCCGAAAATCTTCACACCTAATCTTTTAGAGTGAGACTCTCTACCGTTCTTGGAACTACCGACTCCTTTCTTGTGTGCCATTTTATTACTGGATTATTTATTAAGTGCTTTAAATTGATCGATATTCTTAATGATAGCAGCATCTACTTCTTCATGAGTAAGAATATTCTTTTCTAATTCAACTTTAACTGCTTTACCTAAAGTAATTAAAGTTTCTCTGTTCTCTTTAGACTGAGACAAGTTGTTTTTCTTTAAGTGATAGTTCAATTCGTGATCTTCACCAAAGTTAACAGTTGCGTTGTCTGAAAGAACTTCACCTTTCACAGTTTCTTTTTTAGCAGCAGCTTTTTTAGCTCCACCCTCAAAACCTGTAATACCAGTGATTACGATTTGAGTTAAAGATTGTCTGTGACCGTTTTTCACTTTGTAACCTTTTCTTCTTTTCTTTTTGAAAACGATTACTTTATCAGCTTTAACGTGGTCAAGGATCTCTGCTTCTACAGTGATTCCGTTTACAGCTGGGGCGCCTACAGTGATTGCACCGTTTACAGTAAGAAGAACTTTATCGAAAGAAACTTTTCCTCCTTTATCTCCTTTTAAACGGTTTACAAACAACTTCTGGTCTTGCTC
This sequence comes from Chryseobacterium sp. S0630, assembly GCF_024158915.1. Lineage (GTDB taxonomy): Bacteria > Bacteroidota > Bacteroidia > Flavobacteriales > Weeksellaceae > Chryseobacterium. Next base: position 28,899 of record NZ_JAMZGF010000056.1, on the reverse strand, counting down.
AACTTTGTATTGAAGCCCTGCTATTTCTACAATTGCAAACATTGTTTATAAATTTTTAGTTATTTCGAGGTGCAAATATACATATAAATTTCTAAATAGCTTACAATCAAAGCAATGTTTTTTTAATTAAAATCCTATTCACTATGTTTTGAATAATTTTTTTCAATAATGTACTCACACTTAAGAGATAATTTCATACCTTCGTTTTACCAAATTGAATTTATATATGAAAAGAAACTTTAATCTCTGCTTACTAGCAGGTGCCATTGCTGTTACTTCATTAACAGCATGTAGCGATGACCAAATGGACAACAATGTTCAACCTCAGCAAGAAGCACTAAGTGCAAAAATTGATCAGCCTGGGGATCTTGAAAAAATCTGTTCTTATGTAGACAACAACTGGAGTACGAATTCAGTTCTATTGACAGGGCTTCAAAACTCCACAGACACCAATTTTATGAATGCACAAATGACTAAAATTGCAAGCATGTGGGGAAGAAGCAATCCTCTTCTGAGATTTGTAAATGACCCTACTAATTTTAATTCTACCTACAATGCTATATCTTATGGCAATGGAAGAATTTATTACGGTTATGCGATCTATTATGATGCAAAAGCTAAAGGCGGTGATATTGTAAACGCAATGATCCTTGCCCACGAGTACGGACATCAGCTGCAGTATATCTTCAATCTCCCTTCTGTATCAGAATCAACGTACAGACCAAACGAGCTTGAAGCGGACGGTTTTGCAGGATATTATTTGAGAAGACCTAACGGATACAATAAAACCAGTTTCGCAGAAATTGCAGCGGCTTATGAATTTGCTCAAAGCATTGGCGACTATCAGACAACCAATGTAAACCATCACGGAACACCTGCACAGAGAAGATCAGCAGTTCGTTTAGGATTCCTTTTAGGACAGTATGATCTTAATGCATCCAATTTCGATTACAACTTCTTCTATTACTATCAGGGAGTATTAAATGGTACTTACAAGATGGCTAAGAACACTGTAAATCCAGAAATTGACGCATACATGAGTCAATATATTGATGAGCTTAGAAAAATTCAGTCAGGAGAAATTTCTGCAGAAGAATTTAAACATCTTCAATAAACGAGAACATTCATTTTTAGCATATTTAAGAAAGGAGGCGGGCAGTATGTACCGCCCCTTTTTTTGTTTTTAATTACTATTCTATTTTATCAAATCAATTTCTTTGTATTTTTGAAACAGCAAAAAAAACACCCAAGTAACTATAATGAACAGAGATCTCTACATTGATTTCGCCAAAGGATTGGCAACACTCTCCATCATATTTATCCATACAGCATTCTGGTCTGGACAATTTTATATTCCCGCAGAAGTAAGAGTTTTCTCTCTGGTTTTCGATGTAGCCCTTTTTTATGCACTCAGCGGTATTACTTCCGGAGCCAATATTGAAAAAACATTATACCGTCTTCTGAAGCTTCAGATAACCTATATGATTTTTGTAACCTTTCTGTTCTTTTTAGATTACTTTTTTAAAGTGTTTGGGTTAAGCTTTTTTTCCATGGAATGGCTTCAGAGCTTTTACTCTACATTTGGTTCAAAATATTCTACAACCAGCATTTCAACATACCCTCAGTGGCAAAACCTGGGAAACTGGTATCTTCATCAATACACCAATGCTGATACTTTTCCGGTAGTAATGGGAAGTTTCTGGTATCTTAAAGTGTATTATGTACTCACTGTTTTCGGAGTGCTTATCCTAAGGTTTTTCCCAAAACATATCAATTGGTTCATTGGACTTTGTATTGCTTTAACCTTATTATTCAACATCTTCCCGGAATATTATCCTACAGGACAGGTGGGATACGTAGCTTTTTATCTTGCTGTATTCTTAATTGGCCACAAAATGCGTGGAAAAAAGATCCCTACCAAAGCCATTCCTGTATTATATGGACTTGTAGGAGCAGCTCTCATATGGATGTTCTGGTACTACGGAGGAGACATCTTCTATAAAATCAACAAAAATAAATTCCCACCAAAAATTCCTTACATCATCTGGGCATTATTCTCTCTGGTGACCTTATTTATTCTTTACAACCGATTGAAAATCACAAAAGAAAACTTCATTAACCATATCGGAAAAAATGCTATTTTCTTCTATTTTGCACAGGGAATCAGCTCTTCGCTTGTCTATTTTCTGGTCGTTCCGTTAAAAGAAAATATGCCATGGTGGCTTTTGATGCTCATTATTTATGGGATTAATATCATTTTAGCTTTCATTATTTCTGCAGGATTGAAAAAAGTAGATGCCACAGGTTGGAATATTCTGGAATTCTTAAGAAAAAAGACCGCATCTTAAGACTTTAAGGATCAAATTGAAATAAAGTCACATTTCTTACCTCAATTTGTTTAAATTTACAAAAATTTTACAACATGTTTAAGTTGAAACTACCTACCGATCCAAGGTGGGCAAATATTGCAGAAGGAAACATTGGAGAAATTTTAACGGATCATGCCTGGTGCGAGCAGAAAGCAGCTACCAATGCCATAGGCCTGATAACGATGCTTCCGGAATATCCTGAGATTGTGACTGAACTTCTTGCCATTGCACAAGAGGAACTGGATCACTTCAATCAGGTACATGAGATCATCAAAAAAAGAGGCTTTACTTTTGGAAGAGCAAGAAAAGATGATTACGTGAATGAACTGGCAAAATTTATTGTACAGGGAAGCAGAGAAGACCTCATCGTAGACAAAATGCTTTTTGCTGCCATGATTGAAGCCAGAAGCTGCGAAAGATTCAAAGTTCTGACGGAAAATATCAAAGACGAAGAACTTAAGGTTTTCTACAAAGAACTGATGATTTCTGAGGCCAATCATTATACTACTTTCATCGGATTTGCAAGACAACTCGGAGATCCGGAAAAAGTAAACAAACGTTGGGAAGAATGGCTGGAATATGAAGCCAATATTATTAAATCCTACGGAAATAAAGAAACCATCCACGGTTAACATAAGAATAGTAAAGAATACACCTTGAAGAAGCCAAGCTTTGAAAATATCGCCAATATGTTCCTGAAAAACTTTTTTCAGGGATTGGTTATCATTGGACCTATCGGGCTTACAATTTTTGTAATCTGGTATATTGTAAGCGCAATTGACAATCTTGTTCCTTCTCTGGCCAAGCAGATTCCTGGGCTTGTATTCGTATCTATTATACTTTTTACTGCTATTTTAGGATATTTAGGAAATAAATTCGTGGTCGGAAGATTCTTTTTCGATACCATGGACAGCTTACTGGAGAAAACTCCGGGAGTAAAACACATTTACACTCCTACGAAAGACGTCATGTCTTCATTCGTAGGTGACAAGAAAAAATTCAACGATCCTGTATGGGTAAAAACCAACGAGAATCCGGAAATCTGGAGAATCGGCTTTTTAACTCAAAAAGAAATGTCGGACGTTGACAAGCATAATTACGTTGCGGTATACCTTCCCCACTCGTACGCCATCTCGGGCTGGGTAATTGTTACTGAAGAAAAAAACATCAAACCTGTAGTGGGAATGACAGCAGCTTCTGCCATGAAGTTTGCAGTGAGCGGCGGTGTAGCCGGATTCCATTCTGATGAAAATATATTTAAGGCTCCGGAATAATCTCTTTCCTTTCCTTATTTATAACATTGATGAATTTTGAAAAATTATTTTCAAGCACATTTTCTTTACAAACAATTTAAAACATAATTTAACTCATGAATTTACCGTACGCGGAACCTTTCCGCATTAAAATGGTGGAAGAAATCTATCAATCCACCAGAGAAGAAAGAGAGCAATGGCTTAAAGAAGCTAATTATAACCTTTTCAACTTAAGATCTTCACATGTTTATATTGACCTGCTTACCGATTCCGGAACAGGAGCAATGTCTGATAAACAATGGTCTGCTTTGATGACCGGAGACGAAAGCTATGCCGGATCACGTTCTTTTGAACAGCTACAGAAAACCGTTGAAAAAATCACAGGATTCAAATATTTATTACCAACACACCAGGGAAGAGCTGCAGAAAACGTTCTTTTCTCAGTATTGGTAAAAGAAGGCGACGTAGTTCCGGGAAACTCGCATTTTGATACAACAAAAGGGCATATCGAAATCAGAAAGGCACACGCTATTGATTGTACGATAGACGAAGCTTTTGACATTAATGATCTTCACCCATTCAAAGGAAATATCAACCTTGAAAAACTTGAAGAAGTTTATAAAAGCCACCCTAAAGAAAACATTCCATTCTGTTTAATTACCATTACTTGTAACTCTTCTGGTGGGCAACCTGTTTCTTTGGAAAATATGAAAGCCGTAAAAGCTCTTTCTGACCAATACGGAATCCCTGTATTCTTTGACTCAGCGAGATTTGCAGAGAATGCTTACTTCATCAAAAAAAGAGAAGCAGGACAGGAAAACAGAAGCATTAAGGACATCTGTAAAGAGATTTTCTCTTACGGAGACGGAATGACAATGAGTTCCAAAAAAGATGGTTTGGTAAACATCGGAGGATTCATTGCTTTGAACAACGAAGAAGTTTTCAGAAAAGCTTCTAACTTCACCATTATCTACGAAGGTTTCATTACCTACGGAGGAATGGCCGGAAGAGATATGGCAGCACTGGCAGTGGGTCTTGACGAAGCTACTGAGTTTGCTTACCTTGAAAGCAGAATTTCTCAGGTCGAATATCTTGGAAATAAACTGATTGAATATGGAATTCCTGTTCAGAAACCTATCGGAGGACACGCTGTATTCATCGATTCTTTAAACTTCCTTCCCAATGTTTCCCGTGAAGAATATCCGGCTCAGACATTAGGTCTTGAAATTTATAAAGAAGCAGGGATCAGAACTGTAGAAATCGGGACTTTACTGGCAGACAGAGATCCTGCTACAAGAGAAAACCGTTATCCAAAGTTAGAACTGGTACGTCTGGCAATTCCTAGAAGAACGTATACCAACAACCACATGGATTATATTGCTGCTGCCATCAAAAACGTATACGAAAGACGTGACGAAATAGCAAAAGGATACAAGATTACGTGGGAACCGGAAATCTTAAGACACTTTACTGTTCAGCTTGAAAAAGCTTAATTATAAAACCGGAATTTTTTCCGGTTTTTTTATGCCTAAAAACTCAAAGTTTGTTTGCAAAAAAACAATCTGATTCTTTACATTATCAAAACAAACTATCACCTGACAAACACAGATAAATCAATCATATTTTTTTATCACATATTGTATCTTAACCTGATTTCGGGATAAGAATTTCTGATTGAGATGGTTTTGAAGCTGGGAGCTGGAAGAAGGAAGGTATGAAGAGCATCAACAATGGCTGTTTCTCTTTTTTAAGAGTCAATTTCAATTTGTTTAAACTTTTGTTTATTGAAACATTAAGATGTATTAAGGTGTTGAGAGTATTAAGATGAGCTTCGCTTTAAGCTTAAAATCAGAATGATTCATCTTAACTATACTTTATTTCTTAAATCCTTCTTAAGGGTTTTAATAGATATCCAATATTTTTTGATAAGTTGAAGCAACTTCTGTATTTACTTGTGAAGCGGCTGTAATTTTATAACTAAAAATAATTACCTCCATCCTATTTCTTCCAGCTTCCAGCTTCCAGCTTCCCGCCTTCAATATTACTTTACTTAACCCGAACTCAGGTTATCTTATGCTTTTCGTTTTATTTTTCATGAAATCAAAATCAAATTGACTCATTTTTTGAAATAGTGAAGGTTTTTAATTTTAATTTTGCACTTACCTAAGGGAGATTAAAAAGATACTTAAAAAACCAACCTGAAAAACACTTTATTCCGAAAATGAAGAAAATTGCTGTCGTGGGCGCCGGTATTTCTGGCTTGAGCATGGCGAATTACTTAGAAAAGCACAAAATCGACTACCACATTTACGAAAGGAGAAAAAAAGAAGATCTGGCTGGTCACGGTTTTCTCATTCCACAGGAAGGAATGGATTATCTTTACCAGATTATTGACCCTGAACTGCTTCTTAAGCATGGAAACTTTCTAACAAAATACACAAAGTATTCTCATACCGGAAAAGTTTTGGCTGAAAAGAAACTGGAGCACGTTTTCGCTATTTCAAGACACTCATTAATCAATTTATTATCCCAAAACATTGCTCCGGAAAAGATTACATACGAAGAAACCATCATTATTGATGATTTACAGAACGGTAAACTGAAGCTTTCAGGCGGAACGATTATTGATGCTGACATTGCTGTCATCTCTGATGGTTCCAGAAGCCGGATCAGAAAACATCTTTTTAAAGATGAAATGATGAGGGCAGTAAGAGAAAGTGAAGTCGTGAATATCATTCAAAACAAAGAAATTGCAGATTCTATTGAAAATGATTTTATGAAGTTTCACCATGAAGACGGAGGCCTTACTTTCGGGATTCTTAAACTTTCTGATGATACTGTTCTTTGGTATTCACAGTTTGACAACCAACAATATATGATCAATGAATGTTCTGTGGAGAACTTAAGAAAATACATGATTGAAGTTTTTGAAAACTGGCATCCTCTAATCCCCGAAATCATCCAAAAATCAGACTATAAAAATGTACATTTATGGAATGTTTATGAACTTGAAAAACTCAATCCATTTTATCAGGAAAACACAGTATTCATAGGCGATGCAGCGCACCCACTGATTCCATTTACCAGTCAAGGAGTTACCTCTGCCCTGAAAGACTCGCTCTTATTAACGAAATATTTAGTTGAAGAAGAAAATATACAGACCGCTTTCAGTAAATACGAAGCAGAGAGAAAACCTGAAATCGAGGTTCATATCAACAACGGAAGGATATTACTCAATCAGTTTCTGCTTCCGCTAAGCCAACAAACAGAAAATATTTTACCCATATCTTATAAATAATGATGTTCACCAATAACGATATCAATTTTGAAGCCCTGAAAAGAAAGGCGTATAACGGAAGATGGGCTACGCTTGAAGACGGAATCATTCCTCTTACGGCAGCTGATCCTGACTTCAGAACAGCACCTGAAATAGAACAGGGAATTATTGAATACCTGAAAGACGGTTACCTCAGCTATGGCCCGTTTTCCGGACTTCCGGAGTTTAAGAAAAGCGTTGCAGATCATTTTAACCTGGAAAAACATGGAAGTTTCTCACCGGAGAATGTTCTGGCTGTCAACAGTGCTGCCCAGGGAATGTTCCTTATTGCATCTTATGTTCTCAATCCCGGAGATGAAGCCATTATTCTGGATCCTGTAGATTTTCTTTTCAAGAAATCAGTAGAAACTGCAGGTGGTAAAGTAATGCTCTGCCCTGTGGATACTACAACAGGAGAAATTGATTTTGAAAAACTGGTTTCTTTAATCAATCCCAGGACTAAACTTATCAGCATATGCAACCCGCACAATCCGCTTGGAAAAGTTTATTCTAAGGAAGTATTGATAAAAGTAGCAGAAATTGCATCTGCTCATGATCTTTGGGTAATGAGTGATGAAATCTGGAGTGATATTATTTATGATCATAAAGACTTTCATACGTATTCTTCCGTTTCGGAGAAGGCAAAGAGAAAGAGCTTTACCGTGTATGGGTTTTCAAAATCATTTGGAATAGCAGGATTAAGAATTGGAGCTGTACTCTGCAATGATCAGGATATTCTTGAAGATTTCACAGAGAAATCTAATTTCAACTCCACCATAGAAGGTGTTTCTACGCTGTCTCAGATTGCAGGAAGTGTAGCACTGGAGAAGGCAAAACCCTGGTACAAAGAGTTCTTAACTCATTTACAGAGCAACAGAGATCTTGCTTTTAAATTATTAAGCCGTTCAGAAATAGTAACCCCCAATCTCCCTGAAGCCACTTTTGTCCTGTTTCCGAAGATTGAAAACGGAATGTCCAGTGATCAATTTGCCCAACATGTCCTGACACACGGAAAGGTTGCCCTTGTTCCCGGATCGGAAAGATGGTTCGGAAAAGGAGCGGAAGGACATATCAGAATTTGCTTCTCCACCTCACAGGAAATTTTAGAAGAAGGGATTAACAGAATCATTACCAGCTTTTAACATTAAAAATTTTAATTAAATTTAAATAATAGATTATTATTTTTCTGAAATTATCACAAATCAACACGGAATTAAGATTTTCGTACTAAATATTTAATTTTAGTATTGATTTAAAAATAAATATTGATAATTTTGATCGAATCATCACTCAAAATTATTAATATGAAAATAAAATACATCAGCATTATTTTCCTTGGAGTTTCTGCCTTCTCCTATGCCCAGCAGGTAAAAGATACTTTGAAAGAATCAAAGATTGACGAAGTTGCCATTACCGGGAGCCGAAACAAGAAAAGAACAGTCGTAAACACGCCTGTTCCCATCGATATCATAGACATTAAACAGGTAAGCCAGTCAACTGGACAGGTGGAAATCAACCAGCTTTTACAGTTTTCTGCGCCTTCTTTCAATTCTAACAAACAATCAGGGTCTGACGGTGCCGATGCAGTAGATCCTGCCACTTTAAGAGGCTTAGGTCCTGATCAAACTCTACTTTTGTTAAATGGAAAAAGATATCACCAGTCTTCACTGATCAACCTTTTCGGAACGAAAGGAAGAGGAAATACGGGATATGACATGAATACCATCCCGATTGGCGCCATAAAAAGAGTGGAAGTTCTTCGTGACGGAGCTTCTGCACAATATGGATCAGATGCTATTGCAGGAGTTATCAATGTTATTCTGAATGACAGAGACAAAGGTTTTGAAGGAAATGCTTTTTATGGAATGAATCTTTTCAAAAGTCCCGGAAACAATGATGTTGTATCAGACCATAAAGTGGATGGAAATACCTTTGATTTCAATGGAAATTTAGGGACTAAAATAGGATCAAAAGGCGGTTTCGGAAATTTCACCGTAGAGTTTGTGAATAAAGATTACGCTATACGAAATGCAAATCCGGATGTTTATACCTCTCCCAGACAGCGTTTTGGAGATGCAAAAGCTCAGAACATTTACTTTTTCGGAAATATTGAAGTCCCATTAACTGATGGTCTGAAGTTTTATTCCCGCCAAGGTTTTTCACATAGAAATACTAAGGCTTACGCGTGGACCAGAACCCCTGATGCAGATGGTAATATTCCTGAAGTTTACCCTACAGGATTTAACCCGATTGAAAATACCAGCATTACGGATTTTACGTTTGACAACGGATTAAAGTTCAAAGTTGCAGACTGGGATGTAGATTTCTATAATGCTTTTGGCAACAATAGATTCACTTATCAGATAGACAATACCATTAATGCCACTTTAGGAGTCAGATCTCCTACAAGCTTTAATGCAGGAGGTCATTCTCTGCTGCAGAATACAACTGGGTTTAATGCTGTGAAACAATTCAAAGTACTGGAAGGACTTAACGTTGCTTTCGGATCTGAATTCAGGTATGAAAAATTTGATATCATCAAAGGAGAAGAAGCTTCTTACGCTATGTATGATGTCAATGGAAATCTTGTGACTCCAAGCACTCCTCAAAACTTATTGGTTACGAATCCTTCAAGTGGCAATGTAAGGCCAGGTGGCTCACAAGGTTTTCCAGGCTATTCTACAGACACAGGCAAGAGCAGAAATAACTTCGCAGCGTATGTAGATACTGAATTGGATGTGACTAAAAACTGGATGATAAGCATTGCCGGAAGATTTGAAAATTATAATGATTTTGGAAGCACTCTGAATGGTAAATTTGCCACAAGATATGCTATCACGCCACAGTTTGCTTTCCGAGGATCTGTTTCTACTGGATTCAGGGCGCCTTCTCTGGCTCAGAAATACTACAGCCAGCAGTTTACCAACTTCCAGGGCGGTCAATTGGTTACAATCCAGCTGGCATCTAATGACAGTAAAATCGCAAGCAGTCTGGGAATTCCTCAACTGAAGCAGGAAACCTCCGTGAATGGAAGTGCCGGATTTACCTTCAATACAGGAAAATTTACGGCAACCGTAGATGGTTATTACATCCGTGTTAAAGACAGAATCGTTCTTACCGGATATTTTGCACAAGCAGACTTGCCGGCAGATGTTCAGGCAGAAAACCCATTTATTGACCAGGTACAGTTCTTCTCTAATGCCATCGACACGAAAACAAAAGGAGTTGATGTGATCTTAAGCTATACTGAAAATATCGGTTCAGGAAAACTGACCGCTACCCTAGCCGGAAACTATAATGATATGAAAATCACAAAAGTGAATACTTCAGAACAGTTGGCAGGGAAAGAAGATATTTACCTGAGTGCAAGAGAAAAAGCATTTATTCTTGCTTCTGCTCCGAAGACAAAAGTGAATTTAAACCTTAATTACAGGCTCAACAAATTCAATGTAAACCTTCAGATGGTAAGGTTTGATAAAGTAACTCTGATTGGCTATGATGACTCAGAACAGGTGTATAATCCAAAAGTAACCACCGATCTTTCTTTCGGTTATGAATTCTGCAAGAACCTGAATCTTACTTTAGGAAGTAAAAACCTGTTCAACAGATATCCTACTCTACAGACCACTCATGTATCCGACGGAAATACGGAAGCTGGAGGTATTTTTGACCCTGTACAGATGGGATTTGCCGGAAGACAGGTTTTTGCCAGACTTAATTTTAAGTTTTAAAAGAATAAAAAAACTGTATCAAAATGTCATTCTGAACGAAATGAAATGTAGTGAAGAATCTTATGTTATTGGTTTATAAATGAGATTCTTTGAACGACGTTCGCAGACCTGCAGTCTGTGTCAGAATGACAAAGGTGAAATTATTAACCTTTGATACAGTTTTTTCCTATTTTTTTGAAATTTTATAAAGCTTACCGCTATCTGTTACTGCATACAGATTTCCATCCATTCCGTTCAATACATCACGGAAGCGTTCTTTCTGATCCGCGAGAAGACGCTCTTCTCCTACTACTTTATTATCTTTCATGACAATTCGGTTAATGTGTTCGCCGCTTAGACATCCAATAATAAGATTACCTTTCCATTCTTCAATATTTCCTGTATAGAAAGTAATTCCACTTGGTGAAATCACAGGATCCCAATAATAGACAGGTTGCTCGGTCCCTTCTTTTTGGGTGATTCCCTGCCCTACTTTATCTCCTGAATATTCAATACCATAGGTTACATCTCCCCAGCCGTAATTTTTTCCCGGCTGGATCAGATTGATTTCATCACCACCTCGTGGTCCCATTTCCACATCCCACAAATTTCCGTTGGGATCTATAGCCATTCCCTGCGGATTTCGGATTCCATAAGCATATATTTCAGGCTTATAACCGGATTTTCCGATAAAAGGATTTCCTGGTGCAGGCTTACCATCTTTGGTAATCTTTAAAATTTTTCCAAGATAATTATCTGTTTTCTGCGCATATACACGGGTAACTTTGTCTGATCTTTCTCCTGTACTGACAAATAAATTTCCATCTTTATCAAAAGCCAGACGGCTTCCGTAGTGCTTATCTCCGTCATAAGAAGGTTCAGCACGGAAAATCACTTTTACTTCTGAAATATTTTTAAGATCTGCAGAAAGTTTCCCTTTTGCTACCGATGTTAAATTTCCTTTTCCAAATGGCTCCGAGAAGCTGAAGTAAATAATATTGCTGGTTTTAAAATCAGGATCAAGAGCAACATCCAACATTCCACCCTGTCCTTTTGAATCTACTTTTGGAAAACCTTCAATTTTTGAAACCTGTTTACCATCTGTTGAAACAACATTCATATGCCCTTTCTTATCTGTGATGAGAAATTTTCCGTCAGGCAAATTAATAATCCCCCAAGGTCTTCCTAAATCTTTATTCAATATTTCAACATTATAGGCTGTTGTTGTCTTTACAGCTTTAATTCTGGTCTGCCCTTTAAATGCCGGCTTATAGTCGGAATTAGGATTATCTGTTTCCACACTTCCGTCATTTCCTGTCTTTTGAGCATTCGCATGATTCTCTTTGCATGAAGATAAAAAAAGAAAAAGGCTTACTACAGGAATGTAAAATTGATTGATTTTCATATTATTATGATTAGGTTTCATACATCGAATGGAAAAATAATGCCAATAAAGTTTGCATATATTAATTTTTATTCTACATTTGCAGAACAAATTACAAACTTGTAGAATGAAAGAGATCAAACTAACCGATTCTGAAAAAGTCCTTATGGAAATTCTTTGGGAAAAGAAAACTGTTTTCATGAAGGATATTCTGGAAGCCTATCCGGAGCCAAAGCCTGCAGCAACTACTATTGCGACCTTGCTTAAAAGAATGCAGAACAAAGAACTTATAGGCTATAAACTCTATGGAAATTCCCGCGAATACTATCCAAAGGTAGAGAAGGGGGAATATTTCAAGGAAGAAATGACTTCCATGATTGACCGTTTTTTCAACAGCTCTGTGACCCAGTTTGCATCATTTTTTACTTCCAACGCAAAACTTAGCCAAAAGGAACTGAAAGAACTTCGTGATATTATTGACGAACAGATAAAAGAATAAATATGATCGCTATTATTCTGAAAATAATTCTGTGTTCTTCTATTTTCATTGCTGTTTATTATTTGTTTCTGGAAAAAGAAAGAATGCATAGATTCAACCGGTTGTATCTGCTAAGCTCATTATTGTTATCCAATATAATTCCGTTTGTGACGATTACCTTACCAAGCCGAAACACTGCAACAACTCCTCAACTGATCATGGAAGAAACGGCACAGCAACTGGTTATTATCCCGCAACAACAGGAAAGTTTTAACTGGGAAAATATGTTTTGGGGAATTTATATTGTGATCTCACTTTTTCTGTTGTTAAAAAGCCTTTTTTCCCTTATTGCTATAAAAAGAATCTCGGGAGAAAAGCATAAGTATCAGCATCACAATGTTATATTAACAAAAGAAAACCTTTCTCCTTTTAGTTTTTGGAATACCATTTATATGGGAGAAAGCTATATGAATAATCATACAATAGATCCGAGGGTTTTTCTTCACGAAAAGACTCATATTGAACAGAAACACAGTGTCGATCTATTGTTTCTGGATATTTTAAAGATTTTCACCTGGTTCAATCCTGTTCTTTTCCTGTATAAGAAAGCAGTTATAACCAATCACGAATTTTTGGCTGACGAGGCGGTTATAAAAAGTAATTATAACATGAAAGAATATCAGCGTCTTATTCTTGAAGAAATTCTCAGCCACCAAAATCCTCCTTTGACCCATTCATTTAATTTTAATAACACCAAAAAAAGATTTATTATGATGAAAACAAAAAAATCAAAATTCAGTCTGCTAAAGAAAACAGCAGGAATCTCCGTTTTAATTTCCGCAGCAGCATTATTTTCTGAAAGAACATATGCGGGTAATTCTTCTCATATTCTTGTTTCTGAAAGAATAGCAGAGATCCCTGCCCAAATGGCTGGTCAGGATCCTTATCAGGAATTCAAAGACATATTAGCAAAGTATGCAGATCTTCTGAAACAGGAAAATTATCCCGAGTTTTCAAAGAAGGTTACTGAAAGTGATAGAAAAAGGCTTGGTGAACTGTATCCACTGCTTAATAAAAATCAGAAAAATGAGCAGAAGATTACATTCTTTTCTATCCCTGAGCTGAAAAAAAGAATTCCAACAGAAAACGAACTGAATTCATTTTCAGACAAAAAAAGCTATGCAGTCTGGATTGATTCAAAAAAAATAGAAAACAGCGATTTGAAAAATTACAATAAAGATGATTTTTCAAATATTTATATCAGCAAAGTTTCTCAAAATGCCAGAACAGCAAAAAATCCACAACCTTATCAGGTTAGCTTAATGACTCATTCTTATTTTGAAAAGACCAAAGAAGAAGGAAAATCATCTGTTATAATGGGTTTTAAAAGACAAGGATTAAAAAAAGTTTCAGATACAATAATTCCGAGGGTGTATAGCACAAGTGAAAACAATAAAGATAAAAACACAAATACAGCCGTCAACACCCAACAAAATACAAATGAAATTCCAGCTCAATATCCCGGAGGACCTAAAGACTTAAAAATCAAAATAAGCAGGAATGTGGATGTGAGTAATTTAGGAGACTACAAAGGTCCTATAACGTCTACCGCTTTTATTCATATTAATGAGGCAGGAAAAACAACTCAGGTAACCACTTCAGGAGAAAACGAAATTCTTAACCGGGAACTTCTGAAAACTGTCACTGAAATCAGCAATGAAACAGTATGGATACCCGCAATGAAAGAAGGGAAAGCCATTGCTTCAATATTAAAAGTTCCGGCAACGATGACGTTTACACGACCATAAGAACAAAAGCGCTAATGATTAGCGCTTTTTATTTTTCAATTGTTTTCATTCAGACATCTTCAAAAAATAACAACTACAAGGGTGATAAGTTAAAATTTTATTATCAAAATATTCACCTTCAAAACATTATACGGTCTAATAATTTCTTTCGTATTTTTGTTGTATACATTCTTTTCTATGGATTTTAAGCTTCAATCAGAATATAAACCTACCGGGGACCAACCTCAAGCTATTGAAAAACTTACCGAAGGAATAGAGATCGGGGAGAAATATCAAACGCTTTTAGGGGTAACAGGTTCCGGAAAAACCTTTACTGTCGCAAATGTGATACAAAAGGTACAACGTCCCACTTTAGTATTAGCACACAATAAGACTCTTGCTGCACAGCTCTTTATGGAATTTAAAGAATTTTTCCCGGAGAATGCCGTGGAATACTTTGTCAGCTACTATGACTACTATCAGCCAGAGGCCTATATTGCCACAACAGGAACTTATATTGAAAAAGACCTGAGCATCAATGAAGAAGTCGAAAAGTTGCGTCTTTCTGCAACTGCCAGTCTTCTTTCAGGAAGGAGAGACGTTTTGATCGTGGCTTCTGTTTCATGTATTTATGGTATCGGAAACCCTACGGAATTTCATAAATCATTAATTTCTATAGCGATTGGTGAAAAGGTGACTAGAACAGCTCTTCTTCATTCATTAGTTAATGCATTGTATGCCAGAACCCTCAATGAGTTTCAAAGAGGAACGTTTCGTGTAAAAGGAGATGTGATTGATGTTTTCCCTGCCTACACTGATAATGCAATCAGAATTCAGTTTTTTGGAGATGAAATTGAAAAAATTCAAAGTTTTGATCCTGTTACTGGAAATGTAGAGGATAATTTTGATCAGATACAGATTTACCCCGCCAATCTATTCGTAACGTCGAAGGAGACTTTAAATGGAGCGATTAAAGACATTCAGGATGATATGGTAAAACAGGTTGATTTCTTTAGCTCAGTCGGAAAGCCATTAGAAGCAAAACGACTTCAGGAAAGAACGGAACTGGATCTTGAAATGATTAAAGAACTGGGCTATTGCTCAGGAATTGAGAACTACTCACGGTATCTGGATGGCCGCCTTCCGGGAACAAGACCATTCTGTTTGATTGATTATTTCCCTAAAGATTTTTTAATGGTCATTGACGAAAGCCACGTTACTGTTCCGCAAGTTCATGCTATGTACGGAGGAGACCGAAGCAGAAAAGAAGCGTTGGTGGAATATGGTTTCAGACTTCCGGCAGCGATGGACAACAGACCTTTAAAGTTTGAGGAATTTGAAGCCATTCAGAATCAGGTTATTTATGTTTCTGCAACGCCAGCAGATTATGAGCTGGAAAAAACCGGAGGTGCTTATATTGAACAAATCATCCGTCCTACCGGACTTCTTGACCCGATTATTGAAGTAAGGCCTTCATTAAACCAGATTGATGATCTGATGGAAGAAATCCAGAAAAGATCTGATGCTGATGAAAGGGTTCTGGTAACTACTCTAACAAAGAAAATGGCAGAAGAACTTACGAAATACTTCACCAAATTCGGAATCAGAACAAGATATATTCACTCGGATGTTGAAACACTGGAACGTATTCAGATTATGCAGGATCTTCGTTTAGGACTTTTTGATGTATTGATTGGGGTTAATTTATTGAGAGAAGGTTTGGATTTACCTGAAGTTTCATTAGTTGCCATTCTGGATGCTGATAAAGAAGGAATGTTGAGAAGCAGAAGATCAATGATACAAACTGTGGGACGTGCCGCAAGAAACGTGAACGGAAAAGCGATCATGTACGCTGATAAAATTACAAAATCCATGCAGGCCACTCTGGATGAAACCGAATACCGTCGTGCTAAACAAATACAGTACAATGATGAGCATGGTCTGAAGCCAACAGCTTTAAATAAAAAGATTTCTGAAAATCTTGTGGGAAGAAGCAAAGACTTCCCTGATGAAAAATATACCCAAAAAGAAATTCTTCAGAAAGTTGCTGAAACAAAAGCAATTTATGCAAGTGAAGATATAGAGAAAATGATTGTGCAAAAGCAAAAAGAAATGGAAGCTGCGGCTAAAAATCTTGACTTTATTAAAGCTGCTAAGCTGCGGGATGAAATCGCAGATTTAAAAGATTAAAAATTTTATTAAAAAATTGTTGGGGCGGCATGTTTGAACCCGCCGAAACTTTATATTGAAGTTATGTTTATTTTACAATCCGTTTCTTACTGATTTCTAAAAAATATAAAAAATCATATAAAAAACTCATCATAAACAAAAAATGAACTACCATATTAGGAGTTATTATTTTTATTAAACATAAAATATATTAAAAAATATAAAATTATGAATATCACAAAAAAAACACAAAAAAAATAAAATAATATAAGAAAAATCATTACATTTGAAATTATAAAAACAACAAAATGATGAAAAAAGCAGTACAATTATACTTCTTGTTATTTGCTATTTTCTATAGCCATGCCCAAAGTAATGCAACCCGTTTCTTTTACGAACTGTCGTTTAAACCTAAAAAAGATTCGTCTAAAATCCAAAAGGCAATTGGAATCCTAGATATTTCAGAAAAAGAATCTATTTATAAAGACTATAACTTAGTTGCACAAGATTCTATATTAATACAAGCTGCTGAAAAAATGCATAAATCAGGAATCTTTTATGATATTGGGAAATCTATAAAATGGCCGTCTTTTACTTTTAAGATTAAGAAAGAATATCCAGATATGAAAACAATATTCGTAGATGGTATTTCTCAAAAATATTTTGGATATATCGATTCTACACCACAGAATTGGAAAATTGAGAAAGAAACAGATAAGATTCTAGGATTTTCTGCCCAGAAAGCTACGCTTGATTTCGGGGGAAGAAAATGGGTAGCTTGGTTTACAAATGAAATTCAATATTCAGACGGACCGTATAAGTTCCATGGATTACCTGGATTAATTGTAAAAATCGAAGATACAAAAGGTAACTATTCATGGGTACTTTCTGGAATAAAAAAATAACAAACTTTTCAGAACTAAGTTTTACAGAAAGAATATCTGGTTTTAATGATGTTAATATAATCTCTCGAGACAAGTTTCTCAAAGCTTATAATTCTTTTAAAAATGACCCATTTTCGGAAGCAAGATCAAAAATAACAGCAGAAATGAGATCCAGCAAAATGCCAGGAAGCAACATAACAGTTGGAGAATTATTGAGCCAACAAGAAAAGAGAGTCCTTGATTTTTTTAAATCAAATGATAACCCTATTGAAATAAAATAAATAATATATATTATGATGAAAACAATATTGATTCTATTACTATTTCCCATTTTTTCTATTGCTCAAAACAAAAAAGAAATGGGAAAAGATTTTGTTGAAGGCCTATACAATACTGACAAGATCGAAAAATCCTATTCCTATTTAGACCCTTCCATAACTAACAAATTTGACTTAAATCAGTTAAAAAAAACTCTTACAAATGTAGAAACTCAATTTGGTAATTTTAAAACAATTCTAGAAATTAATAATGAGGATAATACATACTACTATTATTGCGAATTTGACAAAACTAAAATTGATATGATGATTACGTTTAATAACTCCAGTAAAATAGCAGGGTTTTACTACGTTCCTCATAAATCATTCACAGATAAGAAATTAAAATAAACATCAATATAAGTTTAACAATTATAAAACACTATTATGAAAAAAATCAGAAAATTTGTACAAAACCCAGTGTTTATCTTTTTACTTCTCCTCAATTTTATTTATGTTAATGCAAATAGGAATAAAATAATAGAGGAACAAGTTAAAGTAAATCAAAAAAGTGGTGAAGAAATCTTTAAGGGATTATTTTTCCTTCAAAATGACATTTCAGATAAAGTCGAATCTTTAAAAAATATTAAAATACAAATAGAAAATTCTAGCAACTCAAAGCAAACCTTACAAAATTTAAAAGAAATGAGCTCAGAATCAGTTAATTTCATTAAGGTTAAGTATCCCCATTTTCTTGGAAATTTACAAAAAGCTATGTATTCAGGGAACTTATATGAAATAGACAAATATCTTAAAGAATCTGTGATACTTGTTGAGCAATCTGGATTAGCATCAGATAAATATTCAGGACTATTTACATTTAGCAGTGCAATAAAGAATAACGATACATTGAAAAGTCAAATTATAAATTTAGATCTTAGTAATTCAAAAGATTCTCAAACATTAAAAGATATATTAAACGATTACGCTGTAAAAGAAAATATTACTCAATTATGTACATTGGCTGGTGCTTTTTGTGTATTTTACGCAATCGCAGCTGCAGTATCAATTGCCGTGGCTGCATATAGTGTAGTTACAAAAATGGCATATTGGGATCCTCTATCAGAAACGATGGAAATGTCAAGTTTGGAACCTTCGAAACAATTAAGTAAGGATATCTTAGTAGGGCAATTAGATAGTTATTTTAGAGGATAATGAAAGACAATTTTTCTATCTATAAAAAAATCATCATTACTTTTTGGATATTCATTATAACAATTATTTTCATTTCATCGCTCAAAACACAAGTTGTTTTGAGCGAGAAATTGAAAATGGAGTTAAATACTTTATTTCCAGAAGGATGGAGCTTTTTCACACGTAATCCAAGAGAATCGCTTCTAGAAGCATATAAAATTGAAAATAATCGTTTAGTTTATCTTCCTTTATCTAATTCATCTAAAGAGAATTTATATGGTTTTTCAAGAAAATCTAGAGTTCAAGGGTTTGAAGCATCAATTATTGTTTCAGATATACCAACTAAATTATGGACTGAAGATGTTGGGAGTAATTACGCTAAACATTTGTATGATAAAGCTATTGAAGTTAAATTAAAGAAAAGTAATAACTATTTTAAAAATGGATTTTATTTGTTTATTGTGAGAAAACCAATTCCTTGGGCTTGGGCAAGTAGAAATCAAGAAAAATTTACACCATATTCATTTGTTAAAATTAATTTAAAATAAATGCCTGATTTTTCAAAAATATATACATCAAATGTTTTACAGTATGCGAGATCTTTTCTGACATTGAGTTTGATCCTTACATTAATATGTTCTCCATTTAAGGATCTATTTCCAGATTTTCATATTATAAAGCTTAAAGAGAATTTAAGGGAATTATCCTTTTTGAATTATTATCTTTGGTTTTCAAATATGAAAATTCCCTATTATTTTACATTACTTATTTTGATCTTAGTAATAACTGGAATATATCCGAGATTTTTATCATTGTTTCATTGGTGGGCTACATACTCAACTTTCTATACAATGTTTATAATTGAAGGAGGGGATCAAATTAGTGTAATAATTGTTTTGTTATTAATTCCTATATGTCTCATAGATCCCAGAAAATTAGGATGGATAACCGTAAACAATTCTATTGTTCCAAAGAATAAATACTTAATATTTTTCTCCTATTCAGTCTTTGTTGTTATACAAATTCAATTAGGAATGTTATATCTAAATGCGGGAGTTGCAAAACTTTTAGTTTCAGAATGGATTGATGGAACAGCAGTTTATTATTGGTTTAACAATAATATTTTTGGTGCTCCAGACTATATTAAATTTTTGATAGGTCCATTATTTACAAATAGCATAACAGTAACTTTAATAAATTGGGGAGTAATAGGTTTAGAAATAATGCTGTTTGTTGGTTTATTTCTAAAACAAAAATTGAAATATGTATTATTCACTTTAGCATTCATATTTCATTTTCTTATATTTTTAATTCATGGTCTAGGTACTTTTTGGATTTCAATGACAGGATGTCTGATTTTATACTGTTTTGATCCAACAATTACTATGAAACAAAATATCCTAAAAATAAGAAAAGTATTCTCAAGCTATAAAAAGACTTTATTATTATCTGAAAAGACATAATTATGAAAACTCAAATTCTTAAATTTCCAATATTGCTTCGATTTTTGTCTATTGTTCAATTTATTGTTGTATTAACAATTTGTTTAAAAGGTGATGAATCTCGTAATACAATATATTTTATTTCTATATTGTCATTAATTGTTATTTTAATATTGCTGTTTTCAAAACTTAAAATTATTGTTGACTTAGATTTTATAAGATATTCTTTTTTCCCATTTATTCCTTTTTATAAGATTTTAAATAAAAAAGACATAAAAAATGCCTATATCGGCAATCTTATTGATTTCTATTCTACCATTGGATGGGGAATACGTTATTCTAGGAAGTATGGTTGGGGCTATATTTTAGATTCTGAAAAAGTTATTTATATTGAACTATATTCTGGAAAAAAAGTTCTATTGAGCATTAAAAATGAAAATGACTTTTTATCATACTTAAAATATAGATCTTCTACTTAATTGTCTGGTAGAAATTATTATAAACTATATAAAGCTGCTAAGCTGCGGGATGAAATTGCAGCTTTGAAAGCTTAAAAGGATTAATGATAAAATAATTTCGGCGGCATCTTCGATGCCGCCGAAATTATATACTAAAATGGGTATACTTTAATTTTTACAATCCATTTCTCACTGATGCCCTGATGGGAGCCAAAAGATCCATAAGTCCGTTTAATTTGATCTCATAAACCGTTGAAAGCTGCATTCCCAGTTTTCCCTTTGGCATTCCGTTTTTATTAAACCATTCAAGATAGCTGATCGGAAGATCAATAAGAACCGTTCCTTCATACTTACCAAAAGGCATTTTCAATACACAGATTTCTTTTAATATTTCGGGATTAAGTCCTTCCACTTTTATATAATTAAATTAATTTTTCTTTAATATCATCCTCACCGGGTAATTCAAGATCCGGAGGTGTTTCTTCATCCGAAAATTCATTTCTGTATACCTGAACCAGCAGAAGTGTCAATGAGATAAGGATAGGCCCGAAAATAAGTCCCATAAACCCAAACAGATTCATTCCCATGATGATTCCGAATACAGTATTCAAGGGGTGAATATTTTCCAGTTTCTTTAAAAGGGTAAAGCGAAGCAGATTATCTGTAAGCCCTACCACCACAAGACAGTAGATTGCCAAACCAATTCCTTGTCCGGTATTGCCTTCCGCAATCATAAAGATACACACCGGAACATAGATAATAGCTGTTCCTACTACAGGAATCACAGAAGCCGCAGCCGTTAGTGCAAAAAGCAATGCTGCTCCCGGTGCCCCAAAAATCAGATAACCGATGAGAGCAACAATCCCCTGTCCTATAGCTACAACCGGAATCCCGATAGCATTGGCCATGATCAGTTTTCTCATTTTATCGCCTATCAAAGAAATGTTGGATCTTTTCAACGGTGCTGAAGAAGTAAGGATCTTTTCAAAAAGCCTTGGTCTTTCAAGCATAAAATAGAGAATAAAATACATGGACATCACTACTGTAAGAGTATTGAATGTGCCGCTGACTGCAGAAGTAGAAGCTTTTCCTACATTATCTTTCAGCTTGGCCATATTTTCTTTGCTCAGAATATCAAATCCTGTTTTCGAGAAAATATAAGAATGGATTTTATCCAGGAAGATATTGAACTTGGCCATATAAGCCTGTGCATTTCCCAGCTTATCAATAATCAGATCAGCAATAAAATAAATCGGAAGAATAAGAACAATAAGACTAGCAAACATCAATGCAAAAGCCGCAAGTGACGGTTTCCATTTTTTTTCTTCCTGCAGATAAAAATTATACTTCCTGCAGACTACATAAATGGTAATCGCTCCCAACACCGAGGGAATAAACAATGCCAGATTAAAACAGATCAATCCTGCCAATACCAGAATGATGGCCAGCAACGACATCTGCTTTATCGCAACACTGCTTATTTGTTTGTCCTTATTCATCATGTATTTTATATTTTTATTTGCTGTACATAATTTGTCTTGGTTTTCCTAAGAAAGCACAATAAGTAGAGTACATTACAATCATAATAAACGGAGCTGTCAGGATAACTCCTATACCACAAAGAATAACCCCTGCTATAGAAATCAGAAATCCTAAAAATCCTGTCAATAAGAAAGTTCCATAGTTTTCTTTAGCAATGTTGAATGACTTTGATAAAGCTTCTGTAGCTGAAGCATTTTCAAATAACAGAATCGGATATCCTATTAAAAGGAAAGGATATACAAAAATGATAGGCAAAACGCACAATGCCAGAGCAATTGACGAAATAATCCAGGCAAGAAGACTATAAATCAAAATGTTTACAAAATTCTGGCGGTATCCGATAAAAAGATCAGAAAATTCAATCGGGCTTTTGGTATTGTATTTATTTACCATGTAGATCAATCCTACATACAAAGGAGATAATAAAAGACCAAAAAGACTGGATGCCCCCATATATAAAGGAAGTCCCGGAGCACTCCAATAATTAAAATCACCTCCTGAAGATTTCATCTCTTCTACCATAGAAGCAGAATCAAATCCCGTAAGCATCTGAATAACAGACCCTCCAATTAGATAAATAATCATGGCTACAATTCCGTAACCGAAAACGCCTTTGTACATTTCAAAAGCATGAGAAATAATTGATCCCGTATCTCTATTAGGTACAGAGCCTTGCTGATCAAATTCGTTAAATTCAGACATAGTTTAAATATTTAATGATTTTACCAAATTTACTTTTTTTTAGTAAAAACATCGCATTAAACACGAATGAATTTTAACTTTTCTCAGAAAAGACAGTTTTATAAAGTGAGTAAATCATGGCATTCCAAAAAGGAAAAGTGAAAAGTCCACCTATCAGAAACAAGGCGAAGCCTAAATACTTAAATAGAAAAGCTACGATCACACACACCATGATTTCAACGAAATACATTTTAAGAGCTTTAAAATTCAGGGAAATGGCTTCAAAAATTCTTTTATTGGTAAAGAACATCAATGGAGCAACAAAGATGGTTACAGCAACCCAAATTACTGCTAATACAACGGTAGGAATGGTAAATCTGTAAATAAAGAACCAGAAAAGAAAATATCCCACATACTTAAAAAAGTTAAGCCCGTTGTACCCGGCAAACAAATCTCCTAATACAATATTCTCTTTAAGATCAAGCTTTCGGAAGATCTGGAACATTCCAAGATTCAAGGGGTACAGAAATGCTGTCGTTCCCCAGATTGCCAATGTAAACATCTGATAATTTTCGGTAGCTGTTATTTGCTCCATTTTCTTCAGATAAACCTGAGTGCCTTGCATAAAGGCTTCCTGCAATTCTTTATTATAAGAAAAAATATCATACTTCTCACCGAAAAGCATCACTCCGGTAAGCAATATTCCAAAAAAGACAATGGAAAACATCAACTGAAAAACGAGTGTTTTATTCCAATAAAAAAATGCCTGCTTCAATATAAAATCTATTCCCGGTTTCTGAGGATATTTATTCTGCATCATAAAAAAATTTATGCAAAAGTAAACATCAATAAGTACTTTTGCAGAATGTTTTCAGTGAATCATCAAAAATTTATGGAAATGGACGAACTTTCTCTTCAGAAGGTTCCCTATTTTTTCGTAATCGACTTTCTTTCGGAGAATGTTGAAATCTATCAGGAGCATGAAATTGAAAAAGAAGGTTTAATTATTGATTTTCAAGAGTTTTCAAACACCAAAGAGACCAATAAACTGGACAAAAAAGTAGTCTGGAAATCCTTTCCTGAAACATTGGAGAGCTTTCAGATTGGTTTTGATAAGGTTCAGAAAAATATTCGTCTGGGAAACTCTTACTTAGTAAATTATACTAGAAAAACGAAGATAGAGACCAATTTAACCTTAGAAGAAATTTTTTACCACTCAAATGCTAAGTACAAAGTTTTTTATAAAGATTTTTTTGTATTTTTTTCTCCTGAAACTTTTGTAAAGATCATCGACGGAAAAATTTTCACCTATCCTATGAAAGGAACAATTGACGCATCTATTGAAAATGCAGCAGAAATTCTGAAGAATGACAGAAAGGAGAAGGCAGAACATTACACCGTAGTAGATCTTCTCCGAAATGATCTGAGTATGGTAGCTGATGAAGTAAAGGTGGACCAATTCCAGCATATTGACTTTATCAAAACCCAACAAAAGGATCTGTATGCAATGAGTTCTGAAATTTCAGGAATGATAAAACCTGAATATGAGGGAAAAGTAGGAAGTATTATGCAGAAACTTCTTCCTGCGGGCTCTATTTTAGGAGCTCCCAAACCTAAAACACTGGAAATAATTCTGGATGCGGAAGGATATGACAGAGGATATTACACAGGAGTTTGCGGCTGGTTTGACGGCCAAAATGTAGACAGTTGTGTAATGATACGCTTTATAGAAAAAGAAGAAGACCAACTTTATTTCAAAAGCGGAGGCGGTATAACGCACATGAGTAAATTAGAAGACGAGTATCAGGAAATGAAAAATAAAATCTATGTCCCAATTCATTGAAAGTATTAAAGTAGAAGATCAGGAGATTTTTCTATTGGATCTACATCAGAAACGTGTCAATCAAACATTTTCCCATTTCGGGAAGGAAGACTCTATTGATCTGGCCAAAATCTATAAAAATCTACAGCATGATGAGGATGGTCTTTTCAAGTTAAGAATTGCTTATGACCTTGACAAAAAAATCAGAACACAGATGATTCCTTATGCAATCCCAGAAATACAGGATTTCAAGCTGGTAGAAAATAACAGCTTTGATTATTCATTCAAGTTCGAGGATCGTAAAGAACTGGATAAAATGAAAGCTAAAGCGAAAGCTGAAGAAATTATCATTGTTAAAAACAATCATATCACCGATACTTCCTTCTCTAACCTTTTGTTTTTGAAAGGAAAAGATTGGTTTACACCTTCTACTTATCTATTGAACGGAGTACAAAGACAGCATCTTTTAAAGCAAAAAAAGATCAAAGAAACGGAGATTACTTTACAGAATATAAAGCAATTCACCCATTTCCAGATCATTAATGCGTTGAATGATTTCGATGATATGTTTATCTATCCTATCGACAGAATTATCAATCTGCCGGGGAATGAAGAATATCTTGATCTTTAAATCTATTTCATAAACTCAAAATACGACTTCAGTACATCTGCACTATTCTTCCCGTGAGTATTTACTTCCAGGATTTTTGGCTGTGCATCAGGTTTGAAGAAATTCTCAAGAACTCTATCCAGAGTAAGCTCATCCTCTACTCTGATATAGGAAAATCCGAAATGTTTCGCCAGAGATTCGGCGTTCTTGCGGTGTTTGGTGGCAATAAATTCGTCTAATGTATTCGGGTTGGCATTTCCAGGTCCCGGAATGATTTTAAAGATATTTCCTTCACCATTATTGAAGATCATAATTCTTACAAATGGTGGAATATATTGGTTCCAAAGACCATTGATATCATAGAAGAAACTCAGGTCTCCTGTGATCAGTAAAGTTGGATTTTCATTTTTTATGGCAAATCCCATTGCTGTAGAAGTAGATCCATCAATACCACTTGTTCCTCTGTTACAATACATTTTTCTCTTTCCGAAATCAAACAACTGAGCATATCTGATCCCCGATGAATTACTGAAATGAATATTGTAATTTTCAGGAATTGTCTGTGATGCTTTATTGAAAAAATAAAAATCCGAAAAATCAATTGTATTCAGAAACTGCTCGTGTTTAGCATCTTTTTTATCCCTTAAAACATCCCAAAGATTAAAATAAGGTCTTGGTTCCAGATTAATAAACTTCAGTAGTTTTGAGAAGAAAACCTCAGGTTTCACTTCTATCTTTTCTGTCAGCGAGAAATAAGTATCAGGCTGCCATACTTCATCAAGATGCCAGTGCTGTTTCGGACGTGCACTTCTCAGAAATTGCTTTACCTTTTTGGAAACCACATTCTGCCCTATCGTAATCAACAGGTCTGGAGCATATGTTTTATAATCCTCTTCCGTAAAATTGAAAATATAACGGTCTATATGTTTGAAGAACTTCTCATGGTGTAAATTTGAATTGGCTTCACTCAATACTACCACAGAATGGTTTTTCACCAATTGAGTCAATTGGTTTTCCAGTTCCGGACTGTAATCTCTTGTTCCTACCAACAGCATAATTCTTTGTGAAGTATGCCATTCTGCAATCAGATTGGATGGAATTTCATATTCTTTATGCTTGATTGTCTTTTCCACAGTAGGAAAAGTAGGGAGCTCAGATACCAGCTCATACAAAGGTTCCTCTAACGGAATATTAATATGCACCGGGCCTTGCTTCTCAAAACAATGTTCAATGGCCTTTTTAATGGTATCGAAATTAATATCTTCTGCATTTTCCTTGCTGTCTTCCAAAAGCTGGAAGTCGCCATAAGAATGCTGATGAAAAACATCCTTCTGTCTTATTGTCTGCCCATCAAATATATCAACAAAATCGGTCGGTCGGTCTGCCGTTAGTATCAAAAGAGGTACATTCTGATAAAAAGCTTCAGTAACTGCCGGATAATAATTAACCACCGCTGATCCGCTCGTACAGGTAATCGCTGCAGGCTTTTTCTCACTTTTTGCCATTCCCATTGCCACGAAAGCAGCACTTCTTTCGTCTACAATGCTATAACAGTTGAAACTATCTACCTCTGAAAAATGGATGGCCAAAGGAGCATTTCTTGACCCCGGAGAAATTACGATATCTGCAATTCCGTACTGCTGAAGAAGATGTGCAAGTATTTGGATACTTCTCTTAGAAGAATATTTTTTCATACAGCAAATTTAACTTATAAATAATGATTTTAAAATCATTTAATTTAAAAAAAATGTAATTTTGCTGTTCGTAAATTTCTAAAAATGGATAAAATACCTAGTGTAGACCTGCGTGATTTCCTTTCGGGCAACCCGGAACGCAAACAGAAATTTGTAAATGAAATCGGAAAAGCTTATGAAGAAATTGGTTTTGTAGCCTTAAAAGGCCACTTTCTTGATGACAACCTAGTGGATGATTTGTATGGTGAGGTAAAAAACTTTTTTGAACAACCAGTGGAAACGAAACAAAAGTATGAGATTCCAGGAATTGGTGGCCAGAGAGGTTATGTAGGATTCGGTAAAGAAACTGCTAAAGGTTTCAAAAAAGGAGACTTAAAAGAATTTTGGCATTTTGGACAGTATCTGTCTGATGATTCAAAATACAGAACTGAGTATCCGGACAACGTAATCGTTGATGAACTTCCAAAATTCAACGAAGTTGGTAAAGAAGCATTCCAAATGCTTGAGAAAACAGGGCAGTATGTGTTAAGAGCCTTAGCATTACACCTTGGTTTAGATGAATTTTATTTTGATGACAAAATCGCAGAAGGAAATTCTATTTTAAGACCTATTCACTACCCTCCAATCACTGAAGAGCCAGATGATGCGGTAAGAGCAGCAGCTCACGGAGACATCAACCTTATCACTCTTTTAATGGGAGCACAAGGGAAAGGTCTTCAGGTTCAAAACCACAACGGAGAATGGATTGATGCTATTGCAGAACCAGATGAGCTAATGATCAACGTTGGAGATATGCTTTCAAGACATACCAACAACAAATTGAAATCTACCATCCACAGAGTGGTAAACCCGCCAAGAGAAATGTGGAGTACTTCAAGATATTCAATTCCTTTCTTTATGCATCCTGTCAGTGCAATGTCTTTAAATGCACTTGAAAACTGTATAGATGAAAACAATCCAAAATTATACGAAGATACTACTGCCGGAGAATTCCTGCATGAAAGATTGATCGAACTGGGATTGATTAAAAAATAAAAAAGAAACGGCTGTCTCTGATTTGAGACAGCCGTTTCATTATACTATCCTGTTATACAATAAAATTCAGGACATGGTGTAGGTTGTGTAAAAGTACCCCACGGACAGATGCAGGTGTATGTATCTCCACCACCACCAGGATTTTCTCCTCCACCAGGATTTTCGTAAGGAACACATTTTCCCCCTGAGCAGATTTGTCCTGCAGAACAGCCTCCTTCTCCCGGTCCACCGCCTTCTAAGCAATAGGCTGGAAAATTGACCCCCGCAACAATACTTCTCTTGTCGTCTCTTGAAAGTTTTTTTAGATTTTTCATAGTTATAGTTTTAATTTTTCCTACTCTATAAGCTTTTCGGATAACGCTAGCTTAAAAATAGTATTTATTTTATTAGCAATCAAACATTTAGATAAAAACCATTGATTATATAGCTCTCAAAACTGTTTATTATATTAATTTTTTATTTTAATGAAATAAACATTATTAATTAAAAATATTTTAACTATTTTTACTTTACTTACAAATTTTCAATTAAAACAATATGAAAAATCTAAAAAAACTAAAAAAAGACCAATTAAAAAACATTGCAGGAGGTGCTAACCTTCCAGAAACAGATTTCTGCATGTATTATTGCAATGGAACCATTGTTTGTGCAACCTGCAGCGATGATTTCAAATGCCCGGACACGAACAGTGATATGTAAGATTACAATCAAAATGTAACCAATAAGAACCGTTTCTATAGAGAAGCGGTTTTTTTATTTCTTTTGACTTAAAATAACATGGATTCCGGAGCTTAAATACTTTTAATAAACAAAG
>NZ_JAMZGF010000055.1 GCF_024158915.1 Chryseobacterium sp. S0630 | reverse complement strand
TTTTAGTATTTTTATTTTTGATGAAAAAAATACTACAGATATCTTTTCACTATTAAAAATTCTTATACTCCAGGAATCCATGAAAAAATACTCCTAAAACCTTCCATTTCTCCCAAAATGAAGGCTGATATCTAGTATTTTCGTTTTTTATGAAAAAAACAGCTCTGAAAAATGTACATTTTCTCAGTTCTATGATGGTAAACTAATCGCGCAGCCTGTTGTAAAAACAGCTTTAATCCTTTCAAGAGAAAAATACCGTTTCAAGGATAGTTCTTATATCCTTTTCCTCATTTTTCTTTGTAAACATTAAAAGCCTGCGCTGAGCTAAGTTTATACTGAGCTTGTTGAAGGAAAGTACCGAAAGATTTTCTCTTTTTTAGATCGAACAAAATACATTACCCGTTGTGCATTTTAAATAATACTGACTTTTAAGTTATTGATATTTCGATTGAAATAGACTTTGTTAATAAATTGCACAACGGTTAAAGCTGTTATTTTAGATAATAGGCCCAGTGACCACATAAGCGTTCAAAATGGTCAACTTTTTTGAATGTTTGTATTTCTTGCATAACTTGGGGAAGAAAAGAATGAAGCAAATATGGAATGAAGAAGAACTAGGACAATACTGGTCGCTTACCTTTGAAGAGCTGGAACTTCTTAAAACAAAACCTCAAAAACATCATTTGGTTTTTTGTATGAAGTTGAAATACTATCCGTATTATGGGGGCTTTCCAGGAAATGAAAAAGTGAGTCGTCCTAAAATAGGTTGACATAAAATTAGACAATGAAGTCATCTTGACTTTCTTTTGTGAAATTTCTTAAGCGCAATTATGATAAATGCCAAATAATTGAATCCGATCCAGCTACTCAAAGTGGTATCAAACCTGTTTAATAATGATCTGAAACTATCAATCCAAGCGTTTGTTCTTTCAATAACATACCTTTTTTTGTATAATTCGTTATCAAAATAGCAGGCATTTTCTATGCCTGAATTTCTTTTATTGTGTGCAATATTAGCTATAATTCCTAGTGATTCTGCTTGTAACCGAAGCTTTTCAGCATCAAATCCTGCATCAAAATTTAGAAATGACCCCATCCAATGAAATGCCTGCCTGTTGTAATGTAGAGGTCAACTGCTTAAAATGTATTTCTATGTTGAACAAATCATTATGACTTCCACAAACGGGCTCTGACATGGCTAATGACAATCCATTTCTGTCAGATAAATACAGGGAATTGGTTGTTTTACGCTTCTTTCTTCCCTGATAACCGACAGCCTCCCCACCTCTTAATGCCGTGGTATGACTTCCATCTACATCCCCACTGGATAAATCAAGCTCAGATTTATTATTTTGTAAAATGGAGATCCAACAGCTTTTCCATATTCCACACTGACTCCATTTTCGGTAATAACCAAAAACCGTTTTGTAATGTAAAGTCTTTTTACTGAATAATTGAATCACGGGAAGAAGATGCCATTGGATTCCTGTTTTTAACTTATACAAAATACAGTTAATAA
This sequence comes from Chryseobacterium sp. S0630, assembly GCF_024158915.1. GTDB lineage: Bacteria > Bacteroidota > Bacteroidia > Flavobacteriales > Weeksellaceae > Chryseobacterium. The sequence goes on along the minus strand of NZ_JAMZGF010000055.1, from coordinate 34,332 downwards.
TTTCATAAACAGGCACTTTTGATTTAAAACCTCTTTTCCCCTTTGGTATATGAGGTACTATTTCTGATTCTATTGTATATTTGCTAAGTACTTTGTACAAGGGATCTGATTTTTTTGTTTCGCAACACAAATTTCAGAATCCCTTTTTTTATTTCAAAAAGTAAAGACAACTTCAATAAAAAATTCCGGCGGAGCCTTTGGCTCCGCCGGAATTTTATTAATTAGGTTTATCATCTGTCAACTCAAATCCCCAATCTTTTCCTTTTTGGGTAGCTGGGATTCCTTTTGTCATCCAGACCGGAGCTTTTGCCCCTTTAAGATAATAATCAAAAAACTGCTGTTCGCGGATTTGTATATCTTTCCTGTTCTGACGTTTAATAAGGTTATGATCATCACCATTATAATTCAGAAGCCAGACGGGTTTTCCGAGGCGGCGTAATGCGGTAAACATTTCGATTCCCTGATACCAAGGCACTGCTCCATCTTTATCATTACTCATAATAACTACCGGAGTTTTTACTTTGTCTATAGTAAAAAGCGGTGAATTTTTAATATAAAGATCCGGTGCATCCCAGAGATTCTTTCCTAGTCTGCTCTGTGATTTTTCATATTGGAATTGTCTGTTCATTCCGGAAGTCCATCGGATTCCTCCATAGGCAGAAGTCATGTTGACAACAGGAGCACCACTCCATGCAGCCGCATACATATTGGTATGAGCAATAAGATAGGCTACCTGATAACCTCCCCAGCTTTGTCCCTGGATTCCTATTTTAGTACCATCTACCCAGGAATTTTGCTTTAAATTTTCAACTCCTGAATTAATGTATTCCATCGCAGATTCTCCCGGGAAACCATCTGTGTATGAAATATCAGGGGTAAAAACCAGATATCCGTTGCTCACAAAATAAGAAATATTCAATCTTGAAGGTGTTGGAGCTGGTGCAACATAACGGTTCAGATTGTCCGAAAGTTTTTCATAGAAATAAACAATCATCGGATATTTTTTATTCGGATCGAAATTTTCCGGCTTGTATAAAACTCCTGTGGAAGTATTTCCTTTTGGTGTTGTCCAGTTTACCAATTCGTCTGTTCCCCAGTTATATTGATTTTGCTGTGGATTGGTATTGCTCAGTTTTTGTTGTTCTGAGAAATCTGATGTTGCAAAAATATTGGGAGAATCTGTGTATGATTCTTTTACCAAAATATATTCCTCGGCATTTTTTGCTTTTTGAAGAGTTCTGTATCCCCAGACATTTTCCATCTGAATTTTTACAGGATCAGAATTCTTCTGAATGGATGTTTTAAAAATCCCGTTCGCCTTGGTTGTATTATCAAACGCTGATAAATAAATAGTCGATTTTCGGTTTAAGCTTTTAATATCTTTATCTAAATCATAAGTATCAAATGTTATTTTATGCTTACGTCCAAATCCATTGGTAATATTTCTCGGCTTTTTTGAACCGTCCAGGAAAAATTCCCAAAGATCATAACGGTCTCTGATAATTACAGATTCATCGTTATCTGTCCAGGATGCAATGCCATAAGAATTTGGAAAATCCGGCATATCAAATTCTTCATCCACGAAAGAAACAGGTAAGCTTATGTTTAATGGAAGGGTTTGCTTTGTTTTCACATTATAACTCAGCCACTTCCCTTTTTCTTTATCAAAAATTACAACAAATTTCCCTAGTGGCGATACAGCTGCTGCTCCGTTCAGATTTTGAATAATTTCGGTTCTGTCTCCCGTTTTATTATCGATCAGGAAATACGTTTTCTTTGTTGCGCCTTCCCATTGTGAAGAAATACGATTGTTGATACTGGTAATTCCTAAAGCAAATTCTGCATTTCCTTCATTCACCAATCGTAAAGTATCTAAGTCTTCTCCATCTATATTTCTAAAGAAATCTGGTTTCTCTGTTTGCATTACTGCAGCATATGATTTCTTTAGATCATTTTTCAATTCTTTTAGCTGTACTGTTTGCAAATAGTCATCTCTATAGTTCCAGACATCTACTACCGCGTGGTCATTCGCAATCATTGCCGTATCTTTTGCAACAGGTTTTGGCGCAACACCAAAATACAGCTGTTTTCCATTTTTACTGAACAGTGGTGAACGATTTTCAGAAATCACCCAATTCTTTTTCATCTGCGCATTCTCATTGGTAATAATTTCTTTTTTGTTTCCTTTAAAATTAAAGTAATACAACTGATATAATTTCACCAGATCATTCTGTGCGGAAGAAGTACCTACATAAGCCAATTGATTTCCTTCTTCATCAAAAGATAATTGTGAAAAATCACCTTCCATTTCAGAAATTTTATTCACAGTTCCTTTTTGCAGATCTACTACCTGAACAGTTTGCAAAGCATATTTCTTCGGCTTTGATTTGTCAGTATCTTTTTTATCTGCAGATTTTTCATCTGTTGATTCTTTTCCTTCTTTTTTATCCTTTTTCTCGTCTGGCTTTTTTGTCACAAAAACAAGCTGTTTCCCATTTTTACTGAACTCGTAGCGTACTACATTATCATATATTGTACTTTTTCCATCCACAAGATTTCGTACTACCAGTTGTAAAGGTTTTACATTTTTGTCTTCATCTTTGTTTTCGTCTCCATCTTCTTTATCAGAAGCATCATCCGAAGATTTGTCTTTTGTATTTTCCAAAAGGTAAGCAACATAAGAACCCGCTTTTTCAGGAACCTTAAAGGATTTTACATTAGGAATTTTTTCTGTTTTATCATTAAAAAAATCAACGATGGCAAGACTGTCTTTCGTCAACTTATTCTTCTTTAGTTTTTTATCTTTTACCGCTTTTATATCTTTATACTGCGGTCTGATTTGAAAAACAGCAAACCTGGAATCATTCGTAAAATCCACTTTGGCAGCTCTTGCAAACTTCTTTGTTGTTTTATTTTTAACAGAAAATAAAGAAAGGTTAGAATTTCCTTCCTGAGCATCCACAGAATAAGCAACCCATTTACCATCATTTGAGATTTTTCTCGAGCCGATATTTTGCCAACTGTCATAAACAGAATGGTCTAAAGGCTTTTTCTGCGCATACACGAAACAAGTCATGATGAGCAGAATAAAAACTGTACATTTCAACTTCATTTTTAAAGAATTTTAAGAATTAAAAATAAGGTATTTCTTTGAAAAATCCATAGGATATCCCTATTGGGTTATAAGTTGGAAAAAATGTCAATCTGTCACATTCCTCCGGATGGTATTTTTTTTGAGAAATATTTGAAAATTAAAAATTATAAAATATGATGACTAAAGGAAATATTAATGTATCTGTGGAAAACATTTTCCCGCTTATTAAAAAATTTCTTTACAGTGACCACGAAATATTCTTAAGAGAATTAATCTCTAACGCAACTGATGCTACTCTAAAATTGAAGCATTTAACAAGCATTGGTGAAGCAAAAGTGGAATACGGAAATCCAAAACTTGAAGTTAAAATTGATAAAGACCAGAAAACTTTACGCATCATTGACCAAGGTATTGGTATGACGGCTGAAGAAGTTGAAAAATATATCAACCAGGTTGCTTTCTCAGGTGCTGAAGAGTTCCTTGAAAAATATAAAGATTCTGCTAAAGATTCGGGGATTATCGGACATTTTGGTCTTGGATTCTACTCTGCATTTATGGTGGCAGAAAAGGTGGAAATCCTTACAAAATCTTATAAAAATGAGCCGGCAGTACGTTGGATCTGTGATGGAAGCCCGGAATTTACACTGGAAGAAACTACTCACAAAACAGACAGAGGAACGGAAATCATCCTTCATATTGCTGAAGATTCTGTAGAATTTTTAGAAGAAGCAAAAATCCGTGAACTGTTATTAAAGTATAACAAATTTATGCCTGTTCCGATTAAATTTGGAACGAAAACCCATACACTTCCATTACCAGAAGGTGCTTCTGAAGATGCTGTAGCTGAAACGGAAGAGGTAGACAATATCATCAACAATCCGGTTCCGGCATGGACGATTGCTCCAAACGAACTGACCAATGAGGATTATATGAAGTTCTACCACGAATTGTATCCTATGCAGTTTGAAGAACCATTATTTAACATTCATCTGAATGTTGATTACCCTTTCAACCTTACCGGAATTTTATTCTTCCCTAAGCTGAGCAACAATTTGAATATCGATAAGGATAAAATTCAGTTATATCAAAACCAGGTATTCGTAACGGATGAAGTAAAAGGGATTGTTCCTGACTTCCTGATGTTGCTAAGAGGTGTAATTGATTCTCCGGATATTCCATTGAACGTTTCCCGTTCTTATCTTCAGGCAGACGGTGCTGTAAAGAAAATCTCCTCTTACATCACGAAAAAAGTAGCCGACAAAATGGCTTCACTGATCAATGAAAACCGTGAAGATTATGAACAAAAATGGAATGACATCAAGGTTGTAATCGAATATGGAATCGTTACTGAAGAAAAATTTGCTGAAAAGGCAGACAAATTCACATTATACCCTACCACAGACGGTAAATATTTCCTTTGGGATGAATTGGTAGAGAAAATCAAACCAAGCCAAACCGATAAGGATAACAAACTGGTTGTACTATACGCTACCAATGCCGATGAACAGCATAGCTACATCCAGTCTGCAAGAGATAAAGGATATGAAGTTCTGTTATTGGATTCTCCTATCATTTCACACGTGATTCAGAAACTGGAAACCTCAAAAGAAAATATTTCGTTTGCAAGAGTAGATGCTGATCATGTTAATAATTTGATCAAAAAAGACGAGCCGGTAATTTCAAAATTGAATGAAACGGAAAAAGAGTCTTTGAAAAAGAATGTAGAAGAAGCGATTCAGGATTCTAAATTTACCGTTCAGCTTGAAGATCTTGACAGCAATGATGCTCCGTTTGCTATTACCCAACCAGAATTCATGAGAAGAATGAAGGAAATGCAGGCGACAGGCGGAGGCGGTATGTTTGGAATGGGAGGTTTTCCGGAAATGTACAATCTTGTAGTGAACTCAAACAGTGAGCTTTCCAATCAGATCTTAAAGACTGAGAATGCTGAAGAGAAAGAGAGCCTGATCAAATATGCTCTGGATCTTGCCAAGCTTTCACAAAACTTACTGAAAGGAAAAGACCTTACAGATTTTATACAGAGAAGCTATAAGCAACTTGAAAAATAATTTACTAAAGACTGTTTCATTTTGAAGCAGTCTTTTTTTGTTTACAGAAGGTTGGGAAAACGCAAAGACGCAAGTTTTTTTATAATGTATGCTTTAGAACGCAAGGATTTTATCTGCGATAAAATTTCATAGTCCTAATACTATAAGAATTAATTCTTGCTGAAAATCTTTGATTTTCTTGCGCCTTAAATATTTGTAGTGCTTAGGAAATCTTTGCGCCCTTGCGTTTTCCAACAGTCTAAAAATCATCAATAGTTAATCTAAACCTTATAGGTTAAAATCTTGTCTCTTACTATATACTTTTGATCAGTCGGAAATTATTATGAAACAAGGGACTAATTCGAAGAAAATTTTCAACAATTAAATAAGATAATACTTCGGTTTTTCAGTTTAGTTTTATTTTATCTTTAATCTTATTCTTTAGTACCTATTTTTTTCTACTTTTTATTGTATAGCTTCTGCTTTTTTGCCATTTTTGTATAAAATGTCGGTCATGCAAAAAGAAAAATTACGCGTCATCAGAAAGCAAAAAGGCTATACTCAACAACAGGTAGCTGACTTTATCGCAACAGATGTATCCAATTACAGCAGAAAAGAAAGCGGTGATGTAAGAATTGTAAAAGATGAATGGGACAAACTTGCCCGTTTTCTGGATGTACCGTTTGAGGACATTTATGAAGAGGATGAAGCCACAATAGTTGTTAACAATGATCATCCAATATTTAATGACAATTCTGGAACTTCTGCAGGAATAATTACTAACCAGAATAATTATGATAATATTCCGGGAGCTATCATTGAAAATCTACAAAACTATATCGCTCTATTAAAAGAGGAAAACGAAAGGCTGAAAGAAGAGCTGAAAGGTCTCCCAAGAGGAAGAAAATAATACGGTTTGAAACTGTAGAAAATATTGATGTCACTTCATATTAATGTATGGAGTGACATTTTTTACGGAGGTCTTTGAGGTGAGCGCTTTTTTAACGCAAAGGATTGATGATTCTTATGTTTTATTTCAGGAAGCGAAGAGTTGCGACTTTGTCGCTGATGAAGCTTTATGGTAAATGATGCGTTTGCTTAGTAAGAATCAATGAAATTGATTCTACCCTTTGCTCACTTAAAAATATTGTAGCATACAGATGAAAACTTTGCGTTAGAAAGATTCTTTAATTTCAATCATTTGAAATTTACAATTCCTCCAACGGATCCCAAAACAGTTTTTTGAAATTTTTTATTCTAAGATTTTCCACAGTGATTCCTTCAGCTTCCAGCTTAGGCTGAAATTCCGGAACAGACAAAACTCCTGAACTTGAAATCACACGGTGAGCAGGGACATCCTTTGGACATCCTCCCATCGCTTTTCCTACATGCCTGGAATGATTAGGATAGCCAACAGCCTTTGCTATGGCACCATAAGTAGATACTCTTCCTTTGGGAATAAGTCTTGCCACTTCGTAGACCTGTTGTTTGAAAATCTCGTCCATATCTGATTTCTATGTTTTTGCATCATTTTTGAATTCTATCAAACTCGATGATGTTTCATTAAAAGATAAAGATATGAAAAAATCATTTTTCAGGCTGTTGAATGCCGTTAATAAAAAAGTGCTTCCGAAACTGAGTCATAAGGATCCTAATCATCTGACTAAGATTGAAAAGGGAATTCTGGCGTATCGTTATTTTGTGCTGGTGAATTCTTTGGATTGATTTTTATTTTCCCGCAGATCGCACAGATGTTTGTGAAGAAATTTTAGAAAACGCAAAGGCGCTAGTTCCTTTACATAGCTCCTGCTTTAAGGCGCGAGGATTTTATCTTCGATAAAATTTTATATCGTTGAATCTTATTTAATCTTAATCTGATTTTACAGATAAAAAATCTGTGCAATCTGCGAGAAAAGGGTACACCACTTATTTGAACCATTAAGATTATTTAAGTTTTAAAGAGTATTAAGAGAAACAGCTAAAGCTATTTTATTTAGCTGCATGCTTTATTTTTCATTAAAGATGAAACTTAATTATTCTTATCATCTTCATTTTCCTTAATGGTTTAAATAGTCTAATATTTCTTTTTTCAAAGAAATAAAAAAGCGCTCCAAATGAATTGAAGCGCTGATATTGTAATCTCTTTTGAGAATTTTGTTCTTAGTTTTCTAAGATATAAGAGAACATCAATGGTGCGCAGATGGTTGCATCACTTTCAACGATAAATTTCGGTGTAGTGATATCTAGTTTACCCCAAGTGATTTTTTCATTTGGAACAGCTCCTGAATATGAACCGTAAGATGTTGTAGAGTCAGAAATCTGGCAGAAATAAGACCAGAAAGGAATGTCATGCATTTCCATATCCTGATATAACATTGGTACTACACAGATAGGGAAATCTCCTGCGATACCTCCACCAATCTGGAAGAACCCAACTCCTTTTCCTCCTGAGTTTTTAGTATACCAGTCAGCAAGGTAAGTCATATATTCGATTCCTGATTTCATTGTAGTAGCTTTAAGCTCACCTTTGATACAGTAAGAAGCGAAGATGTTACCCATTGTAGAATCTTCCCATCCCGGAACTACGATTGGTAAGTTGGCTTCTGCAGCAGCAATCATCCAAGAGTTTTCTCTAGGAATTTCATAGTACTGCTCCAATACTCCTGAAAGGATCATTTTGTACATGAATTCGTGAGGGAAATATCTTTCTCCTTTAGCTTCTGCATCTTTCCAGATCTCTACGATATGTTTTTGCAATCTTCTGAAAGCTTCTTCTTCAGGGATACAAGTATCTGTAACTCTGTTCAGACCTCTTTCCAAAAGATCCCACTCATCCTGAGCTGTTAAATCTCTATAATGAGGAACTCTTTCATAGTGAGAGTGTGCTACAAGGTTCATTAAATCTTCTTCAAGGTTAGCACCTGTACAAGAGATAAAATCTACTTTTCCCTGACGGATCATTTCAGCAAGAATCTTCCCTAATTCAGCAGTAGACATTGCTCCAGCCAAAGTAATCATCATTTTTCCGCCATCTTTAAGATGTGCAACATATCCTTTAGAAGCATCCACCAATGCAGCTGCGTTGAAGTGCAGGTAATACTTTTCTATGAATTCAGTTATCGGTTTGCTCATTTTTTAAATTTTTGCAAAGATAAAACTTAAAAACGGAATGTAATCAAAGCACTTGAAGAAAGTGTGATAGAGAAGTATTTTTTATCATTTGTTAAATTGAGAAGATATAAGTTGGAAAACGCAAGGGTGCAAAGGGTTTTAAAACTTTGTGAATATTTAAGACGTAAGAATATTTCAACTTCGCTCAATATTAGATTTTCAGCAAGGGAAAGTATCATTTTCGCACAGATCACACAAATCACACAGATTTTTATACTATTTAAAAAATTAGTGTGTGATAAAAAATATATTATACAATATAAAATTTTATCGAAGGTAAAATCCTCACGCCTTAAAGCAGGAACCATGTCAAAAAATTTGCGACTTTGCGTTTTCCAACATTAAAAATTTATAAAAAAGCGCAGCCCAAAATGAGCCACGCTTTCATTATCATTCAACTTAATAATATTCACAGAAATTTATCCTTCCCAGCTTTCCACTTTCAGGATTTCGATTTTTCTTTCTCCGTCTTTGAAAGGCCAGTTGATAATATCTCCTACTTTATACCCTACTACTGCAAGCGCAATATCCGACAGGATGGAATGTTTATTTTTTTTAAGCTTTTCTTTGGTAGACGCCACAAAAATATATTCGTGCTCAAAATCTAATGTATGGTCTTTTAATGTTACTTTTCTTTCAACCGTTACAATATCGGCAGGAAGATCTCTTCTCAGCACTTGTTTTGCCTTTCTAAGCTCTTCAGCTAATCTCTTTTCTTCTCCGATACTCACTTTTTTTCTTCTGAGTGTATCTTTTATAGCGTCATAAATTCCGGTGGTTACAATAATATGATTGGACATGTTCTTCATTTTTTTTGAATTAAAATGCAGTTATTCCTTGATGATCCAATGTAGAATACAGGCATATAACAGCCATCTTCTATAGAAAACTGCAAAAAAAGTAATACATAAAATCCGGAAAGATTCCCTGTCTTGGATCCTGACAGGGCTTAATTGATAAAGTCCTTAGAACTTTTCAGAAAAGAATCTGTATGAAGATAAAGTAAAGACAGCAGCAATCCTGACCGGCGATATTCTGCAGATAAAAAGATTGTTGCTGTCATAATCAATTATTATTAATTCAAACAAAGATACAGCTTAAAAACGGAATGTAGCGGCTGCACTTAAAGAAACTCTATGTAAACCTTCTTTTTGATCATCATCAAATTTATAGGTTACTCCGTTAAACTTCATTTTGTTCAGAGTACCGCCACTTAAACCAACTTTTGGCCCAATAAGGAAGTTTTTACTGATCTGATATCGGTAACCAAGATCAATTTCTGCCCCGAAAGTACTTCCTGTACCTTTTACATCTCCAGTTTTGGTAGTATAAGAAAGTACTCCCAATGCAATATCTGCAAATACTTTATGTCTGGTAGGCGAATTATCATTTGAAATAAGTCCGGAAACTCCAAAAAAAGTAATATTATCCTTTGTAGTCACAGGAACAGATACAGGCATTCCGTTTACATAGCCAAGCAAAAACCCGTCACTGGATGCGCTGTAATGAGAATATTTTAAACCAAGCCCAAACCCGTTATTTACCTCATAATGGGCTGCGATATCAAAGTTCAGTCCGTTTTTAAGGTCTTTTACATAGTCTTTTTCTTCCTTGCTAAGTCCGGAAATTGTTTTTGCTGTTCTCCATGCATACCCTACGGAAGGTCTGATAGAAAATTTCTGAGCGAAAGACATGGCGGAGATTGAGAATACTCCAGCCAAGATTAATTTTTTTATCATGGTTTTAAAATTTCCGGCAAAAGTAAAGTTTTCTGCTGGAGAAACCAATTAAAACCTGAAACGTCTGTTTTCTTTTTTGTCAGAAAGCTTTTTCTTATTATCGAGTCTTTTTTGTTTCTGTCCTTTTGAGGGTTTAGTTGCGGTTCTCTTTTTGGGAACAATGAGTGCTTTGTTTACAATTTCAATTATTTTTTCAATGGCTTTATTCTTATTCATCAGCTGTGTTCTGCTTTCAGAAACTGAGAGGAATAAAAAGCCATCTGCATTGATTCTGTTTTTCAGTTTATGCTGAATCAATACTTTTTCATCTTCATTAAAAAATTCTGAAGCATCTACTTTCCAAAGTACGGTAACGGCAGTCTCCACTTTATTCACATTCTGTCCTCCTGCCCCGCTGCTGCGGGAAGTTTTGAAGCTGAGTTCTTTTGAAAAGTCTTTCATTGTTTTATTTTTTAATCAAAAAATGATCTCAATACTAAAGGCTGGCATTAATACTTTTATACAGTTCTAATCTGTTGACCTTCCCATTGGGAGTTCTAGGAATTTTATTGATGAAAATAATTTCTTTCGGTCTGTGAAAGTTTTTCTCAAATGGAATTTCTGAGACTTTTTTTATGATCTCAGCAGATTCATCTCCTTCTAAAACCAATATCAATTTCTGACCCAAACTTTCATCCGGCAGTCCTACAAATATGGCTTCGTTCGGGAGTTCCTTTTTTACCAAAGCTTCAAGAGTTTCAGGAAAAATCTTTGCGCCTCCGGAATTAATCACATTGTCAATTCTTCCTAGAAATTTAAACTGTTTTTCATTCTTAATGTTAACTAAATCATTAGTCTGCAATTCTTCAGTATTTACATTCGGAGCAAAGATCTTCAGACAACCTCTCTCATCCAAAGAAATGGATACCTTTTCAAAAACGGTGAAATAATCTTCCTGCTCAGGCATCAATTGTTTTAAACCAATATGGGAAAGGGTTTCAGACATTCCATAGGTTTCAAAAATACGGTTTGAAGCACTAAGGTTCATCTGCAGAATTTTATTTTTCAGGCTTTCTGAAACGGCGGCACCTCCAATAATCAGGTTTTTAATCAGATGAAGCTTTTCCAGTGAGTTTTCTACCTGAAGCGGTGTCATCGCACAAAAGTCTATTTCTTCATCCAGATCTTCAACAGGTTTTAAAGAAGGGTCAGCGATTTTTAATTGTAATTTCCTTTCTATAGATCGCACAATCATCATTTTCCCAGAGATATATTCCACAGGCAGGCAGAGTAATGCGGTATCGCCTTCTTTTAATCCTAAAAAATTACAGGTCATGACTGCAGAGTTGACCATTTTCTTTTTTTCAATTTCAAAAATTTTCGGCACTCCTGTAGAACCTGAAGTCTGGACATTTACTCCTTTTTTTTCTGAAAACCATTCTTCCAGAAAAATTTTCACTTTCTTTTCAAATTCGGTACCGAATGATAATTGATTAATATTGAGATTATTGAAGTCTATCAGCATATTTTCCGTAAATAAATTCTACAGTAAATTTAAAAAAAATTTCAAAAAGTTCTTGTATATAAAGAAAAAAGCTGTAAATTTGCACCACTAAAACAAACAGACTCATGGTGTAGCGGTAACACTACTGATTTTGGTTCAGTCATCTGGGGTTCGAATCCCTGTGAGTCTACAAACCACTCTTTTTAAGGGTGGTTTTTGTTTTTTATTACTATCCTTTATTTCTGAACAAATTCAGAATAAATTATTTAAAAACTATAACTATGAAAAAACACTATTTCTTATTCTTTTCAATCATCAGTATTTTTCTGAATGCCCAAAGCTTTAGCCCGGATCCTACCTTCGGAAATGGCGGTTATTGTATGTTTGATAATTTTGATTTGATGTCTGATGCCGTATTGCTTCCGGATGGGCAATTCATTACGGCAACATCTACAGGTTCTATCACCATCAGAAAAGTAAACCAAAGCGGAATTCTTGACGCCACTTTCGGAGAAAAGAATTATGACATGGGCAGCAATTCACTGGATAAAAGTGAATCTGTCAAAAGAATGATTTTAAGCAATAATAAAATATTGATTTATGGAAGGGTAAACGCTACGCCAACTCACAGCTTATATGATTGGTTTTTAACGAGAATTAATCTGGACGGATCTCTGGACACAAGCTTTGGCACCAATGGTTTTACGACTCAATCTGTGAGTCAAAATGGTACAGTAAATGATTTTGCGGTAGATCAGAATGGAAACAGTTTCCTTCTTATTTCCAACATGGGTTCTTATATGGTAAAAGTAAACCAGAATGGTGTAATTGATAATAATTTCGGCACCAATGGAAAGTTATCGCTTAATACATTTTACCCTAAAAAATTCTACATACAAAATGACGGAAAACTGGTAATGGCGGGTACCAAAACCAACACTTTAACCAACACAGAGGATTCGTACATCGAGAGAAGGCTACCTGATGGAACATATGATACTACATTTGGTAATAATGGTTCTGTTTTTATTCCTAACACAGCCGGTTCTGTTGCTACCAATTTTGAATATAATTATACCGATAATTCTATTTTATTACTGCATAGTAAAAATGCCACATATAGAGATACTTTCTTTTTGTCTAAAATTCAAATTTCAGATGGCGCTTCTGTTTCCGGATTCTCCAATAACGGAAGAACACCTGATTATCATTTTACTACTGCGCAGCAATTGTCATTGGGACAAATTACCGTATTACCCAACTCAAAAATAGTAGTAACAGGAGGTATAACGAATATGTACAATGGTACCCCGAATCTTATTGCACAATTATTTGTAACAAGACTGAATGCTAATGGAACTGTAGATTATACTACTTCAAGTGCGGGCTTTCAATATTTTATGGCAGCACCTCCTACTACTTCGTTAAGAGCCGATTATATTCATAAATTGTTTAATCTGAATGATGGTTCACTTGTGCTTTGCTATTCCGGAGGCAGTGTAACACATGGTGATAAATCTTTTTTGACGAAGTTTAACAGTGGTTTTCTAGGAATTGACAATGTTTCTTTGAAAGATTATAATACTTTTACCCTTTATCCTAATCCAGCCGGGGATCATATTACCATACAAAATAAAAAACAGAGTAATGAAAGTTTTGAGTACAGTATTTTTGATATGTCCGGGAAAAAAATTCAGAGTGGTTTTTCAATATTCAATGAACAAATGAATATTCAGAAATTAGAAAAAGGGAATTATATGATCTGGTTTGAAACTAAAAAAGGAGACAAACAATCTTTAAAATTAATAAAGAAATAAAAAAACAGATATTTGCCTTACTTAAAATAAAAACCATCCTTTTCTAGGATGGTTTTGTTTATTGATTTAATAAAATTTATTTTTTTAGATCATCAATTTCTTCCTGGATAGATTTGATTCTTTCTCTTAATTCCTGACTTATTTTTCCCGGAATTTTTTTGACTTTTCTTAAATCCAGAGCGAGCATAATGGAAGCAATTCCCATGAAGATAAAAGCAACACCGGTAAGGGTAACCAATGAGAATCCTGTAAACACCGGATTAAATATGAGCAGTAGAGAAAAGATAATTCCTCCGACACTGGCAAGGGCTACATTTCCCCAACTCATTATTCTCATACTCTTCAGGTCAAATGCAAAACCTAATAATTGAAAAGAACGGAACAGCAAAGTAAATCCGATCACAAATGGAAGTACTGTCATTGAAATCTGAGGATTTGCGATAAGATAAACTCCTATTGCGGTTGTTAGTAATCCGCTTACCAAAAACCAGCCCCAACCCTGCAAGGATTTACTGTTTTGTAAGGAAAAGAATATCTCTGTAATTCCTGAAAACAGGAATGAAACACTGAAAAAAACAGAAAGGGTAACATACGTTGCTAAAGGTACACTGAATACATAAAAACCACAGATAAGGAAAAGAATTCCGAAGATTAATGGAATATACCAATGTTTTACTGTATTGGTAAAGGTTTGAAATAAATTGGCCATAGGTGTCTTTTTTGGTCCTGCCTACTTTTTGTAACGGTTTTCGGCTTCTCCGCAGGTATTTCAAACAGATTATAATATTCACCTGAATTTGAAATATAACCTCTTACCAATATACGAAAAATAACCGAAAAATCCTTTGGATTCTGTGATTTGTTATGATAAAAAAATCAGGTGGAATTAATTTATTCAATTGATTCTACCTGACTGATGTAAAAAAATTATTTTGTTATTTGAATTTATCTTGCTGGATTTCCGGCAGGTTGCTGTTGGGTTACACAGTGAACCATTCCTCCGTTTTCATACAGGTTTCTTACATCTATTCCTATTACTTTTCTATCCGGATACTGATCCTGGATAATCTTATTGGCAATGGTATCATTCGGATCTCCATAGTTAGGAACCAATACCACTGTATTAGCTACGTAATAGTTTACATAAGACCCTTTTTCGTCAAGTTGTTTTCCGTAGGCTGTTTTCACTTTGTTTTTGGTAGCAGGAACGTAAACTTTTTTATATTCTTTCCCGTTTACATTAGTGGCTGTATAAAGTGTATTGACATCTTTCTCCGAAAGCCCAAGATCAAGAAGGTCATCTTCTTTCATGGTAATCATGGTATTATGGTTGATAAATTTCATAAAACCATCGATGTGCATATCGGTAACATCTAATCCTGTTACTCCGTCCAGCCAGATCACTTTTGAAACTCCGTAGTAGGTTTCAAACATTTCTTCAGCTTCTTCCTGCGTGATATCTTTATTTCTGGTAGCTCCTTTTTTCTGACTGATGACTGAGCTTTTACAAGCCATTAAAACTCCGTTTCCATCCGTTTCCACAGATCCTCCTTCATTCACCATTTCTTCATTCAGGTCAATTACTTTTATACCCAGATCTGCTCCTATCTTTTGTGGAATTTCATCACAGTTTTCAAAATCAAATTTTTCGCCCCAGCCATTGAATCCCCAATCTTCAATGAGAACATTTCCTTTCTTATCTTTTACGAAAATAGGTCCGTTATCTCTGATCCATACATCATCGGTAGGATACACTTTGAAATCAACATTTTTCATTGGAACTTTATTCTCTTCCAAAAGGCGGATAATTCTGTTTTTCTCTTCATTATTATAGGCAATAATGTGAACTTTCTCACCCGACTGAAGGGCTTTTGTCATGTCTACCCATGTCTGTTCTACCCTTTTACGGTAAGTCATTCCGTGTTGATAATGATGCGGCCATTGCAGCCATGTTCCTTCATGTTTTGAAGATTCTTCGGGAAAATGATAGTCTGTCTGTGCCATATTGAATATAAAGCTCAATACTAAAGTGAGTGTGAATAATTTTTTCATATCATTAAAATTTCTTTCCTATAAATACACCGAAATTGGCATCGGTATCAAAATCGCTTCCTGTCTGGGAAATATTACTTCCTATCCCGAACTGCATTTTTTTCTTATTTTCTATTCCTAAACGGATAATCTGGCTGCTGGACTGATATTCTTTAAAACTGAAATCGGATTCCACAATCAGCATACTGTAAAGATTAAGTCGTTCATTGATTTTCGGAGTATATTCCAGTAACGTATAAAGTCCAAGCCCAAATTCTTTTGCATCGGTGGAATAAGTAAATGCAGGAAATATATTGACAGCAAAAACATCATTTTCTTTTCCATACGCTACTCCTACAGACGGCATGATATCTTTATCCGAAAGATGAACTCCCGCAGAAACACCAAGATTCTTTACAATTCCATAATTGATATTCTGATAAAGCTCAGGATTAATTTTCTTTGATTCATAGTCGTAGCTAATAGTCCCTGAGGCGAAATAATTCCATTTTCTGCTAAAATCTTTATTATAAATTCCCAGAAGTTCGGTCTCTTTATTTCCACCATACGCCTGCACAGAAATCTGTGATTGGGCACAAAAAGGAAATAATAAGATAAGGAGAAATACATTTTTCATTCTATTTGTTTTTTAAGTTTCACATTGCAAGGTCATCATTGTGATGATTGACAGGTGCAAAATTAGGCCTCTCCAAAAAACAAATCTTGTCCTAAATTGACATTCTTTTCATACAGCGAAATAAATACAGGTGATCTTATTTCTTATTCTAATTTACTGAAAATAAAAACAAAAAAGGTGAAAATCAATGATTTTCACCTTTTTCAAAACATGTATAGATCTGTTCTGTATTTTTATTTTGGCTTGTATAATTTGTACATCACGAATAAAAAGCCAATCCATATAGGAATCAGAATCACCTGAATTTCCATTCCTGTAATGCTCATCAATCCTAAGATCAGAATTAAGAAAGCAATACAGATATAGTTGGATATCGGGTAAAATATAGATGGGAATTTTGATTGAATTCCTTCTGCATTGATTGATTTTTTAAACTTTAAATGGGTGTAGCATATCATCAGCCAGTTGATGATCAGTGTGGATACCACTAAAGCCATCAGGTATTCAAAAGCTTTTTCCGGAACTAATTTATTGATGATAATACAGATCCCGGCAAAACACGAAGAAATAATGATTGCGTTGGTAGGCACTGAGTTTTTATTCAGTTTTTTCAGGAATTTCGGAGCATTTCCCTGCTGAGCCAATCCGAAAAGCATTCTACTGTTACTATAGACACTACTGTTGTACACAGACAAAGCAGCTGTTAAAACAATCAGGTTAAGCACATTTGCGATCAATGTATTGAACTGAATTACTTTACCAAAAAGACTGAATTCAAGACCATTCAGATTCTGAAACACCATTACAAACGGGCTTGATCCTTCTGTAATATCTCTCCATGGACTTAATGAAAATAAGATAACCAAAGCTCCTACATAGAAAATAAGGATTCTATAGATCACCTGGTTGGTTGCCTGTGGAATGGTTTTCTCCGGATTTTTTGCTTCTGCAGCTGTAATTCCGATAAGTTCAAGACCTCCAAAGGAAAACATGATCATTGCCATTGCCGCAAATAATCCTGAATATCCGTTTTCTGTTTTATTAAATAATCCCTTTGGAAAGAATCCTCCGTCATTCCAAAGGTTAGTGATTGTTGCTTTTTCTCCTCCTGTACCACTTATTAAGAGGTATACTCCAAAAATAATCATAGCAATAATAGCGACTACCTTGATGATGGAAAACCAGAATTCTGTTTCTCCGTACACTTTTACAGAAGCCAGGTTAAGTGCATTAATGACTATAAAGAAGAATAAACTGGAAACCCAGAGTGGTATTTCCGGCCACCAAAAATGAATGTAATGGCCAATGGCGGTAAGTTCCGCCATACTTACCAGAATATAGAGAATCCAGTAGTTCCAGCCGGAAGCAAACCCTGGGAAATTTCCCCAATATTTGTAGGCAAAGTAGCTAAAACTTCCCGAAACAGGTTCCTGAACTACCATTTCACCCAGCTGACGCATAATAAAAAAGGCAATAATTCCTGCCAAAGCATAGCCTAAGATTACAGAGGGTCCTGCCAGTACTGCAGCAGGTCCAATTCCCAGAAATAAACCTGTTCCTATGGCACCTCCAAGGGCAATTAATTGTATGTGTCGATTTGTTAATCCTCTAACTAAAGTCTCGTTTTGTCCTGTTTTATTTTCGTTGCTCATTGAATGAATTATTCGGTCGCTAAATATATAAAAACTTTTCAGAGAAATTCACATTCCATGGGGTAAATTGAGAATTTACACGTAACGGGACAAGAAAAAAACCTTAGTTTGTAAAAAATACTTTTCCATTAGCTTCATCTGTTTAACAGAAGTTAATGAGGTGCTAACTTACCACTAAAAACAACTACTTAACCAACATATTCTGTACGTATTTTTTCACAGTATTGTAATGATATTATGACTTTAAAGAGACGGTATTAATGAATTTTACTGTAGATTTCCAGCAGTTCAACCAAATTGGTAATTTTTAATTTCTGATAAACCCGTCTTTTATAAGTTCCTACGGTGGATTCCTCAATGTCAAGAGCATTTGCAATTTCAAGGTTTCCATTTCCTTTTGCCAGAAGATTAAAAACCTGGAGCTCTCTTTCGGATAAATTTTCAATTGCTTTTCGCTTTTTATCTCCTTTTAGCAATTCACTCATGATCTCCGGAGTGTAATAATTTCCGTCTTTGAAAAGGGCTTCCACTACTTTGACAAAATTTTCGGGATCACTCTGCTTATTCAGGAATCCATTAGCTCCTTCTTCAATGTATTGCAGTGCAATATTTTCTTTGTAAGAAGTGAATATGAGGATAAGAGTATCCTCAGAGATTTCTTTAATCTCTTTAACCATTGATTTGAGAATGCTTCCCGGAAGTTCAATATCCAAAATGACCAGATCATATTTTTCGGATTCAATTTTCTGTTTTGCTTCTCCATAGGTTTCTGCAAAATCAACTTCAAGGTGATTAAAGTTTTTCTCCAGAATCATAGCTGTTCCGATTCTTACCACATGATGGTCGTCTGCAATGAGTATTTTTTTTGTCATATTTTAATAAGGATTTTAATGAGGGTTCCTTTCGGAGTATTTTGATGAAAAGTCATTTCGGAATTCATCTTTATGAGCAGCTGAACAACCATATGAAGGCCTAAACCATAATTTTTAAAAATCATATGCTCATTCTCTTTTTTCTTAAACAAACCGGAATAATAAATCATCTGTTCATCAGACATTCCGGTACCGGTATCAACAATATTGATTTCTATATGTGATCCTGTAAAGGTTGATGTGATGGTAATTTCTCCGTCTGAAGTATTTTTCACCGCATTATCTATGACATTGTGGAAAACGGCCAGCATAACATTCTTATTAAGTTTAATCTTAAGTTGATGGTCACAAAAATTGTAGATAAATGTATTTTTCTGAGCTGCAATTTCTTCGAATAATAATCTTTTGGTTTCAATCAGATCATATACAGAATATTCTTCTTCCGCGCTATTCTGTTGTTTGTATAATTCTGTGTATTCTTTAAGACTCAATGTAAATTTATACAGTTGTTCTGAAGTTTTATAAATGCTGTCAAAATATTTTTTCTGAGTTTTAGGATCTTCTGACTGGTTGAGTTCCTGGGAAAGAAGAGCAATAAACTTTACGGGTGTAGTAATGTCATGACTGATACTTTCGACCAGTTTTTTCTGATAATCGGATTCATTTTTTAACTTATTATTAGTTTCAAGCAGTTCTTTATCTTTATGATCAAGGGTATTTTTTAATACTTTATTTTTCAGTTTCAGAAAATTTGTCCTCATCTGAACAATCACCAGAATAATAAAAATGATACTACCTGCACTCAGGATTTTAAAGAATAAGGTTTGATAAAAATAGGCTTCCACTTCTACAGGGAATGTTTTATAAACGAATTTCCCGGTTTCGGAAGATAAAAACCTAACGAGAAGATTATAATTACCAGGTTCAATAGTAGCTATCCGGAATGTTTTATCACCTTTTATATTCACCCATGAACTGTCTTCAGTATCAAGTTTAGCCTGTAAATAAATATTTTCCAGATCTGAATAGTAAGGAACATCTATGTAAACTTCTGCATTTTTATAACCACATTCCAGAAACAGACTATTTTTCAGCTGAATCATCTTTCCTTTTACTCTTGCCCTTTCCAGATAGACATCCTGACTTCCTGGATAATAGGTTTTCATCTTTTCAGAATTAAAAAACACAAATCCTTCCATAGACGGAAATACAAATTGTCCATCTTTCAGCTTATGGGCACAGGGATTGGCACTTCCGTTGAATTCATTGTTCGACAGTCCTTGTTTTTTGGTGTAGCGATAATATGTGATCTCTCCTTTCGGAGCTTTCATATATTGTAAAAGAATATTTTTATTGACTTTAAACAACCCATTATTGGAAGAAATCCATAAGTTGGAATTCCTATCCTCCACCAAAGAATGGGCATTCGCCAAAAAATCATTTTTATCGGATGGAACTCTGACCGCTTTTTGATCTTTTATCAAATAAAGTCCTCTGTTGTATGTCGTAAACCAGATATTCCCATCTTTGGTCCGGATGATTTGTTTTACAGGAAGTCCTTTTCCGATCAGTTTCTCCGTTTTATTTCCAGTAAGAGAGTAAACGTAGATTCCGCCACTGCTTCCCAGATAAAGCAGATCTTTGTTATATCTTAAAACAGCATCTATATTATCTTTACAGGGAATAATTCGTTCAATTTCTTTAAAACGATCCTTCTTAAAAAGATAGAGATAAGATTCTTTTCCGCTGACAAGTGATGCCATATACAGTCCTCCACTTTTATACAGCCCATCAATTTCCTTATTTTGAAAAGAAATGGAATCATATTTTGTAAACCCTGTACTCTTATACCTTATATGAATAGCATTATTCTCCCGATAAACCAGATTCCCGGTGTTATCCTGCAAAATGTAGCGTTTATCATAAGATTGAGAAGCCGGAAATATTCTTTCTGAAGTATTCTGATAGTATCTTATTCCTTCCTGAGTAAGAACTGAGTTATCACCGTAAGGAATCCCTGCATAACAGACCTCATCCTGATAAGGTAATTTTTTTCTGGAAACAGAGAAATCAGACAGACTTAAAATTTTAAGCCCATTAATAGAACTCCCGATGTATAACTTCCGTGCTGCTTCATCATAAAACATCGCTCCGGAAATTTCTTTATCAATATCTTTATAGTCCAGTAGATAATTCAACTTCAGATTTCCATCCGAAAATTCACTTCTGTATATTTTACCATGACTGATGATGAATACCTGTCCGGTGATCTGCTGCCAATAGATTTTAGTATCAGCATCAGTATACATTAATGGAGCTTTGATATAGGAATATTTTCCCTGATACAACTGAAGTATCTTTTTATTATCAGCGTCAGGGATAAAAACATAATCTCCATGTATGAATAACCGTCTTAATTGATGATGAACAAATTTCAGATCAACTTTTATATTTTTTTTACTTCTCTTATCAACATAAGTAATTCCGTTATTTTCAAAATAATAAGAGCCTGCACTCAATCTTATAAAATATGAGTCTATATAAGAAACAAACCTTACAGTAATATTATTTTTAACAAGCTGTTTATACACTTTCTGACGTACCGTACCTCCCAATTTAGAAATCCGATCGGATACAATAATATCGGGCTTTCGATGGGAAATCAGTAGAAAATCTTTTTCTGCTGCATTGCAAACCGTAATACTATCCTTTTGGATGTTTCCGAAAAAATCACCGAAGCTTAAATTTTTAAGTTTGAAATTATTATACTGTACAAAATTGCTCCCGTCATACCGTACAATTCTCCCTTCCATAGACAACCAGATGAATCCATATTTATCTTTTGCAATATCCTTGATACTGTTTTGAGGAAGACCATTATCCGTGTTATACCATTGGGTAGTATAGCTTTGCCCGTTGACACTTAGAAAAAACAGAAATGAAATAAAGTAGAGAAGCTTCATTCAGTAGGGCAGCGTTATATTTAAGACAAATATATTATAGAAAATTAAATTTATTGTAAACATTTATCCACAATTATGTGAATTTTTTTCTACATAATTAGATATGGACACTGTTTTCATTATAATAAATTTGAAAAACCAAACATTTGTTCCCTCATCAATGTCATGGTCATCAGGCATACTGAAAACACTGTCTTTTGTTCGCAAAAAAAATGATCTCCTTCTGTCCGGGGAGATCATTATTCTATGATAATTAAATGTAAGTAAAAGTGAAATTTTTATAGGCTATAAAAATTCTTTCGGAACAGAAATATTATTCTTTTTCATGTATTCCAAAAGGTTTTGGTATTTATCTTCATATTCATCGTTTCCACACTTATGCGAAATACTACAGATGTCTGATGGCTTGATATCTAAAATATTGGATATTTTAGTCAGTATCTCCAGGTTGATCTTCACCTTGGAATTCTCAATATCGGAATACGCCTTTTGGGAAATCCCCATTTCAAAAGCCATGTATTCCTGCGTAAGATCTCTACTCCTACGTATTTTCCTGATATTTTGTCCACATACTTTCATCGTTTTTGTTTTAGTAGTTTTCGGTATATTTTAGAAGATTAGCTATTAGCCTCCAACAAAGTTAATAAATACCTTTGGCAAAACATTATACACGTTACATGATATTTATTTTCGACATAAAAAAGACTTAAAAATAGAACTTTTTTCAGAGAAAATATCACTTCGGTAAACACTATTGGAATTTATGGAGACGCAAAAATTTAATTATGACAATAATATTGTCAGAGCATTCCTCTATGCGACTGTCGCATTCGGACTTGTAGGATTTCTGCTGGGGCTTACAGCTGCATTGATGCTTTTTTATCCTGAATTGCCTGAATTTTTATTCGGTACGGATGATACAACGATTAAAAGCTTAGCTTCGGGGAATATTCAGGGACTGATTAATACTCAGGGAGCGATGGGCTTCGGAAGAATCAGAATGCTTCATACCAGTGCGGTAATTTTTGCTTTCGTATGTAACTCTTTTTTCTGCGGTGCTTACTACAGTATGCAGAGACTTCTTAAAACCAGAATGTACAGTGATACCCTTTCATGGATTCACTTCTGGTCATGGCAGTTGATGATTGTGAGTGTGGTTATTACTTTCCTTATGGGAATCAATACTTCTAAAGAATATGCCGAACATGAATGGCCAATCGATATCTTAATTACATTCTCATGGATCATTTTCGGAATCAATATGTTCGGAACGATTGCCAAAAGAAGAGTGAGACATTTATATGTAGCAATCTGGTTCTATCTGGCAACCTGGATTGCGGTAGCAATGCTTCACATCTTCAATAATCTTGAAGTTCCGTTATCTTTCACAAGCTGGAAATCTTATTCTGTATATGCAGGTGTAAAAGATGCATTAGTACAATGGTGGTATGGGCACAATGCGGTAGCATTCGTATTAACCACCCCTGTATTAGGTCTTATGTATTACTTTATGCCAAAAGCAGCTCAGCGGCCGGTCTTCTCATACAAATTATCCATTATTCACTTCTGGTCGCTGATCTTTGTATACCTTTGGGCCGGGCCTCACCACCTGCAATATACAGCTTTACCAGCATGGGCTCAGGCTGTAGGAACAGGGTTCTCTATCATGCTGATTGCCCCGTCATGGGGAGGAATGCTGAATGGTCTTCTTACCTTAAGAGGAGCATGGGATAAAGTAAGAGAAAATCCAATTCTTAAATTCTTTGTAGTGGCTGTTACATGCTATGGTATGGCTACTTTCGAAGGACCTTTACTGGCAACAAAATCATTAAATAAAATTGGTCACTTTACCGACTGGGTGATCGGCCACGTACACATAGGTGCTCTTGGATGGAATGGTTTCATGGCATTCGGAGTGGTATACTATCTGGTTCCGATCATGTGGAGAACCTCCCTTTGGTCTAAAAAATTGGCCAACTGGCACTTCTGGTTAGGAACTTTAGGGATCATCTTCTACGCAGTACCTATGTATATTTCAGGATTTACACAGGGATTAATGTGGAAGCAATTCAATCCGGACGGAACTTTATTGTGGAAAAACTGGCTGGATACAGTAACTGCAATTATTCCATACTTTAAAATGAGATTCCTTGGAGGTGTTTTTTATTTATTAGGAGCTATTTTAATGGTAATCAATGTGATCAAAACGATTAAAGCGGGTTCATTCCAGAAAAACGTTCCTGCAGAAGCTCCGGCATTAGCCAACATTGGAAGCACAAGAAAAGAAGGCGAAGGCGTACACCTTTGGTTGGAAAGAACCCCTATGCTCCTTTCCGTATTAGCTTTCATTACTATAGCAATCGGTGGATTGGTGGAAATTGTTCCTACGCTGTCATTGAAGCAAAGTGTTCCGACAATTGCTGCCGTAAAACCCTATACTCCATTGGAGCTTGAAGGAAGAGATTTATATATCCGTGAAGGATGCAACTCATGTCACTCACAAATGATCAGACCTTTCCGTGATGAAGTGGTAAGATTTGAAGGAAAAAACGGGCAGTATTCCAAAGCGGGAGAATTCGTATACGACAGACCATTCTTATGGGGATCTAAAAGAACAGGACCGGATCTTCACAGAGAAGGAGGAAGAAACCCGGATTCATGGCACTTCAAACATATGTATAACCCAAGAATTACTTCTGCCGGTTCTATCATGCCACGTTTCCCATGGTTAATTACCAATAAACTGGACAAAACCCAAATGGTGGACAAAATGAAACTGATGAAAAATGCCTTCGATGTTCCTTATACAAAAGCTCAGATTGATTCTGCCAACCAATGGGCGGACAACCAGTCTAAAGCCATTGTACAGAGAATTTACGCTGAAGCAACAGATGTAAAAGATCAGATGATAAAAGAAAAAACAGCAAAAGGATCTGCCTATGTACCGCTTGAACAAAGAGAAATTGTGGCAATGATTGCTTACCTGCAAAGATTAGGTACAGACATTAAGACAACACAGGTACAAACCGCAAGCGTAGAGTAATATTTAAAATTAAACTGCAATGAAAACGAGAACCCCCATTTCAATATATATCGCAACAACGATAGGTTTAACGATCATGGCCTTTGAAATGTTCGCCAGTGATTCAGGATATTTTTCTTCTCCTTTTTTCTGGGCGTTGATATTAATCGCTACGATCCTGCTGCTGATCATGAATTCTATTGGAGATCTGGTGGAAAATGAAAGTTTCAGCAAATTATCCGAAGAAGAAAAAAAACAATATCTGGAAGAGAAAAAGGTTCCGTATTACCAGAAATTATGGAACTCTGCCTTCAAAAAACAAACGGCAACGGAAGAAAAAGATATTCTTATCGACCATGGTTTTGACGGTATTACAGAGCTTGACAACTCTCTGCCGAAATGGTGGATTGGTCTGTTCTGGTTCGGATGTATCTTCTGTGCAGTCTATCTGTTTGCTTTTTCTTTCACAGACTATGCTCATCCGGAAGCAGAGTACACCAAAGAAACAAAAACGATGTTAGCTTCCATTGCTGAGTATGAGAAAACTGCCCCTCAGATCAATCTGGAATCAGCAAAATACAGTGCAGATAATATTGCGGAAGGACAGGAACTTTTCAAAACGAATTGCGTTACCTGCCATGGAGACGCCGGAAAAGGAGGAATAGGTCCTAACCTTACCGATACTCACTGGATCAATATTAAAGAAAAAAGCTTATTTAAAAATGTTTTCTGGATGCTTGAAAACGGCTCTCCGAATAATCCTACCATGAGACCTTTCATCAAGGAAGGAACCATTACCGGAAGAGATGCTGAAAAGATTGCCGCTTATATTTATCACATCAACCAGGAAACTGCTCCTATCACTCCAGCACAAGGCGGTGCTGTTCCTCAGGGAGAAGAAGTGAAATGGGAAAACGGAAACAACTAAACTATTATCTATCATATAAACCACGCCACGCCCCCTTCAACACTACTAACATTTGAATTTCATTTTTGCTAACTAACCTTTTCAACATTAAAAAAATGATAAAAGGGGGCGTTTTTTACAAATAATAATCCTTACTTTGGCTGTCTTACTCAACTATTCACTTGACAACTACAAACTAGAAAATCCATAAAAAGATAGCCAAGGCAGGATTTTTGCATTCGCAAAAGGGTACCACAACAAAGACCAAATAAAATAGTATTATTATCTTTGTTAGAAACCACCTCGCATTTGAAACTGAAAATCAACACCACAAAACTTTTAAGGCGTATTGCAATAACCTTTATTTCAATATTGGTTCTTCTTACCCTGTTGATCCTAAGCTTAAGGCTTCCTGCCGTCCAAAACTTCATCAAAGACAAACTCATTGTTTATCTGGAGAAAAAAATCAAAACTCCTGTAAGCCTTGAAAGGGTTTATATAGGATTTCCCAACAGCCTTGTTATGGAAAACCTCTACCTTAAAGGACAGGATGTAGACACTCTTCTGGCCGTCAAAAAGCTGGATGTAGGACTGCACATGATGAAGCTTCTTAATTCTACGGCAGATATTACTTCAGTCAATATGGAAGGTGCGCGTGCTAATGTAGTACGGAAACCGGATGGCAAATTCAATTTTGATTATATCATTGATGCTTTTGCTTCCACAGATAAGGAAGAAAGTCCTTCCAAACCATTTATTATTTCCCTTGATAAAATCAATTTAAAAGATGTTGGGGTAACATTTAACGACCAACAATCTAAGAATGATATTCAACTTTATTTTAAATCGTTCGATACCCGAGTAAAAACTTTTGATCTCAGCAAAAACAAATATGCCGTTAATGATATCAATCTTGACGGATTAAAATTGAAATTAAAGCAGGGACTTGTAGAAGAAGTGGCGAAAAAGGTGGAGAAAAAAGTAGATTCTCTCAATGAAAAAAAACCGATGAGTATTGGTTTAAGAGGAATCAAGCTTACTCATTTCGACATTGATTATGGTGATGAAAATACCAAAACATTTGCAAAAGTTATCTTCAAAGAACTAAGCACAAAGGTCAACAAACTGGATCTTGAAAACAACGCTTACAATGTAGCCAATGTATTTCTTTCCGGGGCAGATATCAATGCCAACCTTTATCTTCCGGCTCAGAATGCCAATCCTAAAACAACAAAAGAACCAGAGGTTTCAAAAGCTTCCGATCAGGATAAAGCCATGAAACTTCTCTTAGGAAAACTTGTTTTAAACGATGTAAAAGTTAATTATAACAATACTGCCATTGCTCCAACTAAACAAGGAATGGACTTCAATCACCTCAATTTTTCAAAAATGAATGTAGAGGTAAGAAGCTTCAAAATGGAGAACAATACCTTTGCCGGAACCGTGAATTCGGCAGAAATCAAAGAAGGCAGAGGACTGGATATCCAGAAATTCAATACAGATTTTGTCTACGCAGAAAAGGAAGCGTACCTGAAAGATCTTTATCTTCAAACTCCTAAAACCCTATTGCGTGATGAGGTTATTTTAAATTATAACTCCATTGATCAACTTAGCAAAAACTTAGGTGCAGTAAAGATTTCAGCCAATATCAAAGATTCAAAAATAGGATTCTCTGACATTCTGAATCTGGTTCCGACTTTAAAAAATACGGTTCCGTTCAACAAATATCCGAACGCTATTCTCAATGTCAATGCAAATATAAAAGGAAGCGTGAATGATCTTTTAATTCAGGATCTTAAAGTTTCCGGGCTGGATCAATTGAGAGTAATGGCTTCCGGAAAGATCAAAAATGCGATGAATCCTGATCAGTTATATTATGATCTGAGAATCGGGGAGTTTTCTTCCAATGCCCAAACGATATTCAATCTTGTCCCTAAAAATACAATCCCTTCCAATATTTCCCTTCCTTCTCATTTCAGCATTAAAGGAAATGCAAAAGGAACAACGAAAGTGGTGAATACAGATCTTAACCTCTACTCTACTTTGGGGAATGCTGCCATCATCGCACAGGTAGACATGCGAAGAAAAAATCATGAATTGTATGATGTGAAAGCAAATCTGCAGGGGATACAGGTTGGAAAAATTATTCAGAATAAAGATATTGGTCCTATCACTGCACAAATTGCTGCAAAAGGAGAAAGTTTTGATTTTAAAAATGCCAATGCAGACTTAAAAGGCCATGTTGCTTCCGCTGTCTACAAAGGATATCGTTATCAAAATATGAACCTTACCGGAAAGATCAATAAAGGAGCTTATCATGTCATTTTAGATTCAAAAGACCCGAATGCCAGTTTACAGCTGACCGCTTCGGGAGTTTATGATGAAAAAAATCCTACGGTAAAAGTGAATGGAGAAGTCATCAAACTGGATGTCAACAAACTTGGCTTCTATGAAAAACCGATGATTATTGCCGGAAAAATAGATGGGGATTTCACCAGCTTAGATCCCAATAATTTAAATGGATATCTAAACCTTAAAGATTTCGCGTTCTCAGACACGAAAGAGGTTTATCCTGTACAGGAAGTTAATCTGAAAGCTTCTTCCACAAATGATTCTACACAGATTATTTTCAATTCTCAGATTGCAGATGTAGAACTGAAAGGTAAATATAAACTGACTCAGATTTTTGGTGCTTTAACGAAAACTGTGAATCAGTATTACCAGTTCCAGAAGCCGGATAACAAACAGAAAATTGATCCGGGACAACATTTTACATTCACGGCTAAAATCAAAAATGATGATCTGATCAGAAAGTTTGTGCCGGATCTGAAAGATTTTGAAACCATCAATCTTGTCGGAAATTATGATGCAGATTCTCAGAAAATTGAAATAGACGGGCAAATACCAAGATTATTATATGGTGAAAATACCATTGAAAAAGGCGCTTTAAAAGTCACCAATGAAAATGAGGCATTACAGTACAGCCTGAATGTTGCCGCTTTAAAAAGCTCAAGTTTTTCTTTAAACAAAATCAACATTGACGGAGATGTTGCAGACAATACCATCCGATACAATGTCACTACAAAAGACGAGAAAGATGCTACTCAGTTCCTGATTGCAGGAAATGCAAAATCGTTGAATGACATTACCGAAATATCTCTTAACCCGAATGGATTAAAGCTCAATTATACGGATTGGAATGTTGCAGAAAACAATAAAATCCAGATCAGCAGTAAAGGAATTCTGGCGGATAATTTCATCTTGTCTAATGGAGGAAGTGAAATTGCTGTACAGTCTGAAAGCAATAGCCCAAGCAGTCCTTTGAATATTTCGTTGAAAGATTTTAAAATCGAAACCATTACGGAACTTATTAAAAAAGATACTGTTCTGGCAAGAGGAACGATCAATGGTACAGCACAGCTTCGAGATGTTACTAAAAATATGACTTTCACTTCCGACCTGAATATTTCAGACTTAATTGTCTATGGAAGTCCTGTCGGAAATCTTGCAGTAAAAGTAAATAATGCTTCACCGAAGGTTTTAAATGCGGATATTGCCCTTTCCGGAAATAATAATGACGTAAAAATCCTTGGAGATTACAATACTTCTTCCAGTACTTTCGACCTGAATATGGCGATCAACCAGCTACAGATGAAGAGTATTCAAGGGTTTTCTATGAATGCCATTACCAATACGGAAGGCTATCTTTCAGGAAATTTAAAAATCACAGGAACTACAGACCAACCGAATATTTTAGGAAAAGTAAAATTCAATGATGCTGGACTGGAAATTGCAAAAACAGGAAGTGATTTCCGACATCTGAGTGATGAAATAGATTTTACCAGTCGCGGAATTGAGTTTGATAAATTCAAGGTCAAAGATAAAGACGGAAATGCTCTTGTAGTGGACGGGCAGGTTCTTACGCAAACGTACAGAGATTTCGCCTTTAATCTGGATGTAAATGCCAAAGACTTTAAAGTGGTCAATTCAGAAAAGACCAATGATGCTATGATGTATGGTATTCTGGCTATTGATGCCGGACTACATATCCGTGGAAATCTTGATCTTCCTAAAGTAGATGGTAAGCTGAATGTAGCAGACAACACAGACTTCACGTTCGTACTTCCTCAATCTTCTCCATCTTTACAGGAAAGAGATGGTATTGTAGAATTTGTGGATCAGGATCAGGTGGTTTTAAATAAAACAATTAAAGCCGATTCTCTCGACTCCAAAAGCCGCATCAAAGGAATGGATGTGAATGTCAACATTGAAGTCAGCAAAGAAGCCAAACTTTCTATTATTATTGATAAAGTAAACGGTGATTTTGTCAAACTTCAGGGAGAAGCAGAATTGACCGGTGGAATTGATCCTTCAGGAAAAATGACATTGGTAGGCGTTTATGAAGTTGAAAAAGGAAGCTATGATCTTTCTGTAAGTTTGCTTAAACGTAAATTCGATATTCAGAAAGGCAGTACGATCACCTGGACCGGAGAACCTACAATGGCTCAAATGGATATTACAGCGGTTTACAAAACCGAAGCCGCTCCTATTGACCTTGTAGAACAACAAGTAGGTACAGAAAATGGCGGAACTTCGCTCATGAATCAATTTAAGCAGAGAATACCATTCAATGCTTTATTGAAAATGAAAGGCGAGCTTCTGAAACCTCAGCTTTCGTTTGACATTACTACGGAGGAAAAGAATAATTCCATCTCCACGAATGTAAAAGATGTTGTTGATCAGAAACTTGCCCAGCTCAGAACTCAGGAATCTGAAATGAATAAACAGGTATTTGCTTTATTGCTTCTGAACCGTTTTATCGGGGAAAATCCATTTGAAAGCGGTGCGGGAATGTCTGCAGAAACCATGGCAAGACAGAGTGTAAGTAAAATTCTTTCTCAACAGCTTAATAATCTTGCTTCCGGACTGATTAAAGGAGTAGATCTTAATTTCGGTCTTGATTCTACGGAAGATTATTCCACTGGAGAGAAAAACACAAGAACTGACCTGAATGTAGATATCAGTAAAAAACTATTGAACGACCGTCTGAAAGTAACCGTGGGAAGTAATTTCGGACTGGAAGGCCAGGCTCGTCAGAATGAAAACATGACGAATATTGCAGGGAATGTTTCTGTAGATTACAGCCTTTCCAAAGACGGAAGATATATGCTTCGTGCTTACCGTAAGGATGAATATCAGGTGGCTCTTCAGGGGCAGATCATAGAGACCGGAGTAGGATTCATTATTACATTGGATTATGACAAGTTCCGGGAGATTTTCCAGAAATCTAAAGAGAAGAAGCCGAAAAAAAATCAAAATAACCAAGTGGTAGAATTTAAATAATGAGTAATAAGTTCCATATATATTGTAAGTATCTGTTGGTTTCCGGAATGGCATCCACAGTAGTCTCGTGCAGCAACACAAGGTTTTTGAAAGAAGGACAAATGCTCTACACGGGTGCCAAAGTAAAGATTGAAAACGATACAATTTCCAAAAAAGAAAAAAAAGATCTTCAGACGGCACTGGAAGAAAGCCTTACGCCAAAACCCAATTCTACATTTTTGGGGATGCGTCCCAAGCTTTATTTTTATAATATTGCTAAAGAGCCAAAAAAGGATAAAGGTTTTAATTACTGGCTTAAATATAAGATAGGTGAAAAACCTGTATTGTTAGGTGATGTAGACCGTGAGTTCAACAAAAATATCATTGAAAATTATTCTGAAAACAAAGGGTATTTCAATGCTAAAGCTTCTTATGATACGGTTTCAAAAAATAAAAAAGCTCAGGTTATTTATACCCTAAGACCAGGTTCAAGATACCTGATTGATGGTGTAAAGTTCCAGAAAGATTCTACATTGGTCAATCAGGAAATCCAGGGTTTAACAAAAAGGACATTTCTTAAAAACGGAAAACCATTTGATCTGGATGTCATCAAAGCAGAAAGAGAAAGAATTGATAATGGCCTAAAGGAAAGAGGTTTCTATTACTTCCATCCTGATAATATTATCGTTCAGGCAGACAGTACGGTAAGTAAAAATCATAAGGTAGAGCTTAACGTAAAACTGAAAGACAATACGCCGGATTTAGCAACGCAGCAATTCAGCATTAATAACGTTATTGTATTTCCCAATTACAACATCCAAGATGTAAAAGAAGGAAAATACAGTATCCCAATGGATAAAGATTCTCTTTCCAAATATGCTTTTGATGATATTTACGTTATTGATCCTCAGCATAAATTCAAACCGAAAATTTTTGACAGAGCATTATATTTCAAAAAAGGTGATCTTTATAATCGCTCCAATCATAATCTTACGCTAAACCGATTGATCAGCCTTGGTGTATTCAAATTTGTAAAAAATGAATTCATTGTATCAGATTCGCTAAGTCATAAGTTTGATGCGTATTATTTATTAACTCCAAGACAAATCCAGTCACTTCGTCTGGAAGCATTGGGAAGAACAAATTCTGCCAACTATGCAGGTAGTGAGCTGAACCTAAACTGGACTCACCGGAATTTCTTCAGAGGGGCAGAACAATTCAAAGCAGCCATCTTCGGAGCTTTTGATTTCCAGATGGGAGGAAGTCAGGATGCCAATAATATTTTCCGTGCAGGAGCGAATGCACAGCTTTCCATTCCGAGAATTGTAGCGCCTTTCCGTTTTCATTCTTCCAGTGAATTTGTTCCAAGAACGAATATCACATTGGGGTATGAGTTTCAGAACAGAACAAAATATTATACGCTTAATAACTTCACCGCGTCATTCGGATATCTGTGGAAAGAAAATGCCAGAAAAGAACATGAACTGAAAGTCATTGATATTACATTAGTTTCTCCTGCAAATGTTACAGAAGAATACAAAATCAAATCAGCTGAAAATCCTGCCATGCAAAGAATTGTAGACAGACAGCTAATCTTCGGCCCTACCTATTCTTTCACGTATACCAACACCATGCTTCCCAAAACGAATACCGTTTATTATAAAGGAACGCTTGATCTGGCAGGAAATATCACAGGGTTGGCTACAGGAGCTGATGTAAAAAAAGATAAGGAAAAGAAAATATTTGGGATTCCTTTCAGCCAGTATGTAAAGATTGAAAATGATTTCAGATTCTATCATAAGTTTACTGAAAAATCTTCCCTGGCTACAAGATTTATCGGAGGAATTGCTTATCCCTATGGAAACTCAGAATTCATTCCTTTCTCCAAGCAGTTTTTCTCAGGAGGAAGTAACAGTATCAGAGCATTCCGTGCGAGGACATTAGGCCCTGGAAGTTTTGACCCGAGAACTTTAGAACCAGGTACTTACTTTGACCAATCCGGAGATATCAAACTGGAATTAAATGCGGAATACCGCGCCAATCTTTATAAATTTTTAAATGCTGCCGTTTTTGTAGATGCCGGAAATATCTGGTTGCTTCACGACGACAAAGACAGACCAGGAGCTAAGTTTTCAAAAGACTTTTTAAATGAAATTGCGGTGGGAGCCGGAGTAGGTCTGAGACTGGATTTTTCTATCCTGATTCTAAGACTGGATCTTGCGATGCCACTGAGAGTTCCTTACTATCAGAAAGGGGACAGATGGGCCTTCGATAAAATTAATTTCGGAGACTCAAGTTGGAGAAAAGATAATCTTGTTTTAAATATTGCCATCGGATATCCATTTTAATATGATCAATACTGCTAAATTTTTTTGGGAAGTTCTAAAAGATACATTCACTGAATGGAACAATTCTACTGCATCAAAAGATTCAGCAAGTCTTGCCTATTATGCCATCTTTTCTATCCCGGGATTATTGATCATTATTATCTGGGTACTTGGAAATTTCTTTGGTGAAGAGGCTATTCGTGGGCAGATCAGCACACAGATCAGCGGTATAATGGGACCGGATGTGGCTAAAAGTATTGAAGGCATGCTGGCTGGTGCTCTTATCGACAAAAAAAATATTTTTATGAAAGCAGTTGGAGTCGGATCATTGGTTTTCGGTTCTACTACGCTCTTCTTTCAGCTTCAGCATTCATTAAATACACTTTGGGAAGTAGAAGCTGCACCCAAAAAAGCATTACTCAAATTTTTACTGGACAGAGCCAATTCTTTAGGGATGATTCTTATTCTGGGATTTCTTCTGATGATCACCATGATTTTATCTTCTCTGATCAGCCTGTTTAATACGATTATCACCCAATATTTTGGTTTTGAGACCTATATGCTGGTAGAAACCGTGAATTTTGCAGTAGGTTTTGGCCTCGTCATGCTCTTATTTGCTTTAATGTTTAAAGTTCTGCCTGATGTTTTGGTCAGCTGGAAACCAGTATGGAAAGGAGCCTTTCTGACTACTGTTTTATTCACGCTGGGAAAATTTTTATTAAGTCTTTATTTTAATCAGGTAAAACCTACTTCGGCGTTTGGTGCTGCCGGAACAGTCATTCTTATTATGATGTGGATCAATTATTCCTGTATGCTGATATTTTTCGGGGCAGAATTTACTAAAGTGTATACCTACAAAAAAGGATATCAAGTAGTTCTTTCCAAACATGCACGATGGACTCCTGCGAAATTGTATGCGGATAGTTTGAAACAGATGAATGGGGAGGGTGATGATAAAGCGTAGATTCGGGTTCCGAGATTTTGAGGTTCGGGGTTTCGAGATTCGGGATATTCCTGATACGAGATTATTTTATGAAAGTATTTAAACTTTTATTTTTGAAATAGCAAGAGTCTGTAAAAAATCAGAATGATTCATCTTAACTATACTTTATTTCTTAAATCCTCCTTAATGGTTTTAATATATTTTTTATAAGTATAAAAAACTCCTATATATAAAAAAGAAGCCGTCTCACAACTGAGGCGGTTTTTCTTGTTAAAAAGTAAATAATTTTTATATATTTTGATTT
>NZ_JAMZGF010000054.1 GCF_024158915.1 Chryseobacterium sp. S0630 | reverse complement strand
AAAACAAATCAAAATATATAAAAATTATTTACTTTTTAACAAGAAAAACCGCCTCAGTTGTGAGACGGCTTCCTATTATTCTTTATGCGGTATAACTTGCAAAAGCATCTTCCAGGCTTTCAAATTTGCCTTTAAATTCGTCAATAGGGCAATCCTGAAGAATATTTCCTTTATGGATCAGAATGACTCTTGAGCAAAGCGCTTCCACTTCCTGCATGATGTGGGTAGATAGTAAAACAGTCTTTTGCTGTCCGATTTCTTTTACCACATTACGGATTTCAATGATTTGGTTAGGATCCAGACCGTTGGTAGGCTCATCCAGAATCAGTAAATCCGGCTGATGAATAATGGCCTGTGCAAGCCCTACACGTTGTTTGTATCCTTTAGATAACTGTCCGATCTTTTTGGTTTTTTCGGGAGTAATTCCTACCAGTTCGATGACCTCATCTACTCTGGACTCAGAGATTTTATGGATGTTGGCAACAAACTGAAGGTATTCTTTCACATACATCTCCAGATAAAGCGGATTATTCTCCGGAAGAAAACCGATTTTCTTTTTGCTTTCAATCTCATGATCTGAGATATTCATGCCATTGAAAATAATTTCTCCCTGATCAATTTTCAGTGCACCGACAATAGATTTCATCAGGGTAGATTTTCCGGCACCATTTGGGCCAAGAAGACCAATGATCTCATTTTTATCAATAGAAATGTTGATATTGTCAAGGGCAGTCTGCTCACCAAATTTTTTGGTTAAATTGATTATCTGAAGCGGCATAAGTTTTACTATCTTTTTGCAAAAATAAAATAAAAAAACTCATCCGATAGAATGAGTTTCGCAATATTTATAAAATATAATTATTTTCTTGATTTTTTCTTGGCTCCGCCTGATGCAGGAGTTGCTGTAGAGGCTGTATTTGTGGCTCCTTTATTACCCGTTGGGTTTATCGTAGCAGGTTTATCATACATAGCATACTTTCCATTGGTTCTTCCAAAGATTTTTTGCACCTGTTTTTGGTTTAAAAACTGGGATTTTCCAATGTATTTTCTGTTTTTGTTGATCACCTGGATAAACTGCATGGTTTGTTGACCATAGTTTTTTTCATAATGAAGTTCTATGATATCATTGGGCAGTTCCAATACAACATTTTCTTCTGGAGTGGAAACAAAACCATCCATAATAAGTTTATATAATCCGGCTACATCTCCATTAAGATTCTGGAATGAAAAAGATCGGATTGTGTTCAGGTTGCTGGTGTTCAGATCCTGGTAATTGATTGTAAATTTATCTTCCTTTTTATAGAGACCAACGGAATTATCTTTACCAATTTCCACCAAACTTTCATTTTTCAACACTTTGATCTGTGAGAAAACTGAAATACCGAACAAACATGTAATAAGTAGAATTATTTTTCTCATGGAATGAATTTTAATGTTTTATAACTTGGTGCACATAAAGTTACTCATAAAAAAGCTAAAAAACAATTTTATTCGTTAAAGCAAAAGTAACACTTTTTTTTAATATTTATACGTGATCATCTGCTGATGCTATGGATTTCATTGTTTATATAAAAGTTTGGTAATCATGAGATTAATTCTCTTTTATTACAGTGCTGTGATGTCTGTTTGAGATAGGTTTTTGATTGTTGGAAAGATGTAATGCATTGAAAAACAGATTGAAAATCCTTTAAGTAAGATTGAACTAAAAATTAATTTAAAATAAATGTTAAAAATGTAATTTTATGATTTAAAATTAAAGAACTTATCACAATTTGTTTTTTGAAAAAGTGGCTATAAAGGAATCGAACTCCTGTCTGTAGCTTCTTCCAACAGGGATCTGATGCTTACTGACAATCAGTTCGTTATTGCTAAAGGCAGTTACGAAAGCAGCATTAATGATAAAAGATCGGTGGATTCTTACAAAGCCTTTACCAGATAAGATTTTCTCAATATCTGTTATTTTACTTTTTGAAATAAAGCTTTCCTGGGTTGCTAATACCACTTTGATATCATTTCCCTGGCTTTCAAAATAGAGGATCTCTGAAAGGGAAAGCTTGCGGTGCATTCCTTCTGTTTTAATGATGATAAAGTCTTCTTTATTGCCGTCCGCATTTCTCAATATACGTTCTACAGCTTTGAAAAAACGTTCGAAGGTAATGGGCTTCAGAAGATAATCTACAGCTTCCAGTTCAAAACCTTCAATAGCGAAATCCCGATAGGCAGTGGTGAAAATAGTTTTCGGTTTTTGAGGTAAGGACTTCAGAAAATCAATTCCATTGAGGTGAGGCATCTGAATATCCAGAAACATCAGATCAACGGACTGATTTTGCAGTATTTTATAGGCCTGCATTGCATTTTGAGCTTTTCCTGTAAGCTTCAAATCCTCAATTTTTGAGATATGATTTTCCAGTAATGATGCAGCTAAAGGTTCGTCATCTACAATAATACAGTTAATCATAATGGGAAGGTGTTGTTATTTCTACTTTAAAAATATTGTTTTCCTTTAACATTCGAAAGCTAAAATGCTCCTGATAATGATATTGAAGCTGCCTTTGTATGTTCTGGAGTCCTATTCCTTTTTCATGATTTGTCGGGTGGTCCGAAAAAGTATTTTCAATGGTAAAAACAGAATACTGTTGATTCGTTTTGATCTCAATCCTTATTTCTGTGGTCTCCGAACTTTTTCCGGCGCCGTGTTTAAAAGCATTTTCTACCAGAGTAAGATACAGCAGTGGCGGAATGGTATTGGGAGAATGGATGGTAATATATTTCTGAATTTTTAACCTTTCCTCATGATATCTGAGGCTTTCCAAAGCAATATATTGGTCTATAATATCCAGTTCATCAGAAACCTGCACCCATTTCTTCTGACCTTTGTATAAAATATAATCCAGAATATCTGAAAGCTGACTGATGGATTGGGAAGTTTTTTCGGAATGGCTGATGGACAGAGAATAGATATTATTCAGGGTATTAAAAAGAAAATGAGGATTGAGCTGAGATTTGAGAGATTGAAGTTCCAGCTCCGTCTTTTCCTTCTGCAGTTTGAGAGTACGTTCTTTTTCGTCCTTATACCGTATGATAAACATGATTGAAGTAAAGATAAAGGAACCACTGATAATCGGAAAAGTGTAATGAAGCAGCAGGTAAGGAATATCTGTAAAAATATCAAAAGGACTGTCTTTTAGTTCATTGATGAATAGAGGTTCTGCAATATAAACGATAAAAAAACGGTTAATGACAGAAATAATATAAAGGCTGAGAAGAATAGACAGGATTAATTCAATATACTTTTTCTGATCAAAAAAATTGCGGATCAATACAAAATAAATAAAATTGGCTCCTGCAATCTGGAAAATCCAGTGACAAAAATTATAAATAATCAACTCTTTGGAAGCTTCACCATCATATTCTCCATACATTCTCACTGTTCCGAATAAAAATAAAGCCGTCCAGAAGAGCAGCTGGAAGTATAGATTTTGTCTGATCTGAATTTCTGACAGAGTTTTCATCATCCCCAAAAATATAAAATCTTAAGTAACCTTAGGAAAATGTTATGCTAATGGTTTTAAAATAATGACAGACTACATTATTCACGGTATAAACTGCATATTTTGTCGTTTATCTTGAATAGGCAGTTGTCCGGATTCTATGCCAGAAATAAGTCTGGAATTCATCCACATTTGCATAAAAAAATAATGAAGGAACATTCAGAAAGGCTTTATGGGTTAGATCATCTCAGAGCGATTGCAATTTTATTAGTGCTCATGTATCATTACCGGGCATTCAAACATCCTGACTGGATAGACAGTATCGGAAGGTTTGGCTGGACGGGAGTAGATCTGTTCTTTGTTTTAAGCGGTTTCCTGATCTCAGGACAATTGTTGAAAGAAATAAAGAATAAAGGAAATATCAGTCTGAAAATATTTTATATAAAAAGGTTTTTCAGGATTATTCCGGCTTACTTTTTTACGCTTTTCCTTTATTTTACATTCCCTTTTTTCAGGGAACGTGAAGCTTTATCTCCGTTATGGAAGTTTGTTACTTTTACCCAAAACTATGGATTGGATGTTATCAACCGTGGAACCTTTTCCCATGCATGGTCTTTATGTATCGAAGAGCAGTTTTATCTTATTCTTCCCTTGTTTCTTTTAATTTTAATCCCTGCAAAACTTTTCAAACATCTGGCAGTTCTGATGATAGCTGTTATTGGATTTTCTATGATAGCCAGAATGATGACATGGAATGAATATATCACAGGGCTGGATACAGCTTCCGCTGATTTCTGGAAACTATGGTATATGAAAATATATTACCCCACTCATACAAGGTTGGATGGTTTGGGGATAGGTGTTTTGATAGGATATTTAATGCAGTATTCATCACAATTCAAAAAAATAGTGAATAACAACGGGAACAGACTTTTCTTTGTAGGAATTATCCTGTTGGGAATTTCTTTCCGGGTGTGTAATGAGCAGGCTTCAAAAACAGCTTCCATATTTGGGTTTACATTGGTAGCTATAAGTTTTGGAGTCATTCTTATGGCTGCAGTTTCTCAATCATCTTTCCTGTATCGGACAAAATCTTATCTCACTGCTCAACTGGCCGCTTTATCTTATGCTGTTTACCTTTCACATAAAGGAATCATTCATTTAGTGCAAGAAGGGTTTAATTATTTTAAACTTGAAACTTCAGATAATATAAGTCTTCTTGTATGCCTTTTCGCCTGCATACTTGGAGGTTTATTCTATAGATTTATAATAGAAAAACCTTTCTCTGTTCTTAAAACAAAGGCTTTAAAAAGAATTGTATAATCCCTACCATATTCGGGATTGATTTTCAAAAATTGTAAAAAGTATTATCCTTGCTAAAAATCTTTGATTTTTTTAAGCCTTAAAAAATATAATATTAAAAAAAACTTTGTGCCCCTGCGATTTTCCAAAAAACCATAAATAGGAAAGGTTGAGTTGGAAAATCGCAAAGGCGCAAAATGGTATTAATAAAGTTGTTATAAGACGCAAAGATTTTATCTGCGATAAAATTGCATGCTGTGTATTTTAAAAGCCTTTGGTAGATACTTTTTTTTAAGTTTTGGGTTTTATTTAGCCGTGATTGCTTTTAGAACGGCATTTTTTAGTGAAGCTTCTTTGAAACTCCAGTATTCACTGCTTTTAGGCATCTGATTTTCGAGGATGATCAATGTGGTATCTGTGGAAGGAAAGTAGGTGTTAAGACAGGTAAACCCATCACCAAGGCCAGTCACGGCAAAATAATCCAGACCTGCTTCTTTGATGAACCTTACATTATACCCGAATCCCATGCTTTCTTTTCCAAATACATCATGTTGAGAACGGGTAGAAGGAGTCATCATTTGTTTTTGAAATTCAGGAGATAACAATTTTCCTTTAAATAAGGCCTGATCCCATTTTGCCAGATCCTGTACGGTAGAAATAATTCCTGCAGCAGGAACGATATCTTCATTCAGAAAAGACTCTTTCACTTTTTCAAACTGATTGTTTTCATTCATATAACCGGGAACGAGAGATTGATTATTCTTTGGGTTATAAACAAAAGTCTGATCCATTCTTAGTTTTTTGAAAAGAGAATTGGAAAGTTCCGTGAAACTTTTTCCTGTTGTATTTTTAAGAATTTCTCCAAGCATCATGTAAGAGAGGTTACCATATTTAAACTGAGAACCGGCTTTGAAAGCAGAGGGTTTTTCCAGTTTGGTAATTCCGTGAGTATGGTTAAGGAGATGATGGATTGTTACTGTATCTGCCCAGGTTTGAGTAAGAGTAGGAAGATATTTTTTGATAGGAGTATGAAGATCCAGTTTTCCCTGTTCGGCAGCCTGTAGAACTAAAACAGCGGTCACCTGCTTAGAGTTTGACATGATTTCAAACTGATCATCTGTTTTCAAAGGAATCTTTTTTTCAAAATCCTTATAACCGTTGGATTTCAGATATTGTACTTTTCCTTTTTGTGTGACCAAAACAACACCATTGAACTTTATGGGGCTGGAAGCCGTGATAATGCTGTCAATTTTCTGAACATACGTATTTTTTTTCTGAGCTGAAGCGGTAAAAGATAGCAGGGTGAAAGATATACCGGTGAAAAATAATTGTGTTTTGGTCATTATTAATGTTTTAGAGCTGAAAATTGAGGTGGGGAATGAAAACTATTCTCATTGAAATCATTTTGCAACTGAGCACTTCAAAAGATTTGAGTTCCCAAATATATCTTTTTCTTTTGATTGTACAAGGAAGTATTTTCGTCAATTATTATGAGTATAAGCATAAACCTGTCAGATAAATATTATTATTTTTATCACAAGTTTTTGAATTATATAATATTATTTACAGTGCCCTCTCTTATGGAAAATATGAAGCGTAAAAATGAAGTTTCTTCTTTGAAAGAAAATAAAAAACATTTAATTAATTCTTCTGTAATGTACAGCCGATTTGTACTTATGGCTTTGATGATGTTCTGTTTTATGTATATCATTATGTACACGATGATAGACAACCCGAGAAATTTTATTTCAAATATTAATAATTTATACATGACTCTCATGATGGTTTCAGCCATGTTACTTATTGAATTATGGGTCATGCGAAAGAGGTACAGGAACAAAACACTCAATTGGATCATTGTAAGTATTGGAGTGGTGACAAGTCTGTTTTCCTGGTTTGGAATCAGAGAACAGGTGAATGTGGATGACAGGCAGTTTGTAAAAAGTATGATTCCTCATCATGCAGCAGCCCTATTGATATCTGAAAAAGTACACCTCAGCGATCCACAGTTGATTATCCTTCAGAGAAATATTTTTAAAACCCAATCTGCAGAAATTAAGCTGATGAAAAGAAAACTCCGGGAGTTTGAAGGAAGGTAGAGTAGGAGACAGGAAATAACAAGAATAGTGATCTACTCTTATGTTATTCAGGATATTTTAATAATTTAGTTCTTATGAAAATTAAAATTATCTGCCTTTTTATACTTCTTTTCTCCATTATTTCCTGTAAAAAAGATAAAGAATATCCTAAATATGTTGAATTGGAATCGGGAAATGGAAGTTATTCACTTTATATAAAAGATGGAAATTTCGAATTTTTAAAAACAGAACATGTAAGCTATGATCAGATTGTAACAGCATCTTTTTCAGAAGGTAAATATAAGATTTCAGGTGATGAACTGATTTTGAATAGTGATAAAGGAAAAAAATATATTTTCAAAATCGGGAATGACTCTGAACTGATCCCTGCAAAAATGGATTCCCTGAAAGACCTGAAAGGATTATACCCTGTTCAGATTCTTCATAACAATAAAATGCCGAAAGAAATGGGACGTCTGGATTCTTTGGGAAGAAAAAATGCTTTGTGGCTTTACTTTAATGAAAAAGGAAAGGTGGTTAATCAGAGG
This sequence comes from Chryseobacterium sp. S0630, assembly GCF_024158915.1. Classification (GTDB taxonomy): domain Bacteria; phylum Bacteroidota; class Bacteroidia; order Flavobacteriales; family Weeksellaceae; genus Chryseobacterium. Next base: position 30,914 of record NZ_JAMZGF010000054.1, on the reverse strand, counting down.
TTGTATAAAAATGGTGAACTGGTGAAAGATCATTACAAATCTGATATTGTTATAAAATAAAGAATCTGCAAGAGACTTGAAAATAAACAGTATTCAATTTTATCGCAGATAAAATCCTTGCGCCTTATAGCAACCTTCTTAATACCATTTTGCGTCTTTGCGTTTTCCAATTATACCTTTCTTATTTGTGTTTTTTGAAGACGCAAAGTTTTTTTAATTCTATGTATAATTTAAGGCGCGAAAAAATCAAAGATTTTTAGCAAGTGAAAGTCAAAAAAATGTCAGCATCTTACATTAGTCAATAAAAAAGGCACCACTTACAAGTAAATGGTGCCTCGTCACTGAATATATTTGAATGTAAAATTGTTTCTGTTTATCTACTCATTCTGTTTGATTTGTGGGTTATTATTAATCTCTTTATTAGGAATCTGGAATCTGAATTTATCCGGGGTAAGGTTGAATCTTCCAAAAGTATGATTCGTTCCTGTGTATACTCTTTCTAAAGGAGTATTGAGTCTTTTCATATCAAACCAGGCATAACCTTCGCCCCAAAGTTCTATTCTCTTTTGCAGGACAATTTCATTAATCAGCTCGCTGCCTGAATTTGTAGACAATGTATAAGCCTGATCTCTTTTTGAGGTAATTTCAAACAATACCTGTCTTGCTTCTGTTTCCCGTCCTTGTCTGGCAAGGGCTTCCGCTTGTATATAATATAATGAAGAAGCTCTGATGTAAATATAATCTCCTTCAAAGAGCGTAGGATCTTTAAATTTCCAGCTTACATAAGGCGGATAATTTTTTGTTTTTCCATTAAAAGTATACGCTGCATTCTGGCTTCCATTGAATACTTTCTTACGGTAATCTGTTGCCGGAATGGCTTCATAAAGGCGCTTATCGATCAGCTTACGGATCTGTGCAGCTCCGGCATAACCTTCATTGGTATTATCAAACATGGAGAAGAAAGAAGCGTAATAATTTCCGATACTCATCGTGGAAATGGTATTATGAAAACCCCATATTACTTCTGGATTATTGATGTTGGAAAATCCGGTGTTGGTATAATCATCTTCAGTCATCAGGGCAATTCCCTGCTTGCTTTCCTCAGCGTATTTGGCGGCTTTAAGATAATCTCCTGTTTCCAGAAATACTTCGGCAGCAATAGCTTTGGCAGTTCTTTGGTCTATCTGGGCTCTGGAAGGGCGGGCATATGTATCTAAAAGCGAAACGGATTCTTCTATATCTTTTTTGATTTGCGTATACACTTCAGCAACCGTTGATCTTGGAAGTCCCTGACTTGGATTAGTTGCGGTAAGAACCAATGGAAGTCCGGGTTCAGACTGATGTCCATTATAATCATTGGCATAAAAACGAACCAGATAAAAGTAAGAATAGGCTCTTAAAGCGAGTAGCTGTCCTGCAATTGCCCTGTTTTTTGCATTGGCATTTTTATCCAAACCATCCAGCAGCTTATTGATCACGAATATTCTTGCATAAAAAGTAGTCCATACAATCTCAGAAGCAATATTACTGGCATTGGTGGCTTCGTAATTATAAAACATTCCTAAATGCTGGTTGGTAGACTGGATCACATCATTGGACATCAGATCAGCACCTGCTTTAATTCCCATGATTCCGAAATCTGAGTGAACGCTAGTACCGCCTGCACCATTGCTTCGAAGATCAAGATAGATTCCTCCCAGGATTTTTTCCGGACTGTTTGCATCGTTATTGAGCTGCTCTCCGGAAATATCTCCTTCCGGCAACGTATTGAGATCATTAGCACAGCTGGTCGCCAAAAAACTTAGGGTTGCAGCTGTTATAAAGTATTTTATTGTGTTCATTCCTGTTCTTTTAAAAATTAAGTTTAAACCCTAAAGAGACACTGGACAGCAGAGAATAACGATAAGCATCAGAAACTCCTGTCAGTGAAGCTCTTGGATCATATCCTTTTCTCTTTGACCATAGGTATAGATTGTTCCCTGTCACATAAATTTTCAATCCTGATAATCCTGCCTGTTGTGCAAAGCCTTCAGGAAGCTGATAGGAAAGGGTTACATCCTGAAGACTGATATAATCCGATTTGATCAGATACAATGTTGAATTTCCGTTCTGGTTCGTAGCTGTAAGATCTACTCTTGGTAAAGCTGCTGTTGTATTTTCCGGAGTCCAGGTTTTATCCAGATCAGTAGAATAGTTAGAACCATAGCTGTCAGAATGGAATAAACTTCTGTAAATATCATCATAGCCATAACCTCCAAACTGGTAAGCAAAGTTCACTGCCAGATTGAATCTTTTAAAACTGAAATCTGTCCCAAATCCTCCATATACCTTTGGAATGGCAGACTTTCCTGTGTTATAATCGGTGGCTTCCTTATAATTATTGGTTACTGTTCTTTCTTCCTTTTGAGTGGTTGGGTTGATTGTTGTACGATACCATAAAGCATCACCATTCTCAGGATTTACTCCTGCAAATTCTTTGAGGAAATACGTGTAACGGTCTCCACCTTCCGTCAGGATAAATAAACCTGAAACAAGCCCTGTATTTCTCTGCTCGGCCGGTAATCTTGTAATCTTGTTTTTGTAATGAGTAGCATTCGCATAAAAATTCCACTGGAATTCATCTCCACGAAGGATCTCCACATTTACATTAGCCTGAACACCTCTGTTCGTCATATCTCCGATATTTCCGTACTTCACATAGGAGCCCGCATTAGATGGAGGAAGAGGAAGCGTGTAGATCATATCTGAAACTTTCCTTTCAAAATAATCAGCATTCAGGTTGATTCTGTTTTTTAAAAGTGAAATTTCAAAACCGGCATTCAGGTTTTTGGAAGTTTCCCACTTTAAATCTTTGTTTCCCTGTTTTTTAAGAGATAGAACAGGCTTGTCATTTCCGAAGTTATTAATTCCGTAGATATCCTGATAAGCATAGTAGTCTCTTGAAGAGCCGATTAAAAGGATGTTGTCATTTCCCTGCTGGCCATAAGAAGCTTTTAATTTTAAAGAATTAATCACGCTGTTGTCCTTAAGGAAATCTTCTTTTGCGATATTCCATGCCAGTCCCAGTCCATAAAAATTTCCCCATCTGCTCTCCGGAGAAAATACAGAAGAACCATCTCTACGAATGTTAGCATTGAAGAAATATTTACCATCATAATTATAAAGTAACCTCGTGAAATAGCCTTCTACAGCATATTCATAGCCGCTTCCTGATAATCCGGTAATTTTCACAGCATTATCAAAAGCTTGTGAGTCAGGTAATAAAAGCTGCTGTTTTGATCCTGAAAAACCATCATCTTTTATCTTATTCAGCTCATGTCCTACAAGGAGGTTGAAGCTGTGATTTCCCAGTTTTTTCTGGTAGGTAAGCAACTGCTGGTGGTTCAGTGTATATTTAAAGTTTGAACTTTGCGAAATAGTACCTCCCACAGAAGATGAAGTTCCTCCTTCCGTATTTCCGAACTGAAGGTTTCTGGTATTTTCGAGATAAGCACCAAAATTATAGGTAAAATCCAGTCCTTTGATGATTTCATAATTTAGTCCAAGATTAAGATTGGTCACATTACTTACGATCTGTGATTTATTCTTCTGAAGGTTTCCTACAGGATTTTCAAACACCGCATAAGATCTTGTAGCTCCGTTAGGACCCTGGCCGTCTCCATAGTCATATAAAGCATTTCCATAACTGTCATAAAGCCTCTGGTAATTGTTGTCTCTCAGAAAAACAGGATAGAAAGGGGCAATGTTTCGGGCAAACTGGAAAGGGTTGGAGAAACCTCCGGTCTCACCGAAATCCTGCTTGCTGTAAGTGTAAGATAAAGCGCTGGTCAGCTTCAGTTTTGAAGTAATAGCGTAATCTACATTAGATCTGATCCCGAATCTTTCAAAACCTGACGAGATTAAATATCCTTTATCATCAAGATAATTAAGGGAAGTGTAAGATTTTACCTGATCTCCATTAGCATTGATACCTACTGTAGCTTCTCGCCTTAAAGCAGGTCTGAAAAGTAGTTTTTTCCAATCATCCTGATACAGTAATTTCGCATCAGAATTAAAAGAGCCATCCTTTGATATCAGCTGATTAAAAGGAACATTATACACATTATACCCAAGTTTTGTCAATGCTGAAAGTCCCACATCATGAGGAGACGGACCTGAAGGAACCGCTCCCGGTTGTTTTAGTCTTGCGATTTCGCCAATTCTGGCTCGGTTATAATAAGCGGTATAATAATCCTGAGGAGAAGTATAGACCGAATAATCTTCAATAGATCTGAAATTAACCCCTGTTTTTACATCGGCTTCAATACTTACGCCTTTACTTTTTCCTCTTTTGGTGTTCACAATAATAACACCATTGGCTCCTCTGGAACCATACAGAGCATTTGAAGAGGCATCTTCCAGAAAAGAAATACTTTCAATATCCGATGCTGCAATACTGTTCAGGTTTCCGCTGTACGGAATACCATCCAGTACAATTAACGGATCGCTGGACGCGTTGATAGAACCTATTCCTCTCATTCTGATGGTAGGCTGGGAACCTGGCTGTCCTGAGGAAATCACCTGTACCCCAGCTACTTTTCCTCCAATTCCCTGAAGAATATTTCCATTTTGAAGATTAGAGAGATCTTTAGCCTTCAGCGACTGTACAGATCCTGTAATCTCTTCTTTTTTCTGCTTTCCAAAAGCTACCACCACTACTTCTTTGATGGAGGTTTCTTTGGAAAGACTGTCTTTGCTTTGGGCAAAACCATATTCCGCGAACAGCAGTAAGGCCAATACACCAAGCTTGCATTGTTTCTTTTTCATTATATTAATCTAGGTTTAAAACTGAATTGTGTATTACTGCTGATCTCTCCGTAAGAAATAATGATTCCCTGCCTCCTTTTTCAGGGAGGATATCAAAAATGGAAGATTAAAATTTACAGAAGATGTACCCGGATGAAAGAAGCCTTGAATTCTTTGGCTTTAATTCCTACAGTAATGAATGTATCTCTTAAAAAGTTAGCACATCATCATCATGCCCATCATATCAAAGCACATGTCTTGAGAAATGTGGTTGTGCTGTGAAAGGGCAGACTTTCCACAACAATTTTGCTGTGCAGAAGCTGCCGCCGTAATGGTGCATAGGTAAGAATTAAAGGTATTCTTATTCATGAGAATAAAGTTTATGATTTTTTTAACTGGGTCAAAATTATTTAATAAATGACAAACCCCTATAAAAGGAGAGTATGAGATAAATCATATTAGTCTACTAAATTAGTGGGTTAATAATTGTGATTTAGATTTTAATAAAATAAGAAATTGATTATCAATTAATTGAATGAATTGTTGCAAATGTTAAAAAATGATAAAAAAGTTAATTTTCAAGTGTGAATTAAAATTAAAATTAGAAGTCTATTTATTTTGTAGACTTTTTGTTTATTTTATAGTCGTTCTATACTATTCAATAGGAACGGGCTTTAGCCCGTTTAGCAAAGATTAAAAAAACATCAAAAAAAAAGAAGCCAGCCTCTCTGTGCGATCTGTGGGAAAAAAAACATTCAATAGGAACGGGCTTTAGCCCGTTTACCAAAGATTAAAAAATCATCAGGCTTCAGCCAAAACCTAAAAAAAGAAGCCTGCCACTCGGCAGACTCCTATAAAAACAAGATTGAAAAGAATTTATTGTTTGGTAATGTCCGGAACCTCCAAAGGAGCCTGATCCCAACCGCCGCCTAGTGCTCTGTATACAGCAATACTTGCTTTAAGTTGGTTCACTTTCTTTTCCACCAGCTCAAACCTTGATTCCAGGGCATCCCTTTGAGTCAGTAAAACCTCCATATAATCAGCACGGGCATATTTGAACAAATCATTAGAAATATCGATCGACTTGGTTAAAGCATTTACTTCCTTCGTTTTGATATTCACACTGCTTTCCAGATTATGAATTTTAGACAACTGATTCGCTACCTCAATATAAGCTCCCAAAACAGTCTGTTCATAATGATATACCGCCTGAATCTGTTTGGCGTTGGCATTATTATAAGCCGCTTTAATCGCTCTTCTGTTGATCAGTGGAGCAGTAAGTTCTCCTGCAAGAGAGAACAGGAACGACTGAGGTTTGATGATATACAGCGGATTAAAAGCCTGTAACCCGACTCCGGCAGAAAGGTCAAGAGAAGGGTAGAACCTTGCTTTGGCTACTTTAATGTCAAGTTTGGCGGCAGCCAGTTCATATTCAGCCTGTTTGATATCCGGACGATTTTCCAAAAGTTCAGAAGGAATTCCTCCATACACAGCTTGCGGAACAACAGAATCAAAAGAATCCTGACTTCTTTCCACGGATTGTGGAAATCTTCCTACCAGATAATTGATCTTATTCTCAGTTTCAACAATTTTTTGCTGGATATCATACTGCATTCCCTGAGTTTTCAGAACCTGGGCTTCAAATCTCTGTACAGCCAGTTCATTGGATCGGGCGTTCTTCTTTAAATCTTTGATAATCTCCAGCGCATCATTCTGAATTTTGATATTCTGATTCAAAATAACCAACTCATTATCCAGTGCCAACAGTTCATAATAAGAATCTGCAATCTCAGAAATAAGATGAGTTGTCATAAAATTCTTTCCTTCAATGCTCGCAAGATATCGCTGTACCTGTGCTCTTGTGGCATTATGAAGTTTTCCCCAGATATCGGTTTCCCACTGTGCCTGAGCACCAACTCCAAAGTCAAATAAAGGTTCAGGCATTTCTCTGCCGGGTTCTATTTCGGTATTGGCTTCCATCGCTCCGATATTGGTGTATCGGCTTACTTTGTCTACGCCAGCTCCGGCTTTTAAACCTACAGACGGAAGATATTCACCTTTCTTGGCTTTGATTTCGTTTTTAGACATTTCAATTTCCTGAAGGACAATATTCAGTTCCTGATTATTCTGAAGAGCCTGACTAATCAGCTCCTGAAGATGAGGATCACTGAAGTATTCATTCCACTTCATTTTTCCCGTATTGATAGTGTCATTTTCTGCTGAACCGTATTTTTCAGGGACGGTTTTATTTTCAGCACGCTGTACGATTTCGATAGGTTTACAGGCAGTAAGACTTAATAAGACGACTGCCAGACCTGCATATTGATATATTTTTCTTTTATTCATAATGGATCATGTCTTCGCTTAATGGAGATTCATCTTCGTCTTTAATCATTTTTTTACCATCAGACCACTTGGCAAATATGTAGTAGAGCCCCGGAATTACAATCACTCCGAATAGCGTTCCTATCAGCATTCCTCCCAGTGAAGATGCTCCAATGGTATGGTTTCCGATCGCTCCGGCTCCTCTTGCAAAAACAAGCGGAACCAATCCTGCAATAAAGGCAAAAGAGGTCATCAGAATCGGTCTGAAACGAGCCTTGGAACCTTCTACAGCTGCTTCAAGAATAGAATCTCCTGCCTGACGTCTTTTTACTGCAAATTCTACAATAAGTACTGCGTTTTTACCCAGTAATCCTATAATCATGATCAATCCTACCTGTGCATAGATGTCATTTTCAAGTCCCATTGCTTTTAATAATAAGAAAGACCCGAAAACTCCCACCGGTAAAGAGCAAAGTACCGCAAACGGAATAAGGAAACTTTCATACTGAGCGGCCAGAACCAGATACACAAATACCAGAACAACAAGAAATACATAAATGGCTTCATTACCACGCTGTGCCTCATCGTAAGACAATCCTTCCCATGCCACTTTATATCCGTGAGGAAGTGTTTTAGCCGCCGTTTCATTGATGGCCTGAATGGCATCCGCTGTTGTATAGCCGGAAGCCGGAAGTCCACGGATTGCTGCGGAATTGTACATGTTGTAACGGGTGATTTCATTAGGTCCCTGTGTCTTTTTCATCGTCATAAATGCGGAATAAGGCACCATTTCATCACGGTCATTTTTCACATACAGATTCATAATATCCGTAGGAAGTCTTCTGAATTCCGGAGACGACTGTACATATACTTTAAAGAACTGTCCGAAACGGATAAAGCCCTGTTCATAGGTACTACCGATCAGAATATTGAGGTTGTCCATCGCTTTTCCAATAGAAACTCCTTTCTGCATCGCTGCATTATTATCAAAAACCAGTTCATACTGGGGATAATTGGCTGCAAAGAAGGTAAATACTCCTGAAAGTTCCTTACGCTTTTTAAGCTGGGCAATGAAATCTTTATTGGCTTTATCAAATTCCTGATAATCGGTTGTTCTGTTCAGATCCAGAAGTCTCATGGAGAAACCTCCCGAAGATCCGAATCCTGGTACAGCCGGTGGTTCAAAGAACTCAATGGTAGCTCCGAGATCTTTAGATTTTTCTTCCAGTTCTTCCATGATTTCCTTTACAGAATGCTCACGGTCGTTCCAGCTTTTAAGGTTAATCAGACAGGTTCCCGCATTCGAACCACGACCTTCCGTCATGATTTCATATCCTGCCAGAGATGATACAGATTCCACACCGTCTACTCCCATACAGATTTTCTGCAATGTTCTGGAAACCTTATTCGTTTGTTCCAGCGTAGAACCCGGAGGAGTCTGGATAATGGCATAGATGGTTCCCTGGTCTTCGTTCGGGATAAACCCACCCGGAAGTACTTTATTGATCATCACAATTCCGGCACAGAAAGCAATCAGAATTCCCCATGTTACCACCTTTCGGCTCACGATTTTTCTAAGGAATGAAGCGTATTTTCCTGTTATTTTATCAAATCCGCTGTTAAAAGAGTCTAAAGCTTTGGTGAAAATATTGACTTTCTTAGGTTTTCCATGATGGTTTTTCAATAACATTGCAGCTAAAACCGGAGTCAGAGTAAGTGCCACTACCGCAGAAATCACAATAGAGCTTGCCATGGTAATAGAAAACTGACGATAGAAAGTTCCCACCGGACCTGTCATAAATGAAATAGGAATAAACACGGCTACCATCACGGCTGTAATGGCAATAATAGCACCTGCAATTTCACCCATTACTTCTTTTACCGCTTTGTAAGGCGAAATATTACTGTCTTCCATTTTGGCATGAACGGCTTCAATGACAACAATGGCGTTATCCACCACAATACCGATTGCCAATACCAATGCAAAAAGAGTAACAAGGTTGATGGTTAATCCGAAGAACTGAATGACAAAGAAAGTTCCGATCAAAGAAACCGGTACGGCAATAATAGGAATCAAAGTAGAGCGCCAGTCACCAAGGAAAATAAAAACCACGATGGCTACAAGGATAAAGGCATCTCTCAACGTATGCATTACCTGCTCAATGGAAGCATCCAGGAATTGGGAAACGTCATAACTGATTTTGTAATCAACGCCTGGAGGGAAGTTTCCTTTCATTTCTGCCAGTTTCGCTTTCACATCTCTGATCACGTCATTGGCATTACTTCCATAATTTTGTTTTAAAACGATAGATGCGGAAGGATGTCCGTCAAGATTGGAATAGATATCAAAGAACTCACTTCCAAGTTCCACTTTGGCAATATCTTTCAGCTTTACATTTTCTCCTTCTGCGTTGGAACGGACAATGATATTTTCATACTCTTCCGGTTTATTATATTGTCCTTTATAAGTCAATACATATTCCAGCGACTGTGCTGCAATACCGGAACTTTGCCCGATTCTTCCCGGACGTCCGATGATACTCTGCTCGCCAATGGCCTTCATCACCTCATCTACGGAAATAGAATACGCACGCATACGGTCAGGATTCAGCCAGATTCGCATGGCATATCTACGGCTTCCCAGAATCTGAGACTTTGCGATCCCGTGAATACGGTTGATTTCCGGGATGATATTTACCATAGAGTAGTTGTACAGGAATTTTTCATCCATACTTTTATTCGTACTGTAAAGGTTTACGTACATCAGCATACTCGGCTGAATCGGGTTTACCACAACTCCTTCTTTCTGTACCAATTCGGGTAATAAAGGCATTACCTGATCCACTCTGGTTTTTACCAGAACTACCGCTTCATTGGGATCGGTTCCGGGATCAAAGACAACGTTTACCGTAGCTTCTCCGGCACTGGTGGCATCGGTAGTGATGTAACGCATTCCCTGAACTCCATTGATGGCATTTTCAATCGTAATCAAAGATGATTTTACCAATACATCTGCACTCGCTCCCGGATAAGCAATAGAAACAGCTACTGTGGTAGGGGCAATTTTTGGAAACTGTTCCGTAGGAAGCTGCTTCATGGCAATTCCTCCCATAAACAGGATCACAACCGATATCACAATGGCGAAAACCGGTCGGTGTATTACTTTTTTAAACATAATGCTGCTTTTGGGTTACTCGGCGTACAGATCCAGGTTCGACATTACTTTTTCAGGTTTTTGGTATTTTGAACTGATCTTTTGGTTTTCCTGAACCATTCTAAGACCCTCAAGTAGGATTCTTTCATCCTTGCTAAGCCCTGAAGAAACGACATAAATATGCGGTAATTCGGCAGCCACTTTTATTTCTCTTGCATGTACTTTGCCGTCTTTACCAATCACATAGACATATTTCTTTTCCAGCTCTTCGAAAGTTGCTTTCTGCGGAATCATCATCGCATTGGCATAAGGTGAAGTAATAACAATGTTTCCGGTTTCACCGTATCTTAATAATCCTTTTGGATTTGGGAAAGTAGCTCTGTAAGCGATATTTCCTGTTTCATTGTCAAAATCAGACTCAATGGTTTGTACAATGCCGTCTTGTGTAAACTCTTTGCCATTGGCCATTCTCAGACGTACATGCAATGGATTGTCATCTTTTTTCGCATCCATCTGGTTAAGATATTCAGCTTCAGGAACATTGAAGTATACCCACATTTTGCTGTTGTCTGAAAGTTCAGTTACCAGCTCGCCTTCATCTACAAGACTTCCTTTTCTTACGTGTAATTTTCCTACAATTCCAGTAAAGGGAGCACGGATTTCTGTGAATCTCAAATGGGTATTCATTGAAGAAAGTTCAGCCTGGGCTTTTTCATATCTTGCTTTAGCCATAGCCATTTCCTGAGGAGCAACGATATTTTTGTCAGAAAGATTTTTGGTATTCTGATATTCGATTTCTGCGTATTTTGTTTCCGCTTTGGCACGGTTTACATCAGATTCGTAAAGATTAGGCATGATTTTGAACATCAGCTGTCCTTTCTGTACGAACTGCCCTTCGTCTACATAAATAGACTGGATGTATCCTTTTTCCTGGGCACGAAGCTCAATATGATTAATAGAACGGATTTGCGCAACATAATCTTTGTTGACTAAAGTATCTTTTATAAGAGGGCTTGTAACGTTGAATGACGCTGCTTCTGTTTTTTCCTTTTTTTCAGATTGACAGCCTACAAACAAGAAAATAAGGCACAAGTTGATATACATGAGACTTTTCTTGACCATGATAAATATTGTTTTTATAATAATTTATAATTGAAAAAATAGAGTTACCGGCTCTCATAACAGTATATGAAAGCTGATAAGGTTTTCGAAAAAAATTAGTATAAAATCACAGTCGGATGACCCTGTACTGGAGGTACAGATCATCATGTAAGGTCTTTAAATGTTCTGATTGAGAAAGTGAAACAGCAATTTGTCTGTTGTGAAATGTAGTAACAAACCCTGAAATAAGATGCCAGAAGCCATCTTTGAAAAGAGCAATAAGTTCTGTAGAACCCGATGATTCTACATTGTCGTCATTTTCATTATCATTTTCAGAAAGGTTTGCTCTGATTTTGTTGTAGCGGGGATGGCTGACATTGTAAGCATTATTAGCTTCATGATTTTTGAGAAAGGCAAAAGATTCTTTGAAGCTTTTTTTCTGATGAACAAGAAGATCAGTGGTAAAATGAAGATCAGAAGAGATATCTGTTGAAATATACTGCTGAATTTGCCCATAGTACCATCCTAAAACGGTAAGCAACGCAAATAATAAGCTGTACAAATATTGATAAAATCTTTTCCGCATCCAGAGGCAAAGGTAGGTAAAGTTCAAAATAAGTGCAACGGTTAAAGATTAAAAAAGTGTTAAAAAGTTGTCTGTTTTATTGAAAAAATAAAGGTATTTCCTGTTTCTGCTTTTTTGGCTAAAGAGAAGATAGATTCGGCGAAGTCTTCTTGATGGGCATTTCGGAATTTTACCTCAACAAAAAATTAAAGAAATGAATATTGTTTTAACAGGTTCCATCGGGAACATTGGAAAACCACTTACAAAAGAACTGGTAGAGAAAGGACACACCGTAACAGTGATCAGTAGTACTGAAAAGAGAAGGGAAGCCATTGAAGCTTTGGGCGCAAAAGCTGCTATAGGCAGTATGTTTGATCCTGATTTTCTTACCAAAACATTCACAGGAGCAGATATTGTTTATCTGATGGAAACCATGGAAGCAGCAGGTGATCTATTTGATAAAAACATTGATTTTATCGGAAAAATCAGTGAAATTGGTCGTCATTACAAAACAGCTGTGGAACGTTCCGGCGTGAAGAAGATTATCCATCTCAGCAGTATCGGGGCACATACGGATAAAGGAACGGGAATTATTGTGTTTCATTATCATGTAGAGCAGATTCTGAAGCAGCTTCCTGATGATGTTTCTATTAAATTTATTCGTCCGGTAGGCATTTATTTCAATATGTTTTCATTCATCAACACGATCAAAAATAAAGGAGCTATTATTTCCAATTGGGGAGGAGATCAAAAAGAGCCGTGGGTTTCTCCGTTGGATATTGCAACTGTTGTAGCAGAAGAAACTGAAAAACCATTTGTTGGAAGAACAATACGTTATGTAGCCAGTGATGAAGTTTCTCCTAATGAAATTGCAAAAGCTTTGGGCGTTGCAATCGGAAAACCTGATCTTCAGTGGAAAGTAATCTCTGATGAAGAATTATTGAAAAACTGGCTGGATATCGGTTTCAATGAACAGGTGGCTAAGGGTTTTGTAGAAACTCAGGCAAGCCAGGGAAGCGGAGTTGTATATGAAGATTATTATCAGAATCAGCCTGTTTTAGGAAAAGTAAAGCTGGCCAACTTTGCAAAAGACTTTGCTGAATCCTATCAAAATGATGAAGTGTAAATAGTGAACCGAAAAAGTCACAAAAGTTTTTAAACATTTTAGTAAGACGAAGAGCATTTTTTTACGCTGAAAAGTACTATTAAGAATAAAACAACGCACTACTTTAACCACAAACATCTGTGAAAACCTGTGCCATCCGTGGGAAAATATAAACCACAAAAGTCACAAAAGAGGTAAATATTTAATTAAAATAAAGAGAAAATTTTTACGTAGAGAAGTCCAAATAAGTTTTGAAAATAATAGTATTAACGTAAATATTTGTGAAAATCTGTGCAATCTGTGGGAAAAAAACTCTACAACAAAAGTTTACTGCAAAAACAATTTGTAATTTTATAGAAATGGAAAAGCGGGCAATAAAAAGAATAAAAACCATCACGGAATTTCACCGTTCTAGAGGATTATCTCCTCCTGAACATCCGTTGATCAGTGTGATTGATTATAAAGAGGTAAAGCGACCTGCTGATATCGGTGAGGTTAACTGGATGCTGGATTTTTATCAGATTTCTTTAAAAACAGGCATGAATGGGAAGTTGAAGTACGGCCAGCAGGAATATGATTTTGATGAAGGAACGCTGTTTTTTATTTCCCCAAACCAGATTTTCAGGATTGAAGCAGATCCCAACGTGCAGGAAAACCAATCCGGCTGGATGCTGTTGATTCACCCAGATTTTCTTTGGCATACTTCACTGGCGAAGATCATAAACCAGTATGATTTTTTTGATTATTCAGTGAATGAAGCCTTGTTTTTATCAAAAAAAGAAGAACTTACCATCAATGGAATTATAGAAAATATTGAGCGGGAATACCACTCGGTGATTGATCAATTCAGCCAGAATATTATCATTTCCCATATTGAAACCTTACTCAATTATTCCGAAAGATTCTATGAAAGACAGTTTATCACCAGAAAAGTGACCCATCATACTATTCTGAATCGTTTAGAAGTTTTGCTGGAGGATTATTTCAATGATAATGATTTGATATCAAAAGGATTGCCTACAGTACAGTTTGTAGCTGATGAACTAAGGATTTCTCCCAATTACCTCAGTCGGTTATTGAGAACAATTTCCGGACAGAGCACCCAGCAGTTTATTCATGATAAGCTTATTGTTAAAGCAAAAGAAAAGCTTTCTACCACCAGTTTATCTGTAAGTGAGATTGCTTATGAATTAGGTTTTGAGCATCCACAATCCTTTACCAAACTGTTTAAAAATAAAACCAGTCTTTCTCCCTTGGAGTTCAGAGCTTCTTTTCAATAAAAAATAAAGAATCACTTTTAATAGATTAGAAAAAGAAATATTGGAAGTTTTTTTTTGTAAAAAAAATAATTTTATTTTTGAATTAGCTTTATTTTGCACAATTTTTGCTATAATAAGCTACTTTTATTTTATCAGTTAAAACATAACTGATACTACAAACCCCTCCAATATTTAGTATGATGAAAAAATACCTTATTTATATATCACTTTTTGGAGCACCCTTATTTTGGGGGCAAGGTAAAGTGACTGAAAAATCTGTATACCAACAAAACCTGGCGTTATCAGAGACAGAAAATGCAGCTATGGCATTTGATGCTGATATAAAATTATCCGATGCAGAAATCGCTTTAGATAAAAAACTCTTCCAGATCCGTAAAGAGTTTATCAGTGATACAGAAACGAAGAAGAAATCTTTATATAATAGTTCTTTTAATGAATTAAAACCAATCATAGAAAGCAGCAAACTGTTTGAAATTCTTCAGACCATGCCAAAAGGAGGTTTGCTGCATACCCACAGCGGGGGAATTACAGATGTGAAATGGATTATTTCGGCCGCCAGAAAATATCAGGAATGCTATGTTTTCGATCAGAAAGATAATGATCAGTATATTTTCGGACAGCTGGCTTTTTTTGAAAAAGGAAAAGTTCCGGAAGGATTTGTAAGTCTGGATAAAAAACTGACCTCAACCTCCGGTTTTGAAAAAGAACTGCAGGATCTTCTTACATTGAGACGAGACAATCTTTGCTCTTACACAGATTATTGGATTGAATTTGAAAAATGTTTTAAACGTATCAGTCTGCTGCTGCCGTACCGTCCTTTCTTTAAGGCATATTATCTGAAAGGATTTCAGGATTTAATAAAAGATAAAGTACAGCACGTAGAAATCAGATATATCTTTGATGAACTGTATGATTTTCAGCATGGAAAATATCCAATGAAAACGACGATCACAGATCTGCAGGATATTCTTAAAGAAGTACATCAGTCAGACCCGCAGTTCACCCTGAAACTGATCTATTCAAGCTTTAAATTCTTAGACAATGAAAGTATTGAAAAGCAGCTGGAAACGGCATTTGAAATGAAAAAAGAATTTCCGGATATGATCTCAGGATTTGATCTTGTGGCAGATGAAGCAGCCGGACATCATATCAGTTTTTTTGAGAAAAGCTGGGCCAAAATGAGCGGACTTAGTAAAAAATACGGAGTAGAACTTCCTCTTTTCCTTCATGCCGGAGAAAGCAATTCTATCCTGAATAAAAATATTCTGGATGTAGCACTGCTGAACAATAAAAGAATTGGTCACGGATTAAACCTGATCTATTTCCCAAAAACGATGGAACAGATCAAAAAACAGAATAAACTGGTGGAAGTAAGCCCGATCAGTAATCAGGTTTTAGGATATGTAAGTGATTTGAGAAACCATCCTGCAAGGGTTTTATTAAGCAACGGAGTACAATGCTCTATCAGCAGTGATGATCCGTCTGTGTACGGATACACAGGTCTGAGTTATGATTTCTGGGTTACCCAAGTGTATTGGGAACTGGATGTGAAAGCGTTGAAAAAACTGGTTTTCAATTCCATTAATTATTCTTCTATGAATGATGGTGAAAAAAAGAAAGCATTAGCTTACCTGAACCAGCAATGGAATGATTTTGTTCAGAAAACAAATCAGAAACTAAATTAATCGGAATTATCCTGAAAATAAAGAGGTTGTCTCAAAAGTGTCATTCTGAATGAAATGAAATGTAGTGAAGAATCTCATATATTTGGTTATCAATAAGATTCTTCCTTCGTCAGAAATCAAAGATTCGACGTAGTCAATGACAAAAGCCAAATTATTTGACCTTTGAGACAGCCTTTTGTCTTTTAAATAGCTATCAATTACTTTTTAAACTTTAATCTGGACAATTCCTTTTTTACAGAAGAACCCAACTTTGATGGACTTATTTTAGTCAGAGCCAAAGATTCACAACCATTGAAAATGGCAAACCGTTTTATAGTTTCTGCGAAAGGCTTAAGCCATAAATTAAAGTCAATAGTATTGTTTTCAATATGTAGATGAATCAGTTCCAGTTTTTTTTCTTTTCTGTGAGCTTTGCAGTCAACCCTTCCGATAAACTGATCTCCAAACAGTATAGGCAGACAGAAATAACCATACTGTCTTTTTTCCTTTGGAGTATAACATTCCAGACGGAAATCAAAATCAAAAATCTGTTTGATCCGCTCCCGATGAATAATGGAATTATCAAACGGAGACAGCAGCCATACACTGGAACTAGCCTGATCAAATGTTCTTTCCAGTATTTCATTTTGAACAAAAGCAGAAGATCCTCCTTCAATAGTCACTTTTGATATTGTATTTTCTTCAAGCATCATCTGTAAAACCTTATTGACATTCGTCTTTAAATCATTTCCCTTCCTGAGGTGAGTGATTTGTTTTAATGTTGTAAATCCATAGGCTCTCAGATTGGTCTTTACCAGATATTCAGCAAACTCAAATGGAGTAGGTTCTGTAGTATTCGTAGAAGACGGCAAAACTCTTTCAGCCAGATCATATGTTTTCTGCATTCCGGAACGTCCGCTGATCATCAGATCACCCTGCATAAAAAGCCTTTCAAGAGCTAGTTTGGCTGGTTTCCAATTCCACCAGCTTCCTGCTTTATGGCTTTCATTTTCAAAATCTCTTGCTCTTTTAGGTCCTTCGTTGCGGATGAGGTCTACTACATATTCCATCACTTTAGGATCCGCATTGTAATAACGGGATTCACCTCTTTTGATCGTCAGCATTTGAGGCAAAACATAGCGGAAATCTTTCATAGGAAGATAAGACGCAGCGTGGAACCAGTATTCAAATACTTTACGCTCCTCTACCAGTTCTTCCAGATCATCTGTCCGAAAATCCGGAATTCTTGTCCAGAGTGTATGATGATGAGCCCGCTCTACCATGGATAATGTATCAATCTGAATATATCCGAGATGTTGCAAAGCATTCAGAACCGCAGCTTTTCCCGTTCCAAACGGTGTATTTTGAGTTAATCCCTGACTGTTTAATGTGATAAGCTTTAATTGTTCTGGCGTCAGTGTCTTTTCCATATTTTAATTCAAAGAAAACAGGTTTTATGATGTTTTTTCAAATATAATGATTTGCTACAAAACGGATCATATATGTGGTGGTGTAGTGAAATATTTCTTCCCTAAAAAGGGCTGGAAATAAATAGTTCCGAAAAGCTCCATGCAAAAGCTCCGGGCAAATATCGAAGATATTTGCCCGGAGCTTTTGCCAATTTATTTCAGAAAAACTAAACTGATAATACAATCTTCCCAAACAGAGGCTTTTCCCTTTTCGAATCCTCTATTCTCTGATGGGCTTTTTGAACCTCTTCAAGCGGATATATACTATCTATCACAGGTTTTACATATCCGTTTTCAATTAATTCAGTGATGTGATGCAGTTCATCCCTGCTTTGTCGGGTAAAAACAAAATGATACGTTGCATTTTTTTCCCAGGCATTGATGAGGTTTTGAGGTTGTGGAATATCCACCAGTGTTACCACGGAACCATAATCCGCTAAAGCAAGTGGACTGTCTGAAAGTGTTGTTCCTCCTACAGTATCAATAATCACATTCACACCCTTTCCTTTAGTGTAGGTCTGTATTTCCTCGATCCAGTTTTCCTTATGGTGATCAATGACAACATCTGTTCCAAGCTTTTTTAATTCCTCATGCAGAATGCTTTGTCCAGTAGTGTAGACAAAAGCTCCTAATGCCTTAGCGACTTGTATGGCAAGAGTTCCAACACCTCCGGCTCCGCCAAGGATAAGAATGCTGTCTCCTTTTTTTAATTGTGCTCTTACCACCAGCATTTCCCAAACTGTTCCTCCGATAAGTGGAATGGCAGCGGCCTCTTCATAGCTGATGTTATCTGGCATTCTTGATAGTGAAGATTCATCGGTAAGGTGATACTCCGTATAACTGCCAGAGCTACCAAAACGGGGAGAATAATACACCTTATCACCAGGTTTCCATTTTTTGACCGCTTCACCTACTGCAATAATATCACCAGCGATATCATGACCCGTTATAATAGGGAGTTCGAAAAATGGCGCATAATCACCTCGTCTTACCTGATAATCAAGAGGATTAATAGAGGTTGCTCTTACTTTTACCAAAACCTGAGACGGATTTTTTATAACAGGAACAGACATTTCCTCCAGCTGCAGAACTTCTGGCCCGCCGTAGTTTTTAATAACAATTGTTTTCATATTTCTTAGCAATTGATTATATGCTCTATTGAGGTAACTTCCCCATAAATTCAAAGATTTCAGCACCTATTTCTTCCGCATGGGTTTCCAGGGCAAAGTGTCCGGTGTCATAAAATTTTAATTTCGCTTCCGGCAGATCTTTTTTATACGCTTCAGCTCCTGCAGGAAGGAAATAGGGATCTTTGTTTCCCCATACTAATAATAATTGGGGCTGATGCTTTCTGAAATATTCATGGAATTTTGGATATAAAGCCACATTGGTTCTGTAATCTTTTACCAGATCCAACTGAATTTCTATATTTCCCGGTCGGTCAAGGAATTTCTGGTCAAGAGTGTAGGCTTCCGGTGCAATCAAAGAAGGGTCGGATACACCATGTTGATACTGAAACAGAGTAACTTCTTTAGAAACGAAACCTTTTAATGCAAGGCGGTTGGCTTCCGTTGTGTCCTGCCAGTATTTCTGGATCGGATTCCATTCATTGCTTAACCCTTCTTCATAGGCATTTCCGTTTTGTGAAACAATCCCTGTGATTTTTTCAGGATTGTTCATGGCGAGACGTAAGCCTACCGGAGCGCCATAATCAAAGATGTAAATGGCAAAACGTTTCATATTCAGCTTTTCTACAAATGCCTCTACCGTTCCTGCAAGATTGTCGAAGGTATAAGAGAATTCCTTATGATCCGGAGCATCAGAATAGCCAAATCCCGGCAGATCCGGAGCTATGACATGGTATTTTTTGCTTAAAATCGGGATCAGATTTCTGAACATATGAGATGAGGTAGGATATCCGTGCAGAAGAAGTATCGTAGGCGCATTGGCCGGACCTGCTTCTCTGTAAAACAGATTTAAATCATTTACTTTGATGTTGCGGTAGTGAACAGGGTGATTTTCCATAATGTGATTATTTACACGTAATTTTTGATTGGTTTGTGCCATTGCCATAGTGCCAGTGAAAAGGGCAACTGATACACCTGCAATGAATTGTCTTGAAATTATTTTCATTTATTTTTTTTGATAGTCCAAAATTAATACGGATATTTGATTATTAAAAACGATTAATTATAATAAGTTAAATCACTAATAATGATTAATTAAGATGAACATTAATGATTTAAAAATATTTGAAGCCGTAGCTGAAACAGGAAGTTTTACAAAGGCAGCTTCTGTGATGTTTACGGTTCAGTCGAACGTTACGGCAAGAATAAAAAACCTTGAAGATGAGTTTAATACAAAGCTCTTCTCCCGGACATCCAGAAGGGTAGAGCTTACTTCTGATGGGATAATCCTGATGCAGTATTCAAAACAGATTCAGCATTTGGTGGAAGAAGCAAAAAATAATATCCAGAGTGGTGATAATATCAGAGGATGTTTGAAAATAGGTTGTATAGAAACAACAATGGCACTGAAAGTTCCGGAAATCCTCAATACTTTTGATGAAAAATATCCTGATATTGAGCTTGAATTCAAATCAGATACCAGAGATTCAGTGCTGTCTGATGTTCTGAATTACAACCTGGATGCTGCTTTTGTTTCTGCTCCTGTGAATGCCAAAGGACTGGAAAAAATCTGCATTAAGGAAGAGCAGCTTGTGATTCTGGCTTCCTCAAAAGGTCCCAGTCTGCAGACATTGATGGAGAAAGAACCCTTGAAAATAGTGGTCTTTGATGAAGGATGTATTTTCAGGGAAAGGTTAGAATCCTGGTTAAGCCACAAAGGAATTCTTAACTACAAAAGTACAGTTCTGAATTCTATTGAAGGAGTCATCAACTTTGTGGAAGCAGGGTTAGGAGTCAGCATATTGCCGGAAGAAGTGGTTACTAAATATTATGCAGGAAGAGGAATCAAGACTTATGGACTGAATAAGCAGCTGGGAACAATGAATACGATTCTTGTTTTTAGAAAAGACGGACCGCAGTCGAAAGCTTTACAGTGTTTTATTGATATGCATTTAGAAGTATAAATTATAAAGGATATGGCAAAAACTACCGAGACACTTGATGAGTTTTACAGGAATAAATATGGAGCTTTATCGGGAGATTTTCCCCAAAACGACGGACAGTTTAATGTCTTTAGAATTGAAGACAGAATAAGCTCCCATACTTCCTCACCCACCTTTATCCGAAGAGATTTCTATAAAATTATGCTGTTCAGTGGTGATAATATATTTCATTACGGAGACCGGAGTATTCCGGTTACAGGCAATACTTTGCTCTTCTTTAATCCTCATGTGCCGTATACTTATGAACCTTTGGAAGCGGATACTAATGGTTGTTTTTGTGTTTTTAAAGATGAGTTTTTTAAAGGGAATTTTCGTTTGAATCTATTCGAACTTCCTTTGTTTGCGGCAGGTGCACATCCTGTTTTCAGCTTGAACGAGGAAGAAACGTCAGAAATCAAAACGATATTTGAAAAAATAATCAGAGAAACTGATTCAGACTTTGTCTATAAATATGATCTCATTAAAAATTATGTCAGTGAACTGATCTATTATGGGGTGAAGTTACAGCCCGTCAATACAGTTTCTGGACATACCAATGCATCGTTAAGAGTTACTACTGTGTTTATGGAATTGCTGGAAAGGCAGTTTCCCCTTGAATCAACAGCTCAGCGTTTCGAATTGCGTTCACCGAAAGCTTTTGCCGATCGGATGAATATTCATGTCAATTATCTCAACCGGGCTATAAAAAAACAGACAGGCCGCACCACTACAGAACATATATTTGAAAGGCTAATCTCTGAAGCCAAGGTTCTTTTAAAATATACAGACTGGAATATTTCAGAAATCAGCTATGTGCTGGGCTTTGAAGATCAATCCCATTTTAATAACTTTTTCAAAAAGCAGACAGACAGCAACCCAACAAGTATAAGAAGGGTTTGAATTTGACAATTATTGGTTTGTATATGACAAAATACCGGTGAATGTATGCGGTAATTTTGTGAAAAAATAAAATTCATGAGTCATACAAAAATCTGGTATATCACCGGAGCATCTAAAGGAATAGGTTTTTCATTGGTTAAAAAACTTTTAGAAAATGGGCACAAAGTGGCTGCTACTTCAAGAACCATTGAAGCATTGGAGAAGCTGGATGTGAATTCGGAAAATTTTCTTCCTCTGGAAGTGGATTTAAAAAATGAACAATCTGTTAAACAGTCTATTGAAAAAACAGTTCAGCAGTTTGGAGGGCTGGATGTGGTAGTGAATAATGCCGGCTATGGGCTGGGTGGAGCTATAGAAGAAGTAAGCAGCACAGAAATTGAAGAAAATTTTGAGATTAATTTTTTCGCTGTTGTAAAAGTCATTCAACAGGCATTGCCTTATTTAAGAAATCAGCGTTCCGGACATATTATTAATATTTCATCCATTGCCGGTTTCGCTCCTGGATTGGGATGGAGTATGTATTCTTCTGCAAAATTTGCAGTAACAGGTTTATCAGAGGCGCTGGCCAATGACCTGAAACCATTGGGAATCTCTGTGACAGCAGTGCTGCCTGGGTGGTTCCGTACCCATTTTGCCAAGCCGGATTCCATCGCTTTCAGTGAGAATCAGATCGATGATTATCAGTTTCTGAGGACAGCTCATCAAAGAATGAATGAAATGGATGGTAAACAATTAGGAAATCCTGAGAAGGTAGCAGACGTTTTTATCAAACTTGCAGATCATACAAATCCTCCGGTACTGCTATTCCTGGGAAGTGATGCCACCCAGAGAGCTGAAAACAAAATTGCAGAACTGGCTGAACAGATACAATATTGGAAGGAACTTTCCTCATCCACAGATTTTAAAGAATAGCGATACAGTTATTTTAATAACGTCATTTTTTACCAAATGGTAAATACCAACAAATGACAATGACTAACTTTGTTATCATGAAAGAGTTTATAGAATATATCCTGCAGTTTGGTCATTTGAACCAACAGCAAACAGACCTTATCATGAGCAAGGCAAAAGAGATTGAGCTGAGCAAAGATGAGTATTTTGCAGAGGCAGGAAAAGTCCTGAGACAGGTAGGTTTTATTCTTGACGGAATCATGCGTATCTGCTATTATAACAATAAAGGGGAAGAAATTACCAAGATCTTTATTGAAGAAAAACATTTGCTCTTTAATCTGAAAAATGTGCCTTCTACAGAATATATTCAGGCCGCAACAGACTGTAAACTGCTGGTGTTTTCTAATCAGGACTGGAAAGAAATTTCAGATACCATTATCGATTGGGAAAATATCATTCAAAAAGTAACCAATAAAGCCCTTGCCCAAAAGCTGGAAAGAGTAAGCCCATTAGTCTCTCAGGATGCTACCACCCGTTATCTGGAATTTATGGAAAAATATCCCACGTTGGTCAATCGTATTCCTTTGTCTTATATCGCTTCTTATCTGGGAATTACCCAGCAGTCATTAAGCAGAATCAGGAAAAATATCCGTTAAGATGCTTTTTACCAAATGGTAAACGGGTTCTTTTTTTATCGTTGCAACTTTGCAATATCAATATAAAAGAATAAAAAATGAACCCAACAATTTTCATTACAGGCGCATCATCAGGATTAGGAAAATCCACCGCCAAACTATTTGCATCAAAAAGCTGGACTGTAATTGCCACCATGAGGCATCCCGAAAAAGAAACTGACCTTACAGAATGGCCCAACATTCATCTCCTGAAATTAGATATCAGCGATCCGAAACAGATTTCCGGAATTGCTTCAGAAGCAGAAAAAATAAGTCCGGTGGATGTAGTATTGAATAATGCAGCCTACGGACTTATGGGACCTTTTGAAGGAATTGCGGATGAAGAATTAGCTCAACAGATTAATACCAATTTCTTAGGAACACTACTGGTGACAAAATCATTTCTTCCTTATTTAAGAGCCAGAAAAAATGGAACAATTATTACGGTAACCTCATCTACAGCTAATATTCCTTACCCGTTTGTTTCCGTGTATGCTGCCACAAAATCTGCACTGGAGAAATGGACAGAAGGAATGAGCTACGAACTGAAAGAGTGGGAGATTAAGATTAAAACAGTAGTTCCTGCTTATATGCAGACCAATTTCGGAAGCAATGCACAAATGGTTTCCCATCCCGATTATCAGCATATTTTCAATCAATATATAACAGCCATGAGAGCGGATTCATCTGCAAAACGCGATACTCCTGAAACCATTGCTGATATTGTGTATGAAGCCGCCACAGACAACAGAGAGCAGCTTCATTATATTGCTGGCGAACTGGCAACTTCTGAATATGAATGGCTGAGAAAAGAAGGTATAGAAAAGGTAATTAATCTGATGAATGAACGCTTTTTTGGTTAATATGCATTCGCAATTATTGTAGTGTAAATTTTTAGGTGGCATCTATCATTTTTGCTGTTGCAAAGTTGAATGGATAATGGCCAGTTAAAAATGGATGTTTTTTATATTACTTCCTTATAGAGGATAGTTTATGGCTACCTGATTATGAGTCAGGTACTCTGAGAAATGGAAATATTTTGTGAGGGAGATCTGATGATCTGCCGAGGGTTCGAGTCCCTTCTTCCAGGAAAGTTCAAAAGAGGATTTGATTCCCTCCAACTCCACTTTTTAAGTTAAAGAGAATTTGTAAATTATTGAATTTTAAATAATTACATTTTCTCTTTTTTGTTTTTGTACCCAAACTTTTGAAATATGCTTTTTTGAATCTGTTTGAATTTAACTAAATCTACTTTACAGTAGAATTTATAGTACTAAACCATACTTAGTTCACTAAACAAATATACTTAAATAAGACCATAAACACAAGTATGCCAAATAGTTTTACTTGAAAAATCAATACTTTTAAAAATATTTTTATCGTTTCAAAACGTGTCAAAAAGCCTAAAATAAGTTTAAAATTTCAAATCTAAACATATGGGGTATAATAAAAAACACTCAAACGGGTATACCTTTTTGAGTATAGTAGATAGTGGGTTTAAATCCCTATTCAAATTTAACAATTTACCACACTATTAAAATTTATTGCACTATTTTATCTTAAATTGCTTTAAAATATCTGTTGTTAACTTTGACATCGGTCGCCGTTCATTTTCATCTAAATACGCATTCCAAATTATTGTATCTATTTGTTGAGGTGTTTTTCCCAAACCTGTAAATCCATCAACAAGAGCATTATAATAATCATTATTATAAGCTTGTACTTTATCAATGATCTCTCCTACATAATCGACATGTTCTTCATATATTTTATTTAATCCTAATTTTTCTATATTACAATTTTCATCATGTTCAATCTCTTTATTATCAAGAACACAATTTATTTTAATCTTTATTTCATTTTTTTCAGTAACCCATTTAGAATCTATCTTTTTACCATCCTTAGAAAACACGGATATTCGGTACAACTCTCTATTAGTGATATCATAAGGAGAGAAAGTAATTTTATTATCCCTTTTAATAGAGTTACAGACAGAGCAACTAGGAACTAAATTATAAAAAGATAAAGAAAGTAATGGATGATTCCTTTTAGAATAAAAATGATCCAATTGAGGTCGTGTAAAAATATTATTTTTTTCATCTTTAATCTTAGACTTGTATTCATGATTAACTGTAAAAACATAATTATGATTACAATAAGGACAAACTTTAATATCCAATATTTTTGTTAGCCATCTTCCATAAGAATACTTTTTATAATTTTGATCATTCTTTACTTCATTATCAAAAAACTGTTTATAATACTCCACCATTCGCCATTTAAAATATCCAAAAGAAGTTTTCTTTTTTTCTTTTCTATTTATAATCGCTAGATATTCATCATACTCAGTTCTAAAAACATCTTTAAATTTATTATCACAATTTTCCAAACTTAAAAATTGGCTAGTAATAATATCTTGAAAATTATTTTTATAATATTCCACCATTTCACGATATCGTGGTAATAAGTTGGTATTATTAATTTCCTTCTCTAGTTTATCATGCTTTAGATTTAGTTTAAACCATTGAGATAGATGATCAAAATATATATTTTTAATATCTTCAATATTTGGATTATTAATTCTTATCATTGTCTTTTTTTATTTGCAATAATTCTTTAGTTAAAAAATCAACTTGTTCTTTTAAAGCTTTAATATCTGGATTTAATTCATTATAATGTTTAAGTAGTTGAGTTTTTATAAATGGTTCACTAACTAACATTATTGATTTAAGCAAATCCTCCCCAAACTCGTCAGTTATCTTACCATTATGTAATCTTGAAAATATTTCATTTATTTTATCCTTAGCAAAGTCACCTATAGGCACAGCATTAAGGAAAAAGCCGTGCTGCAATAGAGTATGTATATTTGCACCGAAAGTATCTTCTTGCATAGGAAAATCAGGCTTCCCCTTTTTAAGAAACAATACATTTACTTTAGGAATATCAGATAATATAAATGGAGAATGAGTTATAAATAGAAAATTTATAGATTTTATTTTAGTGAATTCAACATCTTTTAATCGACTGATTAATTCTTTAATAAAAGTTCGTTGAAAATCGGGATGAAAATAAAGCTCTATTTCATCAAAAATAATATTTATGTCTTCAAAATTATAAATGGACTCGGGATTTACTAAATCACTACTTCTAAAATTAACCGAATCTAGATTTTTCAAATGATAAATCACAGAACTTATAACTGCATTTTTTTGATATTCACCAGAACTAATTTTTCTAATTAAAATATCACCATCATTTGTAATTTGAGACTTTAAATAAATTTCTAAATCAAATATACGAGGTGGTAATAAAAGAACTCTTTCTATATCATATTTTAAAGAAATTTCATCAATTAAATTATTTAAAATAGTCACATCTAAATCTTTTTTGCCTTCAAAATATTTACTATAGAATGAAACCAACTTATTCTTTTTATTGTCTAAACATAATCTTAACAAAACGATACACTGCCTAAGCTTCAAAGAAATATGAGACTGGTCTTTAATTAGATCTTCTAAAAATCCTGAATGCAAACTATAAATACGCTCATCCAATTTAAAGCCATGACTAAAAGATTCTATTGTATTAATATTTTCACTGTTACTATTCTTATATTGAGGATATTTTATAGTTTTATAGCTTTTAATAATACAGTAATGAAATAAATTAACTTGTAAATTATTAGCATAGAATTCATCTTCAAAATAGTTACGCAATTTAAAATGATTAGCCCAGAAATTATAATAAATAGTGAAAATTTGAAATAAATTATAAGTTCGATAACTAAATTTTTCTGTGTGATTTAATATATAACGAATTTTAAGCATAATTTCATCATTATAATCACTTGCTTCGTCATCAGTAATTCTATCTAATATATTGTAATAATCTTCATCATCAATTGGAAATTTTGGATTAGCAAAATATTGCGAAAAAAGTATCAGATTTATTTTTCTAAGATCAGATTTAGAAGAATGATTATCAATTTCCAGTTCATAAAACATCTGATGAAAAATTGTAAGTAATGATAAATTATTTCGTAAAAAATCATAATATTCATTAATTTTTTTCTCTATAACTTCATACTCATCAGTATTAAAACTTTTAGCTAAGGACGATTCAACATGATGAAATTGATCAACATTTTTGCTCTCTTCAATATATTCTTTAATAAAAGATAAAAAAACATTTTCTTTAAGAGATAATGTCATGTTATTAACAGTCAAATCATCTGTTACAAAGAATGGTTTATTCGCCTGAAATATTAATGATAATAAACGTTGCTCCATTAGATACTTTTCATTTCTCACATTAATCTGACCTTGGCTTCTAAAAGGATGAATTACAATAGGTGTTTGATAACCATCATTTTTATGGAAAATTCTTGTTAACCATGAGTCTCTTCCATAATTTTCAAATTCAAAAACATCGTCTTTGATATATTCATTTTCAATTTTATATTCTTTTGAGTCCAAACCATAGATCGAATAGTTTATATACATATTGAAAAAAAAATCTCTCAAATCATTGATTTCATCATTTTTTTTATTTTTTCTAGTAGAATCATATTTAAGCTTTTCTTCTTCGTAAAACTGTATGCCTATATTAAAGCTTCCTTTAATAGATAGTATTTTTCTAGAATCAACTGTTAGTTTAAATATTTTATTATCCTTTTCAAAAAATAAATCCGAATGCACACCTTGCGCAAATATTAAATTACTTGAAAAGCTTGCATTACTATACTCTTTAAAAAAATTATTTAATATTCTTATTAAAAGCTCAACTAGGCTACTCTTTCCTTCCCCATTTTTTCCAACTATAGCCTGTATATTTATAAATTCTAAACTTGATTTAGAATTCACAATAGGATTATAAAAAAAATTTTTTGGAAGAGATTTATTCTCAATTTTTTCAACATAGTTATTATCAACAGTAGGTTTATAATTGTTACTGAAAAAATAAAATTGATTTACAGATAAATTATTAAGTACATTTGTATGACACCCATCTAAAGGGCGTATAGCTATAATTTTAAAATTCATGGTTTTAGTTTAATAATAGTAACAAATCTAACAAATAGATTCTCATTTTATATAATGATACCATATTTTTTGAAAGTATTTACCAACTCAATTAGATCAATATGTTCCGAAAATTTATTCCAATTTTTAAGTTCTTTCAACGAATTGACTAATTCAAGATTTGCAGTTGAAAATCCCTTTTTACTAGCTTCTAAGACATTCGTCATTAAAACTATTTTTATTTTCATATCATCTAAAATAGGATGATTTGGATCGTAATTATTATCTAATTCAAAATATTTTTCCAAAGATTTTTTTAAACTCACACCTTTTCCTAATATCCATTTCTCAGAATTTTCAAAAGTACATGCATTCACCATATGAGACAAAAGAAAATTATCTTTTTGGTAAAAAATATCACTCCCACTCTTTTCAAGTTTTGGTGGTGCTATAAAAAGATAGAATTTAGGATTTAAAGGAATATAAATGGAATTTTCTACATTATACAAATCAGTTGATATATCATTTTTATTCAAAAGATTAACAGGATTATCTCCTGTGAAAAAATCATATTCACCCGTATTTTCTATAACCGTTAACCCATCATTTATTTTAAAGTTAACAAAATCTTCAAACAACTGAAGCTGGATACTTAAATAATTTGGTCTTAAATGTTCTCGCAACTCATTTTGTATATTCTTTTTTGTTTTGCCTTGAAGATTAATTTTAAAGCCAAAAAAATTGACGTCTTGAATATCTTGATCGTTTAACCACTCGTCAATTAATTTATCCGTATTTGATATAAACTCATTTAATTTCTTAGGAGTCCGAAAATACATACTTAATGTAACTTTTAAAATATCTAATTTCTGTTCAATATCTACAGTTCTTAATTTTTGTGTAATTAAAAGATTATAAATTTTATCAAATTTTCGCTCTATTTCCTTATCAAAATATTCTTCAATTACAAGGCTATCTTCTCCTTTCAAATGTTTAAGTGTATAAAAGTTTTTTTCAACACATACGTCTTTCAAGCCAATATCTTTGTAAACATTATTTTCTTTATTAAAAGCATTAATTAATTCGGAGTCAGGAGAATTTTTAAAGTATTTCAAATATGTCCTAGGAATAAAATGTTGATGTTTTTTCATATTATATAATAATGATTTTACTAATAAATATAATAAATAAGATGCTATTATAAATTAGTTCAAATCAATTTTAATAGAAACTGTAAAATATAGTGTAATAGTTTGGGGTAATTGGGAATACAAATATTAACAATTTTTCTTTTAACTGTTTTAATATCTTATAGAGTATTGATAAAGAAAGAATCAAACTACCATATACAATTACAAAATTTCATATCTTCGTAGCTGAATTTTATCGAAAAAATATAAAGCGTCTGCTTTTATTCTGTTAACAGAAATCTGACAATTTCAAATACAGTACAGAATAAACAGTTGATGCCCGGTTTATATAACTTGAAATAATATTAGCTTCTAATTGTGAAAGACGAGTGTTTATAGTTTCAGTATCATCTTTGTGCATTTTTTTGGATGGCATTTTACACTTTCCGTCTTTCCATTCTTTTGGTTTACAACTCAAATAAGGAACGGGAACACGTATATCAATATCCCTGTCTCTAAATTTTGCCCAAATTGTACTTTCCTTATCCGCTACCTTTCCTCTAATAAAAAAACTTACTGATGCCATAATTAAAATGATTAAAAAATTTAAGTTGTACCCAAAAAATTCAAATATAGTTTAATTTCAATAAATTCAATTTAATTAAACAATCTTAAAAAGCCTTTGTACAAAGCATTTATAAATTAATCAAGATTTTAACAGATTTAAAAACTTAGTCCCTCCAACTCCCCGAAAAGAGAAGCCTGGAGTTTGATTTTTAATTACAGTCATGGACAGTTAATCCTCAGCAGCAAGATGATAAAGGTGTACTATACTTTAGATATTGCCTGGTAGAATCCTGAGGCATTAACGAATATTCCGCCTTGAGGTTTCCAGCCACGGAGGATGTAATCGTTAACTTCCTGTTCTAAATTTTCTAAAATAAAATTGGAGAGTACTTTGTAATTCATGATGATAGATTTTAGTTTTCTCGAAGATACAAATAATTCGTTCATAGCCTATGCAGACGAATATCATTTTCTCTTAATCATCAAGTCTGTAAATAAACTCCTCAATCTCCGTTTGTCTGGCATTGGCAAACCCTTTATCGGTCCCGATTTTTACAAAGCCACATTTTTTCAGAACCTTTTGTGAGCCCAGATTATCAAAAGCAACCCGCCCAAAAAGAGGTCTTGTGGTTTCCAGGACAAGAAAATCTTTCAAAGCGTTTGTAGCAATACCTTTTCCCCAGAAATTTTTATCAATCCAATAGGTGATTTCTGCATCACCTTCCATGATGAACTTGGCAATACTTCCAACAATCACTGTACCGGCAATGATCGTTTGGTTGTTAATGGTGGGATCAGCCAGTAACTTGGTGAACTTGGCGATATAGGCTTTTTTATTCGCAGAATCTTTTGATGTAAATGCTGCCAGATGATTGGCTTCATCATCAAGCTGAAACTGAAAAAGAGTTTCTAAATCGTCCACTACAGTCGGCCTGAGTTTGATGTCATATTGAATATCTTTCATGGTGTGAGATAGGTGTTGGTTGATTTTCAAATATAGAATTTATTTAAGCTATTTACCTAGTGTCCTTATCTTTAAAAATTAAATTATAGAAGATTTATTTTTCCCACAGATGACACAGATTTTCACAGATGTGTATGTTTAAAGTAATGTACTGTTTATTCTCAAGCATTTTAAAAATTTAAAAGATAAAAATCAAAGATTTTTTAAACT
>NZ_JAMZGF010000053.1 GCF_024158915.1 Chryseobacterium sp. S0630 | reverse complement strand
GTAAAATTTTTTGAGCTATAAGGGCTCAAAATTTTCCAGAATAACTTTTTAACTTACACAGTTAGTGAGATACTACCTATATCATAAATATTAGTATTTTTATCTTATTAATCTGTAACGATTATTTAGGACTAGTCAGTATCTTCTATGGCTAAGAAAACCCTCTCTTAATTTGTAGCGAATCTATTGTTATAGCACACTTAAATGCACCACTGATTTATTTAAATCAATATAATAAATGATTTTATTTTACAAACTCTAATGTTCCATTTACCAAATTATAATATGCACCTACAATTTTAATTTCCTTTCTATTTTCCATTTCTCTTAATATTGAACTGTTCTTTCTTATTTGGTTCAATGTGTAAGATACATTGTTTTTCGAAACATACTTTACAAATTCTTCATTTTTCGAAGATTTTTTTCCTGTAAAATTTTGGCTCATCTGCACTGCCGGTTTTATTTTGGAAAGCATTGCTGTTATATTACCAAATTCTACATTATCTATGGCTCCTTTGATAGCGCCACAATGTTGATGTCCTATTACTAGTATAAGTTTAGAACCTGCTATGTGGCATGCAAATTCCATGCTTCCCAGAAGGTCTTCATTTACAAAATTACCAGCCACCCTACCTACAAAAACGTCTCCTAATCCTTGGTCAAAGATGACCTCTACAGGCACTCGACTATCCAAACAGCTTAATATTACTGCTTTTGGATACTGTTTTATTGCACATTTACGGGCTTGTTCATTAAAGTTTCTTAACGTTATATTACCCCTTTGAAACCTTTTATTGCCTTCAACAAGTTCTTTCAAAATTTCATCAGGAGTTAGTTTTTCCTGAGTTTCTTTTGTCATTACATTTGATACGGTCTGTACTTTTGGCATTGCAGTGCTTTCATTCTTATCTATTTGTTTACATGAAGAAAATAAAAGAAGTACAATGATTAATAATGGAAGTTTTTTTTTCATCATTTTGTTTAAAATTTTATTTTTTCAAAATATTTGATAATAATTTGAGTAATTAATTGTGTTTTTCTAACTTAAAGGCATTGACGTTGTTTAAACTTTTAATTTTTGTATTAGTCTTGATAAAAACGCCAAAAAGTGGAGGTTCTTCCAAGTGATATCCAGCGTCTCAAATCTTATCAGATTTTCCGCTTTGATACCCTGCTGATTCTCCGCTCATTCTGCAACGGGTTTGGCTTCCGTCGAGTTGAACACTCCACATATCCGACAACCTTTTTTTACAATTCAAAAGATGAACCCCAATATTCCTAAAGCTGCCACCTTTGCACCATTTATTTAAAAACTTGCCAGCTTATTTTTTCTTCCCAGAGATTGTCTTTTACAGAAATTTCCCGCCACTGCCAAAAGCCTTCCTGTCGTTTAATAAAGGTTTGAATCATTTTTACCAGATCAAACTTCGTAGAAAATCCTCTTTTTCTTTAGCTTGTACGATATTAGGTAACAAAAATTATTCTTCCAGCTATCAAAATCAAAAAGTTTTGCAAGGGCTGTTTCAATTAGTTAATTTACCCTAAAAGAGCTTTAGAATAGAATCAATCTCAGCACGCTAATTTTTATTTTAATTTAAAATTAGGTGTGATTTTAATGCCTAGCCAAGTCCAGGTTTGTAAGTTTTTGGGATCCGGAACATTTTTAATAAACTTCATGCTTTCCCCTGCGAACATAAATGAATGACCAAGATTTGCAGTGATCACTTTTCCAAATGTATGGGTAAAAACCATATCTAATTCGCTTCCTAAATAAGATGAATATTTTTTTCCTACGTTATTAAAACCCAATTTTCCGTTTGAAGTAAAGACATGGAAATTGGTTTGCAACTGAGAATTGGAACTGATTTTAAAATTTGATTTTAAATAATAATCATTCAGTCCAAAGCTGTTGAAATGACTGTTTCCCAGATAGAAATAATCCATAAACCCATTATACAAATGGTTGGTCCCGTACAAAGGGCTGAAAGATTTATTCTTACCGGCTTCAGTATCATAATTTTTCCCGGAAAGCCATTCTGTTCCTGCAACGATATTAAACTTTGGGTGAATTATAAAATCAGAATTGACAGAAAACTGGTAAGCAGATTTACTTTGGGACTGCGTATTTTTCCCGGTCTGGTAATATGCGGAACCGAAAAATCCTATATTTTCGAAATATTTTTTTGCATTTACTCCCAACGTCAGCATATCATAAGGTGTACCGGAAGGGTTCTGAAGCACATTATTCATTGCAATGGCTGAAAATTGAAATTTATCTTTTCCTGTATATTGATAATGGATGATTTGAAGAGATTTTGTGATTTCGCCACTCTCAGCAATGCTGTAGATTTCTTTTTCAGGGATATCATTAGCATCATTATCGTCATTATTATAAGTTACAACAGCCTCTATCTTTGAGTTTGGGTTGATCCTGTAAATTCCTTTCAACGCATCGAAACTTCTTCCCTGCATTGCCCAATCAAGCGCTCCCACTAAACGTTCGTTATCATAAGAAAGAATCTGTCTTCCGAGTTTCATTGCAAACCTGTCTGAAAACTGATATTTTGCCCAGGCCTCATTGAGAATGAAATTTTGGTTTTTACCTGCAGTACTAGTTGTTTCGCCCCATGTTCTTACATCCTGTGCGCTGATATAGACTTCCAGTTTTTTGTAATAATAATCAATTCCGAAACGGGCTCGTGAGAGAACCGTAGTTTCAGCAGATTTTCCTTTTGGGATTAATGTTTTTACACCATTATCCAATTCTCCTCTACTTCTCAGATCAAAATTTAATTTTAAACTATCGATTTGTGCATTCGCATGGCTGAAAGCCAGAACTAAAACTCCAGCCACTATTATTTTTTTTAACATCTTTAAACAATTTAAATTGCGTTTTTTTATTTATCTACAGGTCTAGCAAGGCCTTTCACAGCCTTTTCTTGTATAGAAATACCAATTCACAAAAGTGGCCATGACACAGCCTACAATGAGAAACCAGAAAAACAGGCGTGCATCACCGGAAATAGCTCGGGATTGGCTGATCAGTACGTTAAAAACAAACGGACCAAAGGCAGCCACAGCGGCTGTCCATCCGATCACACCTGCCGCTTTTCTGGGAGAATTTGAGAAAATCACAGGATATTGCTTAAATGTAGCGGCATTCCCAATTCCTGTAAAAAAGAATATACAAAGAATAATTGCTAAAAATGCCTTAAAATCATTTTTGCTGGTAGGGGTCAGATATCCGCCAAAAATCAAAGTCAGAAAAAGGAGAATTAAGCATAATCCTGTAAGTTGTGTAAGAAATGCACCGCCTATTTTATCGGCCACTTTTCCAAAAATAATTCTGGTAGCAGACCCGATAAGTGGTCCGTAAAATGCATATTGTAATGGATCTAAGTCTTTATCTAAAGGGACATACAGGTTTTTAATCATTAATGGAAAAGAGGCAGATAAACCTGCAAAGATTCCAAAAGTCATAATGTAGGTCATTGTACAATACAGGGTATGTTTATCCTTGAAAATATCCAGCTGTTCTCTGAAAGTAGCCATCACCGGAATACTTTTTAAAGAAAACCAAGCCCAGATACCTGTAATAAATAAAGGAACAACATAAATAAATGCAATATTCTCAAGATAAATTTTCTTTCCTGTAGCAATAATCGTTTCACCTCCTCCAAGGAACGAGAATATTGTCAAACTCATAATGAGAGGAGAAAGCAACTGCACAAGACTCACTCCGAAATTTCCAATTCCAGCCTGAATTCCCAATGCAGTTCCTGCTTCTTTTTTGGGGAAGAATAACGAAGTTGAAGGCATATAAGATGAAAAATCTCCACCACCAATTCCCATTAAAAAACCAATAACCATGAAATACTGGAAAGAGGTATTTGGGTCCATTACTGCAAACCCAAGCATGAGCAGAGGTATGATTTTAATAAAAGTAGTTATGGAAATTACTTTTTTGGTACCATAAATAGGAATGAGAAAGGTATTTACAATCCTTAATATACCACCAGCAAGGCCAGGCATTGCTGCAAGCCAGAAAAGCTGGTCATCTGAAAATTGGTAACCGATCTGTGGCAGTTTGATGACAATGACACTGTATAAAAACCATGTAGCAAAAGAAAAAAGTAAGGCAGTAGTAGTAATTGTAAGAGTTTTCCAGGCAATTTTTTTTCCTGTAGAGTTCCAGAACCCTTCGTCTGAAGGATCATAGTTGGATAACCATTCTGAGTTATTCATTTGTATTATTATTAAGTTAGAAATTTTTGTTTTATGATTAGTGTTCAATTTTATCTTTGATATGGGGAGCCTCCCGGTAGGTCATATTTTTAATAACATGATTCATCCATAAAAGAGAGACTGCTGAAATGATGAATACAAAGATCCATGAGCTGGTCCACAATCCCGAAAAATCAAGGAGATACCCAAAAAGAATAGGGCCGATAAAACCTCCCAGTCCTCCTATAAGTCCTACCATACCGCCAACAACACCTATTTCATTTGGGAAATATTCCGGGATGTATTTATAAACTGCTGCTTTACCAATCCCCCACATGATTCCCAGCAGAATAACCAAAACAGAAAATATCCAGATATGTGCTTCGAATTTGATCAGTGTATGCCCCTGAGCCAGCAGTTGTTTTTTAGATACTTGCTGATTTTGCTTTACCAGCACTTCCTGCCATGAAAAGGACTCGGGAAGTATGGACGTATGTTCAGGAATTTCAGGTTTGGATTTTATATTCAGAACCTCATCTCCTAATACAATTTTATGGGTTGAAACCTCAGCAATTACTCCAGTTTTCTTTGCGGTGATCCCCTTGCCCGGTGTCAATATATCCATCTTAGGAAGCATAAGAAAACCGCTCAGAATAAGAGAAGAATAAAGAACCCAATTCATTACTTTTCTTGCTCCGAATTTATCAGACAAATAACCACCAAAAGCTCTTATGACTCCACTTGGTAAGCTAAAAGCTGAGCTTAAAATCCCTCCAAGAATCAATGATGTTTTATAAACACTTACATAATAAGGAAGAAGCCATTGAGAAAATGCTACAAACAATCCGAAAACAAGAAAATAATAGAGTCCGAATCTCCATACTCTAAGCTTGGAAAGTGGAGCCAGAAGCTCTGACATTGTTTTATCCTGTACTTCAGCTTTTTTATTTTTAACGAAGAATAAAAAAATCAACCCGATCAGGATGAGTATAATTCCGTAAATAACTGGAAGCATTCTCCAGCCGTTTTCCGGATCAGTTGCAGACAGATAATTCAGTAAAGCGGGTGCAAAAAATGTAGTTAATGCAGCACCGGCATTTCCCATTCCGAAAATACCCAGCGCTCTTCCCTGCCATTCTTTTGGATACCATACAGAGGTAAAAGCAATTCCTACGGCAAATCCGGTTCCTATCATTCCGAATAAAGCACTTAATAAAAAATAAATCCAGTACGAATTCGCAAAATAAAGTAAGAACAAAGGAATACTGCAAAGTAACAGCAAGGATGCAAATACAGGTTTCCCTCCATACTTATCCGTTAGAATTCCTAAAGGCAGCCTCATGATAGAACCTGTAAGAATGGGAATTCCCAGAAGCCAGCCTGTTTCAACTACTGACCAGTTAAAAATACCATTATCAACCAGATAAGTTACCAATACCCCATTCATTGTCCAACAGGCAAAGCAGACTATGAATGCCAGAGTATTCAGGAAAAGGACTTTATGTGCCGTGGCTAGAGAGTTTTCAATCATCATCTATATTTTGAATTTCAAAATTACTTTTTAAATAAGATAAAAACATCTTATTTAAAATTATTTTTTGATTCCTGTCAAAAATCATAATCATTATCTTTAACAATAATATTTCACATTCATTAGAAAAAAAGAGATTATGAAATGTAAATCTGATAGAATCACATAAAAAAAAGCTTATAATGAGTAGAATACCTTAAAACTCACTTTACTTTACAGTTACTTTATTTCAGGTATGATTTTGTATTTTTGTATTTTAGATATTATTCTTAGTTTTAATAATTAGATAAAATAATGCTGATATTTTCATATACATGCCAATACGCCATCAAAGCCTGTATTGTGCTGGCCTCCGAGAGAAAAAAAACAGGAATAATTGATATCTCTGAGCAAATTGGTACGCCTACTCATTTCACCTCAAAAATTCTTCAGCAGCTTACCAAGAAACAACTGATTTCTTCCGGAAGAGGAAAAGGAGGAGGATTTTATCTTAATGATGAGCAGTTTGAAAAACTAACCATTCAGGATATATACGAAAGCCTTGAAAGAGAAGGAGTTCTAACTTCATGTCTTTTAGGACTTAAAATCTGCAGCAGCGAAAATCCCTGTCCTATTCATGATATGGCTGTTGCAGTGAAAGAAAAGGTTAAAATAATTTTCGAGTATAAAATTAAAGATTTAAAAGATCTCGGAAGTGTAATGAAAATGATGGAATATCCCGGTTAAGCTCATTGGTTTAAAAAATCATCTGATAACCAGTTTTTTATGAGCATAATCTTCAAACTCATTTTCGTTATGACTGATCACAAAAAAGGTTGATCCCTGGTTGATAGAAGTTTTCACGATCTCTTCTTTCATTATCTTCCTCATTGAAGGATCAACAGCAGAAAAAGGTTCGTCTAAGAGGGCAACCCTGGCATTCTGAGCCAATGTTCCTGCTAGCGCAACTCTTTGCTGCTGACCACCGGAAAGCCTGGAAGAAACTGTATTTTTCAGATTTTCCAGATTAAATATTTTCAAAAGATGATTAATGATCTCTTCATTCTTCTTTTTCTGTGCAAATTCAATATTTTTCTTTACAGTCATGTTGGGAAACAAAGCATAGTTCTGAAACATCAATGCAATATCACGTTTTTGAGGTGACAGAAAGGTTTTGCCTTTTGTATCCGTTAAAACTGTATTATTTACTGTAATGAGTCCGGAATCCGGAGTAATTAATCCTGATACAATTTTAAAAAAAGTAGTTTTTCCAATTCCCGAATCTCCGGAAACATGGATAATACTTCCCGCTTCAAACTGCTCATTAATCTCAAGAAACTGATTTCCCGAGGAGATAAAAATCTGGTGGTTTATATGAATATCAATCATCGGAATGTTGTCATATTAACTTTACGGTTGTGGCAATATGTCCTTCGTCTACAAATTGCCTACAATGTTGAATACTTATAAAACTTTAAGAAATTACTTTTTTCTTATTCATATGAGATATATTTTTTAGTTAAAACGGCAAATTCAGTTACCTTAATAGATTTGGTTTCCTGTAGTTAATCAATTATTTTTTAGACCGGAATATATCCTAAATAAAATTTTATTTTTCTAATTCTCTTTTGGATTTTTTTTCATTTTCTAAAGAAATACTCAGAGGGATGATTATATTATTTTACACTCTTTCCCATTAGCAGGTTTATGATGAATCCACCACCTGTAATGAGAAAATAGAGCTCCTCATATGTTCTCAGATAATTATAAATACATATAATTAGTTTTCCATCACACCTACATAGCCAGATGATAACTTCTGAAATTAATAGTCCAAAAGTAATTTAAATAACTAAAATTTTATAACTTATCTAGTTTGATAGATAATCAGATATAATATCTAATTATCTTAGAGAAGAAAGGAAAAATATACAATCCTTATTCTAGTTCTAGATGCTTCAGAATTTTTTCATCCTTAATTTGATATGGGATATTTCCCAAAATATATTCTAAAGATTCTATTCTTGCTTTTGACTTTTTATTAGCTTTAAAAATTTTCCATGGTGCAAATTCTGTACAGGTATCCTTAAACATTCTTTCTTTGTAAAGAGTATATTTATCCCAAAGCTCAAGAGCTTTTTGGTCTACACTGCTGTACTTCCATTTTTTTAGCGGGTTGTTGATGATCTCATTAAAGCGTTTTTCCTGCTCTTCTTTGGAAATGGAAAAATATAGTTTCAACAGGTAAATCTCTGAATGAATGATCATTTTCTCGAATTCGTTTACCTGTGCCATAAACATTTCATATTCGTTCTCTGTACAGAAGTTATTCACGGGCTCTACCACAGCACGGTTGTACCAACTTCTGTCGAAAAAAACAATTTCACCAGCTTTGGGCAGCTGATTGATGTAGCGTTGGAAATACCATTGTCCCTGTTCTGTTTCATCAGGTTTAGGCAGTGCTACAATTCTGTGCTGGCGGGGGTTCAGATTTTCTGTAATTCTCCGTATGGCACCTCCCTTACCTGCGGCATCGCGTCCTTCAAAAATAATAATCACCCTCTTTTTATGCTCTGCCACCCAGTTCTGCATTTTGATAAGTTCTTCCTGAAGCTTGGCAACGCGCTGTTCATATTTCAAAAAGCTTTCTGCTTTATTGGGATCTAAAGTTGAGTTCTGAAGAAGGGCGTACAGTCCTTTTTTGGTATTCAGTATTTTATGTTGTTCTTTTGAAATTTCCATATTTTTATCATTTGATGTTATTAAAGATCTATTTGTTTGATCATTCTGAAGTAACGCTGTATTACGTTAGGATCTGGATTGATACTTATTGTAGCTTTATCTTTTCCCGTATAATTGAATTGTGAGAGTACATAGCGGATAGCCTCCAACCTTGCTTTCTGCTTATTATCCGATCTTACAATAATCCAAGGAGAGAATGCATTGTGCGTCCTGCTGAGCATCTGATCTTTGTAATAGGTGAAACTGTCCCATAACTCCTGTCCTTTCTGATCTACAGGGCTGTATTTCCACATTTTAAGCGGGTTTTTAAGTCTTCTGTTGAACCTGTAAAGCTGCTGGTCTTTGCTTACAGAAAACCAAAATTTTATAATGGTAGTTCCTGCTTCATATAGCATATGCTCAAACTCAGGAACCTGTACCATAAAAGATTCGTACTGCTCGGGAGAACAAAAGCCCATTACAGGTTCCACCACCGCACGGTTGTACCAGCTTCGGTCAAAGAAAACCATTTCGCCGGCATTGGGGAGTTCTTTCACATAGCGGCGGAAATACCATTGTTCCCTTTCTATATCCGTAGGCTTATTAAGGGCCACCAGACGCATAGCTCTTGGGTTAAGATGTTCAGCAAAACGCTTTATGGTTCCTCCTTTTCCGGAAGCATCACGCCCTTCAAAAATAATAGCTACTTTTTTTCCGGTTTCTTTGATCCAGTTTTGAAGATTCACCAGTTCAGCCTGAAGCAGGCGAAGTTCTTCCTCATAAAGATATTTTTCTAAAACATCATTATACATTACATTTCCGGCTTTGTTTGAATGTAAAAAACCGAGCAGTTCTTTCCTTTCATTGAAGTTTTGAAAGTCAATAATTTCCATCATATTATGTTTTTACAAATTGTCTATTAAAGTTAGAACATTTGTGAAAATTTCACAAAAATAAAACACTGACTTTTAGCATCTTTTGGATAATTTCAGAAAACAGAAAAGTTGATAAAAATCAGGAACTTACATACCATTCCAGAGACATTTCTTCGCTAACTTTGAGATAAGAAAAAGCCCATAGATTGTTGTTTTTTCATGAAAATTTCTCAGAATAATTAAAACAAAATGTTATGAAACAAAGAGTCCCTGTTTCCCAGATTATGACCAAAGAACTGATAACCGTTAATCCTACACAATCCCTGCATGAAGCTGAAATTCTGTTTAAAAAAAATAAGATCAGGCATATCCCTGTGGTGGAGAATCAAAAGTTATTAGGCGTGTTAAGCTATTCCGATTTATTAAAGATCAGCTATGCTGATGTAGAAGATCTGGATGAAGCTGAAGATGTTCCGGTATCCGCAGTAGTATATGATGTATTCAGTATTCCTCAGGTGATGACCAAAGCTCCCGTTATTGTAGATCCGGAGACTACTATTAAAGAGGTAGTGGAGATCTTGTCTGAGCACAGTTTTCATTCTGTTCCTATAGTGGAAAATGGTGACCTGAAAGGTATTGTAACCACTACGGATATTTTAAAATACCTGTTGCAGCAATATTAAAGATGATATAAAAACAACTATTTCGAGGTGATTTTTTTTTAATGCATTCCTTCAATTTTCATGGAAGTTTATTTCATAAAATTGAAGGTTTTTTTGTTAAAGCTATTTAATGTATTTACTTATTTCTATGGATAAAAAAGCGGAACAACTGAAGTTGTTCCGCCAACGCAAATAATG
This sequence comes from Chryseobacterium sp. S0630, assembly GCF_024158915.1. GTDB lineage: Bacteria > Bacteroidota > Bacteroidia > Flavobacteriales > Weeksellaceae > Chryseobacterium. Next base: position 28,158 of record NZ_JAMZGF010000053.1, on the reverse strand, counting down.
TCAAAAGTCCGTTGCAGACTTTATGTAAAGAAAAACAGGGGAATAATTAGAAAGAGTTTCCCCACAAAATGAAAAAAAAAATTACTCTCTATTTAAGTTTTCCAGAAAGACCAAACCGTCTCATTGAATACCGAGACTAAGTACTGTTTCTCTCATTAGGTTTATAGAAATAATTAGATTGTTTTTGTTATGTTATTACAGAAAAAGTTGATCAATATTGATGTACTATAAGCAGTTAAATTTCTAATATTTTTTTGTACACTTTTAAAAGGTATTTCTTATCTTCTAAATTGCTTAAGCTACCCATAATCTGTTCGGTTACCATATGGATATCATCCTCATCAGCATACTTGTTAATATTATTCTGCATCCAAAACCAACACGCAGAAATTAATGCCCATTCAGGTTCAGCTAATAAATCAGGGTTAGAAACAAAATCCACATTCAATGAATTTGAAATCAGCTGATAATTTGATCATCCAGTAAGTTTAAATGGATTTCGAACACCTAAACTCAATTCTACTCTGGAATATATACTCCTGATAAACAACAAGTTGGCGATAAATAAAAAAGGACAAACCATTTTATAAAATAGTTCGTCCGTTTGTTGTGACCCGGCTGGGATTCGAACCCAGGACCCATACATTAAAAGTGTATTGCTCTACCAGCTGAGCTACCGAGTCGGCCACTTACTTTTTTAAGTAAATCCCTTTGTTTAAGGGACTGCAAAGATAGAAAAACCCTCTTTAAATCCAAATTTTTCTATGCTTTTTTATGATAAAAAAACCATCAAAAAAGTCAAACACTTGTTTATAAATCAATTACGTTTACATTTTTTTTCAATAAAAATTACAGAATCTGTACCCCATTAATTAAAAATAAAATTTTCGCCAATCTTTACTCTTGACAAAAATTTTAAAATCCTTCTATTTTACTGCTAAACTCACCTTTCGGATTTCTTATTCTGATATTCAAAAATCTCGATAATATTATCCATTGTCTCCTTACCCAGATGTTTTCCAATCAGATAAAGAGCAGCGTCAATTCCAGCTGTAATTCCAGCTGTAGTTATCAACTGCCCCTGATCCACATAACGAATATTCCTGATCACATTTGCCTCCGGATTATACTGTTCTAAAGTATCTAACAACATACTATGGGTGGTAATATCATGGTTTTCAAGGATACCTGTTCCGGAAAGCAGCATACTTCCTGTACATACTGTAAACACAATAGCTCCTTCATTATAATTATTACTGATCCATTTCAGAACTGTTTCCTGAAAATCCATATCCTGGATATATTTCATAATGTGTTCAGGATTTGCTCCGGGAACCACAATCATATCCGGCTTAGGACAGGTATGAATATCGTAAGTAGGAATAGCAGCCATCGTATTGGCTTCCATATACACGGGTTCTTTTGTTTTTCCGACTGTAAAGCAGTGATAAGAGTTGGGATGTACAACATTCGCCTTAACGAAAACATCCAAAGGACCATTTAAATCAAGAGCTTCTACCTGATCATAAATTAAAAATGCGACATTCATTGTTTTAGTGTCTTGTTTCATAATTCTTTTATTTTTAAGATGATTATTTTTTTTTGTAAAGACATAGTTTTTCCCTACTGATCATTGAGAATGGTCAGTTTCATTTTAAATCAGAACAGAAAAAAATTATTCTGTAGTTTTAAACGCTTTCCGATATTGAGCCGGAGAAAGGGAAATATTTTTAAGGAATACCCGGCGAAGCGAAACGGCATTGCTAAATCCACATTTAACGGCAATCATATCAATGCTCATCTCAGTATATTCCAGCATATTTTTAGCCTGATCCAGTCTCATTTTTTCAAGAAACCGGCCGGGAGTCAATCCTGATTCTTTTAGAAATACTCTGGAAAAATTACGGGGACTCATATTCAGTGACTCAGCAATATACTCTACTGTTATAGCTTCATTTAGCTTATCTTTCAACAGGTCACGAACTTCTTTTGTAAAAGGAGACATTATTTCATATTCCGGCAGCGCATCTCCAAACTGAGACTGCATTCCGGATCTTTTTAAAGGCAGAACAAGATGACGGGCAACTTCTGTTGCCAGAGGCTTTCCAAAATCTTCTTCTAAAAGTGCCAGTGCAAGATCCATCCCGGAAGAAACACCTCCCGAAGTATAGATAGGTTTATCACAAATAAAAAAAGGATTGACATTCACTTCCAGCTTTGGATAACACTTTTGAAGTGTGTCTGCAAATTTCCAGTGGGTGGTTACCTGCTTGCCATCCAACAGCCCTGCTTTGGCAAGAACAAATGCGCCTACACAGACAGATCCCAGCCGTCTTACGTCTGATTTTATATTCTGAAGATAATGATAGAGATCATGGCTGATTTCCTCCAGTACACTCAACGTTGTCCCTGCTACAAGCAAAGTATCTACAGCGAAATCAATATCATAAATGGTATGACTACATGATAATGGCATTCCTGAACTGGAATAGATAACCTTCTCTGAAGTTCCGGAAACGAGGTACACATGATAGCCGCTATCCATTTTATCAATGTTCAGAAAACGGTTGGCTGCTGTAAAAACGTCCCATGGTCCGGCAATATCAAGCAGCTGTACCTGTGGTAAAGCCAGAAGTACTATATTTTTCATTCCTGTATGTTGTCCTTCTTTCTTCATATCTCGTTCTGTATGAGTACAAATGTAGAGAGAAAGGATCTTGTCTGCAATGACAAAAAACATACAATTCCGGCCATAAGTGTTCATCCATTTTCTAACAGAATAAAAGAGGCCGCCTTATCAGACAGCCTCAGCACTCTACTATAAAATTAGCTAACAAGCTATACTTTTAAATTATGATTGTCTCACTTATGCAGGAGACAGTCTGCGTGATTTCAGATAAAGAGCTGTACGGTTGAGATAAGGGAAGAGAAAAATCAATAACAGTGAGGCAGCAAGAAGCCAAACCATCATTTCATAATAATCCATTGCAAAACGGACATGATCCTGAACATTCATTCTTCCTACCAATAACTTATTGGCAGCTTTTACAGCCTTATCTTCAGACATTCCTCTTGCAACAAGCTTAGCCGTCTGCTGATGAAGAAAATTTTTAACTTCCGGATCTACAGCACTTAAATGATCCTGAAAAGCATTGTAATGACGACTTTTTTCAAAGAGTTCAAAAAAATTGATCAGAGCAATGCTGATACAAAATCCGAGATATCGTATAGCTAATGCTGTTGCAGCAGCGGAAGGTCCAATAACAGCAGGAACGGAAGAAATAATATAAATAATTGTTGGAACCATTATCAATCCTACCCCTAATCCCTGAAGGAATAACGGAATGTAATAATTAAACTCATCAGCCTGAACATCAAAAGAATAATACATTAGCCCATGAAAGATCAATAGCATCAAAAAACCTGGTCCCCAGATATACCGTATATTTTTCTTTTGCAAAACCATACAACAGGCAATAATGACCCCAATAACCAATCCTGCAAGATTGAAAATATTAATATAGGATATATGGAATGGATCTAAATGCAGTTCTGAGGCAAAATAGGTATTGACAATTCCTGAGGCAAACCTACAGATATACATCACGAAAAGTATTAGTAAACCTACTTTAAAGTTTCTGTATCTGAAAACCTGCAGATCAATATAAGGTCTTTTAATAGCCTGCTGACGGAATATGGAGATTCCTGCTAAAACAATAATTCCGATGACACTTCCTAAAATCCGGCTATCTTCCAGCCAATAATATTCCTGACCAAAAATGGTTATATATCCTACCAAAACCAATATCGTACTGAAAAGTCCAAAACTCTGCCAGTCCAGTTTATACAGGTGAAACCTTGCATCGGTTCTGTAATTACTCATAGCTAAAGTCAGGAAAACAAGCCCCGGAAGATAAGAGAATATGGCAGTTTTATAAACGATATTAAAATTATAGGAATCGATGAGATCTGCAGTAATCAGATTATTGAATGGCAAAGCACAAATTAAGATTCCAAAAAATACAGAAAAACTGATCTCCCTCCCTCTTTCACTGCTTAATCTTGTAAAAATAAGAGTCAGTGAAAGGTTTACATTTCCGGCAAATAACATTCCCTGCACAAAACGAACCGGAAATAAAATATAGACTTCACGGGTGAAATAGCATATCAGACAAGCCAGAATCTGCAATGTGGTGAACAGAAGAAAATATTCTTTTGCAGCCAGGAAACTGAAAAATCGTCTTTCCAGGCTATAAAATCCTACATAACCTGCATAAAATAATGCTACTGAAAACTGGATATCCGCTGGTTCACATCCATAATATCCGGCGGCGGCATTCAGATTAGACAATGGCAGAAAAAAGATAATGATTCCCGGAAGTGTCATTGAAAAAAGAATAATTTTCACCAACCATTCCGGAGCCCATTTTTTGAAATAGGGCATTTGTCTTTTAGCCATTGGAATGCTTTTTATTGGCGTAAACATTCACATTCATTCCTACTTTCAGAACATCAATCTGACTTCTTTGTCCATCCACTCTGATTCTTACAGGAATACGCTGTACAATTTTCACGTAATTCCCTGTAGAGTTATCTGGTGGAAGCAGTGAAAAACTTGAACCTGTTGCAGGAGAAAGGGAAATAATCGTTCCCTGGAATTCTTTGTCCGGATAAGAATCCGCCACAATTTTCACATGATCTCCGATATGCATATCCTTGATCTGAGTTTCTTTATAATTGGCTACCACCCATTTATCGGTTTCATTATTGACAATAAAAGCCAGCGTTTCTCCGGCATCAATCATCTGCCCAACCTCAACGGTTCTTCTTCCCATCCTTCCGTCATATGCTGCGGTCACTGCGGTATAACTTACATCCAGCTTATGACGGTCCAGCAATGCTTCCAGTCTTGCAATTTCTGCTAAAACAACTGTTTTTTCTGCCCGTATATCATTGATCTTGGATACCGAAGCGGCATAATTATCCTGTGAAGACTGATAATCGCTTTCATTGACATCCAGGGTTGCTTTCACATCCTCAAGACGTTGTTTGGTCGCAGATTCTTCATCATACAACTTTTTATATCGGTTATAATCAAGCTGTTGTTTCCAGACCTTTGCTTTACTGGCATCTACCTGAGCCATTGCTGCTGCAGCTTCCTTTTCTGTAGTTCCTGTCGTACTTTCCAATACTCTCAATTGGGCACGGGCTTTCTGAATGGCAGCCTGAGTCTGTTTTTCCTGAAGAATATATTCTCGATTATCAATAATCAAAAGAGTATCTCCTTTTTTAACTTCCTGATTCTCTTCAAACTTTACGGCTACAATGAATCCTCCGGCTCTTGAAATAATAGGATTGACATATTCCTGAACCTGTGCATCATTGGTCTGCTCATATGCATAATAATTTTTTAAGGTAAAACCGCCCCAGACAGCAAGTGCGGCAACGATTACAACTGAAATCCATCCTGTGATCTTCGTGATCATTCTATCGGTGGGAGTATATTTTTTTTTCATTGTATTATAAAACGCCTGTAATGTTTTGTAGTAAATAATAATTATTTTGTGCCATAATTTTGGCGGCTTCAAGCTCGAATTTTGTCTGAAGCAGCTGTATATCTGCATCCAAAAGCTCAGTGATAAGAGAAGTCTGGCTGAAGTAAGTATTTTTGATAATACGTGCATTTTCCTTTGCCTGAGCCACATTGGCTTCTGCCACTTTTATCTGTTCTAAAGCTTCCTGGTAACGCAGATAAGCTTCTTTCACCTGTTGTCTTACTTTATCTTCCGTATCCTTGTGCACTTCCTCTTCTTTTTCAAACTCCAGCTGGGCAGCCTTTACTTTATGGGTGTTATGGTAAAGGGAAGAGATAGAAAACGACGCTTTAATTCCAACGATTCCCAATGAATACCAATAAGGATTATAGGGATAAAGGAAAATCTGCGGATTGGCATAATAAAATTCACCATACATCCCTATTTTAGGTCTTACATTGGCTTTTACCTGTTTCAGTTTGATCATACTCAGTGCTGTCTGCTGTTCAGAAACATGATAATCAAAAGAATGATCCAGTGCCAGTTTGAGATACTCAGTATAAGTTGTACTCTCATTCCACTGATTAAACGGTGCTTCAGGGATAACAATCTGCTCATCCGGAATTCCAAGAATAATATTCAGTTTCTGCATTGCAATGAGGATATCATTTTCTATAGTCACCAGAGCCATTTTTCTTTTGGAAAGTTCCAGTTCAATCCTTAAAACATCACTTTTCAATACCACTCCATTTTTATAAAGAGTCTGTATCTCTTTAAGCTGTGTCTTCTGATCAGTGATATCCTGTTTGATAAGATCTCTGAAGATTAATGTTTTCTGTAATTCAAGATAAAGAGCTGCAGTTTTATAATGTATGTCTGAAACCGACTGTTCTTTCTGAATATCCTTAATTTTCTGAAGGGTCTGATTTTCCTTAATCTTAAGATTCAGCTTATTTCCGTTATAAATGTTAAGGTAAAAATCTGCTCCGGCTCTGTACAGCGTATGAATCACTTCATGCTGTGTTGGTTTGGAAAAAATTCCGTTTTCATAGATGGGAATATTGGAAGCTTTTTCTGCAGAACCTTTAACTTCTATTTCCGGAAGACGCTCTCTTTTGGCATCTTTTACTTCAGCTTCGGCAATGTCTACATTGATGGTATTGATTCTGATATGACGGCTGTTTTCTTCCGCTTTTTGCCATGCGTCTTTTAGGGAGAGTCGTATGGTATCCTTTGTTGGACTGCCGGTCTGAGCTGATATAGTGGAGGAAATTCCAAGCATCAGCAATCCGGCGACATAAATTTTCATTTGAATTTTTGAATTATTGCACTGCAAATTTATTGGCAATCCTGAAATTTTATTTATCTAAAATAGTCAACTTTTACATGATTCCGGCCAAATGATTATATTTGTATTTTCATTGGTATTCTAAATTTTTTTATGGGATTAATTGCTGCACTTCCGGACATTGATAAAGACGATAAAAGTGTATTTGTTATGCACGAAAAATCAGAAAAGCTGATTCCTTTTCACAAACACACAAAAGGACAGCTGAGTTATGTGGAAGGTGGCATTGCCTATATTACGATTGATAACAGAACCTATGTGGTTCCGGCAAGACATTTCTTTTGGATTCCGCAGGGAATGGAACATATTTTAGAGATCGGACATACAGCGACAGTTCTGCGTTCTCTTTATTTCTATGCTCATGATGATGCTTCAGATCCTTTCTACAGCAGACTGGGAATCTATCCGGCCTCAGAACTTCTGATCCAGATGATCAAATATTCGGAAATCTGGGATGAAAAACACGTTACTGCTAAGGATGAAAATTTCGAATTTTTAGTTGCTCTAAAAAAAATCCTTCCAAAAACTCACCAACAGCCATTACCCATTATTCTTCCTGCCACCCATAATAAACAGATGATGAAAATTGTATCCTATCTGGAATGGAATATTGGGGAAAAGTTGACTCTGTCCAATGTCAGCAGCAGGTTTGGTTTGAGTGAGCGTTCTCTGTCACGACTTTTCAAGGCGGATATGGATATTTCTTTCCTTCAGTATTTAAAAACACTAAGAATCATCAAAGCCATTGAATTACTTTTAAATACAGACAAACCTATCAATGAAATTGCCGATGATGTGGGCTATAGCTCGATAAGCGCCTTTAGTGATACCTTTCATGAATTTACCCAATCGAGACCGTCAGATCTTAGAAAGAGTAATAAAGCTACCCAAAATATGATGGGATAATCCCTTAAAGATGATCTTCATCAGATTTAGAAAAAAATAAAAGACTAATTTATCTTTTATTAAAAATATCTTTCTATATTTGTCTCATAAAACTCAGTAAAATGTTTTCAAAAACCTGTGAATACGCTTTAAGAGCCTTGATCTATATTGCCCAGCAGTCTAAAAATGACAGCAGGGTCGGAATTAAGGATATTTCAAAAAGCATCCATTCACCAGAGCATTTTATTGCAAAAATTTTGCAGGAGTTGAGCAGAAAAGGATTTGTACAATCCGCCAAAGGCCCCAATGGAGGTTTTTATATGGATCAGAAAAATCTGAATACGTCCATTGCTGATATCGTAAGAGAAATTGACGGTGATAAGCTTTTTACCGGTTGCGGACTTGGGCTTGATCAGTGTTCGGAAACACATCCGTGCCCGCTTCATGAGCAGTTTAAAAGCATTAGACAGGATCTTCGTATCATGCTTGAAACTTCAAAAATCCAAACCTTTGTTGATAATCTGGATTTAAAACTGACCTATTTAAAAGGGTAAAAAAAATTTAAAAAAATAAAAGACAAAAAGGTATTTATATATCAATTAAAAACAACATTATGAATACAGAAAATATTGAAAAAATGTCGGGGCACTGGTTATTGGCTAAAATCGGCAAAAAAGTTTTGCGGCCAGGTGGTCTTTCTCTTACCAAAAAAATGTTGGCAATGCTGGATATAACACCTGCTGATGATGTAGTGGAATTTGCTCCCGGTCTCGGTTATACAGCACATATGACACTGGAAAAAAAGCCTCACTCATATATAGGAATTGATGCTGAGCAAAATGCTGTAAATGATCTGAACAGAGCATTTAAACAGACCTCTGCCCTCTTCCGATTGGGAAATGCGGCACAGAGTTTTTTACCTGAACAATCAGTCAGTAAAGTATATGGAGAAGCAATGCTGAGTATGCATGCAGATCACAGAAAAGCAGAAATTATCCGGGAAGCTTACAGAATTTTGAAACCTCAGGGGTATTATGCAATTCATGAATTGGCTTTGAGACCGGATGATCTGGATAATAATGTTAAACTGCATATTCAGAAAGAACTTGCATTAGCCATTAAAGTCAATGCCCGGCCACTCACTGTTTCTGAATGGACAGATTTATTAAAAAAAGAAGGCTTTACTGTTCTGAAAGTTGAAACGGCTCCCATGCATCTCTTAGAACCTGAAAGAATTATAGATGATGAAGGTGTTTCCGGAGCTGTTAAGATTGCAAAAAATATATTACTCAATCCTTCTATCAGAAAGAGAGTTTTCCAAATGAAAAGAATATTCAAAAAACATGAAAAAAACATGTGCGCAGTTACTATTATTGCCAGAAAAGAATAATTTTTGAAAGTGAAAAAACAAGGTGACAAAAGTCAGAATAAATAACAGATAAAATACCCTTTTTAAATAGAAATAGATTCTATATTTGTATAAGAAAAAAGAAGAAAGTACTCACCTGATCAATTCCGTTGATTATCTGCAATTCAGAATTAATGTATTAACGTTCCCGAGTTTAAATATCATATAATCATAACCATTTAAAACCCCTGCTGCTTTATTGATTTTTAAAATCAATTTAATAAAAGACAAAAAGGTGTTTATATCTCAATAATAAGACAATGAAACTGCATGTTAAAAATCCCCTTGTGTTAATGATGCTTTGTCTGATGACAGGTGTTTTTATCACCATTAGTTTTCTGGAAACACCTATGAAGTTTCAGGTCAGCGGGATGACTCTTCCTGTAGCGCTTGAACTGGGAATGATGATGTTCGGAATATCTACCAAAATACAATGTGTTTTTCTGATTTTAATTATTGCGGTAATGTGTATCAGTCGGAAAAATTACAAGAAAACCGATTTTCTGATGGTTCTCCTTGTAGTAATTATTTTGCTGCTGGAAAAGTTCTGGATGCTTCCTGTTCTTGATACAAGGGCTCAGCTGTTGTCCGCAGGAAAGCCGGTCCCGCCTTCAGAAATGCATAACTATTTTATCTATGCAGAATCTGCTAAAGCACTCTTTCTGTGTATCATCATAGCTTTACAATTTACCAAACAAAAAACAAATACTGAAAAAATTCTGCACCCTATCGATCAGCAGAAAGATTCAAATCATTAATTCTCCCATTATGAAAAAGACCATATTATTTACCTCGGCTTTATTGACGGTAATGGCTCTTAATGCCTGCAAACAGAGCCCTTCAGGAGATACATCCAATATCACCAATACCGAAAACATCAAAACGGACGGAACAAGTGAAGAGTTAAAAATGCCGGCTCCCCCCAATGTTCCGGCTCCTGTAGGAAACCGTGCCGCTAAAAAAATTATTGTAAAACTGGAAACAATAGAAAAAACAGGTGAACTCGCAGACGGAACAGAATATAATTTCTGGACTTTCAACGGAACTGTTCCTGGAAGTTTTATCCGCGCGCGAGTTGGAGATGATATTGAACTTCATCTTAAAAACCATGAAAATAATACCTTTCCCCATAATATTGACCTTCATGCCGTGAATGGTCCTGGTGGTGGTGCTGAAGCTACTTTTGTGGCTCCCGGTAAGGAAGCAGTATTTAATTTTAAAGCATTAAATCCCGGACTGTATGTTTATCATTGTGCCACAGCACCAGTAGGAATGCACATTGCCAACGGTATGTATGGCCTCATCCTTATAGAACCTGAAGGTGGCCTTCCAAAAGTAGACAAAGAATTCTACATCATGCAGGGAGATTTTTATACTAAAGGAAAATTCGGGGATAAAGGACTGCAGGAGTTTGACATGGACAAAGCGATCGCCGAACATCCCGAATATGTAGTCTTCAATGGAAATACAGCTTCGCTTTTAGGGGATAAAGAACTTCAGGTAAAAACAGGGGAAACAGTAAGGTTCTTTGTAGGGAATGGAGGTCCAAACCTGACCTCATCCTTCCACATTATCGGTGAAATTTTTGACAAAGTATATATTGAAGGAGGCAGCAAAATAAATGATAATGTACAGACAACGGTAATTCCTCCCGGAGGAGCGTCTATCGTAGAATTTAAAGCAACGGTTCCCGGAGAATATGTGATTGTAGATCATGCCATCTTCAGAGCATTCAACAAAGGTGCTTTAGGTAAGATTAAAGTAACCGGACCGGAAAATCCGGCAGTCTATAAAAAGAATCAGTAATGAATTAAGGTTCATTAGGATTTCAAAAAAGAAACAATGAGAGCTTTTGCAATTATTTTAGGTTGGATTATATGTTCAGGAATGATATCCTGTTCTGAAAAGGTGAAAAATCCTGAGAGTGAAATCCATGTACAAAAGCGTTTAAACCTGATTGTCAGTCAGAAAAAAATGATTGAAATCCCGGGAGGAACATATAAGGCATTCATTGGAAAAGATTCAGGAAGGATTGTAAAAGTACAGACTTTTGATCTGGATGACAGCCCTGTTACAAACAATGAATATCTTGAGTTTCTTAAAGCAAATCCTCAATGGACAAGAAGTAAAATATTAAGACTTTATGCAGACAGCAATTATCTGAAACACTGGAAAAGCGATTATGAAATTCCGGAAGGAATGAGTCCGGATGCTCCAGTCACTAATATTTCATGGTTTGCAGCTGAGGCCTATGCAAAAAGTACTGGAAAAAGGCTTCCTGCTATTGACGAATGGGAATATGCTGCATTAGCAGATCAAAAAACGCCAAATGCCTCTAAAGATCCCGCTTTTACTGACTATATTCTGAAAGCCTACCAAAAAAAGGATAAAAACAAACAACCGATAAAACAAGAGCCACCCAATTATTATGGAATTTACAATATGTATGGAATGGTTTGGGAATGGACTTATGACTTTAATTCAGTAATGATGAGTGGAGAATCCAGGAAAGACAATACGGTGAATGACAACCTTTTCTGTGCCGGAGCAGCAGTAACCTCTTCTGATTTAAGAAACTACGCTGCCTTTATCCGGTACGCATTAAGAGGAAGTATAAAAGCAAATTACTGCCTTAATAATCTCGGATTCAGATGTGCTAAAAACAAAAATTGACCTTTATGAAAAATATAACCCTGATAGTACTGGCCCTGATCATGATATCATGCGGCAAGAAAAATGAAGAAATAAGCCCTGATTCTATCTATAATGTACAGACAAACTGGGAAAAACAGGATGGTAAAAACATTACATTCTCAGATCTGAAAGGAAAAGTACTGGTAACCGCAATGATTTTCACTTCCTGCAAAACGGCCTGTCCAAAACTGACCGCTGAAATGAGAACAATTGCCCAGAAAGTAGGAAAAACAAACCCTGAAGACATTCAGTATGTACTGATCTCCATTGATCCGGAAAATGATACTCCAAAAGTAATGAAGAGATATCTGTACGTGAACAGATTTGATGAAAAAGAATGGACTTTCATCCGGGGTAATGAAGAAGATACCCGGGAACTGGCTAATATTATGGCTGTAAAATATAAACAGATATCTCCTATAGAATTCTCCCACTCCAATATCATTACAGTGTATTCAAAAAAGGGAACGCTGGCTTTTCAAAAAGAAGGTCTCGATAGCGATTACGAAGCTATTGTACACGAAATAAAAAAACAAATACAACTTTAAATGGATAAGATTATGAAAAAATTACTTCTAACAGCTGCGCTGTTTTCACTCGCTGTAACTTCATGTTCAGATAAAAAAGATACAGATCCTATTCCTCAGGCACCGGAAACCAATGTAATGCTGGAAGAGCCTAAACCTCAGGAAGCAGCCCCGGCAGCCGCTCCTCTTTCGGGAGCTGATGCAGAAATCGCAGAAGGAAAATCCCTTGTAGAAGGAACAGACTGTTTATCATGTCATAAAATTGATTCAAAACTTGTTGGCCCCGCCTATCAGGAAGTGGCAGCAAAATACAAAGAAGCAGATGTTGATATGCTTGCACAGAAAATTATTGACGGAGGTAAAGGCAACTGGGGAGAAATTCCTATGACACCTCATGCAGGATTAAGTAAAGATAACGCCAAACTGATGGTAAAATACATCCTTTCTCTTAAGAAATAGATTAAAAAAAAATTTAAAATAATAAAAGATAAAAAAGTATTATATTATGAATACAAGAACAGACTTTATAGGAAATATGGTGGCTGAAGATTTCAGAACAGCCGCAATTTTTAAAAGACATGGCATTGATTTCTGCTGTAAAGGCGGAAGAACAATTGAAGAAGCCTGCAGCAATAAAAAACTGGCTCCGGAAAAAATTTATGAAGAACTGGAAGCCCTGCCAAAAAATGAAGGCACTTCAATTGACTTTAACAGCTGGCCTCTGGATCTCCTGGCAGATTATATTGAGAAAACCCACCATCGTTATGTAGAAGAAAAAACTCCCATTTTACAAGCTTTTCTTGACAAATTATGTAAAGTTCATGGAGGCAGACATCCGGAATTATTCGAAATCAATACGATCTTCAATGAATCAGCACAAGATCTGGCCGCTCATATGAAAAAAGAAGAATTGATTCTGTTTCCATTTGTAAGAAATATGATTAAAGCAAGAATATCCGGTGAAGCCCTGCTCCAACCTGCTTTTGGAACCGTTGAAAACCCTGTCAGCATGATGATGCATGAACATACAGTGGAAGGTGAACGCTTCAGAAGAATTGCGGAAATCACAGATGAATATCTACCACCTGCAGATGCCTGCAACACCTACAAAGTAGCTTTTGCCATGCTTCAGGATTTTGAAAATGATTTACATAAACATATCCACCTTGAAAATAACATCCTTTTTCCCAAAGCGATCCGACTGGAGAAAGAATTTGCTGTTGAATCTTAAAAACTAATACAGAATGACACCTAAAAAACTTTGGATATGGCTTGCTGTAGTAATGGTTGCTTCGTTTGCTGTTCTTATTTTCTATGGAACTGAAATTTACAGAAAAATCCCCCCAATTCCTGAGAAAGTAGTAAGCACAGATGGAACTGTGATCGCTACCGAACAGGATATCAAAGACGGGCAGAACGTGTGGCAGTCTATTGGAGGACAAACGGTAGGAAGTATCTGGGGACATGGTGCTTATATTGCTCCGGACTGGACGGCAGATTACCTTCACAGAGAATCTGTTCTGCTGCTTGATGAGCTGGCGAAAAAGGATCATAAAGTTTACAAAGAACTTCCGGATGAAGAACAGGCTAAATATCAGGTATTGCTGAAAAAGGAACTTCGTACCAATACCTTTGATGAAAGCAAAAATGAAATTGTATTCTCTCCTGAACGGGCAGAAGTACAGAAACAGCTTTCACAGTATTATTCAAAATTATTCATGAATGATACCTCCATGGCTAAACTCCGTGATCAGTACGCCATCCCCGAAAATACCATCAAGGACCCTGACAGAATGGCTAAAATGAATGCTTTCTTTGCATGGAGCACATGGGTATGTATCACGGAAAGACCGGGAGATGATGTGACGTACACCAATAACTGGCCGCATGATGAATTGGTAGGAAATGTTCCTCCGCCTTCACTGCATTTATGGTCAGGGTTCAGTATATTACTTTTATTAGGTTCAGTAGGCCTTTTGGTATTTTATCATGCCAGAAACAAAGAAGAAGAAATCAGTGAAGCTCTGCCGCTGGAAGATCCACTTCGAAATATGAAACCTACCCCTTCTATGAAAGCCACTTTGAAATACATTTGGGTCGTTGCTCTGCTAATCCTTGTTCAAATGCTTGCCGGTGTAGTTACAGCCCATTATGGTGTGGAAGGAAGCGGGTTTTATGGGATTCCTTTGGACCAGTTTTTACCACAGTCGGTTTCCAGAAGCTGGCATGTACAGCTCGCGATATTCTGGATTGCTACCTCATGGCTGGCAACAGGCCTTTATATCGCTCCCGCGGTTTCAGGATATGAACCTAAATATCAGAAACTGGGAGTGAATATATTATTCGGAGCCTTATTGATTGTTGTGCTGGGATCTTTAACCGGACAATGGCTTGGTGTGATGCAAAAACTTGGACTGGTGGATAATTTCCTTTGGGGACATCAGGGATATGAATATGTAGAACTGGGAAGAGTGTGGCAGATCTTACTGCTCATCGGGCTTATTCTCTGGTTGGTATTAATGGTCCGAGCATTACTTCCTGCTTTGAAACGTAAAGATGGAGACCGTCATTTGCTGACCCTATTTACCCTTTCATCCGTAGCCATTGCATTATTTTATGGAGCAGGATTAATGTATGGAAGACAAACTCATATGGCGATTGCCGAATATTGGAGATGGTGGGTTGTTCATCTTTGGGTAGAAGGATTTTTTGAAGTTTTTGCAACGGTAGTGGCTGCCTTTTTATTTACAAGACTGGGATTATTAAGGCTGAAATCTGCCACCAGTGCCGTTTTATTTTCTACCATTATTTTTCTTGGCGGAGGAATTCTGGGGACATTCCATCATTTGTATTTCAGTGCTACGCCTACCGCTGTACTTGCTTTAGGAGCAACTTTCAGTGCCCTTGAAATAGTCCCGCTTGTTCTGATAGGTTATGAAGCTTACCAAAATTATCAACTGAGTAAATCAACCCAATGGATTCAGGCTTACAAATGGCCTATCTACTGCTTCATTGCCATGTGTTTCTGGAATTTCCTTGGTGCAGGCATCTTCGGGTTTGCCATCAACCCTCCTATTGCATTGTATTACATCCAGGGACTGAATACCACTGCTGTACACGGTCATGCGGCGTTGTTCGGAGTTTATGGGATTCTGGGAATCGGATTAATGATGTTTGTTTTGCGAGGACTTTATCCTGACCGACAGTGGAATGATAAATTAATTGGCTGGGCTTTCTGGATGATTAATATCGGATTACTGGTGATGGTAACCATCAGTCTTCTTCCAATAGGCATCATGCAGTCTGTTGCCTCTATAAAAGAAGGTTACTGGTATGCACGTTCTGCAGAGTTCATGCAGACGGACATCATGCATTTTCTGAGATGGATGCGTGTGCCGGGAGATATTTTACTGGCTGCCGGGGAACTGCTTTTGGTTATTTTTATTATCGGACTGAAATTTGGCTGGTCGTTGAAAGAAAAACGATAGTATGAATGGTTCAAATCTCATAGGTTTTTAATCTTTAAAATTTGATGATTTTTACATTACTTGAATTTAATTTTTAACGCAAAGGAATATTATCATTATGTTTATTTAAGGAAGCGAAGAAGAGCGACTTTGTCGCAGATGAAACATTATGGTAATACATTCGCTTAAAAACGATCAATGAAATTGATCAAACCTCTTTGCCTCAATATATAAAATCAAGCATTTAATTCTTTGCGTTTATAAAATGAGATTCTATTAACTCATCCTGATTTATATTAAAAAAGCCTTTAAATATTGAATTTAAAGGCTTTTTTATATGTTTTACTGTGTCACTTTCATCATTGAATTTGTAATTTCAATTTCTTTTTTCCTGGAATATGTGGAATCAAAAGGCTCCATGACATTGAATAAATACTGATAAAAAGGAGTAATCTGGCGTACATTTTCAGCTTCCTTCCCTGCTTTTTCTTTGCCCATCTGTTGAAGTCCTTTGATAAAAACACTGAATTTCTTATCAATAGGTTCCATCGATTTTAAAAGATACGCATGCGCTTTTTCTTTCTGCCCCAAAGTCTTGTAGGCATCTGTAACGGCTGCAACAACAAGTGCATATTCCATCGGTTTAGACCTCATCTGTCTTTTGGCTGCTGCTTTAAATGAAGGAGAAAGGTTCTGGTAATAATCATATTCTTCAAATATTCCCTTTTTGAGTGTTTCAGCCAGCTGAAGACCTTTTTGCTCCTTTCCTGCAACAATATATCCGGTAACCATCGCACTTAATGAACGTGGATCATTGTATTTCTCCACAGGAATTTCTTTTGCAGCAAGATCCAGTAATTCTAATGCTTTAGCTTTCTGCCCATTGACAACCAGTGCAGATACAGCTCTGCTCACGGACATTCTGTAGCCCAAAATATTTGACGTAGCCGTTTCATCATAATAAATACTTAAATCTTTAAAATTTCCCCATCTGAAGTTTTTCACCACCTGATAAAGAGAATTCGCATCTACCCTTCCTTTGTCTCCATCCGGACTCTGCGGAGTATGAATAGGAACCAGTCTGTAGCTGAAACCATCAAACTGAAGATATTCATCCAGATAAAAAATATTTTCACTGTCATACATCCCGCCTGAAGAGAAATTAATCGGACGTTTCCAATCGAAATTAGCCAGCATATCCAGCATCATCAGATTACTTTTATAAAGCGTATTGGCTTCATAATTAATCATAATCTGGTCTACAGCTTGTGGAAGATCTGCCTGAGTAATGATCCCCGATTTCACTGCATTTTCTTTATTTACCGGAAGAATAAATTTGCTCACCGGAAGAATATTGTATTTTTCATATTGTTTTTCTCCGAAGTACATTTTCAGCAATTCATCTTTTTCGGATGACTGTAATTTCAGAAATTTCATAGCATCTTTCAATGTCAGAGAATCCTGGGTCAGATATTTTCTGAATTCCTGGAAAGCAGTGTCCGGAGCACCCTGTTCTTTCAGCATTTGGAAAAGTTCTTCCCAGTTTTCTTTTTTCATCAGATATACCTGATCATTTACCCCATCTCTATATTCTTCATGCGTTAATTCACCCGGAATCCCCTTCGCATTGTAAGTTTTTCTTTTCACCTGATCAATATTCCATGGAGTGGCTAAAAGGGTAAAGTTCACCGTTTTCACATCATCCCTGAATCTTTCCGTTTCCTGAATCGCCCATACCGGAAAGGTATCATTATCACCATAAATGAAAATAATATCATCTTTTGGCAACGACCTTAAAAATGAATAGGCATAATCACGGGCTGCTGTTTTCTTGCTTCTGTCATGCGAAGTGTAATTCTGAAAGCCCATCATCAAAGGAATTCCTAGTAAAATAAGCCCAAGAATAATGTTGGCAGCATTGGATTTAACCTTAGACTGAATCAGCCAAAGTAGGAATCCCGCTCCCAGACCAATCCAAATGGCAAAGGCATAAAATGAACCTACCATGGCATAATCTCTTTCCCTTACTTCAAATGGTTTTACTCCGGTATAGAAAACAATTCCCATACTTGTCAGAACAAACAATGAAAGCATCGCATAAAACCTTCCAAAGTCTCTGTTGAGCTGGAAAAAGAAGCCAATCAATCCTAAAATCAGCGGCAAAAAGAAAAACTTTACGGTACTTTCATTTTTAAACTTTGCAGGCATATGATCCTGATTCCCAAGTAAAGCATTATCAATAAAAGAAAATCCTGAGATCCAGTTACCGTTCGTATTTTCCATGTGACCCTGAAGATCATTCTGTCTTCCTACAAAATTCCACATCAGATATCTTACAAAGTAGTATCCATTCTGAAATGATATAAAATAATCCATATTCTGAGCGAAGGATGGACGTTGCACTTTAATAAGATCATAAGGCTTCACTTTCAGATAATCTTCTGCCGTGATAGAATCTCCTTCATATTTTGCTCTCAATTCTTCAAAAATCCTTTTCGCTTCCGGATTGTCTGCAACGTCTTCATTATCATAGTTAAAAGTAAAGTCAGGAGCTCCATATAAAGAAATATAGTTTGCCATCACTTCATTATCCTGATTGAACATTCTTGGCATGAAGCTTATATGGGATTTGTTAAACACATAGTTGAATCTCTCCCCTGTTTTTCTGTAGGTTCCGGTTTTTTCATCTTTTTCGTAAATATCTCCGGTGATGTCTCTTTTATAGCTTCCGTCTTCATCTTTTTTCATTCCGTTTTTATCAAGAAATGCAGTGTAATTCTGTCCGTAAATGGTAGGCCAGTCACCGTATTGTTCTCTGTTATAATAATCTCTCATCCCGATAGCAGTATCAGGATCATTAAGATTCATCGGAGGATTGGCATTCGCTCTTATCGGAATTACCAGCCAGCATGAAAATCCGATGATCATATAGACCAGAGATAAAACGACAGTCTGGTATAGTTTTCTTTTTGTTTTTCGGGCATATTTAATCAGAAGATAACTTATGATCGTCATGAGAACAAACGCCACAATGGTCCCTGAATGGAAAGGAAGTCCCAGTCCGTTCACAAAGAAAATTTCAAGCTTTCCAAACAGAGTCATTATCAAAGGGAAAATCATCTTGAATACAAAGGCAAGAATTCCCAGTGTAACCAAATTGGCCATTATAAAATTCTTCCACGAAAAAGTATAATTTCTGGAATAATACACCAGGCATATGGCCGGAATAGCCAGCATACACATCATATGAACCCCTACAGAAAGTCCTATGATAAAGAAAATAAGAATGATCCATCTCTCGCTGTCTGCTGTTTTATATTCATTTTCCCATTTGGTGATAAGCCAAACCAGCAAAGCAATAAACATGGAAGCCATGGAATACACCTCTCCTTCTACTGCTGAAAACCAGAATGTATCTGAAAATGTAAAACATAAAGCTCCAATCATTCCGGCAAACAGGATTGAGATTTCCTGATGCTTTGTAATTTTTTCAACATCTTTATGTAAAAGTCTCCTTAAAAAATGGGTAATCGTCCAGAACAGAAGCAGGATTGTAAATGCACTGAATAATGCTGACATTGCATTGATGACAATAGAATAATGTTCCGCATTCCCCAATGCAAAAATACTTGCTACTGCTCCCATAATCTGGAATAAAGCCGCTCCCGGAGCATGGGTTACCTCCAGTTTCACAGCTGAAGAGATATATTCTCCGCAGTCCCAAAAACTCAGGGAATGTTCTATCGTTGAAAGATAAGTAATAAGCGCAACAGCGAAAAGGAACCATCCCAGTACGGTGTTCCATTTTTTAAAAGACCAGTTTTTCATATCATATTTTCCAATATGTATATGACAACTGGGGAAAAGGGTTTATTACATTTACCTTATTTTATTCTCAAACCACAAAAGCCACAAAAGTCTTAGTGTAGTTTAATAAATTTAAAAACAATGCTGCAAAAAGTTCATATAAGAAGAAGTAAATCAAAGATTTCAAACAACTTACGTGTACTTTAACACTCAAAATAGAAAGCTTAGAAACAAATTCAAAAACTTTTGTGGCTTTTGCGGTTTAAAAGAATTTATGTTTCCTAAATGGTAAAGTTTTAATACGTATTATTCAATCCTCCATCCAAAGGAATACTTGTTCCGGTAAGATAATTTGAATATTCCGAAGCCAGAAACGCCACCAGATGTCCATATTCCTCAGGCTGTCCGAATCTTTTCATAGGAATCTTATTTTCCCTCGCCTTTTTTATTTCTTCTTCTTTTGAACCAGTTTGCTGAGCCTCATGAGCCACCAGTTTTTGAATTCTTTCAGTATCGAAATACCCTGTTAACACATTATTTACCGTGATATTATGCTGTGCAATCTCATTAGAAAGGGTTTTTGCCCAAGCAATCACTGCAGAACGGATAGAATTGGACAAGGCCAGATTTCCAATCGGTTCTTTTACTGATAAAGAGGAAACATTAATGATACGCCCTTTTTTCTGTTGAATCATATGCGGTAGAGCCAGTAATGTTGTTTCGCAAACAGTTTTAAAGAGAAGGTCAAATGCTTTCTGATAGTCATCGGTATTTTTATCCACTGCCAACCCCGGTTCCGGACCATTGGTATTATTCACCAGAATATCTACTGAATGATTACTAAAATATCCTGCAATAATTTTTCTATAACTTTCAAAGTCTGAAAAGTCTGCTACAAGATAGCTATGTTTCTGATCAGCATTGATGACAGGTAGTGCAGCAACGAAATCTTTAAGTTTTGTTTCATTGCGGGACATAACGGTAACATTGGCTCCGCATTTTGCCAATTCAGTGGCAATTCCGGCACCGATTCCCTGCGTAGCTCCTCCTACTAAAGCATTTTTTGAAAAAAGTTGAATATTCATAAGATCTTTGGATATCGTAATTGGTATAGGATAAATGTAAGAAAAAACCTCCAAATTATATTTTGAAGGTTTATTTTTTTAAGGCTTATTTCTCATTTATTTTACGACTGTAGCTTCAAGTTCCACCTTTAAAGTTTCAAACAAACCATTCACCTCAAGCATGGTTACAGCCTGCTGAATCTGATGTCTGGCAATCCACTCCTGAAGAATAGGAAAATGAGGCCAGAGTTCTTCAGTAGAAGTTGTGTAGATATTTAATCTTACAATACCATTGCATTCATATCCTGCTGAACGGATTACCTCTTCCAGATTGGCAATAGCCTGTTCCAGTTGTGATTTCATATCCTTATCACTGGATGTTCCATCGGGATCAATAGCTGCCTGCCCTGAGCAGTATAAAGTACTTTCAACATTTTTTACTTCTACAGCCTGAGAATAACTTCTCTCATCCTGCCATTTCCATGGATTAACTGTTCTTTTTTCCATTGCATTGAATTTAGAATTACTATGCAAAATTGCAGAACAGATGCTTCAAATCTATGTGATCCGGCTCACGATTATCCTGTGATCATCATCACATTTTATAGTGGCAATCGGCTCAGTGTCTCCCTCGAAACTCCTAAATAAGCTGCCAGAAGAGATTTTGGAACCCGCTGAACCAACGAAGGATATTTTTTCAAAAGCTGATTATAGCGTTCTTTTATTCCGGTTGTCATCATGGAAACGGTACGTTGTTGAGCGGTAATAAAACCCATATAGGCTTTTTCAAGGAAGAAATGTTCCAGTTTCGGAAGCTGTGCACATAGTTTTTTATAATCATCAAGCTTAATGCATAATACTTCTGTCTCTTCAATGCATTCCAAAGACATAGTAGCTGCAGTTTGCTGGTAATAAGCCGGAAAATCGGTTTCCCACCAGTCTTCCATCGCAAATCCTACAATATGTTCTTTTCCGGTTTCGTCTGTATAAACCAACTTTAACAAACCTTTCAATACAAAATAGTTGTAAGGAACAGCTTCTCCTTCCTGTACTAAAAACTGATACTTCTTATATTTTTTATAGGTAAAACAGGACGATATGAATTCAAATTCATCATCATTAAGAGGAACTATTTTTTCAATGTGGGTTCTTAGCTGTTGTACCATATTCTATTTCTTATGATATAAAAATACGATTTAAATAGCTAGGGATTTTGTTTCAAAAGCTCATCAATCTGTTTGTAAAATGAATCTTTACTGTAGTCTGCCAGCCCTTTATGATGCAGACGGATCTCTCCTTTTTTATCTAATACAACAGTCGTTGGCAGTGAACCACTATACAATACATCAGGAATATTTCCGGCCGGTACCAGAAAAGGAACTGTAAAGCCGTTTTCCTTTAAGTAAGATTTTCCAAGAGCAATATTATCATCCAGGTTTACCGTAAGAAATACCATATCCGGATTGTCTTTGTATCGATCATATAGTTTCTGAACAGACGGAAACTCTGCACGACACGGAGGACACCAGGAGGCCCAAAAGTTAATGAAGACCACTTTATTCTGTAAGGCAGAAATATCTGTAATCTTTCCATCTTCATTTTTCAGCATAAATCCGGCATAGGAAAATTTAACTGAACTATTTTTCGTTTCTTTTGGTTCTGATATACTGGCATTGAGAATTCCTGTGGAAGCCACCTGTCTCATCAGCCATGCCTTCGCATCTTTATTTACCAAAATGATAATAAACAATATTATAAGGACTACAGTAGAGCCATTTTTTCTTACCCAGATTTTCAGATTTTCCATATTCTCCCGCTTAATTCCCAGCCAATATAGGATTAATATTTTGATCAAAAGAAAAGAAGGACTGTTTTTAAAATAAAAAAGCCTTCAAATACTAAGATTCAAAGGCCTTTCTCTGTGTTTTATTTCAAGTTATCATCATGGTAAGATTCTTTAAAACTATATTTTATTCAACAGTTTCTTTCTGAAAAGAAAAAGCAGAGAACTGAAAAATGTCAGATACGCAATATTGAATATCGCTCCACCTACCCATCCTGAAAAAGGAAGAGGTAAAAGATTTTTTATAGGAATAATAAACAAAGTAAGCGCAAATGGTGTCAGCAAAGCCATCCATCTCGGCAGCAGGGTTTTATTGAAAAGAATACAAACAGCAAAGGAAATCCATCCTACAGCCAGTACACCAATAGCAGTTCCCCAGGCGATATTCAGCATTTTCATAAAGCCTCTTCCTGTTTCCAGAAGATAAGGATGAGAAGCAGAATCTGTATGATAAACTGCTTTATAAATCTCTCCCACATAGAAGAATCCGGCATGTCCTAAAGGTGATAAAACAGCTCCTGCCAGTAAGATCCAATACACAAATACGGCATACCATTTTTGAGTGTCTTTAAAAAACTGATACACCAGCCACGTGACGGGAAGCAGTAAAGGTCCTGTAAGAGCACCAATCAAAGCACCAAACATCAACCTTGGAGTGGAACCTTCCAGCATCAAAGTTGCAAATTCTACATCTACCTGATCGGCATAAGTCTTTGAAAACAACGGATAATCCGAAGGGTTCGGATCAAATCCGGCAACGTAAATATCACCAATAATCCAACATATTGACACTGCTATTGCTGCCGCAAAAGACCAGTTTATTTTACCTGAATATTTCATAATTTTTCAACAATTAATTTTATATAAGATGTACATCATTTCATTATTTCTTTCTCTTATTTAAAAGCAAATTTTAATTATTAAGAATCATTCTAAATAATCATTATCTTTGTGCAAACTTAGTCTAAACATTCAACAGAAAGGGTCTGTAAAACGGAATAAAAAGTCCGTAAAAAGGAAATTCTAACCAAAGAAAAGGAAATGACAGTACGGCTATATGATGAAAACCTTGGGAACATGCTTATGGAGCGAAATTATCCTTCCTCTTATTTCTTACATGATGGAGACATCCAGGAATGCATTACCCAGCTCATTCCTCCTTATGGAAATGGTTTTTATCACGAAATAAGCTTCACCCATGTCCACATCAGTTTTGGGAATGTTGTATTGAATAAACTGCTTGAAATATATCTTGAAAGTGATTTTGATTCAGTAGAAATGCATTTTACTCTGAAAGGAAAAAGCAAAGCAGTTTCGGGTAACTTCCAGAAAACAGTAGTGTTTGACAGCTATCAGCACAACATTATTTATGCCCATCATATGGAAGGCAGAATGGAATTTGAAGGCCCGGAAATGTATATATTCGAAATCAATCTTGCTCCTGAGTTTTTTAAAAAATTTCTGCCAGAAGATTCAGGATTGTTTGAAATATTCAGAAGTTCGATTGACAAGAAAAATTCATCCCTCATTCAGACTGAGCATAACCGCATTACCCATGAAATGTATCAGATTCTGAACGATATCATTCATTGTAACAGAAAAGGGATATTCAAACGAATTTATCTTGAAGCTAAAGTAAATGAACTTCTGCTGTTACAGCTTGAACAGTTTCTTGACAGTGAATCCTTACCTTCTTCTCTTCAGAAAAAAGATATAGAAAAAATGTACGCTGTGAGAGATTATATTGTAAAGAACCTGAATGCAGACAGCTCTCTAAATGATCTTGCGCATCTGGTGGGGACTAATGAATTTACTTTAAAGAAAGGCTTCAAAGAGCTCTTCGGCACTACCGTTTTCGGATACTGGAACGATCTCAAAATGGAACAAGCCAAAAGAATGCTTCTCGACAGTGATCTTAATATCAGTGAAATTTCTGATCATATCGGCTATAAAAATCCGAGACATTTTTCCTCAGCGTTTAAAAGAAAATTCAATATCCTGCCAAGCCAACTCAGAAAAAGATAACATCATACAGACTTTTAAAAGCTCATTTGTCTATTTTTTATACCGGGCAATAATAAAAACTAGATAACACCCGTTAATAATTTGTTTTTCAACAAAATCAACAGAAAAACAACAATAAATCAATATACAATGCATAATATTATTGTTTGTGTAAACATCTTATTTTATCCTTGCTTTTTACTATTTCCGGAAAACTGTTTTTTCACCGGATTTATTTCATAATTAAATTGTTACGTGTAACAAATCCCCTATTCATCTAACTAATCATACATCAATTAAACATTAATTCCTATACAAGAGATCTACTACTTTAAAATAAACTAATGCAAACATCCTTTTTAAAAATCACCGCAGCCACCGCTGCGCTCTGTTTCAGTACCCTGGCAATCGCCCAGCAAACGTATTCCGTAAGTGGAACCGTGAAAGACAAAAAAAACGGTGAATTGCTCATCGGAGTATCTGTAAAAGTAAGTGAAGATCCTGCTATCAATGTTGTTGCCAATGAGTATGGATTTTACTCACTTTCCTTACCTGAGGGAAATTACACCCTGATTATTTCCTACCCGGGATATCAGGATTTTGAACAGCAGATCAAAGTAGATCAGAATATAAAAGTTGACCTTCCCCTAGTTCCTGCAGAAGCTGTAGCAAAAGCAATTGATGAGGTGGTGATAACCGGCATTAAAAAGGATAAAAATCTGACTTCGGCTCAAATGGGAGCAGAAACATTAAGCATTAAAAATATAGAAAAGCTTCCTGTTCTGTTCGGAGAAAAGGATGTGATGAAAACCATACAGCTTTTACCAGGTATTAAAAGCAGTGGTGAAGGAAGCAGCGGGTTCAGTGTACGTGGTGGTGCTACCGACCAGAACCTGATATTACTGGATGAAGCTCCGGTTTATAATGCTTCTCACCTTCTTGGTTTTTTCAGTACATTCAACAGTGATGCTCTGAAAGATGCCAGCATCATTAAAGGAAACAGCCCCGCACAATACGGAGGTCGCCTTTCTTCTGTATTAGATGTTAAAATGAAAGACGGAAACAATAAAGACTATAATATCAATGGAGGAATTGGTCTTATCAGCAGCAGATTAAGTGTGGAAGGCCCTATTCAGAAGGAAAAATCTTCATTCATTGTTTCAGGAAGAAGAACGTATGCCGATTTGTTCCTTAAAACCAATAAAGATTATAAAGACAACAAATTATATTTCTATGATCTGAACCTTAAAGCCAACTATCAGATCAATGAAAACAACCGTATTTACCTGTCCGGATATTTTGGAAGAGATGTTCTGGGATTGGGAGATACTTTCAATACAGACTGGGGAAATACTACGGCAACCTTGAGATGGAACAGCATTATCAGCAGTAAACTATTCTCCAATACGTCATTCATTTACAGTAATTATGATTATAAAATCAGTCTGAAAAATGATGATACCGTATTTGATTTAAATTCAAAAATCCGTGACTGGAATCTTAAGCAGGACTTTACCTGGTTTGCAGGAAACAAACATTCTGTACGCTTCGGTCTTCAGTCTATTTATCATACTCTTACTCCGAGCAGTGCTTCAGGGACTACTGTGAGCAGCTTTACGAGAAATCCGAGATATTCATGGGAGAATGCTGTTTATATCAATGATGATTATAAAGCAACGGAAAAGCTAACGATTAATTATGGGGCAAGGCTCTCCATGTTTAGTGTACTGGGAGGAGACACATTCAATACCTATGAGAATGGTGTGTTAACCGACAGTAAATTCTTAGAAAAAGGAAAATTCGGGAAAACCTATACGAATATTGAGCCACGTATTAGTGCTAACTACCGTATTAACGAAGTCAGCAGTGTAAAAGGAGGTTATTCCAGAAATACCCAGAATCTTCACCTTCTGAGCAACAGCAACAGTGGAAACCCTACCGACCAGTGGATAGGAAGCAGCTATACGGTAAAACCGGAAATTGCAGATCAGATCAGCCTTGGTTACAGCAGAAATTTCAATAACAATAATTATGAATTGAACGCTGAGATTTACTACAAAGACATGAAAAACCAAATCGACTTCAAAAACGGGGCTCAAATTGGTTTTGATACAGGAGCAGATGTAGAAAGTGAATTGCTATTCGGAAAAGGAAGAGCTTACGGATTGGAACTTATTGCCAAAAAGAAAAGCGGAAAACTGACAGGATGGATTTCCTATACCCTTTCCAAAACAGAAAGAAAGATTGACGGAATCAACAATAACGAATGGTACAACGCCAGAATGGATAAAACCCATGACCTTTCTATCGTTGCCACCTATCAGCTTAATCCGAAATGGAGTTTTTCAGGGCTGTTCGTCTATAGCACAGGAAATGCTGTTACCTTCCCTACCGGAAAATATGAACTCAACGGACAAACCATATTCCAATACAGCAACAGAAATGCAGACAGAATGCCGGCCTATCACAGAATGGATCTGAGTGCAACTTATGAACCAAGTACCAATAAACGATTCCGTGGTTCATGGACATTTGGTATTTACAACCTATATGGTAGAGAAAACGCCTACACCATCAACTTTGAAGACAATCCTGACCGTCCCGGAACAACCCGTGCGATACAGACCTCTTTATTCCGTTGGGTACCCAACATCACTTATAATTTCAAATTCTAAATCATGAAAAATATATTTTATATCATAGTATCTCTCTTTGCATTAACCTCTTGTGAAAAAGAGATCGACCTGGATCTGAATGATCAAAGCGGAAATATTGTTATTGAAGGAAATGTAACCAATCAATCAGGACCTTATACCGTAAAAATCACAAAGTCAGTAAGTTTTTCATCACCTAATCAATATCCGGCGGTCACTGGCGCTGAGGTTATTTTAAGTGACGATATGGGACAAACAGAAACCCTTCATTATGTAGGAAACGGAATCTATCAAACGACTACGTTCACCGGAGAGCCTGGCAGAACTTATACTTTAAAAGTTCAGGCCGAAGGAAAACAATATACGGCTCAGAGCAGAATGCCTGAAGTAGTTTATTTTGACGGATTACAGCAGAGTTCTTTCAAATTTGGAGATAAAACCACGTATACCCTCTTACCATTATTTACAGATCCATTACCATTAGGAAACCGTTACCTTTTTAGTTTTACCATCAATGATCTTACTAAAAAGTACATGAATACTTTTTCAGATAATGTGAATAACGGATTACCCAATCAACAGCCTCTGATTCTTCCTAATGATGATAATAAAGGCAGAGATCATGAAGTGGTAGTGGGAGATAAAATTCATGTAGAAATGCAATGTATTGATAACAATATATTCACCTATTACAGTTCTTTGCTTCAGATTTCAGGCGGCAATGGCGGAACAGCTACTCCTGCCAATCCACCAAGCAATATAAACAACGGAGCTTTGGGGTATTTTTCAGCTCATACAACAGATACGGAAACTTTTGTCATTGAACAGATGACTACTCCATAAATTTAAAAAAGAAGCCGTCTCACAACTGAGGCGGTTTTTCTTGTTAAAAAGTAAATAATTTTTATATATTTTGATTTGTT